>NZ_JBIAUR010000004.1:221884-699370 GCF_042893105.1 Streptomyces sp. NPDC001663 | reverse complement strand
ACGCCCGGTTACATTCCGAACCCGGAAGCTAAGCCTTACAGCGCCGATGGTACTGCAGGGGGGACCCTGTGGGAGAGTAGGACGCCGCCGAACAATTATTCAAAGGGTTGGATCCTGAACTTCGGTTCGGGGTCCAACCCTTTTTTGTTCTGCGTCACTTGAAGTTCACGTTGCGCAACAACCATCCGAAGCATGGGTACTGCTGCAATGCTCAGGGCCGCCGGTGTCGGACTCGGTGACGAGGTCGTCGTACCGGCCTTCGGGAACGCCGAGGTCGCCGGGGCCGTCGCCCTCGCCGGTGCGCTGCCGGTGTTCGCCGACATAGATCCGCTGACGTACTGCCTCGACGCGTCCGCTGTGGAGGCGTCGATAACTCCGCGTACGGCGGCAGTCGTTGTCGTACACCGCTTCGGCCGGCTGGCCGACATCGCACGGCTGCACGGTGTCGGGCAGCGGCACGGGCTTCTGGTGCTGGAGCAGGGGGAGTCCGAGGCGCCGTACGACGAGATTGCTCAGCGGCGGGAGCGAGCCGCCTATCTCGATGCGAAGTTGAGGGGTGTGCGGACGCCCGACGGCGGTGACGGGCACACCTATCAGCAGTACGTCGTGCGTGTGCCGGGGAACGGGCGACCTGATCGGGACGCCTTCGCCCGGGCCGTGCGGGCCAGGGGAGTTGAGTGCCGGGTGCCGGTGAAGACGCCCGTGCACCGGCTGCCGGAGTTCCGTCGGTGTGTGTCGCTGCCGGAGACCGAGCGGGCCGCCGACGAGACTCTCGCGCTGCCTGTGGACGCCGCGTTGACGAAGCGGGACATGCAGCGGATTGTCGGCGCCTGCAATGCGCTCGGCGGACTGCTTCAGCCTGCCTTCTGAGCAGGCGGCCGGACTGGCCGTCGTGGTTGGGAGCACGCGTATGTTCGGGGTATGATCTATTCCGTTGCCGCGAGGGAAACCTCGAAAAGGCAACAGGCCCCTATAGCTCAGTCGGCAGAGCGTCTCCATGGTAAGGAGAAGGTCAACGGTTCGATTCCGTTTGGGGGCTCCAGTCGAAAGGCCCCGCCCATCCGGGCGGGGCCTTTTTCGTGCCCTTATCTCTCTCAGTCCTTGTGGAGGCCCGGGACCCGCATCGCCAGGATCGCCATGTCGTCGGACGGGGCGTCGGATGCGAAGCGTTCCACCGCGCGCATGATGCGGGCCGCGACCGCGCCGGCTGTCAGGCCCGTGCAGGTTGTGAGGACGTCGGTGAGGCCGTCGTCGCCCAGCATGCGGGTGCCCTCGCGGCGCTCGGTGACGCCGTCCGTGACGCACAGGAGGACATCGCCGGGGTCGAGGGTGACCGTCTGCTCGTAGAGTTCCAGGTCCTCCATGACGCCGAGGAGCGGCTGGGGTTCGGCGGCCGGTTCGACCGTGCCGTCCTGGCGCAGGCGGAGCGGGAGCGGGTGGCCTGCGCAGACCACCTTCAGTTCCGCGCTGCCGTCCTCCTGGGGGCGCAACTCGCCGTAGAGGAGGGTCAGGAAGCGACTGCGGGCGCCTTCGTCGAGAATGGCCGAGTTCAGCCGCTCCAGGACCGCGGGGCCACTGAGGCCCTCGCGGGCCAGCAGGCGCAGGGCGTGGCGGGCCAGGCCCGTGACCGCGGCTGCGTTCGGGCCCGTACCGCAGACGTCGCCGATCGCGAAGCCGTAGGCGCCGTCGCTGATCGGGAAGAGGTCGTAGAAGTCGCCGCCAACCTCGTTGCCCTCGCCGGCCGCGCGGTAGATGACCTCGACCTCGACGCCGCCGATCTCCGGGAGTTCCGGGGGCAGGAGGCTGCGCTGGAGGGACTGGCTGATGGCCGTGCGCTCCGAGTACAGGCGGGCGTTGTCCAGCGCCAGTGCGGCCCGTCGGCTCAAGTCCTCGGCCAGTTCCAGGATTTCCTGGCGGAAGTGTTCGTCGGTGGGCTTGCCGAGGGTCAGCATGCCGATGACGCGGTTGCGGGCGACCAGCGGGAGGACGACGGTTTCGCCGCCGACCGCGGAGGCCGTGGCGAGGGTCGGGCCGATGCCCGAGGCGACCTGGTGGGTCGGGCCGCCGCTCAGGCCCAGGCTGCGCATGGAGCTGCGCAGGGCCGCGCGATGGGCGACCTCGCCGGGGGCCGACCAGACGCGGGCGCCGGGCGTGGGGACCGGGTCCGGAGGCGGGACCTTCGAGAGCAACGACTTGATGCCGTCGATGAGTTCCTCGTCCTCGTGCAGGACGTACGACAGGTACGGCTCGGAGGCCTGGTCGGCGATCGTGTAGACCGCGCACCAGGTGGCGAGCGTGGGGACCGTCATCTGGGCCATCAGGGCCAGGGTCTGGTCGCGGTCCAGGGTGCCGGCGAGGAGGTCGGAGGCCTCGACGAGGAAGCTGAGCGAGCCGCGGCGCAGGCGCTCCAGCTCGCCCAGACGGGCCGACTCGACGGCCAACGCGATGCGGTCGGCGGCGAATTGGAGGCGCAGGGCCTCCTCGTTGGAGTATCTGCCGGGGGACTCGGCCGCAACGCCCAGGGAGCCGGTGAGGCGGCCCTCGACCTTCAGGGGGACCGTGACGACCGAGCGCATGCCCGTGCCGCTCAGCAGCGGTACGGCGCCAGGTACGGCCGTCAGGTCGTCGTGGACCGCCGGCATGCGGGCCGAGCCGTAGCGGCCGGGGCCCGCTTCGACGGGCACGCGCGCGAAGCGCTGGCGGGCGGAGGGCAGGCCGGTGGAGGCGCGGACCTCCAACTCCGTTTCGTCGTCGGTCGCGAGGAGCAGGAAGGCGGAGTCGGCGTCGAGCATGTCGCGGGCGCGTTCCACCGTGCGCTGGAGGAGGCCGTCGAGGTCGTCCGGAGCCGGGGAGCCGATGAACACCTCGAACGGGTCGGTGCTCTGGCCGTCGGAGACGGCGGCGCTGTCGGAGGCCGGCATGCGCAACGGCGTCTGCAGGACGGCCCGTTCGTGGTCGCGGACCAGGAGGCAGACCGTCGACGGCTCGCCGCCCGTGTCACGGACCCGGAGGTGGGAGGCGTACACGGGTGTGACACGGCCGTTGGCGCCCCTTATGCCGTAACTGCCTTCCCAGCGGGAGAGTTGGAGCGCCTCTGCGATGCCGGTGCTGGTGCCGGGCGTGTGCGGCCAGGCGGCGAGATCGGTAAGAGGCTTTCCGATTACCTGGTCGGCCGCGTAGCCGAAGAGTTCCTCCGCGTCCTCGTTCCACGACGTGATGGAGCCGGTGCGGTCGATCTGGACGACCGCGACGCGGACCCGGCCGTCGGCGAGCGGGAGAAGGGCGGAGGGCAGGGAGGGGCCGGCGGCGCGGGTGCCCACCTGCCGCTCGGGGAGGTCGAGTTGGAACCAGACCTGCTTCTGCGTAGGCGTGTACTCGACGCCCCAGCGGCCGGCCAGCGCCGCGCACAGCTGGAGTCCGCGGCCGCCCTCGCGGTCGGGGCTGCCCATGTTGACGGGCGAGCCCTGGAGGGGGATCTCGCGCTCCGGGTAGCGGTCGGCGACCTCGATCCGTACTCCTTCGTCGCTGCGCAGACACAGGACGTCCGCGGACGTGCCGGCGTGCACCACGGCGTTGGTCACCAGTTCGCTGGTGAGGACCACGGCGTCGTCGACGATGTCGGCGAAGCCCCAGCCCTGGAGGGTGTCGCGGACGAAGGAGCGGGCAGTCGCTACCGATCGCCCGACGGGCTCGAAGCTGGCGGCCGCGCGCGCGGTGATCACAGAACTCCTCGTCCGGTTGTCGACGTGCAGGGCTCCCTGGCCGACCGGCTCGTGCCGCTGATGCGGCAGACCGCCCGTCGGCCGGGGGTCCGGGGGCTGTTCCCCCGGGATCAGTCCGGTGGTCATGTGTGCGGCCGCCCCTCCGATGCCCGCTCGTTCTCGTGCCACCGCCCAGGCCGGACGGACCGGCGTGGCTGGACAGCCGCATGCAAGGTTACTTACCTTCGACGGCCATGCGGATGCCGGTCTGCAGTGTTTCCGCCCAGAGGGTGTGCGGACGATGTGCGAAGCTGCCGAACTGTTATGGCCGGGTTCAGGCAGGGTGAAACACTGGGCAAGCTTCTTGTGAAGGTACGGGCAGGCTGAGTGTGTACCGCGTCCTGTGGGCAGCAGCCCGTGGTGCGGCCTGGTATATCCGGCAGAAATGCGCAGCAGTAACGGGTACGTCGAGCAGTAGTACCGGAGCACAGCAGTAACGGTCGACCCCTGCGGGAGGGACACAGTGGAGTCTGGCGCAGCGACGCGGGGCACTAAGACGCGCGCGAAAGGCGGACAGTCCCTGAACAACCAGCGCAAACCACGCGGCGGGACCACCGCGGTGGACACGGCGGCCCTGAACCGACTGCTGGCGGCTCTCGTTTCGATGCGTGACGGGAACTTCCGCAAGCGGCTCACGGTGTCCGGCGACGGCGTGATGTCGGAGATTGCTGCGGTTTTCAACGAGGTGGCCGACCGCAATCTGCATTTGACGGGTGAGTTGTCGCGGGTGCGGCGCATGGTGGGCCGCGAGGGCAAGCTCACGGAACGGCTGGAGACGGGCGCCTACGAGGGTTCCTGGGCGGCCGCCATCGAGGCCTCCAACGCGCTTGTGGACGACCTTGTACGGCCCGTCTCCGAGGTCGGCCGGGTGCTGTCGGCGGTGGCGGAGGGTGATCTGTCGCCGCGCATGGAGCTGCGGACGCAGGCGCCGGACGGGACCGGGCATCCGCTGCGCGGGGAGTTCCTCAAGGTCGGACGGACTGTAAACAACCTTGTCGATCAGCTGTCGACGTTCACCGACGAGGTCACGCGCGTGGCCAGCGAGGTGGGCACCGAGGGCAAGCTCGGCGGGCAGGCACGCGTGCGTGGCATGTCGGGTTCGTGGAAGGACCTCACGGACTCCGTCAACACGATGGCGTACCGGCTGACGGCCCAGGTGCGGGACATCGCTCTGGTGACGACCGCGGTGGCGAAGGGCGACCTGTCGCGGAAGGTCACCGTTCATGTCGCCGGCGAGATGCTGGAGCTGAAGAACACCGTCAACACGATGGTGGACCAGCTGTCGTCGTTCTCCTCCGAGGTGACTCGAGTCGCGCGCGAGGTGGGCACCGAGGGCGAGCTCGGCGGCCAGGCGCAGGTGCCGGGTGTGGCCGGTGTGTGGAAGGACCTCACCGATTCGGTGAACCTCATGGCCGGCAACCTTACGGCCCAGGTGCGCGGGATCGCGCAGGTCACCACCGCGGTCGCCAGCGGTGACCTGTCGCAGAAGGTGACCGTTTCCGCACGTGGCGAGGTCGCGCAGCTCGCGGACACGATCAACCAGATGACCGAGACGCTGCGGATCTTCGCGGACGAGGTCACTCGTGTGGCCAACGAGGTCGGTGCGGCCGGGCAGCTGGGCGGGCAGGCGAACGTGCCGGGCGCGGCGGGTACGTGGAAGGACCTGACGGATTCCGTCAACACGGTGTTCCGGAATCTCACCATTCAGGTGAGGGACATTGCCGCGGTGACGACGGCCGTGGCCAACGGTGACCTGTCCCAGAAGGTCACCGTCGACGTGGCCGGCGAGATGCTGGAGCTGAAGAACACCGTCAACGGGATGGTGGACCAGCTGTCGTCCTTCGGTTCCGAGGTCACGCGTGTGGCGCGGGAGGTCGGTGTCGAGGGTGAGCTGGGCGGGCAGGCGCAGGTGCCCGGCGCTGCGGGCACGTGGAAGGACTTGACCGACTCGGTCAACACCGCGTTCCGCAACCTCACCGGGCAGGTGCGCAACATCGCCCAGGTGACGACGGCCGTGGCCAACGGCGACCTCTCCCAGAAGGTCACCGTCGACGTCTCCGGCGAGATGCTCCAGCTGAAGAACACCGTGAACACGATGGTGGACCAGCTGTCGTCCTTCGCCGACCAGGTGACTCGGATGGCCCGGGACGTGGGCACGGAGGGCCGCCTCGGCGGTCAGGCGGTCGTACCCGGGGTCGCCGGTACGTGGAAGGAGCTCACCGACTCCGTCAACGGCATGGCCGGCAACCTGACGGCCCAGGTGCGCAACATCGCCCAGGTGACGACGGCGGTGGCTCAGGGTGACCTGTCGCAGAAGATCGACGTGGACGCGCGCGGTGAGATCCTGGAGCTGAAGAACACCATCAACACGATGGTCGACCAGCTCTCCGGGTTCGCCGACCAGGTGACCCGGGTGGCCCGTGAGGTGGGCACGGAGGGCCGTCTCGGCGGTCAGGCGCAGGTGCCCGGCGTGGCCGGTGTGTGGCGGGACCTGACCGACTCCGTGAACGGAATGGCAGGAAACCTTACGGCCCAGGTGCGCAACATCGCCCAGGTCGCCACCGCGGTCGCCCGCGGTGACCTGTCGCAGAAGATCACCGTGGACGCGCGCGGTGAGATCCTGGAGCTGAAGAACACGCTGAACACGATGGTCGACCAGCTGTCGTCGTTCGCGGAGGAGGTCACCAGGGTCGCCCGTGAGGTGGGCACGGAGGGCCAGCTCGGCGGTCAGGCCGAGGTGCAGGGTGTCTCCGGCACCTGGAAGGACCTCACCCAGTCCGTGAACTTCATGGCGAACAACCTGACCATCCAGGTGCGCAACATCGCCGAGGTCACGACCGCGGTCGCCAAGGGCGACCTGTCCAAGAAGATCACTGTTGACGCGAAGGGCGAGATTCTCGAGCTCGTCACGACGGTCAACACGATGGTGGACCAGCTGTCCAGCTTCGCCGAGCAGGTGACCCGGGTGGCCCGCGAGGTGGGCACCGAGGGCATCCTGGGCGGCCAGGCGCACGTGCCGGGTGTCACGGGCATCTGGAAGGACCTCAGCGGCAACGTGAACCTGATGGCCAAGAACCTGACCATGCAGGTGCGGAACATCTCCCAGGTCGCGAACGCGGTCGCCAACGGCGACCTCACCCGGACGGTGACCATCGAGGCGCGCGGCGAGGTCGCGCAGCTCGCCGACACCTTCAACACCATGGTGAAGACGCTGAGTTCGTTCGCCGACCAGGTCACCAAGGTGGCCCGCGAGGTGGGCACGGACGGCATCCTGGGCGGCCAGGCGCACGTACCGGGCGTGGCCGGTACGTGGAAGGACCTCACCGAGTCCGTGAACCAGATGGCGTCCAACCTGACCGGTCAGGTGCGCAACATCGCCATGGTGACGACGGCCATCGCCAAGGGCGACTTGACCAAGAAGATCGACATTGACGCGCGCGGCGAGATCCTCGAGCTCAAGACGACGATCAACACGATGGTCGACCAGCTGTCCAGCTTCGCCGAGGAGGTCACCCGAGTCGCCCGCGAGGTGGGCACCGAGGGGCAGCTCGGTGGTCAGGCACGCGTGCGTGACGTCGACGGCACCTGGCGCGACCTCACCGAGTCCGTGAACGAAATGGCAGGAAACCTCACCCGGCAGGTGCGCGCCATCGCGCGCGTGGCGACCGCGGTGACCCGTGGCGACCTGAACCTGAAGATCGACGTCGACGCGTCCGGCGAGATCCAGGAACTGCAGGACTACATCAACAAGATGATCGCCAACCTGCGCGACACCACGATCGCCAACAAGGAGCAGGACTGGCTCAAGGGCAACCTCGCCCGTATCTCCGCGCTGATGCAGGGCCGCCGCGACCTGCAGGACGTGGCCTCGCTGATCATGAGCGAGCTGACGCCGGTGGTCTCGGCGCAGCACGGCGCGTTCTTCGTCGCGATGCCGCTCGTCGACGGCAAGGACCTCAGTGCCGAGAGCGAGGACGCGTACGAACTGCGCATGTTGGGGTCGTACGGCTACTCGATGGGCTCCATGCCGACGTCGTTCCGGCCGGGTGAGGCGCTGATCGGGACGGCCGCCGAGGAGAAACGCACGATCCTGGTGGAGAACGCGCCCAGCGGTTACCTGAAGATCTCCTCGGGCCTGGGCGAGGCGCCGCCCGCGCAGGTGATCGTCCTTCCGGTGCTGTTCGAGGGCAAGGTGCTCGGCATCATCGAGCTGGCCTCCTTCACTCCCTTCACCCAGATCCAGAAGGACTTCCTCAACCAGATCGCCGAGATGATCGCGACCAGCGTCAACACCATCTCCGTCAACACCAAGACGGAGCAGCTGCTGAAGCAGTCGCAGGAGCTGACCGAGCAACTCCGTGAGCGTTCGGCGGAGTTGGAGAACCGGCAGAAGGCGCTGCAGGCGTCCAACGCCGAACTGGAGGAGAAGGCCGAGCTGTTGGCCCAGCAGAACCGCGACATCGAGGTGAAGAACACCGAGATCGAAGAGGCGCGGCAGGTCCTGGAGGAGCGTGCCGAGCAGCTCGCGGTGTCGATGCGCTACAAGAGCGAGTTCCTCGCCAACATGTCGCACGAACTGCGTACGCCGCTCAACTCGCTGCTGATTCTTGCCAAGTTGCTCGCCGACAACGCGGACTCCAACCTCACCCCGAAGCAGGTCGAGTTCGCCGAGACCATCCACGGCGCCGGCTCCGACCTGCTCCAGCTGATCAACGACATCCTCGACCTGTCGAAGGTCGAGGCGGGCAAGATGGACGTCTCCCCGACGCGTATCGCGCTCGTCCAGCTCGTCGACTACGTGGAGGCCACCTTCCGGCCGCTGACCGCGGAGAAGGGCCTCGACCTGTCCGTACGGGTCTCCCCGGAGCTGCCCGCCACGCTGCACACAGACGAACAGCGCCTCCTGCAGGTGCTGCGCAACCTGCTGTCCAACGCGGTGAAGTTCACCGACTCCGGGGCCGTCGAACTCGTCATCCGGCCCGCCGGACGGGATGTTCCGGTGGCTATCCGGGAACAGCTGCTCGAGACCGGCTCGATGAGCGATCCGGACGCGGACCTGATCGCGTTCTCCGTGACCGACACCGGCATCGGGATCGCCGCCAGCAAGATGCGGGTGATCTTCGAGGCGTTCAAGCAGGCGGACGGTACGACCAGTCGCAAGTACGGCGGTACGGGCCTCGGCCTGTCGATCTCGCGGGAGATCGCCCAGTTGCTCGGCGGGGAGATCCACGCACAGAGCGAACCGGGACGCGGCTCGACGTTCACGCTGTATTTGCCGCTGCACCCGAGCGAACTGCCGCCGCAGGGTTATCAGCAGCCCGTGGCCGCCCTCGGGGCGAGCGACCTGGTGGCCGCCGCCGACCTGTCCCAGCTCTCCGACGTGGAGATCGAGACGCCGGCCGAGGTGCGGTCGTACCAGCAGGCGCAGAACGGCGCCGCCGCGCTCTTCAGGCGCCGCCGCAAGAACGGACTGGACGCGGACCAGCGCTCCGCGCCGTCGGAGCAGTGGTCGGCCGAGGAGCAGAACACGGCGCCACAGGTGCCCCGCGGCATCCGGTTCGGTGGCCAGAAGGTGCTGATCGTCGACGACGACATCCGTAACGTGTTCGCGCTGACCAGCGTCCTCGAGCAGCACGGACTGTCCGTGCTGTACGCCGAGAACGGCCGCGAGGGCATTGAGGTCCTGGAACAGCACGACGATGTCGCGGTCGTCCTGATGGACATCATGATGCCCGAGATGGACGGTTATGCGACGACGACGGCGATCCGCAGGATGCCGCAGTTCGCGGGCCTGCCGATCATCGCGCTGACGGCGAAGGCGATGAAGGGCGACCGGGAGAAGGCGATCGAGTCGGGCGCCTCCGACTACGTCACCAAGCCGGTCGACCCCGATCACCTGTTGGCGGTGATGGAGCAGTGGATGCGGGGGGAGTGACGGGAACCATCGATGTTCACGCGGAGTTGCTGACTCAGTGTGGCCGAAGCCGTGTAGAAGTACGGGATTCGGGGAACCTTCTGGTCTCCCGCTACGTTTCTGCTACGTGCACAGTGACATCGCGGTGACAGGGTGTGGCGACAGGCGGGGTGCGGCTACGATGACCGGCACAAGGACGGGCGGCGAAAGGGAGTCGTCCCCAGGGGCGGCGCCCGGTGCACATCCGGGGCGAGGAGGGCGGGCCATGGTGCAGAAGGCCAAGATCCTCCTGGTCGATGACCGGCCGGAGAATCTGCTGGCGCTGGAGGCGATCCTCTCTGCGCTCGATCAGACGCTGGTGCGGGCATCGTCCGGGGAGGAAGCGCTCAAAGCACTGCTCACGGACGACTTCGCGGTCATTCTGCTGGACGTGCAGATGCCGGGCATGGACGGTTTCGAAACAGCCGCGCACATCAAGCGGCGAGAGCGGACCCGGGACATCCCGATCATCTTTCTCACCGCGATCAACCACGGTCCGCATCACACCTTCCGTGGCTATGCGGCGGGCGCGGTCGACTACATCTCCAAGCCGTTCGACCCGTGGGTGCTGCGCGCGAAGGTCTCGGTCTTCGTCGA
The DNA here is from genome assembly GCF_042893105.1 of Streptomyces sp. NPDC001663. NCBI lineage: Bacteria > Bacillati > Actinomycetota > Actinomycetes > Kitasatosporales > Streptomycetaceae > Streptomyces > Streptomyces sp. NPDC001663. The sequence goes on along the minus strand of NZ_JBIAUR010000004.1, from coordinate 689,059 downwards.
GCTGTACATGAAGAACTGCCAGCTGAGGGAGCAGGCGGCGCTGCTGCGGCTCCAGTTGGAGGGTGGCGGCGGCAAGGCCTCGGTCGGCGAGGCCAAGGAGCCGGCGAGTCTGCTCGCCGAGTTGTCGGCGCGGCTCGCGGCGGTCGAGGAGCAGGCGGAAGCGCTGTCCAAGCAGCTCGACGACGAGTCGGCGGACGCGGCGGCGGTGGCGACCGCGGCCCATCTCGAACGCAAACTCACTGGACTGCGGCGGGCGCTGGACGCCTTGGAGCCGGGTGCCGGCAGCGCCTCCTCGGTGTCCTCGCAGAACTGACGCCCGGGCGCGGCACAGTTGCGGATGAGGACGCGTCAGTTCCGCGCCTTCACAGGGGCGACACGAACGGGTGAAGCAGTGGGCACACGTGTCCGTCGTCGTCCACACCGGTAACCTCACACCTATGGCCTCACGTCCCTCCGCTGCCAAGAAGCAGCCCGCGAAGAAGGCGGCGGCTCCGGCGAAGAAGGCCGCTGCGAAAAAGGCTCCGGCGAAGAAGGCGCCCGCCAAGAAGGCCGCGGCGAAGAAGTCGGCGCCGCCACCGAAGCCTGCGCCGAACCCGACCGGGGGCATCTACAAGCTCGTACGCGCCCTCTGGCTCGGCGTCGCGCACGCCGTCGGTGCCGTTTTCCGCGGCATAGGGAACGGCGCCAAGAACCTTGACCCCGCACACCGCAAGGACGGCGTCGCCCTGCTGCTCTTCGGCATCGCACTGATCGTCGCCGCGGGAACCTGGGCCGACCTGCGCGGCCCCGTCGGCGACCTCGTCGAGATCCTGGTGACCGGCTCCTTCGGCCGCCTCGATCTGCTCGTGCCGATACTGCTCGCGGTCATCGCCGTGCGCTTCATCCGGCACCCCGAGAAGCCCGAGGCCAACGGCCGCATCGTGATCGGCCTGTCCGCACTCGTCATCGGCGTGCTCGGCCAGGTCCACATCGCCTGCGGCGCGCCCGCCCGCAGCGAGGGCATGCAGGCGATAAGGGACGCCGGCGGCCTCATCGGCTGGGCTGCGGCGACCCCGCTGACGTACACGATGGGCGAAGTGCTCGCCGTACCGCTGCTGGTGCTGCTGACGATCTTCGGTCTGCTCGTCGTCACGGCCACCCCGGTCAACGCGATCCCGCAGCGACTGCGGCTTCTCGGCGTGAAGCTCGGCATCCTCCACGACCCGGAGGACGACGAACTCAACGACGACGACGAGCGCTACGACGACCAGTGGCGCGACGCGCTGCCCCAGCGCACCCGCAGGCGCGGGCCCGCCCCGGAGCCGTACGACCCCGACGGCGCTGAGCAGGAGGCCCTCTCGCGGCGTCGGGGCCGCCCGCGGCGGTCCGCGGTGCCGCAGCCCGACATGGGGCGCTCGATGGACGCCGTGGACGTCGCCGCTGCCGCCGCTGCCGCGCTCGACGGCGCCGTCATGCACGGGATGCCGCCCTCGCCCATCGTCGCCGACCTCACGCAGGGCGTGAGCGTGGGCGACCGCGAGGAGACGACGCCCACCCCGACGCCGGTGCCGGCCGCGCGACCCAAGCAGGAGAAGCTGAAGGTCGAGGTCGCGGACCTCACCAAGCCCGCCCCCGAGGCTCCGAGTGAGCTGCCGCCGCGCGCCGAGCAGCTCCAGCTGTCCGGCGACATCACCTACTCGCTGCCCTCGCTCGACCTCCTCGAGCGCGGTGGTCCCGGCAAGGCGCGCAGTGCCGCCAACGACGCGGTGGTCGCCTCCCTCACGAACGTCTTCTCCGAGTTCAAGGTCGACGCCGCCGTCACCGGCTTCACGCGCGGGCCGACGGTCACGCGCTACGAGGTCGAACTCGGTCCCGCCGTGAAGGTCGAGCGGATCACCGCGCTGACGAAGAACATCGCGTACGCGGTCGCCAGCCCGGACGTGCGGATCATCAGCCCGATCCCGGGCAAGTCCGCGGTCGGCATCGAAATCCCCAACACCGACCGCGAGATGGTCAACCTCGGTGACGTGCTGCGCCTCGCGGCGGCCGCCGAGGACGATCACCCGATGCTGGTCGCGCTCGGCAAGGACGTCGAGGGCGGCTATGTGATGGCCAACCTCGCGAAGATGCCGCACGTCCTCGTGGCCGGAGCCACCGGTTCCGGTAAATCGTCGTGCATTAACTGCCTGATCACGTCAATCATGGTCCGCGCGACTCCCGAGGACGTCCGTATGGTCCTCGTCGACCCCAAGCGCGTCGAACTCACCGCGTACGAAGGCATTCCGCACCTGATCACGCCGATCATCACCAACCCGAAGCGGGCCGCCGAGGCGCTCCAGTGGGTCGTACGAGAGATGGATCTGCGCTACGACGACCTGGCGGCGTACGGCTTCCGGCACATCGACGACTTCAACGAGGCCATCAGGAACGGCAAGGTCAAGCCGCCCGAGGGCAGTGAGCGGGAGCTGCAGCCGTACCCGTACCTGCTGGTGATCGTCGACGAGCTCGCCGACCTGATGATGGTCGCGCCGCGTGACGTCGAGGACGCGATCGTCCGTATCACGCAGCTCGCGCGTGCGGCCGGCATCCACCTGGTCCTCGCCACGCAGCGGCCGTCGGTCGACGTCGTCACCGGTCTGATCAAGGCGAACGTGCCCTCGCGGCTCGCGTTCGCCACCTCCTCGCTCGCCGACAGCCGCGTCATCCTCGACCAGCCCGGTGCCGAGAAGCTCATCGGCAAGGGCGACGGGCTGTTCCTGCCGATGGGGGCCAACAAGCCGACCCGTATGCAGGGCGCTTTCGTGACCGAGGACGAGGTCGCGGCCGTCGTCCAGCACTGCAAGGACCAGATGGCGCCCGTCTTCCGGGACGACGTCACCGTAGGGACGAAGCAGAAGAAGGAGATCGACGAGGAGATCGGCGACGACCTGGACCTGTTGTGCCAGGCGGCCGAACTCGTGGTCTCGACGCAGTTCGGTTCGACGTCCATGCTCCAGCGGAAGCTGCGCGTCGGGTTCGCCAAGGCCGGTCGGCTCATGGACCTGATGGAGTCCAGAGGCATCGTCGGGCCGAGCGAAGGGTCGAAGGCTCGTGACGTTCTTGTGAAGCCTGATGAGCTGGACGGAGTGCTCGCGGTGATCCGCGGGGAGGCTTGAGGAAGAGCCCGTGTGGGTGGGGCGCCGATGTGCGATCGTGACTCACCCGTAAGGGATCATTGAGCAACCGTTTCCCTTCCGCGTACGTCAAGTTGAGGGAAGCGACAAGCGCGCACACCACCATCGGCGTGTCCGGCCATACCGATGGGCTAACAAGCTCCACCGCCCGGTTGCCCCACCCTTTCGCACCCCCCATAGACTGAACCTGCAGCACAGGTGGCTTAAACGCTCGAAAGGCGCCCCCGTGTCCATCGGCAACTCCCCTGAAGACGAGCGTCCGTTCGAAGACGACCGCGAGGCAGCCCGCCTCTCCGTCGGCCGCGCCCTCAAACAGGCGCGTATCGACGCCGGGCTGACCGTCGAGGACGTCACCAATGCCACCCGGGTCCGCATCGCGATCGTGCACGCCATCGAGGCGGACGACTTCGCCCCCTGCGGCGGAGACGTGTACGCGCGCGGGCACATCCGGACCCTGGCGAAGGCTGTCCACCTCGATCCGGCCCCGCTGCTCGAGCAGTACGACGCCGACCACGGCGGCCGCCCGGCCCCGACCCCGGCGGCGCCCCTCTTCGAGGCGGAACGCATCCGCCCCGAGCGGCGCGGGCCCAACTGGACCGCGGCGATGGTCGCCGCGATCGTCGCCGTGATCGGTTTCGTCGGGTTCACCGCCTTCAAGGGCGGGGACGACGACGGCGGCTCCAAGACGCAGGTCGCCGAGGGCTCCACGCCCACGACCAGCAAGTCCGCCTCGCCCACGCCCAAGAACAGCAAGTCCGACGTCCCGAAGTCCGACCCGTCGGACAGCGCTATCGCGGCCGCGCCCCAGGACAAGGTCACCGTCCAGGTCAGCGCCGCCGACGGACGCAGCTGGATCTCGGCCAAGGATCACAACGGCCGGCTCCTGTTCGACGGGCTCCTCAAGCAGGGCGACTCCAAGACCTTCCAGGACAGCGAGAAGATCAACCTCGTCCTCGGTGACGCCGGGGCGATCCAGCTCTACGTCAACGGCAAGAAGATCGAGGACGACTTCCAGCCCGGAGCGGTGGAGCGCCTGACGTATACGAAGGGCGACCCTCAGGTCGGATAACCCGGTCGGAACGGTTGAGTGCGCACGGGGTTGGCCAAGATCGGCCAACCCCGTCGACGTGGGCTGTCAGTGAGACAAAGTAGTCTTGAGCCCATGCCTGAACGCCGTACCGTCGCACTCGTCACCCTTGGCTGCGCCCGTAACGAGGTGGACTCGGAGGAGCTCGCAGGCCGCTTGGAGGCGGACGGCTGGGACCTCGTGGAGGACGCCGCGGACGCGGATGTCGCCGTCGTCAACACCTGTGGCTTCGTCGACGCCGCCAAGAAGGACTCCGTCGATGCCCTCCTGGAGGCCAACGATCTCAAGGGGCACGGGAGAACCCAGGCCGTCGTGGCGGTGGGCTGCATGGCCGAGCGGTACGGCAAGGATCTCGCCGAGGCCCTCCCCGAAGCCGACGGCGTGCTCGGCTTCGACGACTACGCGGACATCTCCGACCGCCTGCAGACCATCCTGAACGGCGGCATCCACGCCTCCCACACCCCGCGCGACCGGCGCAAGCTGCTGCCGATCAGCCCCGCCGAGCGCCAGGAGTCGGCCGCCGAGGTCGCACTGCCAGGACACGCTCCGGTGGACCTCCCCGAGGGCCTCGCGCCTGCCTCCGGCCCCCGTGCGCCCCTGCGCCGCCGGCTGGACGGCGCCCCGGTCGCCTCGGTCAAGCTCGCCTCCGGCTGCGACCGGCGCTGCTCCTTCTGCGCCATCCCGTCCTTCCGGGGCTCCTTCATCTCCCGCCGCCCGAGCGACGTGCTGAACGAGACGCGGTGGCTGGCCGAGCAGGGCGTCAAGGAGATCATGCTGGTCTCCGAGAACAACACCTCGTACGGCAAGGACCTGGGCGACATCCGCCTACTGGAGTCGCTCCTGCCCGAGCTCGCCGAGGTCGACGGCCTCGAGCGGGTGCGCGTCAGCTACCTCCAGCCGGCCGAGATGCGGCCCGGGCTGATCGACGTCCTGACCTCGACGCCGAAGATCACCCCGTACTTCGACCTCTCCTTCCAGCACTCGGCCCCCGGCGTGCTGCGTGCCATGCGCCGCTTCGGCGACACCGACCGCTTCCTGGAACTGCTCGACACCATCCGGAGCAAGGCTCCCGAGGCGGGCGTGCGCTCCAACTTCATCGTCGGCTTCCCGGGCGAGAGCGAGGACGACCTGGCGGAGCTGGAGCGGTTCCTGAACGGCGCGCGCCTGGACGCCATCGGCGTCTTCGGCTACTCCGACGAGGAGGGCACCGAGGCGGCGACGTACGAGAACAAGCTGGACGAGGACGTCGTCGCCGAGCGGCTGGCACGTGTCTCCCGGCTGGCCGAGGAGCTGGTCTCGCAGCGGGCCGAGGAGCGCGTGGGCGAGACCGTCCACGTGCTCGTGGAGTCCGTGGACGAGGAGGGTGTCTACGGCCGCGGGGCGCACCAGGCGCCGGAGACCGACGGCCAGGTGCTGCTCACGAGCGGCGAAGGTCTGAGCGTCGGCCGTATCGTCGAGGCCAAGGTGGTCGGTACGGAAGGTGTCGACCTGGTGGCCGAGCCACTGGCGGGCTCGCTCGCGTGTAGTGAGGAGGCGGGCAGATGACCGGAGTACCGGCATCGGCGGCGAACGGCTCCTCCGGCGCGCAGGGAGCGCCGGCGAGCCCGGCTCCGGGCGCCACGTCGGATGCCGTATCCGATGCTGCCGCCGTTGCAGGCTCCGATGCCGCGTCGGGCGGTGCGAAGCCGGCGCGGGGCGGCAAGATCGCGGCCGCGGCCGTCAACCAGGCCAGCGTCTGGAACATCGCCAATCTGCTCACCATGCTCCGGCTGCTCCTCGTGCCCGGCTTCGTCGCGCTGATGCTGGCCGACGGCGGGTACGACCCGGCATGGCGCTCGCTCGCCTGGGCGGCCTTCGCCATCGCCATGATCACCGACCTCTTCGACGGGCATCTGGCGCGCACCTACAACCTCGTCACCGACTTCGGAAAGATCGCCGACCCCATCGCCGACAAGGCGATCATGGGCGCTGCGCTGATCTGTCTCTCCTCGCTGGGCGACCTGCCGTGGTGGGTGACGATCGTCATCCTCGGCCGGGAACTGGGGATCACTCTGCTGCGTTTTCTTGTCATCCGGTACGGCGTCATCCCGGCCAGCCGAGGCGGCAAGCTCAAGACACTGACGCAGGGAGTGGCCGTCGGGATGTACGTCCTGGCGCTGACGGGCTGGCTGGCCACGCTGAGGTGGTGGGTGATGGCGGCCGCGGTCATCCTGACCGTGGTGACCGGGCTCGACTATGTGAGACAGGCCATTGTGCTGCGCAGGCAGGGAATCGCCGAGCGCAAGGCCGCGTTGGAGGAGACCGAAGCGTGAGTTCCTCGGCCGCCGACGTCGTGCGACTACTGACAGTGAAGGGTGAGACCCTCGCGGTCGCCGAGTCCCTCACGGGCGGGCTCGTTGCGGCGGAAATCACAGCCGCCGCCGGAGCGTCCAAGGCCTTCCGGGGTTCGGTGACCGCCTACGCCACCGAGCTGAAGCACCAACTGCTCGGTGTCGACGCCACCCTGCTGGCACAGCGAGGAGCGGTCGATCCGCAGGTCGCGGCCCAGATGGCGGCCGGAGTGCGCAAGGCGCTCGGCGCCGACTGGGGCCTTGCGACCACCGGTGTCGCCGGGCCCGAACCGCAGGACGGGAAGCCCGTCGGGACGGTTTTCATCGCTCTGGACGGCCCGTTCGAAGGCGCTTCCGGTTCTGCCGGTGGCGGAAAAGTCGAGGCCCTGCGGTTGAACGGCGACCGCGCGGAAATTCGTATGGAGAGTGTACGGAGCGTACTCGCACTGCTCCTGAAGGAGCTTGCGGGCGAACACACTGGGAATGAGCGGGCACAGGATACGGAACAGAACGGGGGGTTTTGATGTTTGCAGCCCTGAGTGAACACGACATCGCTCCCCGCACGGCCGCGGCGCAAGGCGGTACGGTGGGGCGAGAAGGATGCGGCTACGCGGTCCGAGGAGGGAGCCACCGATGATTCTGCTCCGTCGCCTGCTTGGTGACGTGCTGCGTCGGCAGCGCCAACGCCAGGGCCGTACTCTGCGCGAAGTCTCCTCGTCCGCCCGAGTCTCACTCGGCTATCTCTCCGAGGTGGAGCGGGGGCAGAAGGAGGCTTCCTCCGAGCTGCTCTCCGCGATCTGCGACGCGCTGGACGTACGGATGTCCGAGCTCATGCGGGAAGTGAGCGACGAGCTCGCCCTCGCCGAGCTGGCCCAGTCTGCTGGGGCCACCGAGCCTGTACCTGCGCCGGTTCGTCCGATGCTGGGTTCCGTGTCGGTGACCGGTGTGCCACCGGAACGGGTGACCATCAAGGCGCCCGCCGAGGCGGTGGACGTGGTCGCCGCCTGACGTTCGCGCGTGTGAGTGCGTGAGCCGACAAGCACGTGTGAGGCCCCGACCAGGGCCTTCCCGGGAAGAACCGGGGAGGTGCGGTCGGGGTTTTCGTGTTGTTCGGGACCTTGCACGGCTCGTTCGGGGGCCTCGTACGGCGTCACGGGTCCGTTTGCCGGTGCGGACCCGGACCGTCATGGTGGAGGCCTGCGGTGCGCCCGCGTGCTGTCCCTGCGCCCTGCCTTGCGGGCGAAGGCGGCGGTCTGGCTTCGGGGCTGGAGGTGGCAGTCCATGGCAGGTCCGATAGTGCGCCGGGGGGCTGCGCTCGGGCTCGGGGTGCTGTGGTGGTGGGCCGTGCTGCGGCTCGCGCTGTCGCCCGATGCGGGGGCGCTGGAGGGGGCGGTCGCCGCCGGGGGATGGGGGCTCAGTCTGCTGCCGGTGCACTGTGTGCCCAAGGCGCGGGCGACGGGGGCCCTCGAGACCGGGCGGTGGGGCAGTGCCTGGCGCGCGGTCCGGGTCACCACGGCATCGCCACCCCGCCGTTCGGACGCAGGATCTGGCCAGTCGTGAAGGATGACGCGTCGCAGGCGAGGTAGAGCACGGTGTGGGCGACGTCCTCCGGTTCGCCGACCCGGCCCAGAGGGGACATGCGGGCCATCAGCGCCTCGGTCTGTGCCTGCGCCTCGGCTTCGTGGCGGTCGGTCATGGGCGTGCGGGTCCAGCCGGGCGCGACCGCGTTGACGCGGATCCCGTGCCGGCCGACCTCGCTCGCCAGCGTCTTCGTGAGCTGCACCACGGCTGCCTTGGCCGCGCCGTAGCAGAGCAGACCGGGACGGCCTGTGTCGATGGCGCTGGAGGCCATGGTGATGATGCTGCCGCCGGTCTCCTGGGCCAGCATCGCGCGGGCCGCCTCCTGGCAGGCGTACAGGACTCCCTTGAAGTTGACGTCCAGCACGCGGTCGAGGTCCTCGTCCAGGGTCTCCAGGACCGGGCTGCTGTGCATGATCCCCGCTATGGCGGCCATCACGTCCAGGCGCTCGCAGGAGGCGACGGCCTGGCGGAACTGTTCGCGGTCGGTGACGTCGAGATGGTGGGTACGGGCGCTGCCGCCGGCGTCCTTGATCAGGGTCGCCGTCTCGTGCAGGCCCTGTGCGTCGCGGTCGGCGCAGTGGACGGTGGCGCCGGCTTCGGCAAGCAGTACGGCCGAGGCGCGGCCGATGCCGCCGGCGGCCCCGGTGACGAATGCGGTGCGTCCGGTGAGGTCGTACGCCTTGACGGGCATGAAGGGACGGTACGAGGGTTTCTGACGGGTCGTCAATTGGTCGTACGGCGTGGGGTTCCGCGCGGTGGGGCGGGGTTCGGGGCCGGTCCCGTCTGGCAGGCCGGACACCAGTAGGTGGGGCGGTCGCGGGAGCCGTCGCCCTGGTCGGCCACCCGGATCGACGTCTGGCAGCGCAGGCAGGGGCGGGGTGCGCGGCCGTACACGAAGAGGTCCTGGCCGCGGCGGCCCGTCGTGGTGCGGACCGGGCGGTCGCGGTTGGCCTCCAGGAGCTTTTTGGCGAGCGCGGGCAGCTTCGCGGCGCGCTCGGTGGGCAGGGCGCCGACCGGCAGCCACGGGGTAGCGCCGAGCAGGAAGCAGAGCTCGCTCTTGTACACGTTGCCGATGCCGGCGAGGTTGCGCTGATCGAGCAAGGCCTCGCCCAGGGGGCGGGCGGGGTCGGCGAGGAGGTTCGCCAGGGCCTGGTCCGGGTTCCAGTCCGGGCCGAGGAGGTCGGGGCCGAGGTGGCCGACGACGCGCTGTTCGTCGGTGGTGCGGAGGAGGTCGAGGACGGGGAGGCGGTAGCCGACGGCTGTGCGGTCGGTGTTGCCCAGGATCACGCGGATCTGGTGGGACGGCCCGCCACTCCAGCGCCGGCCGTTCGCGTACACCTTCCAGGAGCCGTCCATCTTGAGGTGCGAGTGGAGCGTCAGGCCGCCCTCGATACGGGTCAGGAGGTGCTTGCCGCGCGGGGTGACGTCCAGGACGGTGCGGCCGGTCAGGTCGGCCGTGGCGTACCTGGGCACCCGGAGGTCGCTGCGGGTCAGCACCTTGCCCGCGAGCGCGATGTGCAGGCGCTTCGCGGTCTGCCAGACGGTGTCTCCTTCGGGCATGGGTCAAGGGTGGCATGGGTGGGCGCGGCGGGGGTGAGGATGCGGGGTCGGGTGGGATCGGGGTGATGGGTGGGGCGGAGTTCGTGGCCGCGTGGCGGTCGGGGGTGTGTGGATGCGGGGGTTACGGGCGCGCGGTGGGGTGGTGGGGCGCTTTGGTTGTGGCGGTGTGGTCGGGTGCGCTTCGGTGTCGGCTTCGTGGGCGGGAGAGGAGGCTGTGAGTGGTGGTGTGGTGGGGGCCTTTTGGCGGTGGGCGCGGGATGTCGGCGAGCGAGGGGTGGAGTCGTGGGCGCGGGCGGAGACCGGAGGGGTGGCTGCTGGGCTCCTTGCCGGCGGGGCGGGGCGTCGGTTGGCGCGTGGTGGGTCTATGCGGGTGGGCGCAGGCCGGGGCCCGGCTCTTGTCGGCGGGGGCGGGTCGGCGGTGGGCGTGTGGTGGCTGGGCCTGCGTGCGGGCGGAGGCTGCGTGGGGTTGGTGCTGGGCTTCTCGTCGGCGGGGCGGGTCGCTGGCCGGTGTGCGGTGGCTCGTGCGTGCGGGCGGAGGCTGCGGCGGGGTTCGTGCTGGGGTCCTTGTCGGGGCATGCGGGCCGCCGCCGGGTGCGCGGTGGGTCAGGCGCGTAGGCGGAGGCCGCGTGGGGTGGCGATGAAGCCTGCTGCTTCCAGGAGCGTGCCGATGGGGGATGTCAGGGCCGAGGTGCCGTTGACCCGCTCCACCGTGACCGTGCCGAGGGAACCCGCTCGGGCGGCTGCGGCGAGGGCTGCCGCGGCCGACTGCAGGCGGGGGTCTTCGGTGGCCGTGCTGTCGGGGGCGGCGGGCCAGGCCAGCAGGGTCTTGCCGCCGCGCTCCATGTAGAGAGCCAGTTCGCCGTCGACGAGGACCACCAAGGAGCCCGCCTTGCGGCCCGGCTTGTGGCCCGCGCCGGTCGGCGGTTCCGGCCAGGGGAGCGCCGCGCCGTACGCGTTCGCCGGGTCGGCGGCGGCCAGGACGACGGCCCGGGAGTCGGGGGTGGGTTGGGTGCGGCGGCTCGCGAAGGCGGATCCGTATGCGCTGCCGTACGCGGAGCCCGCGCCGCCTCGTGGGCCGCCTGCGCCCGGGGAAGCGAGGTCGCGGGGCGATGTGTATTCGTCGCGCGAGGTGGGGGTGTCCGGGAAGCTGAAGTCTTCGTGGAAACCGGTGATGTCGAACTCGGAGTTGTTCTGCTGGGCGCGGCTTCCCGGCGGGGTGCTGGGGGTGGACCCGGCGGTCGGATCGAAGCCGCCGCGTGAGCCGAAGCCGGAGGATGCAAAACCGTCCTGGGTGCCGTCGCCGAAGGGGTGCGATGCGAAGCCGTCGGGGGTGCCGTCGCCGAAGGACTGGGGCGGCAGCGTCTCGCCGCGCTCTCGGGCGTTCGACACCGCGCGCAGGCGGTCCACGGCGCCGTCCATCGCGAACTGGGCCGCGCCGAGTCCCTCCACCACGTAGCCGCGCCGGGCCTGACCGCTCTCCTCGAAGGCGGACAGGATGCGGTACGTCGCCGAGAAGCCGCCCTCGACTCCTTCCGCGGCGACGGCTCCCCGGGTGACCACACCGTGCCGGTCCAGGAGCGTCCGGGCGAGGGCGTGTGCGCGCACCGTGGGGTCGGCCTCGCGGGACGGGAGCAGGGACCAGCGGCCGGCGACGGTGGGCGGACCGCTGCGGGAGGCGGGGCGGGCGGCGGCGGTCAGGGAGCCGTAGCGGCCGCGCGGGGCGGCGCGCTTGGCGCGGTGGGCGGTGGAGCCGGCCGTGCGGCCCGAGCCGAGCAGGGAGCGCATGGGGGCCAGCGTGTCGTTCGTGAGATGTCCGGACCAGGCCAGGTCCCAGACTGCGTCGGCCAGTTGGGGATCGGTGGCTTCGGGGTGGGTGGTGGCGCGGACCTGGTCGGCGATCTGGCGGAAGAACAGACCGTAGCCTCCCGACAGGGCGTCCAGGACGGACTGGTGCAGCGCCGTCAGCTCCAGGGGGTGCGGTGGGGGCAGGAGCAGGGGGGCCGCGTCCGCGAGGTACAGCGAGACCCAGCCGTCCTTGCCGGGGAGCGCGCCCGCTCCGGCCCACACCAACTCCCCGGCGGAGGTGAGTTCGTCGAGCATCGCGGGCGTGTAGTTCGCGACGCGGGACGGCAGGACCAGCTTCTCCAGGGCCGACGCGGGCACGGACGCGCCCTGCAACTGCTCGACGGCACGCACCAGTCCGTCGATGCCTCGCAGTCCGTGCCCCTTGCCGATGTGCTGCCACTGGGGGAGGAACTGCGCGAGTGCCGCCGGGGCAACCGGCTCCAGCTCGTGCCGCAGCGCGGCCAGTGAACGGCGGCGCAGACGGCGCAGTACGGCCGCGTCGCACCACTCCTGGCCGATGCCTGCCGGATGGAACTCCCCTTGTACGACACGGCCGTTCGCGGCGAGCCGCTGCAACGCGCCCTCCGTCACCGCCACGCCCAGGCCGAAGCGGGCCGCCGCCGTCGCCGATGTGAAGGGGCCGTGGGTGCGGGCGAAGCGGGCGAGCAGGTCGCCGAGCGGGTCCTTGACCGGTTCCGTGAAGGCCTCCGGGACGCCGACCGGCAGGGCCGTGCCGAGGGCGTCGCGGAGGCGGCCCGCGTCTTCGATCGCCGCCCAGTAGTCGGCGCCGGCGATACGGACCCGGATCACGCGGCGGGCGCCGGCCAGCTCCTGGGCCCACTGCGGTTCGGCGCCCCGCTCGGCCAACTCGGCGTCGGTGAGCGGGCCGAGCAGGCGCAGCACGTCCGCGACGCCCTCGGCGTCCTTGACGCGCCGGTCCTCGGTGAGCCACTGGAGCTCCCGCTCCAGCTCGGTGAGCACCTCGGCGTCGAGCAGCTCGCGCAGCTCCGCCTGGCCCAGCAGCTCGGCCAGCAGCCGCGAGTCCAGGGACAGCGCGGCGGCGCGCCGCTCGGCGAGCGGTGAGTCTCCCTCGTACAGGAACTGGGCGACGTACCCGAAGAGGAGGGAGCGGGCGAAGGGGGACGGCTCGGGGGTGGTGACCTCGACCAGGCGGACCTTGCGGGATTCCAGGTCGCCCATCAGCTCGACGAGGCCGGGGACGTCGAAGACGTCCTGGAGGCACTCGCGGACCGCCTCCAGGACGATCGGGAACGAGCCGAACTCGCTGGCCACCTGGAGCAGTTGGGACGCGCGCTGGCGCTGCTGCCACAGCGGGGTGCGCTTGCCCGGATTGCGGCGCGGCAGCAGCAGTGCACGGGCGGCGCACTCGCGGAAGCGGGACGCGAACAGGGCGGAGCTGCCGACCTGGTCGGTGACGACCTGGTCGACCTCGCCCTTGTCGAAGACGACGTCCGCCGCGCCGACGGGTGCCTGGTCGGCGTCGTACTCCGTGCCCGCCTTCATGGGCTCCTGGTCGAGCAGATCCAGACCCATGAGGTCGGCATCCGGCAGGCGCAGCACGATGCCGTCGTCGGCGTGCATGACCTGCGCGTCCATGCCGTAGCGCTCGGAGAGCTTGGCCCCGAGCGCCAGCGCCCACGGGGCGTGCACCTGGGCGCCGAAGGGCGAGTGGACGACGACCCGCCAGTCGCCGAGCTCGTCGCGGAAGCGCTCCACGACGATCGTGCGGTCGTCGGGGACGTGGCCGCAGGCCTCGCGCTGCTCGTCGAGGTAGGACAGGACGTTGTCCGCGGCCCAGGCGTCCAGGCCCGCCGCGAGGAGGCGCAGGCGGGCGTCCTCCTTCGGCAGTGAGCCGACCTCGCGCAGGAACTGGCCCACCGCGCGGCCCAGTTCGAGCGGACGGCCCAGCTGGTCGCCCTTCCAGAAGGGGAGCCGGCCCGGGACGCCCGGCGCGGGGGAGACCAGGACGCGGTCGCGGGTGATGTCCTCGATGCGCCAGGAGCTGGTGCCGAGCGTGAAGACGTCGCCGACGCGGGACTCGTAGACCATCTCCTCGTCGAGCTCGCCGACCCGGCCGCCGCCCTTCTTGGGGTCGGCCCCGGCGAGGAAGACCCCGAAGAGACCGCGGTCGGGGATCGTGCCCCCGGAAGTGACGGCGAGGCGCTGCGCGCCGGGGCGGCCGGTGACCGTGCCGGCGACGCGGTCCCAGACCACGCGCGGCCGCAGCTCGGCGAAGGCGTCGGAGGGGTAGCGGCCGGCGAGCATGTCCAGGACGGCCGTGAAGGCGGATTCGGGCAGTGACGCGAAGGGGGCCGCGCGGCGGACCGTGGTCAACAGGTCGTCGACCTGCCAGGTGTCCAGGGCCGTCATGGCGACCACCTGCTGGGCCAGGACGTCCAGGGGGTTGGCGGGCACTTTGAGGGACTCGATGGAGCCGGTGCGCATGCGCTCGGTGACCACCGCCGCCTGGACGAGGTCGCCGCGGTATTTCGGGAAGACGACGCCCGTGGAGACCGCGCCGACCTGGTGTCCCGCGCGGCCGACGCGCTGCAGGCCGGAGGCGACGGAGGGCGGCGACTCGACCTGGACGACCAGATCGACCGAGCCCATGTCGATGCCCAGCTCGAGGCTGGAGGTGGCGACCACGGCGGGCAGCCGGCCCGCCTTGAGGTCCTCCTCGACCAGGGCGCGCTGCTCCTTGGAGACCGAGCCGTGGTGAGCACGCGCGATGACGGCCGGCGCGCCCTGGGCCGCGCCCGAGCCGCCCATGAGCTCGGCCGGGGCGTGATGCTCGTCCAGAGGTTCGCCCGTCGCCCGCTCGTACGCGATCTCGTTGAGCCTGTTGCACAGACGCTCCGCTAGGCGGCGGGAGTTGGCGAACACGATCGTCGAGCGGTGGGCCTGGACGAGATCGGCGATCCGCTCCTCCACGTGCGGCCAGATCGACGGGCGCTCCGTGCCCTCGGAGCCGTCGGCGACCGGGGAGCCGCCCAGCTCGCCCAGGTCCTCGACCGGGACGACGACCGAGAGGTCGAACTCCTTGCCCGACTTCGGCTGGACGATCTCCACCTTGCGGCGCGGCGAGAGGTAGCGGGCGATCTCGTCGACCGGGCGGACCGTCGCCGAGAGGCCGATGCGGCGGGCCGGCTTCGGCAGGATCTCGTCCAGCCGCTCCAGGGAGAGCGCGAGATGCGCGCCGCGCTTGGTGCCCGCAACCGCGTGCACCTCGTCGAGGATCACCGTCCCGATGCCGGTCAGCGCATCGCGCGTGGCCGACGTCAGCATCAGGAACAGGGACTCCGGGGTGGTGATCAGGATGTCCGGCGGCCGGGTGGACAGGGCGCGGCGCTCGGCCGCGGGGGTGTCGCCGGAGCGGATGCCGACCTTGACCTCGGGCTCGGGCAGGCCCAGCCGGACGGATTCCTGGCGGATGCCGGTCAGAGGGCTGCGGAGGTTGCGCTCGACGTCGACCGCCAGGGCCTTGAGCGGTGAGACGTACAGGACGCGGCAGCGCTTCCTGGGGTCGGCCGGTGGCGGTGTCGAGGCCAGCTGGTCCAGGGCGGCGAGGAAGGCGGCCAGCGTCTTGCCGGAACCGGTGGGGGCGACCACCAGCACGTCGGAGCCTGCTCCGATGGCCTGCCACGCGCCCGCCTGGGCCGCGGTGGGCGCGGAGAAGGCCCCCGTGAACCAACCGCGGGTCGCGGGGGAGAAGCCGTCCAGGGCTCGGTGTGCGGAGCTGACCATGCGTCCATCCTGCACCCGCCCACTGACAATGGTGCTGAACTGCGGTTTCGCTGCGCTGGGCTCGCGCCGGGCGCGTTCGGGTCCGTCGTGGGTCGGGGGCTGCGGGTGGGTGCCGGGCGCGCGGGACGAGGCTGCCTTGCATCGGCCTGGCGGAGAATGGGGGGCATGGCGGGTTCGGGGAAGGAGTTGGCGCGGCACTGGCGGTACGCCGATCTGCCGGGGGTCGACCTGCTGCGGGCCCGATACGTCCACAAGACGTTCGTGCGGCATACGCATGAGCAATTCGTCATTGCCGCTATTGCCGACGGTGTGGAGGTCTTTCACCATCGCGGGGCCGATGTGTACGCGGGGGCCGGGGCGCTCGCTCTGGTCAATCCCGATACGCCCCACACGGGGCGGGCCGGCGTGCCCGAGGGGTGGCGGTACGGGGCCGTGTATCCGTTGCCCGAGGTGGTCGGCGAGATCGCCGCCGAGACCACGCTCATTCGTGGGACGCCTGGTTTCGTCAGTCCGGTGCTCGATGATCCGTACACGGTCCGGCTGGTGCATCAGGTGCTGCGGGCCGCGGACGACGGCAATGCGCTGGCCGCCGATACGCTGCTGCGGGTCGCCGTGACTCGGCTGCTGCGGCTCAATGGTGGGCCGTTGCCGCAGCGGGAGGTGCGGACGGCGGGTGCCCGGATCGCGGCACGCGCGCGTGCCGTGCTGGAGGAGCGGCTGGCCGAGCCACCGACCCTGGAGAGGCTGGCGGCCGATCTCGGCACCAGTCCGTTCGCGTTGCTGCGGGCGTTCCGGGACGCCTATGGGATGCCGCCCCACGCCTGGCTGACGGACGCCCGGGTGCGGCATGCGCGGCGGCTGCTCGATGCCGGTACGGCGCCCGCGGAGGCCGCTGTCGCCGTCGGGTTCACCGACCAGCCGCATCTGAACCGGCACTTCACCCGGATCGTCGGAGTGCCCCCGGGTGCGTACCGGCGTGAGCGCAAGAACGTACAAGACGCGCGAGGGCGGCTGCTCCTACTGTCCGAGGCGTGGCAGAACAGACAGCTCTCGCAGACATACGTCCCGAAGGCGGAGGAAAACCGGACGCCGCCGTCGTCCGGGACGCCCTCGGAGTAGGCGTCGCCGTAGGACTGTCCGGCTTCGCCTTCGGGGTGACCTCGGCCGGCAGCGGGCTCACGGTGCTGCAGACCTGCGCACTCAGCCTCCTGGTGTTCACCGGCGCCTCCCAGTTCGCGCTCGTGGGGGCGCTCGCGGCCGGGGGCAACCCGCTCACGGCGGCCGCCGGCGCCTTCTTCCTGGGCGTGCGCAACGCCTTCTACGGGCTGCGGCTGTCACAGTTGCTCGCCCTCCCGCGCGCGGTGCGGCCGTTCGCCGCCCAGTGGGTCATCGACGAGACGACCGCGGTCACGCTGGCGCAGCCCACGCGGCGCAGTGCGCGGATCGGGTTCGCCGTCACCGGGCTGAGCCTGTACGTGCTGTGGAACCTCACCACGCTGCTCGGCGCACTGGGCGCCAGGGCCATCGGGGACACGGATGCCTGGGGCCTCGACGCCGCCGGGCCCGCCGTCTTCCTGGCGCTGCTCGCGCCGATGCTGAAGACCATCACCGAGCGCGTCGTCGCGGGCCTGGCCGTCGTCCTGGGGCTCGGTCTGCTGCCTGTGCTGCCCGCCGGTGTGCCCGTCCTGGTTGCCGCGCTCGCCGCTCCTGCCGTCCTGTGCCTGCAGGGCCGCCGCGGGCGCACAGCACGCAACGACCCAGAAGAGGAAGCGCGTTGAACACCTGGATCGCGATCGGTGCGACCGCCCTCGGCTGCTACGCCGTCAAGCTCGTCGGCCTGCTCGTGCCCGCGGGCGCCCTTGAGAGGCCGCTCGTCAAGCGTCTGGCCGCTCTCCTGCCGGTGGCCCTTCTCGCCGCGCTCACGGCCCAGCAGACCTTCGCCGACGGGCACACCCTGGTGCTCGACGCACGGGTTGCGGGGCTCGCCGCGGCGGCCCTTGCACTGGTTCTGCGCGCCCCGTTCCTGCTCGTCGTGGCGGCGGCAGTGATCGTGACCGCCGGGGTGCGGGCCATGGGTGGGTGACGGCACCCGGGGTCAGCCGATGGAGCGGCCGTACGCCCTGAGGGTGCGCAGTGCCTCGATGGTCACCAGGGGGCGTGCCTCCAGGGCGATGCCCGGTGCCCATTGGCGCCAGCGGATCGGCCAGCCGCCGTCCTCCTGCTGTGCGCCCGCGAGGAAGTCCAGGGAGCGCGTCATCTCGTCGTCCGTGAACCACGCGCGCGCGAGTGAGCTCGGCGTCCTGGCGTAGTCGTGCGGGAAGTGCTGCTCGCCGGGCGCGTAACCGGGCGCGACCGGATACGCGTCGAGGTGGGCCGGGTCCAGCGCCGCGAGCCGGTGCGCGCGTACCAGGCGGCCGAGGCGATCGGCGGCGGCCTCCGCGCGCGGGCGGTCGGGAGCGAAGTCCAGGAACGCCACGGCGGCCTCGATCTCGTAGGGATGCGACTTCTCCAGGGACTCCACCGCCTGCCAGCAGAAATCCGTCGCCCTGAACAACCAGGCGTGCCACACCTCGTTGCGGTGCAGCAGGCCCACCACCGGCCCCGTGGCGAGGAGTTCGCTCGGCGGATCGTCCACGATCGGGATGAACGGGGCCGCCGGATAGCCGCGCTGGCTGGGATGGATCGCCGGCAGTGCGCCGTCCGCCGTGGACACGGCGGTCAGATAGCGGCACACGCGTTCCACACGCTGTCCCCCGCAGCGCCCGATGGAGTCGAGGACGCGCAGCGCGTGCCCGGTGTGCAGCGGCTGGCTGACCGGGCCGCGCAGATCGGGCTCCAACGCATGGCCGTACCCGCCGTCCTCGTTGCGGTAGGCGTCCAGCGCGGTCTCCACCGGGTCGGCGCTCCCGTTCAGGAAGTGGTGCGCGAAGAGGCGCTGCTCCAGCACGCGCGCGGTGAGCCACACGAAGTGCTCGGCGCGGAAGAGCGGGGAGCGCGCCGGGGGCGTGGCAGGGAGTGGGGAAGCTCCTGTTTCGGACATGCGTCAGACCGTAGGGCGGAAAGCGGTCTCGGCAAGGGGCCCCGGCCCAGGCCCACCCCCAGGAGCGGGATACTGGATGCATGCGGTTGACGGTCTTCTGGCAGCGGATGGCAGATCACTTCGGTTCCGGATACGCCGACACCTTCGCGCGCGACCACGTGATGGCGGAGCTCGGCGGTCTCACGGTGCACGGCGCACTGCAGGCCGGCTGGGACGCCAAGGAGGTATGGCGCGTGGTCTGCACAGTCATGGACGTTCCGGGGGAGAAGCGCTGATCGGTCACGAAGATCGCAGGCCGGTAGTTGATTGTCAGACGAGTGGGCGAGACTTGATCCGTGGCACCCACTGACGAGACCGGGCAGACGGCCCAGCAGGCATCTCCGTTCGGCACGACGCCGCCCGACCGACCCCCGGCCGACGGCGCCGCCGCGTGGGGCGCCCGCATGCCCCGCTGGCTGCCGCGTGCCGTGGTGCTCGTGCTCGGCCTCTATGCCGCCTTCCAGCTGGGCACTTGGGCCTTCCACCAGCTCACCGGCCTGCTGGTCAACATCCTCATCGCGTTCTTCCTGGCCCTCGCCATCGAGCCCGCGGTGAGCTGGATGGCCTCGCGCGGGATGCGCAGGGGTCTGGCCACCGGCATCGTCTTCCTCGCCGTCATGATCCTTGCGGCGGGTTTCGTCACGCTGCTCGGCTCCATGCTGGCGGGCCAGATCATCAAGATCGTCGAGGATTTCCCGAACTACCTCGACTCCGTCATCAACTGGATCAACACGCACTTCCACACCGACCTGAAGCGGGTGGACGTCCAGGAGGGCCTGCTCCGCTCCGACTGGCTGCGCAACTACGTGCAGAACAGCGCCACCGGCGTACTGGACGTGTCCGCCCAGGTCCTCGGGGGCCTCTTCCAGCTGTTGACGATCACGCTGTTCTCGTTCTACTTCGCCGCGGACGGCCCGCGACTGCGCCGCGCGATCTGCTCCGTACTGCCGCCCGCGCGACAGGCGGAGGTGCTGCGCGCGTGGGAGATCGCCGTCAACAAGACCGGCGGTTACATCTACTCGCGCGGCCTGATGGCGCTCATCTCCGGCATAGCGCACTACATCCTGCTGCAGATCCTGGGCGTGCCCTATGCGCCCGTGCTCGGCGTCTGGGTGGGCCTGGTCTCCCAGTTCATCCCGACCATCGGTACCTATCTCGCGGGCGCGCTTCCCATGCTGATCGCCTTCACCGTCGACCCCTGGTACGCGCTGTGGGTGCTGATCTTCGTCGTGGTCTACCAGCAGTTCGAGAACTACATGCTGCAACCCAAGCTGACCGCGAAGACCGTCGACATCCATCCCGCCGTCGCCTTCGGTTCGGTCATCGCCGGTACAGCCCTCCTCGGTGCCGTCGGCGCGCTGATCGCCATTCCGGCGATCGCCACGCTGCAGGCCTTCCTGGGCGCGTACGTGAAGCGGTACGCGGTCACGGACGACCCCCGTGTCCACGGTCACCGGAGAGGATCGGGGCGCGGCCTGTTCACGCGCGCGAGAGGGCTGTGGGCACGGCGGCCGGGGGCCGAACCGGCAGACCGGACCGAGCAGCCGGAGTCCGGGGACGGCTCCTCCGGAGGGACGGCGGAGCCGTAAAGGGCGGGTCGAGGTCTGACGAGCGGGTGCGAACGGCTCAGTACGTGAGGAGGGCCCACACCCCGGCGCCGATGACGGCGACCACGTAGCAGCCGGTCGCCGCGAGCACGATGCGCCGTCGGGCCGGCTCGCTCCAGGACGTGCGGGACAGCAGCCAGGCCAACAGGGGCAGAACCAGCACGGCATGCAGGCTGACGCCGTGTAGGGGCTTGAGCGGGGCCGTCGAGTGGTACGCCGCCTCCTGGTGTCCGGTACGGGTGAGCACGACACCGCGCGCGATCATCGCGGCGCCCGAAGCGAGCGCGACGAGCAGGATCGCGAAACCTGAACGCACCGCGAGCGCCATCCCCGCCGGGCCCGTAGGGCGGTACCGGAACGAGGCGACCGCGAACACGGTGAGCAGCACCACGAGGACGCCCCCGCCCACCGCGAGCGTCATGGACACCGCGGTGTCGAAGGGCGTCTCCATGTCGAGGTGCGAGGGCACCCGGCGCCAGGCCTGAAGCGTGATGCCGCCGACCTCCACGACACAGTCGGCGGCGAACACGGCGAGCAGCAGGGAGCGCAGCCGCGGACTGACGCGCAGATACGACGTGACCCAGGTGACCGCGATCAGCGTCACCCCGAAGGACAGCCCGAACGTCACGGGCTTGCGCCAGGAGACGGGACCGTCCCAGGGGCCGCCGTCGACGGCGAACACCACCAGATGCACGAGGCCGGAGAGAACGAGGAAGAGACCGGTCGCATGGCAGAGTCGGTCCACTCCCGGACCCGGGCGGGACGGCGGACGGCCGGGCGCCGCGGTGCGACCGGTCGACCCGGTCGGCACCGCCGCCACCGACGGTTCGCTGAGCGCGGCTCGGAAGGGAGGAGGCCGGCGGCCGCCTCGAGCGTTCCTCTCGTCATCCATGGACCGAGCATCGCGGGGACACCGCGCACCCGTCGTCGTACGGCCGGAGGCAACGGTCGTACGACGTGGGAAGCAGGTGGAAGCCGTGGGCAGCGCGCGGACGCCGCGTGAAGGAGGCGGACGTAGTCTCGTAGGTGCCGCGTGGTGCGCTTGACACCAAAATCGAACATCCATTCTCATGGAGGTTCCGGCGAGGCTCACGACGGGTAATTCGACCCGTTTTTGACGGATAGATACCCGAGTTATCCACAGGCAGGACGGGCGTCGGGACGCATTGTCAGTGGCAGGCGTTAGCGTCTTTGACGTGAAGCGATCGACTCAAGCAAATCGGGTGGAACCCATGGCAGGAACCGACCGCGAGAAGGCCCTGGACGCCGCGCTCGCACAGATTGAACGGCAATTCGGCAAGGGCGCGGTCATGCGCATGGGCGAGCGGCCGAACGAGCCCATCGAGGTCATCCCCACCGGGTCGACCGCACTCGACGTCGCACTCGGCGTGGGCGGCATCCCGCGCGGCCGAGTGGTGGAGGTGTACGGACCGGAGTCCTCCGGCAAGACGACCCTGACGCTGCACGCGGTGGCGAACGCGCAGCGGGCCGGAGGCCAGGTGGCCTTCGTGGACGCGGAGCACGCCCTCGACCCCGAGTACGCGCGCAAGCTCGGCGTCGACGTCGACAACCTGATCCTGTCCCAGCCGGACAACGGCGAGCAGGCTCTGGAAATCGTGGACATGCTGGTCCGCTCCGGAGCCCTCGACCTGATCGTCATCGACTCCGTCGCCGCGCTCGTCCCGCGCGCGGAGATCGAGGGCGAGATGGGCGACAGCCACGTCGGTCTCCAGGCCCGTCTGATGAGCCAGGCGCTGCGGAAGATCACCAGTGCGCTCAACCAGTCCAAGACGACCGCGATCTTCATCAACCAGCTCCGCGAGAAGATCGGCGTGATGTTCGGCTCCCCGGAGACCACGACCGGTGGCCGGGCGCTGAAGTTCTACGCCTCGGTGCGCATGGACATCCGCCGCATCGAGACCCTGAAGGACGGCACGGACGCGGTCGGCAACCGCACCCGGGTCAAGGTCGTCAAGAACAAGGTCGCGCCGCCCTTCAAGCAGGCCGAGTTCGACATCCTCTACGGCCAGGGCATCAGCCGTGAGGGCGGCCTGATCGACATGGGCGTGGAGCACGGCTTCGTCCGTAAGGCCGGCGCCTGGTACACGTACGAGGGCGACCAGCTCGGCCAGGGCAAGGAGAACGCGCGCAACTTCCTGAAGGACAACCCCGACCTGGCCAACGAGATCGAGAAGAAGATCAAGGAGAAGCTGGGCGTCGGTGTGCGGCCGGAGGAGCCGACCGCGGAGCCGGGCAAGGACGCCGCCGCCGTCTCCGCGGACGACGCAGCGAAGACGGTTCCCGCACCGGCGGCCAAGGCGACCAAGGCCAAGGCCCCGGCTGCCAAGAGCTAGCCCATGACACGGCGAACCGACTGGGCCGAGTACGCCTACCCGGACCCTCCGCGCGGGCGGGACGGGGCAGGCGACAGGGGTTCTGCCGGGCCGGGCGGCGATGCGTACGAGGACGATGCGGGGCACGGCGCGGACGGGGGACACGGCCGTGCGACGTCGCGCGGCACGAGGGGCTCGTACGGCACCGGGGGATCGTACGGCGACGGGCCGGGCGACGCAGAGTGGCCGGACGACGGGGCGCTGGACGGTTTCGGCGCGTCCGGTGGCGGCTCACGCCGTGGAGGCGGGGCCCGTGGTGCGGGCGGCTCCCGCGGGCGCCGGCAGCGGCGCCGCGGGGAGCCGTTCGGTGAGGACGGGGGCTCCTCCTCCTCGTCGAGGGCCGAGCAGGAGGAGCCCCCAGGGGATCCGGTGGAGCGGGCGCGGGCGATCTGTCTGCGCCTGCTCACCGGGACCCCGCGCACGCGCAAGCAACTCGCTGACGCGCTGCGCAAGCGGGAGATCCCGGACGACGCCGCCGAGGAGGTGCTGTCGCGGTTCGAGGAGGTCGGGCTGATCAACGACAGCGCGTTCGCGGACGCCTGGGTGGAGTCCCGGCACCACGGCAGGGGCCTGGCCCGGCGGGCGCTCGCCCAGGAGCTGCGGACCAAGGGCGTCGACTCCACGTTGATCGACGAGGCCGTCTCGCAGCTCGACTCCGAACAGGAAGAGGCGACCGCGCGCGAGCTCGTCGCCCGCAAGCTGCGCTCCACACGCGGCCTGGACCGCGACAAGCGCCTGCGCCGCCTCGCCGGCATGCTGGCCCGCAAGGGCTACTCCGAGGGCATGGCCCTGCGGGTGGTTCGGCAGGCGCTGGAGGAGGAGGGCGAGGACGCGGAGTTCCTCGGGGACGAGGGGTTCTGACGGACCGGCGGGTGTCTTCGGGGAACAACCGTCGGGATGCGTGGCGTGTTCGGCGAGGCTCGGCGGGTGGTTGGTCCTGGAGTCGTGCCCGATGGGGCCATGACGGTCGGACCCGACGTCGCGGTCACCGACACCGCGCCCGGGGACGGCCGCTTGTCGGCCAACGGACGCCAACTCGCCGGCAGGCACGGCGGGCTGGTCGTGGAGAACACCGTCGACCTGTTGCGCGGCCTGGACACAGAGAAGGCCGTCAACCGCTCGCAGATCCCTACGACGTAACCGGCAGCCCCGAAGCTTTCCACGCCTGGAACCCGCCGACCAGGTCAGTCGCCCGTCGTAGCCCCAACTGGTGCAGGGACGCTGCCGCGAGGCTCGACGCGTAGCCCTCGTTGCAGATCACCACCACCCGCAGGTCATGGCTCGTGGCCTCGGGCGCACGGTGGCTGCCCTGCGGGTCGAGGCGCCACTCCAGCTCGTTGCGCTCGACGACGAGGGCGCCGGGGATCAGACCGTCCCGTTCGCGCAGGGCGGCGTAGCGGATGTCCACCAGCAGCGCCCCGCCGGTCCGGACGGCGTCGTACGCCTCCTTCGGCTCGATCCGCTCATAGCCCGCGCGGACCCGCTCCAGCAACTCGTCGATGCCGACGGGCAGTTCGCCGGGGCCGCTCACTGCCAGTCCTCCGGGCGCTCCACCTGCTCCAGGCGCAGAACCTGGCCGACACGGCTGTAGCGGCGGATCTGCGGCAGCGGCGGATAGTAGGCGTGGACGGAGATCGCGTGCCGGTCGGTGGACTCGTTGAGCACCTCGTGGACGTGGTGCCGGCCGAAGGTGCGCCCCTTGCCGGCCGGTAGCTGCCGTTCCCGGTCCACGTCGTCGGTGAGTTCCAGGGTCTTCCAGCCGTCGGCGGGCAGCCGGACGGCGAGCGAGTACTCCTTGAGCTCGCCGGCCGCTGTCAGGAAGGCGCCGACGGACTCGGCGTGGTCGTGCCAGCCGGTGCCCGTGCCGGGCGGCCAGCCGATCAGCCATGCTTCACTGCCGCCGGGTCCCTCGAGGCGCACCCATGTGCGGCCTTCGGGGTCGAGCGGGAGCGAGGCGATCAGCTCGGCGTCGGCGGCCGTACGCCGCACGAAGTCGAGAAGGTCCGCCTGCGTCGGAGCCTGGGCGGGTGCGGAGACAGAGGGAGAGACAGACACGGGCACCGTCCTGAAGAGCGTTCGCGGAGCGCGCGCGACAGCACAGGGCGGCGCGCGCGGGTGAGAAAGAGATGCGAATTCAGCAGGACGGGCGACACACGCAGCCCGCATAGCGGACGAGGTCCATATGGACCCTCCGCCACAGGCGCACACAGGTGTCGGTCACGATCCGGAGTACACCATGAGGGCGAAGAAGGGTCAACTCACCGTCACTATGTGGACCGCACAGTGACGGTGAGTAGGGTCACTTCGCGGCCGAGCCGGCTGTGGCCTCGGCCTGCACCGGTCCACCCAGCGCCGCCTCCGCCGCCGCGTACAGGTCGGCCGGGCGCACCCCGCCGAGGGCCGCGACGAGGTGTCCGTCCGGCCGGATCAGCAGCACGGTGTGGGCGGCCGCGCCTGGGTAACTCTCCGCGACCAGCAGCTCGGCTGGATGCGGCAGCGCCGCCACCGCGGCCGCCAGTCGGGGCATGATTCCGGCGGTCGCCCAGTGCTTGCGGTCCCACACACCAGTGCCCGGCGCGACCAGCAACACCAGCAGCGCACCGCGCCCGAGCCGGTCCCGCAGCCGTACGAAGGAGCCGTCCTCGGCGGTGACCCGCACATCGCTGACCGTCGCCCCGGGCTCGGTACTCACCGGCACCTCGCCCTCGAGGTGCCGGGGCGCGAGCGGCGAGAGGGCGTACGCCCCCGGCGTACCGAGCACTCCGCGCCCCAGGTGACCGTCCGTGAGCAGCGCATCGTGGCCCCGGGCGGAACCGGGCACATACGCGCGCAGTCCGCCGCCGCCGCGCAGCAACGGCAGCGCCTGGTCGGCGGCGCGCAGCCGGGCGGCCACCGCCGCGCGCCGCTCCGCCTGGTAGCTGTCGAGCAGCGCCTCGTGCCGCCCGTGATGCCAGGCCAGCGCCAGCTTCCAGGCGAGGTTCTCGGCGTCCCTGAGTCCCTCGTCGAGCCCCTGTGTGCCGAGCGCGCCGAGCAGGTGCGCCGCGTCCCCGGCGAGGAAGACCCGTCCGACCCGCCACCGGCGGGCCAGGCGGTGGTGGACCGTGTGGACTCCGGTGTCGAGGAGTTCGTACGGCGGTGTCGGCCCGCCGGTCCAGCCGGCGAGCGTCTCCCGGACGCGCGCCAGCAGCAGCTCTGGCGTGACCAGGTCCTTGCCCGGCGGCAGCAGCCAGTCCACGCGCCACACGCCGTCCGGGAGGGGGCGGGCGGTCACCTCCCCGGCCGAGGGCGCGGACGTCCGCCACGGCGGCATCCGATGGAGCAACGCTTCGTCGGTCCATGGAAGTTCCGCGCGCAGCGAGGCCACGGCGTGTCGCTCCACAGCCGTACGACCAGGAAAGCGAATGTCCTGGAGTTTGCGCACGGTCGACCGCGGGCCGTCGCAGCCGACCAGGTAACTGCCACGCCACCAGGTGCCGTTGGGGCCGCGGGTGTGGGCGGTGACGCCGGAGGGCTCCTGCTCGATCGTGTCGAGGCGGCTGTCGACGGCGACCTTGACGAGCCGCTCGCCGGCCAGGGCCTCGCGCAGGGCGCCGGTCAGGACGTGCTGCGCGATGTGCAGGGGCGCGGGCTCGGTGTCGTCGCCGAATGTGACCTCGCGTATCACCTGCTTGCGCCGCAGTGCCCGCCATCCGGCCCAGTGAGCACCCTCCCGCGCCAGGGGCATGCCGCTGAGCCGCTCCATGAGGGCGGCGGTGTCCTCGCGCAGGACGACGGTGCGCGCGAGACGTGGTTCGTCCTTGCCGGGGCCCTCGTCCAGCACGACGGAGGGCACTTCGTGACGCGCCAGCGCCAGGGCGAGCGTGAGCCCGACGGGCCCCGCTCCGACGATGATCACCGGGTCCACGGCGCGGCGCCCCCTGCCCGCGGCGGTGTCCTGACGGACGTATGTGAACAGGAAGTTGGAGCAGGGTGCACGATCACAGAACGTATGCAACCCATTGCCGGTGCTTGCGTCAAGTGACGGGCTCAGTGGCGGCCGGGGCGTGGTCCCCGGGGCGTTGACCTTGCTCCTCCGCGTCGGCATCTGCCTCCATTGAGCGGCCGCGTCAACACAGCCGCGAGGGGTGGCGCCATCATGTGCGCCACCCCTCGTGCGGAATGCGGTATCGCTCGAAGCTCTGCCCTGAGGCCTATTCCTTGAGGCCGCTTCCCTGTCCGGGCGCGGCATGCCCAGCCGTCTCGAGGTCCTCGATCATGTCCACTCCGACCACGGCGCCCGTGCTCTTCTTGCTGCGCCTGAGCCTGGCCTCCAGCCAGCTCGCGAAGGACGTGAGCGAGAAGTTCAGCGCGATGAAGATCACGGCGACGACCGTGAAGCTGGCGATGGTGTTGCCGTAGTAGCCGATCATCGTGTTGGCCGACGCGAGCAGCTCCGGGAAGGTGAGGACCGCGCCACCCAGGGCGGTGTCCTTCACGATCACGACGAGCTGGCTGACGATGGCCGGGAGCATCGCGGTGACCGACTGCGGCAGCAGGATGATCCGCATGACCTGGCCCTTGCGCATACCGATCGCGACGGCCGCCTCGGCCTGGCCCTTGGGCAGGGCCAGGATGCCGGCCCGGACGATCTCCGCGAGGACCGCGGCGTTGTACAGCACGAGGCCGGTGACGACCGCGTACAGCGGGCGGTCGTCCGAACTGACGTTGGTGTAGTTGGAGTACAGGGCCTGCCCGAAGATCATCAGGACCAGCACCGGGATCGCCCGGAAGAACTCCACCACGATCGAGGCCGGCACGCGGACCCAGACGTGGTCGGAGAGCCGGGCGATGCCCAGGACGGCGCCGAGCGGCAGCGCGATGACCATGGCCAGCGCCGCGGCCTTCAACGTGTTCTTCAGGCCCGGCCAGATGTACGTGGACCAGGCTTCCGTGCCGGAGAAGAAGGGCTTCCACAGCGCCCACTCGAGCTGGTTCTTGTCGTCGAGGCTGGTGTACACCCACCACACCACTGCCGCGAAGGCGACCACGAAGACGCCGGTGAAGAGCACGTTGCGCCGCTTGGCGCGCGGTCCCTGCGCGTCGTAGAGAACGGAGCTCATCGCTTCACCGCCACCTTCTTGCCCACCCAGCCGAGGATCAGGCCGGTCGGCAGCGTAAGGATCACGAAGCCCAGGGCGAAGACCGCGGCGATCGGGATGAGTTGGGCCTCCTTCTCGACCATCGTCTTCATCAGGGTCGCGGCCTCGGCGACACCGATCGCTGCGGCCACCGTGGTGTTCTTCGTGAGCGCGATCAGGACGTTGGTCAGCGGGCCCACAGAGGAACGGAACGCCTGCGGCAGTACGACCAGCCGGAGCACCTGGGAGAAGCTGAGGCCGATCGCCCGGGCCGCCTCCGCCTGCCCGACGGGCACCGTGTTGATGCCGGACCGGATCGCCTCGCACACGAACGCCGACGTGTAGGCGACCAGGCCGAGGACGGCGAGCCGGAAGTTGGCCGTGTCGACGATCCCGTTCGAGCCGAGGTCGATGCCCAGGGTGTTGTTCAGGCCCAGCGACGTGAACAGGATGATCACGGTCAGCGGAATGTTCCGTACGGTATTCACATAGACGGTGCCGAAACCGCGCATCAGAGGTACCGGGCCGACGCGCATGGCGGCCAGCAGAGTGCCCCAGACCAGGGATCCGACGGCGGCGAGCAGTGTCAGCTGCACCGTCGTCCAGAAGGCCCCCAGCAGGTCGTAACCTTCAAGAAAGTCGAACACGATCTCCCGCGCTCCCGCGTGTAGGGATGCCCCGGTGCGCCGCCGCGGAGGACGGCGCACCTGTCAGGCGTTGCTTCAGCTCTTGATGTCGCCGATCGTCGGCGCGGGCTCGTTCTTGTAGTTCGCCGGGCCGAAGTTCTTCTTCACAGCCGCGTCCCAGGACTTGTCGGAGACCATCTCTTCGAGCGCCTTGTTGATCTTGGCCTTGAGGTCGCTGCCCTTCTTGACGCCGATGCCGTAGTTCTCGTTGGTCATCTTGAAGCCGCCCAGCTTGAACTTGCCCTTGTACTGGGCCTGGGAGGCATAACCGGCGAGGATCGAGTCGTCCGTGGTGAGCGCGTCGATGGCACCGCTCTGCAGACCGGTCAGACACGCCGAGTAGGTCGGGTACTGCTGCAGCTGGGCCTTGGGGGCCAGCTTGTCCTTGACGTTCTGCGCCGAGGTCGAGCCGGTCACCGAGCACAGCTTCTTGCTGTTGAGGTCCGCCGGCGACTTGATGTCCGTGTTGTCGGCGCGGAGCAGAACGTCCTGGTGGGCCAGCAGGTACGGACCGGCGAAGTCGACCGACTTCTCGCGCTCCGGCGTGATCGAGTACGAGGCGGCGATGAAGTCGACGTCACCGCGCTGCAGCATGGTCTCGCGGTCGGCGCTCTTCGCTTCCTTCCACTCGATCTGGTTCGCGCTGTAGCCGAGCTTCTTGGCGATGTACGTGGCGACGTCGACGTCGAAGCCGGCGTAGCCCTGCGGCGTCTTCTGGCCGATGCCCGGCTGGTCGAACTTGATGCCGACGGTGATCTTCTTGCTGCCGCCGGAGGACGAGCCGCTGTCCTTGTCGTTGTCGCTGGAACCGCACGCCGTGGCGGCCACGGCAAGTGCGAGTACGGCGGCCGAGGCTGCGGTGACCTTGCGGAGCTTCATGATGAACATCCTTTGGCTGATGAAGAGATGAGGACCGGCAATGGCGGACGGCGCCGACGTCAGTGGTGAAGGATCTTCGAGAGGAAGTCCTTGGCGCGGTCGCTGCGCGGATTGCTGAAGAACTGGTCGGGCGCAGCCTCCTCGACGATTCGGCCGTCTGCCATGAACACCACGCGGTTTGCAGCCGATCGTGCGAAGCCCATCTCGTGGGTGACGACGATCATGGTCATGCCGTCTCGGGCGAGCTGCTGCATGACCTCGAGAACCTCGTTGATCATCTCCGGGTCGAGGGCCGACGTCGGCTCGTCGAAGAGCATGACCTTGGGGTCCATGGCCAAGGCCCGTGCGATGGCGACGCGCTGCTGCTGGCCGCCGGAGAGCTGCGCGGGGTACTTGTCCGCCTGAGTGGCCACGCCGACGCGGTCCAGCAGGGCGCGGGCCTTCTCCTCGGCCTGCTTCTTGTCGGCCTTGCGGACCTTGATCTGGCCCAGCATCACGTTCTCGAGCACGGTCTTGTGCGCGAAGAGGTTGAAGGACTGGAAGACCATTCCGACGTCGGCGCGCAGCCGGGCGAGCTCCTTGCCCTCCTGGGGCAGCGGCTTGCCGTCGATCGAGATCGCACCCGAGTCGACGGTCTCCAGGCGGTTGATGGTGCGGCACAGGGTGGACTTACCGGACCCGGAGGGCCCGATGACCACGACGACCTCGCCGCGGGCGATCGTCAGATCGATGTCCTGGAGTACGTGCAACGCGCCGAAGTGCTTGTTGACGCTCTTCAGGACGACCAGTTCGCCGGTCGCGGCCAGATCTTCCTTGGCCACCGATACTTCGGTCATCGCTATCGGGCTCCGTCCTCCTCGGTTTCGGAGGACAGTAGTAACCCCGTTCCACCAGCGTCATTACATCTGAGGGGAATCTGAGCATCACGATCCGATAGCAATCGGACACGTGTCGTAGCAGTTGCGCGCGGTCGCGTATCGGCCGGGTAACTAAAGCGGCGCGCAACCGGAACCCACTTGACGCCGTCGTCGTCCATCAGCGTGACTGCGTTGATGCACGCGCGCGTACTTGCGTTTTTGTATCCATCCTGATCATACGGCCGATGAACCGAAGGGGGCCCGGATGAGACTGCTCCTCGTCGAGGACGACAACCACGTCGCCGCCGCTCTCTCAGCGGTTCTGGCACGGCACGGTTTCGACGTCACGCACGCGCGTAGCGGCGAGGAGGCCCTCCAGGCGCTCGTCCCCGAGGGCAACGGCTTCGGTGTCGTCCTGCTCGACCTGGGCCTGCCCGACCAGGACGGCTACGAGGTCTGCGGCAAGATCCGCAAGCGCACCAGTACCCCGGTGATCATGGTCACCGCGCGCTCCGACGTCCGCTCCCGCATCCACGGCCTCAACCTGGGCGCCGACGACTACGTGGTGAAGCCGTACGACACCGGGGAGCTGCTCGCCCGGATCCACGCCGTCAGCCGGCGCACCGCCCACGAGGATGCCGACGCCGGCGGCGAGAGCGCGCTGCGCCTCGGCTCCGTACTCATCGAACTGCCCACCCGGCAGGTCAGCGTGGACGGTTCGGTCGTCCAACTGACCCGCAAGGAGTTCGACCTTCTCGCCCTGCTCGCGCAGCGACCCGGAGTCGTCTTCCGCCGGGAACAGATCATCAGCGAGGTGTGGCGCACCAGTTGGGAGGGGACCGGACGCACCCTGGAGGTGCATGTCGCCTCCCTGCGCGCCAAGTTGCGCATGCCGGCCCTGATCGAGACCGTACGCGGCGTCGGCTACCGGCTCGTCGCTCCGGCCTCGTAGCGTGCACGGGTGCGTACACGACTTCTTCCGCTGCTCATCGTCCTGATGGCAGCCGTGCTGCTCGCGCTCGGCATCCCGCTCGCCGTGAGCGTCGCCGCGGCCCAGCAGCAGAAGGTGGTCGTCGACCGGATCGACGACACCGCGCGGTTCGCCGCCCTCGCCCAGTTCGTCACCGATGCGTGCAGCTCCACCCGTACGTCCACGGACGAGCGCCTCGAGACCCTCAGCAGTGAACTCAACAGCTACTACGGCGTCTACGACATCCGCGCGGGCGTGTTCTGCCGCACCGACATCCCCATGGCGCAGGCGCCGTCGACGTTCTTCCTGCCCGACTCGGGCGTGGTGCGCGAGGCGTTCTCCGAGGCGAAGCTCAGCCGCCGCAGCCACGACCCGAAGCAGGTGTGGCCCTGGCAGCGCAGCCGTCTCGTCGTGGCCTCACCGGTCATCCGGGACGGCGACGTCGTCGCGGTCGTCGTCACCGACTCGCCCACCGGGGCGCTGCGTTCACGGATCCTGCACGGCTGGCTGGTCATCGGCGTGGGCGAGATCGCCGCGATGCTGCTGGCCGTCGGTGCGGCGCTCCGGCTGACCGGCTGGGTGCTCAAGCCCGTACGCGTCCTGGACGCCACGACCCACGCGATCGCGAGCGGCCGGCTGAAGTCCCGGGTCGCGGCGGCCGGCGGTCCCCCGGAACTCAGGCGCCTGGCCCACTCGTTCAACGAGATGGCGGACAACGTCGAGGACGTCCTGGAGCAGCAGCGCGCCTTCGTCGCCGACGCCTCGCACCAGCTGCGCAACCCGCTCTCGGCGCTGCTGCTGCGCATTGAACTGCTCGCGCTCGAACTGCCGGAGGACAATGAGGAGATCGCATCGGTCCGCACCGAGGGCAAGCGCCTCGCGGAGGTCCTCGACGACCTGCTCGACCTGGCCCTGGCCGAGCACACCGAGGCCGACCTGCGGATCACCGACATCGGCGCGCTGACCGCCGAGCGCGTCGCCGCCTGGACACCGACCGCGGAGGCCAAGGGTGTACGGCTGGTGGGCGACTGCCCGCCGACCACCGCCTGGGCCGACCCGGTCACCCTCTCCAGCGCCCTGGACGCGGTGATCGACAACGCGGTCAAGTTCACGCCGAAGGACGAGTGCGTGGAGGTGACGGTCGCGGCCGACGGCGACATCTCGACGGTCGTGGTCAGCGACAACGGCCCCGGTCTGACCGACGAGGAGCTCGCCCGCGTCGGCGACCGCTTCTGGCGCAGCGGCCGCCATCAGAACATCAAGGGCTCCGGCCTCGGTCTGTCCATCTCCCGCACCCTGCTCGCGGCGGGCGGCGGATCGATCTCGTACGGCCACCACGAGCCGCACGGGCTGACGGTCACGGTGTCGGTGCCGCGGAACTGCCCTACGGCTTGACGGACCGGTAGTAGCGCCCGGCGCCCTCGTGCAGCGCCAGCGGGTCGGTGTAGATCGCCGTGCGCAGGTCGACGAGCTGTGCGGAGTGGACCTGCGTGCCGATGCCGTCACGGCTCCTGATCACGGTGCGAGTGATCCACTCGGTGAGCCGGGGGTCCATGTCCGTACGCGTCATCAGCAGGTTGGACACCGCCAGCGTGGGTACGGCGACGCCGTTCTGAATGCTGGGGTATGCCGACTCCGGCATGTTGGTGGCGCGGTAGTAGCGGGTGGCGCCGCCCTGGTCGTGCAGCTTGGCGACGAGCCCAGCGGAGATCGGCACGAACCGGAAGGTGAAGCTGTCGGCGAGTTTCTGCAGACCCTGAGTGGGCAGTCCGCCCGACCAGAAGAAGGCGTCGATCTTCCCTCGTTTCAGCTGGTCCGGCCCGGTGTCGATGCCGTCGGCGAACGGCGTGATCTCCTTCTTCGGGTCGATGCCCGCCGCTTTGAGCACCCGTTCGGCGATCAGCCGCACACCCGAACTCGGCCGTCCTATGGCGACCCGCTTGCCCTTGAGGTCCGCGACGGACTCGATGTCCGAGTCGCGCGGGACGACGAGCTGCACGTAGTCGTCGTACAGCCGGGCGATCCCGCGCAGTTGGCCGGCGCCGGGGTTGTTGGGCCCGAGTTCGTACGTCTCCACCGCATCGGCCGCGGCGATCGTGAAGTCGGCCCCGCCGGTCGCCACGCGCCTGACGTTCTCCTGGGAGCCGTCGCTGGTTCGCAGCTTCACCTTGAGGTCCGGCATGTCCTTGTCGAGCGCGCTGCGCAGGAGCTTGCCGTACTGCTGGTACACCCCGGCCGGCGTGCCCGTGCTGAAGGTGATCGTCCCGCTCGGCGGGTTCTCGCCCAGGGGCAGCAGCCACCACAGCAACAGCCCGAGGGCGACGAAGCCGGCGGCCGCGCCCTGCAGAGCCCGGCGCCTGCTGATCCGGGGGAACACCTTGGACATGTCAGGGATCCTGCCAGCCGGTGCGCGGTGCTGACCAGGGCAGGGATCACAAGAGGATCACGACCGGACCGGACGGCACTGTCAGTGGTGATCGCTAGAGTCGCCGCATGAGCTCTTCGCCCGCCGACCTGGTCCGCGAATTCCACCTCGCCATGGGGCTCGACGCCCGCAGTACGCCCACCGAGGTCTCTCCCCGCATGGCCGCCCACCGGGGCGAGCTGCTCGCCGAGGAGGCCGCGGAGGTCGCCGAGGTCTCCGTGACCGGCCCCCTCGACAGGCTCGCGCACGAACTGGCCGACGTCGTCTACGTGGCATACGGCACGGCCCTCGTCCACGGCATAGACCTGGACGCCGTGATCGCCGAGATCCACCGCTCCAACATGACCAAGCTGGGCCCGGACGGCCGGGTCGCCCGCCGAGCCGACGGCAA
Source organism: Streptomyces sp. NPDC001663 (assembly GCF_042893105.1). Lineage (NCBI taxonomy): Bacteria > Bacillati > Actinomycetota > Actinomycetes > Kitasatosporales > Streptomycetaceae > Streptomyces > Streptomyces sp. NPDC001663. Next base: position 655,335 of record NZ_JBIAUR010000004.1, on the reverse strand, counting down.
GGTCCTCAAGGGCGAGCACTACGAGGCGCCGGACGTGTCGGCGGTGCTGCGTCGCCAGGGATGGGTGCCGGACAGCGCGTGAGTCCCAGGTTGTCCACAGGGCGACCGGGGGCACTTTCGGCACCGCCTACTCTTGTCACATGAGCAGCATCGACCGGAGCCAGGCAGTGGGCGTGAAGACCTACGAAGTTCGCACCTACGGGTGCCAGATGAACGTCCACGATTCCGAGCGATTGTCCGGGCTGCTCGAAGAGGCCGGGTACGTGCGCGCGCCCGAGGGGTCGGACGGGGACGCGGACGTCGTCGTCTTCAACACCTGCGCCGTCCGGGAGAACGCCGACAACCGGCTGTACGGCAACCTGGGCCGCCTCGCCCCGATGAAGACGAAGCGCCCCGGCATGCAGATCGCGGTCGGTGGGTGTCTCGCGCAGAAGGACCAGGACACCATCGTGAAGAAGGCGCCCTGGGTGGACGTCGTCTTCGGCACGCACAACATCGGCAAGCTGCCGGTCCTGTTGGAACGCGCGCGCGTGCAGGAAGAGGCCCAGGTCGAGATCGCCGAGTCCCTGGAGGCATTCCCCTCCACCCTGCCGACGCGGCGCGAGAGCGCGTACGCGGCGTGGGTGTCGATCTCGGTCGGCTGCAACAACACCTGCACCTTCTGCATCGTCCCGGCCCTGCGCGGCAAGGAGAAGGACCGCCGCACCGGCGACATCCTGGCCGAGATCGAGGCCCTGGTCGGCGAGGGCGTCTCCGAGATCACGCTGCTCGGGCAGAACGTCAACGCGTACGGCTCCGACATCGGCGACCGCGAGGCCTTCAGCAAGCTGCTGCGGGCCTGCGGCACGATCGAGGGCCTGGAGCGCGTCCGCTTCACCTCCCCGCACCCGCGCGACTTCACGGACGACGTGATCGCGGCGATGGCCGAGACCCCCAACGTGATGCCGCAGCTGCACATGCCCCTGCAGTCCGGCTCGGACACGGTCCTGAAGGCGATGCGCCGCTCCTACCGGCAGGAGCGCTATCTGGGGATCATCGAGAAGGTGCGGGCCGCCATCCCGCACGCGGCGATCACCACCGACATCATCGTGGGCTTCCCCGGCGAGACCGAAGAGGACTTCGAGCAGACGCTGCACGTCGTCCGCGAGGCCCGGTTCGCCCAGGCGTTCACCTTCCAGTACTCCAAGCGGCCCGGCACCCCGGCCGCCACCATGGAGGACCAGATCCCCAAGGAGGTCGTCCAGGCGCGCTACGAGCGTCTCGTCGCCCTCCAGGAGGAGATCTCCTGGGAGGAGAACAAGAAGCAGGTCGGCCGCACCCTGGAGCTCATGGTCGCCGAGGGCGAGGGCCGCAAGGACGGTGCCACCCACCGCCTCTCGGGCCGCGCTCCCGACAACCGCCTGGTCCACTTCACCAAGCCGGAGCAGGAGGTGCGCCCCGGCGACGTCGTCACGGTCGAGATCACGTACGCCGCCCCGCACCACCTTCTCGCCGAGGGTGCCGTCCTCGACGTGCGCCGCACGCGCGCGGGCGACGCCTGGGAGAAGCGCAACGCGGCCGAGGCGGCGAAGCCGGCGGGCGTGCTGCTCGGTCTGCCGAAGATCGGCGTCCCGGAGCCGCTGCCGGTCGCGACGGGCGGCTGCGCCGCGCACTGAGATCACGTCATACTCCTCACGTCGATCGGACGGCGGGGGCGGGACATGGCGCGTTGGGTGGTTGTCGTGCAGTTCGGTTACGGAGACCAGTACAAGGTCGACGAGGCGGCGCACTTCGACGGCACTCCGGAGCAGGCCCGCGCCCGCCTGTACGAGATCGCCTGCACCCACCGTCCGCGCATGGGTCTGCGCCAGCAGCGCCGCCAGGTCTACCGGATCGGGGACGGGGACGCGTACTACGCGAACATCGAAGGCGTGATGTCCACGCTTCGTGTGCTGTACCGGCTGGCCGAACTCGCGTGGAGCACCGATCCCGTGCCCGAACCGCGGCAGTAGGCTGCCGATCATGCTTGTCGCCGCCGCCGTCTGCCCCTGCCCGCCGCTCCTCGTGCCCGAGGTCGCCGCGGGTGCCGCGCCCGAGCTGGACACCGCGCGTGCCGCCTGCACGGACGCGCTGGGTGTGCTCGCCGCGGCCCGGCCCGACCGGCTCGTGGTCCTCGGACCCGCCGAGCAGAGCGGCCGCGGCACGCACCCGGAGGGCACGCCGGGTTCCTTCCGCGGTTTCGGCGTGGATGTCGACGTACGGCTGGGCGGAGCGACGGGCGAGACGTCCGGGCGTGAGCTTCCGCCGTCCCTCGCCGTGGCCGCGTGGCTGTTGGCGCGCACCGGATGGTCCGACGCCCCGATCGAGGGACTCGGTGTGGGGGAACCGCTGGAGGCCGAGCGGTGTATCCAAGTCGGAAGGGAAATCGCCGCCCGGGCCGAGCGGGTGGCGCTGCTGGTGATGGGCGACGCCAGCGCCTGCCGCACGCTCAAGGCTCCCGGTTACCTCGACGAGCGCGCGGCACCCTTCGACGCGGAGGTCGCGCGTGCGCTGGGGTCGGCGGACGTGGCGGCCCTCAAGGCGCTGGACACCGAGCTGGCGTACGAGCTGAAGGCATCGGGCCGAGCCCCCTGGCAGGTCCTCGCGGGCGCGGCCGAGGGCGCGGACCTAGCCGGCGCGCTGCTGTACGAGGACGCGCCGTACGGCGTGGGGTACGTGATCGCGACATGGTCGTAGCGCCGACCGGGGACCCGGCGTCGTAGACCCGGCGGGGCCTGCGAAACGACGGACGGCCGGGAGCCCTCTGGCCCCGCGGCCGTCCGTCGATGTGCCGTCGCGTTCAGGAAGCCGGCGGCGTCGGAGTGTCCCGCGGCACCGTCCTTCCGCCGCCCGCGTCCGTGTCGCCCTTGTGCGCGAGTCGGTCCATGGCGTCCCTGGCCTTGCCGGTCCCCGTCTGGATCCTGTTGCTGTACTTGCCCTTGGTCTTCTCGTCCACGACCTTCGCGGCCTTGTCGAGACCATGCGTGATCTTGCCCCCGTGCTGCTGCGCGAGGCCCGAGACCTTGTCCTTGGCCGGGGAGAGCTTGTGCTTCAGATTGTCCAGGAGACCCATGGTCCACCTTCCGTTGCGCGCGGGCGCGCCCTTTCGGCCCGCTCGCGCGGGGCGGTCACGTGCGGGCGCCCTCGCCGGCCTCGGTGTCGGCCGCTTCCTCGGCGGACTGCTGCTTGGGGATCTCGACGTCCTCGCCGGAGGCGCCCTCGACGGCCTCCGTCGTGGCCGCCGAATCGGTCTCGGCCCGGTCATCGGCCTCGGTCCCGGCCGACCCCTTCGCCTCTGCCGCCTCATCCGCCTCGGATTCGGCCGTCTGTGTACCGGCCTGCGGCTCGGCGGTTGACGCCTCCTCCGTAGCCTTCGACCTCCGGAGAAGTCGTGCGAAAACGCCCATATCCACTCCATACGTTACTCGTGCGGGCGAACTCCCGCGTCGTCCGGTGCGTCCGTTTGCGTGCACCGGGTCGCCGCCTCCCGAAAACCGGCGGCGAGAACCTCGCAACGGGCAACGACCCCGCCCCCGCTTCGTCACGTAACTCGTTCGAGGAGAGCCTCCGGGGTTTGCGAGACTGGTGCGGTGAGCAGCGCACCCCCCGCCCCCCGAGTCATCGCCGTCGTCGGACCGACCGCGGCAGGAAAGTCCGATCTGGGCGTCTTTCTCGCCCGGCAGCTCGGAGGCGAGGTCGTCAACGCCGACTCCATGCAGCTCTACCGGGGGATGGACATCGGCACCGCCAAGCTGACGCCCGAGGAGCGCGGCGGCGTCCCGCACCACCTCCTGGACATCTGGGACGTGACCGTCACCGCATCCGTCGCCGAGTACCAGAAGCTGGCGCGCGACAGGATCGACGCGCTCCTCGCCGAAGGCCGCTGGCCGATCCTGGTCGGCGGTTCGGGGCTGTACGTCCGCGGAGCCGTCGACAACCTGGAGTTCCCCGGCACCGACCCCGAGGTCAGGGCCCGGCTGGAGGAGGAGCTCACCCTGCGCGGCTCCGGTGCGCTGCACGCGCGCCTGGCCGCCGCCGACCCCGAGGCCGCGCTCGCGATCCTGCCCAGCAACGGCCGCCGTATCGTCCGGGCCCTCGAAGTGATCGAGATCACCGGCAAGCCCTTCACCGCCAACCTCCCCGGCCACGACTCGGTCTACGACACCGTCCAGATCGGCGTCGACGTGGCGCGCCCCGAGCTCGACGAGCGCATCGCACGCCGCGTGGACCGGATGTGGGACGCGGGGCTCGTGGACGAGGTGAGCGCACTGGAGGCGCAGGGCCTGCGTGAGGGGCGTACGGCATCCCGCGCGCTGGGGTACCAGCAGGTGCTCGCGGCGCTCGCGGGGGAGTGCACGCTCGACGAGGCGCGGGCCGAGACCGTACGCGCCACCAAGCGCTTCGCGCGCCGCCAGGATTCCTGGTTCCGGCGGGACCCGCGGGTGCACTGGCTCAGTGGGGCTGCGGCGGATCTCACAGAACTTCCGCACCTCGCACTGGCGTTGGTCGAACGACCGGTTACAGCCTGATCACGTCATGGCATCGGGACGCTCCGGCCGCCATCCGGGCCTCCGGCGCCGTGCCATCATCGAGCTTCGATCGACCAGTGGAGTCCTAGTTGGGAGGGCGCGTGGCGATGGAGGCCGGCCCTCGCGACACCGCACAAGGCACCGAGCCCGTCACCGTGGACAGTGGTGAACCGGAGCAGGACGGGGATCGTCTGAGCCCCGACGGGCCCGACGACACGCAGGGCGGCGTGACCGCCGACGGTCCCGAGCCCGAGGAGATGTTCGCGGGCGGGCCCGAGGTCGAGGTGGAGCTGCGCCCGCAGCGCCGGCTGCGCATCTGGCAGCTCGCCCCCATCGTCGCCCTGGCCGCGGTCGGCTCCCTGATGTTCGCCTTCCCGCTCGCCTTCGACTTCGGCGACAGCGGGGCCGTGATCGCCATGCTGGGGCTGCTGATCTGCTCCTGCGCGGCCGGCTGGGGCATGATGGCCGCCCGCAGGGTCGGCTACACCTGGCCGGGCCTGCCGCAGCGGGGCTCCGGACGCAGAGCGGACTGGCGGGTCGTCGTGGCCTACGTCGTGCTGGTGGCCGCGGTGGTCGTACTTGCCGTCTGGCGCGTGGCCCGGTTGCGCTGACGTCCACACGCGCGTGGAGCCGATGCGGACTCCTCGACGTGCACGCGCGTGTGCGCAGCCGCACGTCCTCCGCCCGGCTCGGTGTCGTACCCACCCCTTACGATCGAGGCATGAGCACGCGGATCGCCTTCCTCAAGGGCCACGGCACGGAAAACGACTTCGTGATCGTCCCGGACCCCGAGAACGCCATCGACCTGCCCCCGGCCGCCGTCGCCGCCCTGTGCGACCGTCGCGCGGGCATCGGTGGTGACGGTCTGCTGCACGTGGTGCGCTCCGCCGCGCATCCCGAGGCGAAGGGCATGGCGGCCGAGGCGGAGTGGTTCATGGACTACCGCAACGGCGACGGCTCGATCGCGGAGATGTGCGGCAACGGCGTACGCGTCTTCGCGCGCTACCTCCAGCACGCCGGGCACATCACCGAGGGCGACCTCGCCGTGGCCACGCGCGGGGGCGTGAAGACCGTTCACCTCGCCAAGAGCGGCGATGTCACCGTCGGCATGGGCAAGGCGCGGCTCCCCGAAGGGGACGTCACGGTGAGCGTCGGCGAGCGCAGCTGGGCCGCGCGGAACGTGAACATGGGCAACCCGCACGCGGTGGCCTTCGTGGAGGACCTCGCGCACGCCGGCAGCCTGTACTCCCCGCCGCCCTTCAGCCCGGCCTCCGCCTACCCGGACGGGGTCAACGTGGAGTTCGTCGTCGACCGTGGCCCCCGCCACGTCGCCCTGCGCGTGCACGAGCGCGGCTCCGGCGAGACCCGCTCGTGCGGCACGGGCGCATGCGCCGTCGCCGTGGCCGCCGCCCGCCGTGACGGTGCCGACCCCGCCGTGACCGGAACCCCGGCGACGTACACCGTCGATGTGCCCGGCGGAACCCTGGTGATCACCGAACGGCCCGACGGCGAGATCGAGATGACGGGTCCCGCGGTGATCGTCGCCGAAGGCGAGATCGAAAACGAGTGGCTGGAAACATTCGTTCGTTGAACACCGAGGCGGCTTGGGATCCGAGGCGCGTGTGACGGATGGTGCGCAAGGGGAACTCCGGGACGCCCACGCCGGGTTCGAAACCACGGGTGACGGCGTGTCGGGTGGCGTGAAACCGTAAACCTACAAACCTTCGCTCGAATGGGTGATCCGTTTCACGCTCGCCGAGAGGCGGTCAGCCGCACGTGATGGGCTCGGTAGCATCAAGCACCGGCCCGGACGGGGGACCGTTGCCATCCCCCTGTGCCGTGTCCGCCCTGGGGCACCCCGTCCGCCGGTCCACGCAGCCGGAGGTGCCCATGAGTGCGGAGGCCACTAACCCCGCGACCCCAGGTCCGGTAACAGGCCCGGCCGCGCGCTGGCGGGCGCGGATCGACCTGCGCCGCCTGGGCCGTGCCGCCCTGCTCGGCCCCGCCACCCGTGACCGGCTGCCCAGTGCCATCAGCCATGTCGTCGACGCGCACCGGGCCCATTACCCCAGTGCCGACCTCGAAACCCTCCGCCGTGCCTACGTGCTGGCCGAGTCCTCGCACCGCGGTCAGATGCGCAAGAGCGGTGAGCCGTACATCACACATCCGCTCGCCGTGACCTTGATCCTCGCCGAACTCGGCGCCGAGACCACGACATTGACGGCCTCTCTGCTCCACGACACGGTCGAGGACACGGACGTGACGCTCGATCAGGTCGGCGAGGAGTTCGGGGCGGAGGTCAGCTATCTCGTCGACGGCGTGACGAAGCTGGAGAAGGTCGACTACGGCGCCGCCGCCGAGCCCGAGACCTTCCGCAAGATGCTCGTCGCCAGCGGCCGGGACGTGCGCGTGATGTCGATCAAACTCGCCGACCGGCTCCACAACATGCGCACCCTCGGCGTCATGCGCCCCGAGAAACAGGCACGCATCGCCAAGGTCACCCGCGACGTCCTCATCCCGCTGGCCGAACGGCTCGGTGTCCAGGCACTCAAGACCGAACTGGAGGACCTCGTCTTCGCGATCCTCCACCCCGAAGAGTACGAACACACGCGGGAGTTGATCGTCGACAACGCCTCGCGCCCGGACGACCCCCTCGCCGACATCGCCGACGAGGTGCGGACGGTCCTGCGCGACGCCGACATCCCGGCCGAAGTCGTCATCCGGCCACGGCACTTCGTCTCCGTCCACCGCGTCGCCCGCAAGCGCGGCCAGCTGCGCGGCTCAGACTTCGGCCGTCTGCTGGTGCTGGTGAACGAGGACGCGGACTGTTACGGCGTCCTCGGCGAACTGCACACCTGTATGACGCCCGTCGTCTCGGAGTTCAAGGACTTCATCGCCGTCCCCAAGTTCAACCTGTACCAGTCGCTGCACACCGCGGTCGCACGTGCGGACGGCCAGGTCGGCGAAGTCCTCATCCGTACGCACCAGATGCACAAGGTCGCCGAGGCCGGGGTCATCGCGCTCGGCAATCCCTACGCTCCTCCTTCGGAGGAGCAGTCGGCGGCCGACGGCGAGCGCGTCGACCCCACCCGACCCGGCTGGCTCTCCCGCCTCCTCGACTGGCAGGAGGCCGCGCCCGACCCGGACACCTTCTGGTCCACGCTCCGCGAGGATCTCGCCCAGGACCGCGAGATCACCGTCTTCCGCCCCGACGGCGGCACGCTCGGTCTGCCCGAGGGCGCCACATGCGTCGACGCCGCGTACGCCCAGTACGGCGAGGACGCGCACGCGTGCATCGGCGCCCGCGTCAACGGTCGCCTGGCGACGCTGAGTACGGTCCTGAGGGACGGCGACACCGTCCAGCTCCTCATGGGCCAGGACCCCGCCTCCGAGCCGTCCAGGGAGTGGCTGGAGCACGCGCACACGCCCGCCGCCCGCATCGCCATCCAGCGCTGGCTCGCGGCCCACCCGACGCAGGACGAGGCGCAGGCCGGAGAGCGGGAGGGGGCAGAGGTCCAGGAGGGTTCGCCGACGACCGAGGGCCAGATTTCGGCGCCGCTCCGGCCCGGCGCCGAAATGTTGACCAGCCGCCCGGCAAATGACGTCATCGTCGACCAGCCGGGGGCGACCGTACGGCTCGCGGGCTGCTGTACCCCCGTACCGCCCGACGAGGTGACCGGATTCGCCGTCCGCGGCGGTGTGGTCACCGTCCACCGCGTCGAGTGCGCTGCCGTGGAGCGCATGAAGAGCGGGGGGCGCGCGGAGGTCGATGTGCGCTGGGGCGACACCACCGAGTGCCGGGTCACGCTGCTCGCCGAATCGTTCGTCCGCCCTCACCTGCTGGCGGACCTGACGGAGGCCATGGCCCTCGAAGGCGCCGAGATCGTGTCCGCGACGGTCGAACCCCCGACCCAGCAGCGCGTCCGCCACACCTACACCCTCCAACTCCCGGACGCGGCCCACCTGCCCGCCCTGATGCGGGCGATGCGGAACGTGCCGGGTGTGTACGACGTGAGCAGGGCGCAGACGCCAGGGGCGTGAACGGGGTGCAGTGGGGGCCGCGGGGCGCGCCCGAAGTCGTACGGAGCCCGCCGGCCCCACCCCAACGACCCGTTCGGGTGGGCCGAAAGCGAGTCGTCGCTGTGCTGCGTGCGCGCGCTGATAGCCGTGATCCATGCTGCAGACCTCCCGCTCCCGGGCCACACGCACCGGCTCTCACCGCCCCCGCCGTCTCAAAGCGACCGCGCTCCTCGCCTCGGCCGTCTCCGTCTGCCTGCTCGCCGCAAGCGCCCCGGTCGCCCCGGCGGGCGTCGGTGACCGCCTCTTCCCGAATCTCGGCAACCCCGGATACGACGTGCAGTCGTACGACCTCTCGTTCACCTATCCCGGCACCAACAGCAAGCCGCTCCAGGCCGTCACCACCATGCGCGCCTTGACGACCTCGGCCCTGGACCACCTCAACCTCGACTTCGCGCACGGCAAGGTCGAGTCGGTCGACGTCGACGGAGAGCCGGCCAAGTTCGCCGACGCGGGTGAGGATCTCGTCGTCACGCCCGACAAGCCGCTGACGGCGGGCAGTTGGACGCGGATCACCGTGAGGCACACCAGCGACCCCGAGTCCGCCGAGGGAGAGGACGGCGGCTGGGTGCGCACCGACGACGGCCTCGCCATGGCCAACCAGGCCGACGCCGCGCACCTGGTGTTCCCGTGCAACGACCACCCCTCCGACAAGGCGATGTTCACCATCCGGATCACCGCCCCCAACGGCTACACCGTGGTCGCCAACGGTGTGCCGACCGACAAGGAACGGGCCGGCAAAACGACCACCTGGACGTACCGCACCCGGCACCCCATGGCCACCGAGCTCGCCCAGGTGTCCATCGGCCGCTCCAGCGTGATGCACCGCGACGGGCCGCACGGCCTGGACGTACGCGACGTCGTGCCCACCAAGGACCGCAAAGAGCTCGAACCGTGGCTCGCCAAGACCCCCGACCAGATCGCGTGGATGGAGAGCAAGGTCGGCCCGTACCCCTTCGAGACGTACGGCGTGCTCATGGCCGAGGCGTCCACCGGCTTCGAACTCGAGACGCAGACGCTCTCCCTCTTCGAGAAAGGGCTGTTCACCGAACCCGCCTACCCCAAGTGGTACGTCGAGTCGATCATGGTCCACGAGCTGTCCCACCAGTGGTTCGGTGACAGCGTCAGCCCGCGCACCTGGTCCGACCTGTGGCTCAACGAAGGGCACGCCACGTGGTACGAGGCCCTGTACGCGGAGGAGAAGGCGAACAAGCCCATGGAGAAGCGCATGAAGGCCGCGTACGGCGCCTCCGACGGCTGGCGTGCGGCCGGGGGACCGCCGGCCAGGCCCAAGGCGCCCGCGCCCGGCCAGAAGATCAGCATCTTCCGGCCGAACGTCTACGACGGTGCCGCGCTCGGGCTCTACGCCCTGCGCCAGGAGATCGGCGGCCCCGCCTTCGAGCGCCTGGAGAGGGCCTGGGTGACCGTCCACCGCGACGGCACGGCCACGACCGCCGACTTCGAACGACTCGCCTCCGAGATCTCCGGACGCGACCTGAGCGGCTTCTTCAAGGCCTGGCTCTACGGCGAGAAGACCCCGCCCATGCCCGGCCACCCGGACTGGAAGCCGACGGCACCGGACGCGAAGCACGGGAAGAACGCCAAGCCTTCGAAGAACACCAAGGCCGCCAGGACCGGCAAGGCTGCGAAGACCGCGAAGGCCGGTAAATAAGACGGTGACGAGACGGGCCGTACCGTGCGACCATCGTGAGGTCGGCGCGGCACGGGACACGGGAATCTCCCGGGGTGCTCGTGCGTTGAACGGAGTGACGAGCGCCGAATCGGCATCCCCAACGACGTAAGGACCCAATGACCTCCTCTTCATCCCCTTCCCAGGACACGCAGCGCTTCGCGCACACCTACCCCGAAGGTCTTCGGGCCGATGCCCTGATGGAAGAGGACGTCGCCTGGAGCCACGAGATCGACGGAGAGCGGGACGGCGACCAGTTCGACCGCTCCGAGCGCGCGGCCCTGCGCCGTGTGGCGGGCCTCTCCACCGAGCTCGAGGACGTCACCGAGGTCGAGTACCGCCAGCTCCGCCTGGAGCGGGTCGTGCTCGTCGGCGTCTGGACCTCGGGGACCGTGCAGGACTCGGAGAACTCCCTTGCGGAGCTCGCCGCCCTCGCGGAGACCGCGGGCGCGGTCGTGCTCGACGGCGTGATCCAGCGCCGCGACAAGCCCGACGCGGCCACCTACATCGGCTCCGGCAAGGCGAACGAACTGCGGGACATCGTCCTGGAGACCGGCGCCGACACCGTGATCTGCGACGGTGAGCTCAGCCCGGGCCAGCTCATCCACCTCGAAGACGTCGTCAAGGTCAAGGTCATCGACCGTACGGCCCTGATCCTCGACATCTTCGCCCAGCACGCCAAGTCCCGGGAGGGCAAGGCGCAGGTCGCACTCGCGCAGATGCAGTACATGCTGCCGCGCCTGCGTGGCTGGGGTCAGTCGCTGTCCCGGCAGATGGGCGGCGGCAAGGGCGGCGGCCTCGCCACCCGTGGTCCCGGTGAGACCAAGATCGAGACGGACCGGCGTCGGATCCGCGAGAAGATGGCGAAGATGCGCCGGGAGATCGCGGAGATGAAGACCGGCCGCGAGATCAAGCGCCAGGAGCGCAAGCGCAACAAGGTGCCGTCCGTCGCCATCGCGGGCTACACCAACGCGGGCAAGTCCTCCCTGCTCAACCGCCTGACCGGCGCCGGTGTCCTGGTCGAGAACGCCCTGTTCGCGACCCTGGACCCGACCGTCCGCCGGGCGGAGACCCCGAGCGGCCGCCTGTACACGCTGGCCGACACGGTCGGTTTTGTACGGCACCTGCCGCACCACCTGGTCGAGGCGTTCCGCTCCACCATGGAGGAGGTCGGCGAGTCCGACCTGATCCTGCACGTGGTGGACGGCTCGCACCCGAACCCGGAGGAGCAGCTGGCAGCCGTGCGCGAGGTGGTCCGGGACGTCGGCGCCACCGGTGTGCCCGAGATCGTCGTGATCAACAAGGCGGACGCGGCCGACCCGCTGACGCTGCAGCGGCTCATGCGGATCGAGAAGCGCTCCATCGCCGTCTCGGCACGCACGGGCCAGGGCATCACGGAACTGCTCGCGCTCATCGACAACGAGCTGCCCAGGCCGTCCGTCGAGATCGAGGCGCTCGTGCCGTACACGCACGGCAAGCTCGTCGCCCGCGCTCACGACGAGGGCGAGGTGATCTCCGAGGAGCACACCCCGGAGGGCACCCTGCTCAAGGTGCGGGTGCACGAGGAACTGGCGGCGGACCTCGCGCCGTACGTTCCGGCGCCGGCCGCCTGAGCCGGACCGAGCGGTCGTAGAACAAGCCGAAGGCCCGCCCCCTGTCGCAGGGAGCGGGCCTTCGGCATCGGTACGGATCACTGACCGCCGTACGTCTTGCTCATGTTCTCGTAGAGCGCCTCGGCGTTCCTGCCGAGCTGCGGGCCCGCGAGCCAGGTGTTGTCGGACGGGCCGATCGAGGTGTTCGACACCAGCTCGGTCTTGCCGTTGACCACGCGGAACCAGCCGCCGCCGGACGAACCGCCGGTCATGGTGCAGCCGATGCGGTACATCGTCGGCAGCGAGGTGCTCAGCGAGAGCCGACCGGGCCGGTCGATGCACTTGAACATCTTCAGACCGTTGTACGGCGCAGCCGCCGGGTACCCCCAGGCGCCCATCTTGGCGACCTCGGTCGCGGACGGGGCGGAGAAGTCGACGTCGAGCGCCGCACCGACCGTCTCCTCGAGGGACTTGGAGCCCTGCTCCGGCTTCACGTGCAGGATGGCGTAGTCGTACGCGGCACCCGCGCCGCCCGTCTCCGAGCCGCCCTGGATCCACTGGCTGGAGGTCGAGGCCCAGTTGGCCCACCACTGGCCGTACGGGGCGATCTGCGAGCGGCTCGCGCTGCTCAGCTGGGACTCCGACTTGCCGAGGTCGTTGTAGGCCGGGACGAAGGCGATGTTGCGGTACCAGCCGCCGTTCTGGCCGGCGTGCACGCAGTGTCCGGCCGTCCACACCAGGTTCGACTTGCCCGGGTGGTTCACGTCCTTGATGACCGTGCCCGAGCAGACCATCGAGCCCTCGGGGGAGTCGAAGAAGACCTTGCCGACCGGGGCCGCGTGGTCGTGGTACGGCGTCTTCTCCGCCGTCGCCTCGACGGGGGCCGGATCCGGGTCGCTGACGCCCTGGTCGGCGGCCGCGTCCTTCGTCGAGACCGTCTTGTTGGCCTCCTTCGCGGACTTCATCCGCTCCGGCTTCCAGAGGCCCTTGATCACCGGGTTGACGAAGTCCTTGGCCTCACTGAGCCACTTGTCCTTGTCCCAGTCCTTCCAGCCGCCGCTCGCCCACTTGTCGACATCGATGCCGTGGTCCTTGAGCTTGCTCGCGATGTCGGCCGGGATCTTGACCTTGCCGTCGCCTGTGTCGGCGGCCTGGGAGGTGGTGGTGTCGGGCTCGGCACTCGCCTTGGTGTCGTCCGAGTTGCAGGCGGTGGCGGTGAGCGCCAGGGCCGCGACCAGGCCGGTGGCGACGAGTGCGGTGCGCCGCCCGCGCCGGGATGCTGCGGGCGTACGTATGGAACGCATGGTGCGTTGACCCCCGTTGAAGCGTTGCATGTCGTGTTCTTGTCAGCGTTGAGTGGCTTCCGTGCGGAACGCGCCCGGAAGCGACACCCCACTATGCCCGTGGAGTTGAGGGTGAACGGGGACGGGACGGTGAAGGTTTCTGTGAGGCGCCCCGTCCCCGCCTGTGTCTACGTGCCGGTCACTGGCCGGCGAACTTCTTGCTCACCGAGTCGTACACACCCTTGGCCACGTCACCCAGTCGCGGTCCGGCCAGCCAGCCCGAACTCACCGGGCCGATCGAGGTGTTGGACACCAGCGCCGGCTTGCCGTCCGAGCCCGTCGCGACCCAGCCGCCGCCCGACGAACCGCCGGTCATGGTGCAGCCGATGCGGTACATCGTCGGGTCCGAGGCGTTGATCGACAGCCGTCCCGGCTTGTCCGTGCACTGGTAGAGCTTCTGGCCGTCGAACGGCGCGGCCGCCGGGTACCCGGTCGCGGTGATGCTGGGAACCTTCGGCACGGCCGGGGCGTTGAAGTTCACAGGCAGCGCCGAACCGACCGTCTCCTCCAGCGACTTGCCGTTGCCGCCCTTCTCCGGCGTCACATGGATGACGGCGTAGTCGTACGAGGCACCGTTGCCGCCCGTCTCGCCGCCCTGCTCGATCCACTGCTGCGAGGTCTGCGCCCAGTCACCCCACCAGACGCCGTACGGAGCGGCCTCCTCCCTGGTGGCGTTCTGCAACTGGGCGGCGGTCTTGCCCGAGTCGTTGTACGACGGCACGAACGCGATGTTGCGGTACCAGCCGCCGTCCTTGCCCGCGTGCACGCAGTGGCCCGCCGTCCAGACCAGGTTGGACTTGCCCGGATGGGCCGGGTCCTCCACGACCGTCGCCGAACAGACCATCGTGCCCTCGGGGGAGTCGAAGAACACCTTGCCGGCCGTCGCCGCGTTGGCGTGATACGTAGGCGCCACGGCCTTCGCGTCCACCGCCGCCGGCGTCGGGTCGGTCACGCCCTGGTCACCCGAGAGGTCGTTCTCGTCGACGCCCTTGTCCGGGTCGTCGGCGTCCCGCATCCGGTCCGGGTTCCACAGGCCCTTGATGATCGGGTTGATGAAGTCGTCGGCCTCGCGCAGCCAGTCGTCCTTGTCCCAGTTCTTCCAGGCCCCGTTCTTCCACTTGTCGATGTCGATCCCGTGCTCTTTGAGCTTGTCCCTGATGTCGTCCGGGATCTTGATCTTGCCGTCGCCGCCGCTCCCGGTGTCGGTCGCGGCGGCGGAGGCCTGGCCGTCCGCCTTGGTGTCGCCCGAGTTGCAGGCGGTGGCGGTGAGCGCCAGTGCGGAGGCGAGGGCAACGGCGGCAAGTACGGGGGAGGTTCTGCGGCGCGCCCCCCTTTCCCGGCGGACGCTGAACGACGGCCTTGTGGATCGCATGGTCTGACTCCCCCTGAGGTGAACTCAACGAACTGGGCGCTGCGCTGCCTTGAAATCGGTGCTGCGGTGCCTTGGAACGGCATCACACACTATGCGCTCGCTGTGGGGGACGCCCGACGGAACAGCAACGGTTCGGCTACAGCAAGGATCTTGAGACAACCCGTAACCCGGTGAGCGATGGGTGGTTGGTAGCGATGGGGGGCCTGCTGTCCGTGTGCGGCCCCCGGCGGGAGGACAGGGAGCCGTGGTCGAGTCTGCACGCGGGGGGAGCACGTCCGAGGGAACTGCCGGACGGAGCGCTGTCGGTGAGGCGTCGGTCACGGCGCGGGCGGCGCACGAGGGGATCCTGCGGCGCCAGGCGGCGCGCGAGTCGGCGGCGCGCACCTACGCGCGCGCCCTGCCGATCGTGCCGGTACGGGCGCGCGGCCTGACCATCGAGGGCGCCGACGGCCGCCGGTATCTCGACTGTCTCTCCGGTGCCGGAACGCTCGCCCTGGGCCACAACCACCCCGTCGTCCTGGACGCGATCCGCAAGGTCCTGGACTCGGGCGCACCGCTGCACGTCCTCGACCTGGCGACACCCGTCAAGGACGCCTTCATCACCGAGCTGTTCCAGACCCTGCCGCCCGGTCTCGCCGACCGCGCACGCGTGCAGTTCTGCGGGCCGGCCGGAACCGATGCGGTGGAGGCCGCGCTCAAGCTGGCTCGGGCGGCGACCGGCCGCAGCTCAATCCTGGCCTTCACCGGCGCTTACCACGGCATGACCGCCGGAGCGCTCGAAGCATCCGGAGACGCCTCCGACGTACGGGTCGCCCGCCTCCCCTTTCCGCAGGACTACCGCTGCCCCTTCGGCGTCGGCGGCCCGCGCGGCGCCGAACTCGCCGCGCGCTGGAGCGAGTCCGTCCTCGACGACCCCAAGTCGGGGGTGCCGCATCCCGCCGGGATGATCCTTGAACCGGTCGAGGGCGAGGGCGGGGTGATCCCTGCGCCGGACGCGTGGATGCGCCGCATGCGGCAGATCACCGCCGATCGCTCCATTCCGCTGATCGCCGACGAGGTCCAGACGGGGGTCGGCCGCACGGGCGCCTTCTGGGCGGTGGAGCACAGCGGGATCACCCCCGACGTGATGGTGCTCTCCAAGGCCATCGGCGGCAGCCTTCCCCTCGCCGTGGTGGTCTACCGCGACGACCTCGACGTCTGGGAGCCCGGCGCCCACGCAGGCACGTTCCGCGGCAACCAACTCGCCATGGCCGCGGGCACGGCAACCCTCGCCTACGTCCGCGAAAACGGCCTCGCCGAACGAGCCGCAGCCCTGGGCTCCCGCATGCTCGACCAACTCCGCGCTCTGGCGCGGGGGTTGCCGTGCATCGGGGATGTGCGGGGGCGGGGGTTGATGATCGGGGTGGAGCTGGTGGATGTGGAGGGGGATGGTCTGGGGTTCGGTGGTGGGGTGGGGGATTCGGCGGGGCCGGGTCGGGGGACTGGTGAGACGTATTGGGGCCCTGATGCGCTGGATCGGGATCTTGATGCATTGCATCGGGGGCTGGATGTGCCGGATGCGCTGGATCGCGGGTCAGACGCGTTGGTTCGAGGTCCAGGCGCGTTGCTTCGAGAGTCCGCGCGGGGGCGAGAGTCGGGCGCGCTGGTTCGGGGGCTCGCCGGCCTGGACCCTGCGGGTGTTGGCGGTGGCCCCGATGCCTCGGTGGGGTTTCGGCGTCTCAGCGGTGGGTTGAGCCCGGCAGCGATGAGGGATCCCGAGGCGAGCAGCCCCCGCCCGGCCGCCCCCGAACTCGCCGCCGCCGTCCAACGGGAGTGCCTGCGACGTGGCCTGATCGTCGAACTGGGCGGCCGCCACAGCAGTGTCGTACGGCTCCTCCCACCACTGACGATCAGCGACGAGCAGGCGTCCGCGGTACTCGACCGACTGGCCGACGCGGTGGAGGCAGCGTCGCACGACTACACAGGCAGACCTCACGGTCCCGATCCCCGACACAGACGCCGGGGCGACTGCGCCGAGCGGGCGGGCTAGCAGGGCAGTTGTTGTCGGCGCGCACAGCGCAGTAGGACCCAGGTCCGTCATCGCCCCGAGCCAGAACCACCCACGAGGAACACCTTGAACACCACCCCCGCATTCGACGTCGGCGCCCAGGTTCCCGAGCAAGTCTCGACCGAGGCGTCTGCCTCAGGCCTCACGCCACCCGAACCGGCAACCGCGTCGGTGCCGCGTCAGCAGGGACGGCCTTCGGAACGGGATACGGAGCGGGAGCGCGAGCGGGGTTCGGGCGGGGGAGGCGTCACGGGAGCGGGAGCGGAGGCTGGCCAGGCGGTGGGTTCGGAGGGAGGACTGGGCTCGGGGCAGGGTGGGGCCCAAGAGGGAGACTGGGTTCCGGGGCAGGGTGGGAACCGGGAGGCGCACAGGGTTCCGGAGCAAGGGAAAGCACCCGAGTCGGCGAGGGCCCAGGTATCGGGTCAGGCGAGTGCCCAAGCATTGGGGGAGCCAGGGGCTCAGGGGCAGGCAAGGGCTCAAGCATCGGGGCAGGTCAGGGCTCAGGAGCAGACGAGGGCCCTGCAATCGACGGCCCAGGACCAGACGAGGCCCCCGGAGCAGACAACCCAGGAACATAAGTGCGCCCCGGTGGAGACTGTCCAGGGCCAAAAGGCTGCCTCGGATCAGACTGCCTCGGATCAGACGCCCCAGGACCGGAACGTAGCCCCGGATCAGACGCCCCAGGACCAGGCGCCCCAGGTTCAGACTCGCGCCCCGGTGCCGAGCGCCCAGGACCAAAAGCTCGCTCCGGATCAGACGCCCCAGGTTCAGACTCGCGCCCCGGTGCCGAGCACCCAGGACCAAAAGCTCGCCCCCGACCAGACGGCCCTGGACCCCAAGCGCACCCCGGAGCAGAGCAACCCCCTCGTTGCCCAGCGCCCACACCGCGACACCGCTGATCTCCTGGAGCACCCGGACCCGCACACCGCGGCCGAGATCGCAGCCGTCGAGAACGTGCTGCGCTGCTGGGCACGCGAGGCCAACCTTCCGGCGCCCGACGACGGCATGCTGCGCATCCCCTTGCCCGCCAGCGGTACGGCCCTGCTCGCCCCGGTGCGCTACTGGTCCCCGAGCGGATGGCACCGCTTCGGCCTCCCGTACCTTGCCGACGCCCCCGAACCCTGCCCACCGGCCGACGCCGTCACGGTCGCCGCACTGCTCGCCCGGGAGACGCCAGGCGGCACCGGGACCGGGACGGGCACCGACACCGCCAACCCACCCGCGACCGCCCGTACCGCGGGCCCCGACCTGGTCGCCCGCGTCGCCGACTCCCTCCTCCGCACCGTCACTTTCATCCGCGAGCGCCGGGAACGCCCTGCCGACGGATCCGACCTCTTTCTCGCGGCCGAACAGTCACTCCTGCTTGGGCACCCGCTGCACCCCACCCCGAAGAGCCGCGAAAGTCTCTCCGAGGCCGAAGCGCGCCTGTATTCACCGGAGTTGCGCGGCTCCTTCCCACTTCCCTGGCTGGCTGTCGCCCCTTCAGTACTCGCCACCGACTCGGCCTGGACCGAGCGAGGCCGCCCCGTCCCCGCAGCCCACCTCACGGCACGGCTCGCCGAAGCCGAGCTGTCGCTGCCCGACGGCTACGCAGCCCTGCCGCTGCACCCCTGGCAGCTGCGTGACCTCCGGCAGCGTTCCGAGATCGCGGACCTGTTCGACGCCGGGCTGCTCCGCGACCTCGGCACACTCGGCTCCCCCTGGCACCCCACCTCCTCCGTCCGCACCGTCCATCGGTCCGGCGCCCCCGCCATGCTCAAGCTGTCGCTCGGCCTGCGGATCACCAACTCCCGTCGGGAGAACCTCCGTAAGGAACTGCACCGAGGCGTCGAAGTCCACCGCCTGCTACGCAGCGGCCTGTCCAAGCAGTGGCAGGCCGCGCACCCGACGTTCGACATCGTCCGCGACCCGGCATGGCTTGCCGTCGATGCGCCCGACGGCAACCCCGTGCCCGGACTCGACGTGATGATCCGGCACAACCCGTTCGGCCCGTTGGACGACGTCACCTGCATCGCCGGACTCGTCTCGCCCCGCCCGCAGGCCCGAGCCGAGGCCTCTGCGGATCGAGCCGGCGCCTCTGCGGATTCGGCTCGCGGCCCGGAGCAAGGGACCTTCGCCGTGCGGTCCCGGCTGGCCGAGATCGTCACGCGACTCGCCGACCGGACCGGCCGCCCCCGTGGCGCCGTCGCCGCCGAGTGGTTCCTGCGCTACCTCGAGCACGTCGTCCGTCCCGTGCTCTGGCTGGACGCCGAGGCCGGGGTCGCCCTGGAGGCCCACCAGCAGAACACACTGCTCCTGCTGGACGCCGACGGCTGGCCCTCGGGCGGCCGCTACCGAGACAACCAGGGCTACTACTTCCGCGAGTCCCGGCGCGCGGAACTCGACGCCCGGCTGCCCGGTATCGGCCGGCACAGCGACACCTTCGTCTCCGACGAGGTCACCGACGAGCGGTTCGCCTACTACCTCGCGATCAACAACGTGCTCGGCCTCATCGGTGCGTTCGGCTCCCAGCGCCTGGTCGACGAACGGCTCCTGCTCGCCGCCTTCCGACGCTTCCTCGGCGATGTCGCCTCCGGCCCCGCCAAGCTGCGCACCTCACTGCCCGCCCACTTGCTCGACTCACCCGTCCTGCGCTGCAAGGCCAACCTGCTCACCCGACTCCACGGCCTCGACGAACTCGTCGGCCCGGTCGACACACAGTCCGTCTACGTCACCATCGCCAACCCCCTCCATTCCTGACACGCCCTTTCCCACCACCATCGCCGACCATCGCCAACCCCCTTCATCCCCGAGGAACATGCCCCACCCCGCCTTATGAGAGAGGAGCGTCGCCGTGACTCCCGCCGACGCCGGCACACACGCAGCCGCCACCGCCCCCAGCACCGACAACGGCGCGGACCCGGGCCTCCGTACTGCCGAGAGCAGTACCGGAGCGGGCACGGACAGCGAGGACACACTGGATCTGCGCCTGCCGGACGAGCTGATCGCACTCCTCGCCGAGGAGGCCGACATCGGCGGTGACGGGAGCCGGCGGGAGGACGCGACCCCACCCTTCTCCGTCAAGGTGTCGGACGACGACCTCCTCGACCACGTCGGCGACTGGGGACCGGTCGTCACCCCCGTCGGTGTGCTCCACCTCGTCCCCGTGTACATCGAGCGGGACCTACCGCTGATCAGCCGCTGGATGAACGACCCGGCAGTCGCGGAGTTCTGGGAACTGGCCGGGCCCCAGACCGTGACCGAGGAGCACCTACGGACTCAGCTCACCGGCGACGGACGCAGCGTTCCGTGCCTCGGGGTGCTGGAGGGCACGCCGATGAGCTACTGGGAGATCTACCGGGCGGACCTCGACCCACTGGCCCGCCACTATCCGGCTCGACCTCATGACACCGGAATCCACCTCCTCATCGGCGGTGTCGCCGACCGTGGGCGTGGGCTCGGCAGCACGCTCCTCAGAGCCGTGGCTGACCGCGCGCTCGACAAACGGCCTGCCTGCGCACGCGTCGTCGCGGAACCCGACCTTCGCAACACCCCCTCCGTAGCCGCCTTCCTGAGCGCCGGCTTCCGGTTCTCCGCCGAGGTCGACCTGCCCGCCAAGCGGGCCGCCCTCATGGTCCGAGACCGATCCCTGCGCGATCTGCTGTGACGCCCTGTCGTAACGTCGTCACTTTTGGTACACCGCTCGCGCCGATCCGGTTCCCCATCACCGCCAATGGAATTTCCACCTCCGCCGAATCGGGTTTTGGAGCCTTCCGCCAAACCGGTTTCGGAGCTCTCGGCCGAACCGCTTCGGACTTCTTGTCCGCCGCCCGAACCAGCTCAGCCCCGCCGCAACCGATCCCAACTGATCCGAACCCGTCAAGACCGAGCAGCGCCCGGTCTTGATCTCACCCCTCACCTGCTTTGATCACCCGTTTGTCAGTGCCGGGCCGTAGGGTGGTCGCGCTATGACGAAGCCCTCACTCCCCGAACTCCTGCATGCTGCCGTCACTGCCGTCGGCGGTACGGAGCGCCCCGGCCAGGTGACCATGGCCGAATCCGTCGCGGAGGCGATCGACGACGGTTCCCATCTGCTCGTCCAGGCCGGCACCGGCACCGGAAAGTCGCTGGGCTACCTCGTGCCCGCGCTCGCGCACGGGGAGAGAGTCGTCGTGGCCACCGCCACCCTGGCCCTGCAGCGTCAGCTCGTGGAGCGGGACCTGCCGCGCACGGTCGATGCGCTCCACCCTTTGCTGCGCCGCCGCCCGGAGTTCGCGATGCTCAAGGGCAGGTCGAACTACCTGTGTCTGCACCGCCTCCACGAGGGGGTCCCGCAGGACGAGGAGGAGGGGCTCTTCGACCAGTTCGAGGCAGCCGCACCCACCAGCAAGCTGGGCCAGGACCTGCTGCGGATGCGCGACTGGGCGGACGAGACCGAGTCGGGTGACCGCGACGACCTCACCCCCGGCGTTTCCGACCGGGCCTGGGCGCAGGTGTCGGTCTCGTCCCGTGAGTGCCTGGGCGCGTCGAAGTGCGCGTACGGCGCCGAGTGTTTCGCCGAGCTGGCCCGCGAGCGCGCCAAGCTCTCCGAGGTCGTGGTCACCAACCACGCACTGCTCGCGATCGACGCCATCGAGGGAGCCCCGGTCCTCCCGCAGCACGAGGTGCTGATCGTCGACGAGGCGCACGAACTGGTCTCCCGGGTCACAGGGGTTGCCACCGGAGAACTCACGCCGGGCCAGGTCAACCGCGCGGTGCGGCGTGCCGCGAAGCTGGCGAACGAGAAGGCCGCCGACCAGCTCCAGACCGCCGCCGAGGGCTTCGAGCGGTTGATGGAGCTGGCCCTGCCGGGCCGCCTGGAGGAGATCCCGGAGGACCTCGGCTACGCGCTCATGGCGCTGCGCGACGCCTGCCGTACGGTGATCTCCGCGATCGGCGCGACCCGCGACAAGTCCGTCCAGGACGAGGACGCGGTCCGCAAGCAGGCGCTGGCGTCCGTGGAGTCGGTGCACGACGTGGCGGAGCGGATCACGAACGGCTCGGAATGGGATGTCGTCTGGTACGAGCGCCACGACCGTTTCGGAGCCTCTCTGCGCGTCGCCCCCATGTCGGTGTCGGGCCTCCTGAGGGAGAAGCTCTTCGCGGACCGCTCCGTCGTCCTGACCTCGGCGACGCTGAAGCTGGGCGGCGACTTCAACGGCGTCGGCGCCTCCCTCGGACTCGCCCCCGAGGGCACCGAGGGCGAGGACCTCCCGCAGTGGAAGGGCGTCGACGTCGGCTCGCCCTTCGACTACCCGAAGCAGGGCATCCTCTACGTCGCCAAGCACCTGTCGCGCCCCGCGCGTGACGGCGACCGAGCGGACATGCTGGACGAGCTCACGGAGCTGATCCAGGCGGCCGGCGGACGCACTCTCGGCCTGTTCTCCTCCATGCGGGCCGCGCAGCTCGCCGCGGAGGAACTGCGCTCCCGTGTCCCGGAGTTCCCGATCCTCCTCCAGGGCGAGGAGACGCTCGGCGAGCTGATCAAGAACTTCGCGGCCGATCCGAGGACGTGTCTCTTCGGCACGCTGTCGCTGTGGCAGGGCGTCGACGTCCCCGGCCCCAGCTGTCAGCTGGTCGTCATGGACAAGATCCCGTTCCCGCGCCCCGACGACCCCCTGATGAGCGCCCGTCAGAAGGCGGTGGAGGACGCGGGAGGCAACGGCTTCATGGCGGTCGCCGCCACCCACGCCGCGCTCCTCATGGCCCAGGGCGCCGGTCGCCTCGTACGTGCGTCGGGGGACCGAGGTGTGGTCGCCGTACTCGATCAACGGCTGGCCACGGCCCGGTACGGAAGTTATCTCAAGGCGTCACTGCCCGACTTCTGGTACACGACGGACCGTAATCAGGTCCGGAAGTCGCTTGCCGCGATCGACGCGGCGGCGAAGAAGGCGGAGGCGGAAGCCGAGTGATCGGGGGCCGGCCTCACGCGGCACCGCGTCAGGCCGGCCCCCGACCTCAAAACGCTCGCCACCGGCGCCCGGACAACACAGGGCCCCGGAACCGGCGCAGGGGTCCCGGGGCCCGGTCAGGGGGCGGTACCCACGAGGAACCGCCCGCAGCAGCCGTCACACGCGCCGCAGCACCGCCACCACCTTGCCGAGGATGGTCGCGTCGTCGCCGGGGATCGGCTCGTACGCCGAGTTGTGCGGGAGGAGCCAGACATGGCCGTCCTCGCGCTTGAAGCGCTTGACGGTGGCCTCGCCGTCTAGCATCGCGGCGACGATGTCGCCGTTCTCGGCGACGGGCTGACGGCGGACCGTGACCCAGTCGCCGTCGCAGATCGCGGCCTCGATCATCGAGTCACCGACGACCTTCAGCACGAACAGCTCGCCGTCACCGACCAGTTGGCGGGGGAGAGGGAAGACGTCCTCGACCGACTCCTCGGCGAGGATCGGACCACCGGCGGCGATACGGCCGACCAGCGGGACGTACGACGCGGCGGGCTTGCCGGCGGTGTCCGTGGGCTGCACGGAGGCGCCCTGGTCGGAGCCGCGCACCTCGTACGCGCGCGGGCGGTGCGGGTCACGGCGCAGGAAGCCCTTGCGCTCCAGTGCCATCAGCTGGTGTGCGACGGAGGAGGTGCTGGAGAGGCCGACCGCTTGGCCGATCTCGCGCATCGACGGCGGGTAGCCGCGCCGCTGCACGGAGTCCCGGATGACCTCGATGACCCGGCGCTGCCGGTCGGTGAGTCCGGAGCTGTCCGCCCGGATGCCTGGAGGTCGGCCCGGTAGGGAGCGCTTGTGCCCCTCGGGATTCACGGCTTCGTTCATCGCATGCACCGGCTCGAGTCGGCCCTGGGAGCGGTCCTGGGCAGTGATGGTGGCACTGTCTGCGGTGGTGGTCACGTCGGCCCCTCTCGATGGTCTCCCTGCTGGACAACGGTAGTTGCTTTCGAAAGGTTGCGCCAAACACACGTTCGAGTGAAAAAACGCGGATCGCCTGACTTGATCATGTGTCTGGGTGTATGGCTAACGCGGTCCCTGGCGGGCAAAAGCGCTCATTGTTGTACTCTTCACCGCCGGGGTGGTGACCTCGTGGGTTTACTGCCTCAGTCTGCCATCCGGCATCCCGTCAACCGGGAACCGGCTCCCATCTCTTCGGGAGCCCCACGTCCTCTCCCTGTGGCGCCCACGGTATCTCCGCATGTGCCGCAACGGTACGGCTGTGCACCTGGGCATTCGTGCTGCCGCGCGGACACGTGGCACATGCCAATACGCGCGCGACACGCGCGGGCGGCGTGTATGTATGGGCCAATCCCCACATCTAGTGGTTGGATTTCAACAGCAGCCCAGAAGTTGTGGTCCCCCGGGTCTTCAGGCTCCTGGCGATCGCCTATGCTTGGGGCTGCTTCGAGGGGCCCATGAGGCCCAGCGAGGCTATTGAGTCTGCTGTGAGGAGGGTTGGGAGTTCATGCACTGCCCCTTCTGCAGGCACCCCGACAGCCGTGTCGTCGACAGTCGTACGACCGATGACGGCACGTCGATCCGCAGGCGCCGCCAGTGTCCGGACTGCTCCCGTCGTTTCACGACCGTGGAGACGTGTTCGCTCATGGTGGTCAAGCGGTCCGGAGTCACCGAGCCTTTCAGCCGTACCAAGGTCATCAATGGCGTGCGCAAGGCATGCCAGGGGCGGCCTGTCACCGAGGACGCACTCGCCCAGCTCGGCCAGCGGGTCGAGGAGGCGGTGCGGGCCACCGGAAGCGCCGAGCTGACCACCCACGACGTGGGGCTGGCCATACTCGGCCCGTTGCAGGAGCTCGACCTCGTCGCGTATCTGCGATTCGCCTCCGTCTACCGGGCGTTCGACTCGCTCGAGGACTTCGAGGCCGCGATCGCGGAACTCAGGGAGGGGGAGCGACGCGCCGCCGCGGACGACGACGATCGCGAGGACGCTGTCGCGGGGAGCCAGGAGGACGACCGCGGGTCCGGGGGGACTGCTCAGGTTCCCGAGCCCGCCCACGCCGCCGACTGACCGGCGGGCCGGAGCCGGGCGGAGACCCCGGATCCGGCCGCGAGGCGGCGACCGAAGACCTGTTGCGGGCGGCAGCGAGAGATGCCCGCAACACACGACACATCACTGTGCCACGGGAACATCGGGGCACTTCAGGGCGTTTTAGCCCGTACAGGGAGGCGGCATGACAGAGACGGCGAGCGGTCCGGCACGAGGTTCCCGGGCCAAGGGTGCCAAGGCCACCAAGGGACTGCGTATCGAGCGCATCCACACCACCCCCGGCGTGCACCCGTACGACGAGGTCCAGTGGGAGCGTCGTGACGTCGTCATGACCAACTGGCGCGACGGCTCGGTCAACTTCGAGCAGCGTGGCGTCGAGTTCCCCGACTTCTGGTCGGTGAACGCGGTCAACATCGTCACCAGCAAGTACTTCCGTGGTGCCGTCGGCACCCCGCAGCGCGAGACCGGCCTCAAGCAGCTGATCGACCGGATCGTGAAGACGTATCGGAAGGCCGGCGAGGACTACAAGTACTTCGCCTCGCCCGCCGACGCCGAGATCTTCGAGCACGAGCTGGCGTACGCCCTCCTGCACCAGATCTTCAGCTTCAACAGCCCCGTCTGGTTCAACGTCGGTACGCCGCAGCCCCAGCAGGTCTCCGCCTGCTTCATCCTGGCCGTCGACGACTCCATGGAGTCGATCCTCGACTGGTACAAGGAAGAGGGCATGATCTTCAAGGGCGGCTCGGGCGCCGGCCTGAACCTCTCCCGTATCCGCTCCTCCAAGGAGCTGCTGTCCTCCGGCGGCAACGCCTCCGGTCCGGTCTCGTTCATGCGCGGCGCCGACGCCTCCGCAGGAACGATCAAGTCCGGTGGCGCCACCCGCCGAGCCGCCAAGATGGTCATCCTCGACGTCAACCACCCTGACATCGAGGACTTCATCGAGACCAAGGTGAAGGAAGAGGAGAAGATCCGCGCCCTGCGCGACGCGGGCTTCGACATGGACCTGGGCGGCGACGACATCACGTCCGTCCAGTACCAGAACGCCAACAACTCGGTCCGTGTGAACGACACGTTCATGAAGGCCGTGGAGACGGGCGGCAAGTTCGGCCTGACGTCCCGCATGACCGGCGAGGTCATCGAAGAGGTCGACGCCAAGGCCCTGTTCCGCAAGATGGCCGAGGCCGCCTGGGCCTGCGCCGACCCGGGAATCCAGTACGACGACACCATCAACCACTGGCACACCTGCCCGGAGTCCGGCCGTATCAACGGCTCGAACCCCTGCAGCGAGTACATGCACCTGGACAACACGTCCTGCAACCTCGCCTCGCTGAACCTGATGAAGTTCCTGAAGGACGACGGCAAGGGCACCCAGTCCTTCGACGTCGAGCGCTTCGCGAAGGTCGTCGAGCTCGTCATCACCGCGATGGACATCTCCATCTGCTTCGCGGACTTCCCGACCCAGAAGATCGGCGAGAACACGCGCGCGTTCCGCCAGCTCGGCATCGGCTACGCCAACCTCGGCGCCCTGCTGATGGCGACGGGCCACGCGTACGACTCGGACGGCGGCCGCGCCCTCGCCGGTGCCATCACCTCCCTGATGACCGGTACCTCGTACAAGCGCTCCGCCGAACTCGCCGCGGTCGTCGGCCCGTACGACGGCTACGCCCGCAACTCGCAGCCGCACCTGCGGGTGATGAAGCAGCACGCCGACGAGAACACCAAGGCCGTCCGCATGGACGACCTGGACACGCCGATCTGGGCCGCCGCCACGGAGGCCTGGCAGGACGTGCTGCGTCTCGGTGAGAAGAACGGTTTCCGTAACTCCCAGGCGTCCGTCATCGCCCCGACCGGCACCATCGGTCTGGCGATGTCCTGCGACACCACCGGTCTCGAGCCCGACCTCGCGCTGGTCAAGTTCAAGAAGCTCGTCGGCGGCGGCTCGATGCAGATCGTCAACGGCACCGTGCCGCAGGCCTTGCGCCGCCTGGGCTACCAGGAGGAGCAGATCGAGGCGATCGTCGCCCACATCGCCGAGCACGGCAATGTGGTCAACGCGCCGGGCCTCAAGCACGAGCACTACGAGGTCTTCGACTGCGCCATGGGCGAGCGCTCCATCTCCGCGATGGGCCACGTCCGCATGATGGCCGCGATCCAGCCGTGGATCTCCGGTGCGCTCTCCAAGACGGTCAACATGCCGGAGTCGGCGACCGTCGAGGAGGTCGAGGAGATCTACTTCGAGGCCTGGAAGATGGGCGTCAAGGCGCTCGCCATCTACCGCGACAACTGCAAGGTCGGCCAGCCGCTCTCCGCCAAGACCAAGGAGAAGGAGAAGGTCGAGGTCACGGAGAAGGCCGAGGCGACCATCCGCGAGACGGTCGAGAAGGTCATCGAGTACCGCCCGGTCCGCAAGCGCCTCCCGAAGGGCCGTCCCGGCATCACGACGTCTTTCACGGTCGGCGGTGCCGAGGGCTACATGACCGCCAACTCCTACCCGGACGACGGTCTCGGCGAGGTCTTCCTGAAGATGTCCAAGCAGGGCTCCACCCTCGCGGGCATGATGGACGCCTTCTCGATCGCGGTCTCCGTCGGCCTCCAGTACGGCGTGCCGCTGGAGACGTACGTCTCGAAGTTCACCAACATGCGCTTCGAGCCGGCCGGCATGACGGACGACCCGGACGTGCGGATGGCGCAGTCGATCGTCGACTACATCTTCCGCCGCCTGGCTCTCGACTTCCTGCCCTTCGAGACGCGTTCCGCGCTCGGCATCCACTCCGCCGACGAGCGCCAGCGCCACCTGGAGACCGGTTCGTACGAGCCGTCCGACGACGAGGTCGACGTCGAGGGTCTGGCCCAGTCGGCGCCGCGCGCCCAGGAGTTGAAGGCGGTCGCCACGCCGCGTGCCGAGGTCGAGGCGGCCAAGCCCGCCCCGAAGCAGGCCCACACCAGCGCCGAGCTGGTGGAGATGCAGCTGGGCATCCAGGCCGACGCCCCGCTGTGCTTCTCCTGCGGTACGAAGATGCAGCGGGCCGGTTCCTGCTACATCTGCGAGGGTTGCGGCTCGACCAGCGGCTGCAGCTGACCCGGGCAGGGGCTCGCCCCGCCTGACAAACCGTCCCTGAGGAGGGGCGCCGACCACGCGTCGGCGCCCCTCCTCGCCGTAGGGCCGCCCCTCAGGGCTGGTGCGCCCGGCCCATGGTCCTGGTGAACGTCGCCGGGTCGTCCTCGAAGCCGTGGATGCCGGGGTGGAAGTTCCAGCCGCCGGACCCGTCGCGCACGAACTCGCCCACGGTTGCCGCCGTTGCCCCGAGGACGTCGCCGAAGTCGTCCTCGGCCAGGACGGTGTACCCCTCGCGGATGCGCAGCCCCGGGTTGATGACGCCGACGAACGTCCGTTGCGCCGAGCGCTGCTGGATGACGACGCCGACCACCACGCGCGCGTACCGGTCGCCGAGCCGGTCGAGCTCCAGCGTCATGACCTCGTCCCAGCCGAACCCCTTGCCGTCCTTGCTGTCCCGGTTGAGGTAGATGGTGCCGTCGGGGGAGCGGCTGTCGAAGTGCACCACAAAGGCGGGAACGCCGTACGGATCGCCCGCCACGTAGGTGGCGGCCACGATGTCCAGATCGGTGGGCGGCTGCCCCGCCGGACTCGGGTCCCACTTCAGTGCGACTTCGACCTTGCGGATCCCCTTGTTGAGGCCGTTCACCAGAGTTCCCCTTCCCCGTTCCCCGTGTACCTCTTGCGCGGCCCTAACTGCCGGGCGGACAAGGCCGGTTGTCCATCCTGCCACGCGCGCGCGTACATGTGCGGCGGAGCTGTCCGGCGGAGAGTGACCGGCGCCACGCTCCGTGGCCTTACCATGGCGCGGTGCTGGTCAAGTGGATTCGCTGCACCGTGGTGGACCGCCGCGGCTTCGAGCGGGGGCAGCGAAAGTGGGCGGGGCTTCTGGGGGAGCCGGGGTTTCGGGGACAAGGCGGTGGCTGGAGCCGGGGACGGCCAGGAGTGGCACACATCTTCGCGTTCTGGGAGAGCCGTGCCTTCTACGACTCCTTCATGGCCCGCTCGCACGATCGGCTGGCGGCGGCCCAGTCCGGCACGTTCAAGGACGCCCAGGTCAAGCTCTTCGACTACCGCTTCGACGTGAAGACCGGCTTCGAACCGCGCTTCACGGACGCCGACCTGCTGCGGGTCGCCCTCTGCCGCGTCCACGAGGATCGGGCCGAGCACTTCACCCTCATGCAGGAGAAGGTCTGGAACCCCGCCATGGCGGGCTCGCCGGGCATGATCCGCGGGCTGTTCGGCGAGGCGCCCGGGCACGAGTTCATGGTGCTGTCGATGTGGCGGTCGGCCGCCGAGCACGGCAAGTACCGCACGGAGCGCGTGGAGCGACTCGCTCTGCGGGCCCAGACGGAGGCGGACGTCGCGGCCCTCACGGGCGACATCGTCGAGCTGGAATCGACCTGGACGGTTTGAAATCCGGACGCGTTGACCGTGCGCCCTGGTGTGGCCTGTGGTGCAGGAAGTGTGTGACCTACGCCGTATGGAGCGCATACGAGTGCTCGATCAGCCGTCACCCGATCTAGGGTCTTGGCATGGCACGACCACGGCGCATCGTCCTTGTCCGGCACGGGGAGTCAACGGGCAATGTTGATGACACCGTCTACGAGCGTGAACCCGACCACGCGCTCGCGCTGACCGAGCGCGGCCGGGAGCAGGCCGAGGAGACCGGCAAACGTCTCCGCGAGGTCTTCGGCCGCGAACGCGTCAGCGTGTACGTGTCCCCGTACCGCCGCACGCACGAGACGCTGCAGGCCTTCCACCTCGACCCCGAGCTCATACGGGTGCGCGAGGAGCCGCGCCTGCGCGAGCAGGACTGGGGGAACTGGCAGGACCGCGACGACGTGCGCCTGCAGAAGGCCTACCGGGACGCGTACGGCCACTTCTTCTACCGCTTCGCCCAGGGCGAGTCCGGTGCCGACGTGTACGACCGCGTCGGCGGCTTCCTGGAGAGCCTCTTCCGCAGCTTCGAGGCCCCCGACCATCCGCCGAACGTGCTGCTGGTGACCCATGGCCTGGCCATGCGGCTGTTCTGCATGCGCTGGTTCCACTGGACGGTCGCGGAATTCGAGTCCCTGTCGAATCCGGGGAACGCGGAGATGCGGATGCTCGTTCTCGGGGACGACGGCAGGTACGCGCTCGACCGGCCCTTCGAGCGCTGGCGAGATCCGGAACCGTACGGGATCACCCGATAGAGTGGCAGAGCAATGACCCCTGACTCCTCTTCCGACGGGCGCCTGGAGCGCGCCCTGGCCAGCCTGCGCGGACTGGCGGTGGGTGACGCGCTGGGCTCGCAGTACTTCGTGCCGGCGAACTACCCGCTGCTGAAGCGCCGCGAGCTGCCGCCCGGACCATGGCAGTGGACGGACGACACGGAGATGGCCTGCTCCGTGGTCGCCGTCCTGGCCGCCCACGACCGCATCGACCAGGACGCCCTCGCGCACTCCTTCGCCCATCACCATGACTTCGACCGGGGGTACGGCCCCGCGGTCAACCGCCTCCTGCGCCTGGTCCGGGAGGGCGGCGACTGGCGCGAGCTCGCCGCCGCGCTGTTCAACGGACAGGGGTCGTGGGGCAACGGCGCGGCGATGCGGATCGCCCCGCTGGGCGCCTGGTACGCGGACGACCCGGAGCAGGCGACCCATCAGGCGGAGATCTCCGCCTACCCCACGCACCAGCACCGGGAGGCCGTCGTGGGCGCCATGGCCGTCGCAGCGGCCGCCGCGCTGGCCGGTGCCCCGGGCGGCCCGCCGAGCCCCGAGGCGCTCCTCGACGGCGTCGTCGCACTCGTCCCCAAGAGCGCCGTCGGCGCGGGCCTACGGCGCGCCCGGGACATGCTGGACTACGCCGACGCCGGCACCGTTGCGGCCGTGCTGGGCTGCGGACGGCGTACGACGGCCCATGACACCGTGCCCTTCGCGCTCTGGTCGGCCGCACGGGCCCTCGGCGACTACGAGCAGGCGTTCTGGACGACCGCGCAGGTCGGCGGTGACGTGGACACCACCTGCGCCATCGTGGGCGGAGTGATCGCGTCCGGGAAGGCGGGGATGCCGCCGACCGAGTGGGCGGAGCAGACGGAGGCCCTGCCGGAGTGGGCGCCCAACAGCCGGGTGACGCCTGGCTGAGCGGCTTGCGACCCCGCGGAGGGCCCGAAGCGCAATCATCGGAAACTCTCTGTGTTCGTCGGGAACTCTGCGTGACCACCCGTCCGTTGTGTGTGGTGTCGGGCGTGCTGCGTGCGCGTCGACACACACAAGTGGTGGGCCAGAGTCCTGGGGGTGGGTGGCCATGCGGTTCGTGTCTTCATGCAGTGCCGGGAGTGTGCGGATGACCGGACCGGCGCCCTCGCCGTCGGTCCCCTGGACCCGGTCCGGTCATCCGCAGCCTTGCGCGGGCGGGGTCGGGTCAGCCGACCGCCGGTCCCGC
The DNA here is from genome assembly GCF_042893105.1 of Streptomyces sp. NPDC001663. Taxonomy (NCBI): domain Bacteria; kingdom Bacillati; phylum Actinomycetota; class Actinomycetes; order Kitasatosporales; family Streptomycetaceae; genus Streptomyces; species Streptomyces sp. NPDC001663. The sequence continues at coordinate 624,215 of NZ_JBIAUR010000004.1, read as the reverse complement.
CGTTCCGGCGAGCGCCTCCAGGTCGCTCTTGCGGACCCGGATGACGAACCAGGCCGTGCCGAGGGCGAGAACGGCCATGGCCGCGGCCGCGACGAAGCCCGTCGAGATGCCCTGAGTGAGCACCTCGTGCCCCCAACTGCCGGGCAGCTGGTGCGTCTTGGCGAACTCTGCCTTCTGCTCGGCCGAACCGTTTGCGAGGAACTTCGGCAGTTGCTTCTCCGCCTCGTCCTTGCTGGCCGAGCCGAACACGGTCGTGAGGATGGACAGACCGAGCGAACCGCCCACCTGCTGCGTGGCGTTGAGCAGTCCGGAGGCTGCACCCGCCTCGTGCTGGGCGACGCCGGAGACCGCGGTCACCGTCAGCGTCACGAAGTTCAGGCCCATGCCGAAGCCGAACACCAGCATCGGACCGAGCACCCCGCCGGCGTACGAGCTGTCGGAGCTGATGAGGGTCTGCCAGGCCAGTCCGATCACCGCGAGGGCCGAGCCGGTGAGCATGAACGGCTTGGGTCCGAGCACCGGCAGGAACCGCTGGGACAGACCCGCACCGAGCGCGATCACGACCGTCACCGGCAGGAAGGCGAGGCCGGCCTGGATCGGGGTGTATCCCAGTACGTTCTGCACGAAGAGCACGATGTAGAAGAACATCCCGAACATGGCCGCGGCCAGGCTCAGCATGATCACGTACGTGCCCGAGCGGTTGCGGTCGGCGAACATCCGCAGGGGTGTGATCGGCTCCTTGGCCCGGGACTCGATCAGGGCGAAGGCCACCAGCAGGACGACGGCGGCGCCGAAGGACCCGATGGTCAGGCTGTCCCGCCAGCCCTCGTCCGCCGCGCGGATGAAGCCGTAGACCAGGGCCGCCATGCCGGCCGTCGAGGTCACGGCGCCTGCGATGTCGAAGCGGCCGGTGTGCCGATCGGATTCGCTGATGTAGATCGGGGCGAGCAGGATGATCACGAGGCCGATCGGCACGTTGACGAAGAACACCCAGCGCCAGTCGAGCCACTCGGTGAGCATGCCGCCCGCGAGCAACCCGATCGCGCCGCCACCCGCGGAGACCGCGGCGAAGACGCCGAACGCCCGGTTGCGCTCGGGGCCTTCGGGGAACGTCGTGGTGATCAGCGCCAGCGCCGTCGGCGACGCGATCGCGCCACCCATGCCCTGCAGGACGCGTGCCGCCAGCAACTGCCATGGCTCCTGGGCGAGTCCGCCGAGCAGCGAGGCCACGGTGAACAGCAGAATGCCGGTCATGAAGACCCGGCGGCGGCCGAGGATGTCACCGGCCCGGCCGCCCAGAAGCAGCAGGCCGCCGAAGGTGAGCGTGTAGGCGCTGACGACCCAGGTGAGGTCGGTGGTGCTGAACTTCAGAGCGTCTTGAATGTGCGGGAGCGCGATGTTCACAATCGTCGCGTCGAGTACCACCATGAGTTGGCAGGCTGCGATGACTGCGAGCGCGATACCGGGATGTCCGTCCCGGCGAGCCGCACCTGGTTTCTGGTCCTTGATCAACTGAGAGGTTGTCACTATGGGTCCCCCACAAGAGCCTTAGTGAACGCTCGCGTTCACTGTCGCGTCAACCGTAGTGAGTCCCGGATAGTGAACGCAAGCGTTCACTTAGATTGGTGTTGTGCGGCGAATCCCCCGTTGCTGTCGCGCGACTTGTCCCCTCCCCGGAAAACCCCGCTCCCTTTGCTCGCTGGAGACACTCAGATGGTTACCTCGCGCTGGACGGCCGCCCCCGCTCAGGCGGCCTCCCTCCGTCGGCGCGGCGCCGTGCTCGAACGCGCGATCCTCGATGCCGCCCTGGAGCAGCTCAGTACGGTCGGCTGGAACGGCCTCACCATGGAGGGCGTCGCCGCCGGCGCCCAGACCGGCAAGGCTGCGGTCTACCGCCGCTGGCCGTCCAAGGAAGATCTCGTCGCCGACGCACTCCAGGCCGGACTGCCGCGCTTCGAGAAGGCGCCCGATCTGGGCGGCGTCCGCGAGGACCTCCTTCAGCTGTGCCGGCAGGCGCGCGAGGCGATGTTCTCGCGTCCCGGTTTCGCCGTCCGCGCTGTGATTCACGAATGCGACCCGACCCAGGCGGAGCGCTTCCACAGTGTGATCTTCGACGGGATCGTGGAGCCCACCGTCAAGCTGCTCCGGGAGGTCATCGCCCGAGGGATAGAGCGGAACGAGGTGCGTCCCGACGCCGCGAACAGCTACGTGTTCGACGCCATTCCGGCCATGATGATGTACCGCTCCAAGATGTGCGGAAGTGAATGGGGGGACCGTGATCTCGAGGAGATGATCGACCAGTTGATGGTTCCGCTGCTGCGGTCGAGCGGGGGCTGAGCGCGGGGTGCGGCGGCCCGGGCGGCACTTTGGGAAGCCGGGGTGTCGCCGGGTGATCGGCGAGGCGTACGCTAAAGGCGCCATGCCGTACGAACCACCGACTCACACCGTCGAGCGCTCCCTCCGCGCCACGACCGGAGCGAAGATCATTGCCGGTGTCGACGAGGTGGGGCGCGGCGCCTGGGCCGGCCCCGTCACCGTCTGCGCCGCGGTCACCGGGCTGCGTCGGCCTCCCGATGGCCTCACCGACTCCAAGCTGCTCACCGTCAAGCGGCGCACGGTTCTCGCCGAGGTGCTGCAGCAGTGGGTGACCTCGTATGCCCTGGGTCATGCCTCCCCGGAGGAGATCGACGACCTGGGCATGACGGCGGCCCTGCGCCTGGCTGCGGTGCGCGCCCTGGAGACCCTGCCGGTCCGGCCCGACGCGGTGATCCTCGACGGGAAGCACAACTATCTCGGCACACCCTGGAAGGTCCGTACGGTCATCAAGGGCGACCGGTCGTGCGTCGCGGTGGCGGCGGCTTCGGTGATCGCCAAGGTTCAGCGCGACAAAATGATGGCCGAACTGGGCATCGACCATGCAGACTTCGGTTTTGCGGACAATGCCGGGTATCCGTCGCCCGTGCACAAGGCCGCACTGGAGGTCCGGGGACCCACCCCGTACCACCGGTTGTCGTGGGCGTATCTTGATGCGCTGCCCCAGTGGCGGCATCTCAAGAAGGTCCGCAGCTGGGCGGACGGAAGCGTTCCGGAGATCGAGGGTCAGCTCGGCTTCGACTTCTGACGATTCCGCTCGCACTCATGTGCCACCCGCCGACGCGAGCCGCACCAACGTTTGATAAACATCAGCTCATGCCTCTCATTCCCGAGGAGCCTCAGATTCACGAGAGTGCCCAGGGTCCCCGCGCCACTCCGGCCAGTGGCCGCACCGCGCCGACCCCTCGCCCCGTACCCGGTCCCCGCCCCGCGGCTCCGCCGCGTCCCGGTCGTCCTGGTCCGCACCGGCCCACACCGCCGGTGCAACGTACGTCGCGCGACACGGTCGCGGCCAAGCCCGGACCCGCGGGCCCGGCTGCCCCGGTCGCGGCTTCGACCCCGCAGATCCAGCTGATCCCGGCTTCGGCGGAAGGTGCGCTCGACGCCGCCGAGGAAGCCGTGGACCTGCTGCTGGACTCCGGCCGTGCCCCCGGCGACATCCTGGTGATCACCACCGGCGAACAGCACCCGTGGGCCGCCCACGAGCTGTCCTTCGGTGAAACCGCCTACTGGGCGCAGCACGACGCGGGCGACGACGTCTTCTACACGGACGCCTCTGTCGCCGGTCGCGCCGTCGCGCGTCCCGTGGTCGTGGTCGCCGTCAACGGCGGTCCCGACGCGGCCGCCGCCACCGCCCTGCCGCTGGCTCTGACCCGGGCCGGTGCCCTGCTGATCGTCTGCGGCGACCCGCAGCAGATCAACTCGGTGCTGGGCGCGGGCGTCTGAGTCCGTTCCGGTACGTCCCGGAGGACGCCGGAGCGACAAAGGCACCACAGCGGCGACATTCGTACGGCGGGCGCTTCGGCGTGCGCGGATGACTTCCGGGCCTGCCCGGCGCGTGTGCGCTTTCGCCTGCCGCCATGGTGTGACACGAGGTCGCCGTGGAGTTCCCGCGGGTGGGCCCGATGGGCTGCCGTGTGCGCGGGCGCGTGCACGGCGGGCCGATCGTTCTCGGGCGGGCAGTCGTGGAGCGCGCGGCACGGCGGGTGAAGTGCCGCTCTCCTGACCGTCGTTGGCGCGCATCCTCCTCGCGTGTGCCGTGAAGGCGTACGAGGGGAGCGTGCCGGCCGACGCGGCTGAGGTGCTCTCAGCGGGCCGCCGCGCGGCGCAGGACCTCCGAGGCGGCACCGCCGGTGCGTGGCAGCGGAGGCGGTGCCTCGGACATGCCGAAGGGCTCGGGCGGGGAGTCGGCGTTGGGGCGGCGGCCGCCCCGGCCCTCGCCGAGGACCTGCCAGCCGTCGCGGGTCAGCGTGATGTACGCCCCGCAGCGCAGTCCGTGCAGCGTGCAGGCGTCACGCAGGCCCCACATCCACGCGCCGTCCTCCTCGGTCCAACGCGCGTCGCCGTCACGGCAGTAGAGCAGCACGGCGGTGCGCACCGGCGTACGGCGCCGCAGGTCGTGCGGGATGACCCGGCGCAGCTGGGAGAGCAGCGCGTTGCGGAACATCCAGCCGTCGGCCGGTGCCTGGCGGCGGGTGAACGAGGCGCTCGCCAGCAGCCGTTCGTCCGGATCGAGCACGGCGACGATCGCGGTTGCCGACCTCGGGCTGTGCCGGGAGTGGAGTCCGCTGACGACTTCGCGGGGGTTGCGCAGCAGGGGGATTCCCGCCGCGGCCCACTCCGCTGGTTCGAGCATGCGGGTGAGAGGGTTGGCGGATGCGGCGGACAGGTCGGCAGACGTCGACGTGGATGCCGCCGAGGACGGAGCGAATCCGAAGGTCACGGTCCTCCCTTCGGCTACGCGCCCACACTGCGGGCGGGGACGGATTCGGGGGAGCGCGCACCGCAGCAGAGCCCTACCGGACCACGGGCGAGCCGTGCGGGGAGCGGAGTTCAATTCTTGCGGTCGAACTTGGATGCGGCAACGAGCAATTGGGGCCACTGACCGGAATCTAATGGTCTGCGGTTTATATCCCTACCCAGTGCGTAGTGCCGCGACGCGTGAGGCGACCATTCACCTCGTGTTCGTACACCGTTGGTCCACAGGTGGTCCAGAGGCGTGCGCCGAGCAGGGTGCGCGTGGCGCCGCTGACCACGCCCGACGGACGCGTGAGCTCTCTGTCGCACAGGGTGAAGTGGCCGATTGTCAGTGGCGTCGGGTTGCATGGGGGTATGGACGAGATGGAGCTCCGGACCGAAGCCGATGCGATCCTCGCCGAGCTCGTCGGCGCCCCACCGGGCTCGGCGCGGCTGCGGGGAGATCAGTGGCGGGCGGTGGCCGCTCTGGTGGAGGAGCGGCGGCGTGCGCTGGTGGTGCAGCGCACCGGGTGGGGCAAGTCGGCGGTGTACTTCGTCGCGACCGCTCTGCTGCGGCGGCGCGGCTCCGGTCCGACGGTGATCGTCTCGCCGCTGCTGGCGCTGATGCGCAACCAGGTCGAGGCGGCGGCGCGGGCCGGTATCCGTGCGCGCACCATCAACTCTGCGAACCCGGAGGAGTGGGACGCCATCCACGAGGAGGTCGAGCGAGGCGAGACGGATGTGCTCCTCGTCAGCCCGGAGCGCCTCAACTCCGTCGATTTCCGCGACCAGATGCTGCCCAAGCTCGCGGCCACCACCGGTCTGCTGGTGGTCGACGAGGCGCACTGCATCTCCGACTGGGGGCACGACTTCCGGCCCGACTACCGCCGGCTGCGGGCGATGCTCGCCGAGCTCGCCCCCGGCGTTCCGGTGCTGGCCACGACGGCGACGGCCAATGCCCGGGTCACCGCGGATGTGGCCGAGCAGCTGGGCACCGGTGGCAGCGAGGCCGTGGTGCTGCGTGGTCCGCTGGACAGGGAGAGCCTGCGGCTGGGCGTGGTCCGGCTGCCGGACGCCGCGCACCGGCTGGCCTGGCTCGCCGAGCACCTGGACGAGCTGCCGGGCTCCGGGATCGTCTACGCCCTCACTGTCGCCGCCGCCGAGGAGGCCACCGCCTTCCTTCGGCAGCGGGGCTTCAAGGTGGCCTCGTACACGGGCAGGACCGAGAACGCCGACCGGCTGCAGGCCGAGGTCGACCTGCAGGAGAACCGGGTCAAGGCGCTGGTCGCCACGTCGGCGCTGGGCATGGGCTTCGACAAGCCGGACCTGGGCTTCGTGGTCCATCTCGGTTCGCCGTCCTCGCCGATCGCCTACTACCAGCAGGTGGGGCGCGCGGGGCGTGGTGTCGAGCATGCCGATGTGCTGTTGCTGCCGGGCAAGGAGGACGAGGCGATCTGGCGCTACTTCGCCGATACGGCCTTTCCGCCCGAGGCACAGGTCCGCCAGACCCTCGCCGCGCTCGCCGATGCGGGACGGCCGCTGTCCGTGCCGGCCCTGGAGGCTCTGGTCGACCTGCGGCGCACCCGGCTGGAGACCATGCTGAAGGTGCTCGACGTGGACGGTGCGGTCAAGCGCGTGAAGGGCGGCTGGATCTCCACCGGCGAGCAGTGGGTCTACGACTCCGAGCGGTACGCCTGGGTGGCGCGGCAGCGGGCGGCCGAGCAGCAGGCCATGCGGGACTACGTGAGCACGTCCCGGTGCCGGATGGAGTTCCTGCGCCTGCAGCTGGACGACGAAGGGGCGGCCCCCTGCGGCCGGTGCGACAACTGCGCGGGAGCCTGGGTCGACTCGTCGGTCTCGGAGGAGACGCTGACGGGGGCGGCGAAGGAACTGGACCGCCCGGGCGTGGAGATCGAGCCCCGGCGGATGTGGCCGACGGGGATGCCCGCGCTGGGCATCGAGCTGAAGGGCCGTATCCCCGCCAAGGAACAGTGCTCCACCGGGCGTGCTCTGGGGCGGCTCTCGGACATCGGCTGGGGCAACCGGCTGCGCCCGCTGCTGGCGGAGAGCGCGCCCGACGGTCCGGTCCCCGACGACGTCCTGCGTGCCGCGGTGGCGGTCCTCGCCGACTGGGCGCGCTCGCCGGGCGGTTGGGCGACGGACGGCCCGGACGCCGTCGCCCGGCCCGTGGGGGTCGTGGCCGTACCGTCCCTGGCCCGTCCGCAGCTGGTCGGCTCCCTCGCCGAGGGCATCGCGACCGTCGGCCGTCTGCCCTTCCTGGGCACGCTGACGTACACCGGGCCGGGCGGCGCGCACGCGGCCCGTCGTAGCAACTCCGCGCAACGCCTCAGGTCGCTGTCCGGCGCCTTCGCCGTCTCCGAGGAGCTGGCCGGTGCCCTGGCGAGCTCTCCGGGGCCCGTGCTGCTCGTGGACGACTGCACCGACTCCGGCTGGACCCTCGCCGTCGCCGCGCGCCTGCTGCGCCGGGCGGGCTGCGAAGAGGTGCTTCCGCTGGTCCTCGCTGCCGCCGGCTGAGGTTCCGCCGGGGCTCGGCCGCAGGGCGCCCCACAAGACGTCGGGCCGTCAGCCCGTCGACGGCGAGCTCGCGGAGCCGGGGGTGATCAGGCCCGTCTCGTAGGCGGCGATGACGGCCTGGGCGCGGTCTCGGAGTTGGAGCTTGGTGAGGATGTGGGTCACGTGCGTCTTCACCGTCGCCTCGCTCAGGTGGAGCCGGGCGGCCAGCTCCGCGTTGCTCAGGCCGCGGGCCAGCGACTCGAGGACCTCCAGCTCTCTTCGTGTGAGCGTGGACAGGTCGCGGTGCAGCGTGGTCGTGTGCTCCGTGTGCGTGGCGAAGCGCTCCACGAGGCGGCGGGTGATGGACGGCGCGAGCAGCGCGTCGCCGGAGCGGACCAGGCGTACGGCGGCGGACAGGTGCTCCGGGGTGACGTCCTTGAGCAGGAAGCCGCTGGCGCCCATGGCGAGCGCCCCGTAGACGTACTGATCGAGGTCGTACGTCGTGAGGATGATGATGCGCGGCCGGGTCGGCGGTGCGTCCGGGCCGAGGATGCGGCGGGTGGCCTCCAGACCGTCCGTGCCCGGCATGCGGATGTCCATCAGGACGACATCGGGGAGCGTGCGGCGGACGGCCGCCACGGCCTCCTCGCCGTCGGCCGCCTCGGCGACGACCTCGATGCCGTCCGCGGCCAGGATCATCCGGAAGCCGGTGCGGACGAGTGCCTGGTCGTCGGCGATCACCACCTGGGGCGGCCCGGCGCCGTCGTCGGCGCGCCCTGCCTCGGTGCTCACTCGACCTCCACCGGGATGATCGCCTGGACCGCGAAGCCCCCCTGCGGGCGGCTGCCGGCCGACAGCGTACCGCCGTAGACGGCGAGCCGTTCGCGCAGTCCGATGAGGCCGCGGCCACTGCCTCCGAAGCGAGAGAGGCGCTTCCCGCCGGTGTCCTCGACCGCCACCCGCAGCTCGCCCGGTGCATGTTCCACGGTCACGGTGACTGCCGCGCCCGCGGCGTGCTTGACGGCGTTGGTGAGCCCTTCCTGCACCACCCGGTACGCCGCGAGGTCCACGCCCGCAGGGAGCGGGCCCGGAATGCCGGTGACGGTCAGCTCGACGGGCACGCCCGTGTCACGGACCAGTCCGGTCAGAGTCGCCAGCTGGCCGAGGCCCGGCTGCGGCGCCAGGTCCGCGGTCGTGGCCGACCATGGTCCGTCCGAGGCCATCGTCAGCAGGCCCATGACATGCCGCAGCTCCGCCAGCGCGGCCCGGCCGCCCGCCTCGACGGCCCGGAGCGCCTCGCGCGCCTGCTCGGGTGAGGTGTCGAGAGTCTTGCGCGCGGCACCGGCCTGGATCGTCATCATGCTGACGTTGTGGGTGACGACATCGTGCAACTCGCGCGCGATGCGCGAGCGTTCCCGCTCGACCGCCCGCCGGGTGGCCTCCTGCTGGGCGCGGCCCCGCTGCTGCCAGGCGTGCACCGCGTTGGCGGCGAGCGCGACGGGCAGCAGCACCAGCAGCGGGATGAAGCCGCGGCTTATCTCCGGCACCAGGGACAGGGCGCCGAACGCCACGCCGCCCAACGCCACGCTCACCAGCGCCGCCGCCCGGTACGGGCTGTACATCGCCGCGCTGTACGCCGCGATCAGCCCGCTCGCGAAGGTGAACACGGTCGAGTCGTCGGTGATGACGCCCAGGTGGAACAGCCAGGTTGCGGCCAGCACCGTCCAGAGCACGGCCAGCGGATACCGCCGCCGCAGCGCCAGCGGGGCCGCGGAGAGCACGGCGAGCGTCAGCTCCCACGGCTCGGCGGGGGGAAGGCGCTGCTCCACCGGCGGCGAGGGCAGGGTGCCCGGGGCCAGCGGCGGGTCCGGGAGGCGGGGGGCCGAGGGGATCGAGGGGGTCGAGACTCGCGGTACCTGCGGCTGGTCCTCGTAGAACGACCGGTCCAGGTCGGCGGAGACCGTACCCACTGCGAGCACCACGGCGATCAGCAGATCGGCGATCCAGGTCCAGCGTGAGCGCCGCGGCGGCACGCCGGTGGCGCGCAGCAACGAGCGTCCGCGTGTGCGGTACGACTGGACGTAGCCCGCACACAGCCTCCTTGCGGGGGCCGGCCATCGAACGATCCGCCTCGATCCGTTCACCGCTTCATTGTGGCAAGCGGGACTGACATCGGGGATCAGTCTCAGCGGGGGTCCGTCTCAACCTCTCGATTACATCGCAGGGTTGAGGCCGTCGGGCATCCGCCGTACACGGTAGGGATCTTCGGCATCGCGGCCGACGCCAGGCCGGACCCGGCACTCCTAGCTTCGCCGGTACGAACGCGACCAGCGACCTGGAGGAGAGCCGTGAGGGACCTGACCGAGCCGCTCATCGAGCTGCGCGACGTGAGCAAGGCGTACGACGAGGGGCCGCCCGCGCTGTCCGGGTTGACGCTGGACGTCCGGGCCGGCGAGGCGGTCGCCGTGCTGGGCCCGTCCGGCAGTGGCAAGTCGACGCTGCTGAACCTGGTCGCCGGACTCGACCGGCCGACCGAGGGCGGCGTGAGAGTCGCCGGGGTGCGGGTGGACGAGCTGAACGAGGCCGGGTCCGCCAAGTACCGCAGGGCCTGGATCGGCATGATCTTCCAGTTCTTCAACCTGCTGGACGACCTGACCGTCGCCGACAACGTCTTGCTGCCGGCTCAGCTGGCCGGCATGCCCCGCGCGCGGGCCGCCGCCCGGGCCGACGAGCTGCTCGGCCGTCTCGGAATCGCCCGGCACGCGCACGCGTACCCCGGCCGGTTGTCCGGGGGCGAGCGGCAGCGGGTCGCGGTGGCCAGGGCGCTGATGAACAGTCCGGCGCTGCTGCTGGCCGACGAGCCCACCGGGGCGCTCGACTCGGCGTCGGGGGCGGACGTACAGGCGCTGTTGCGCGACCTCAACGAGGACGGGCAGACGATCGTGCTCGTCACCCACGACCTGTCGTTGGCGGAGGCGTGCGCGACCCGCACGATCGAGCTGGTCGACGGACGGGTGGCCCGGGACACGGCGCACGCGCGCGTGCCGAAGGTGGCCCGATGAGCGCCCTCGGTCCGTCAGGACGGGCGGGCATCCGAGTGGCGGAGCCGGATACGGCCGCGTACCCGCCGGGCGGTGGAGGGCGGGACCGCCGAACCGGCCTGGCCGGCAAGGGCGGTGCGCTCGGCCGGGTGGTGCGCGCGGGCGTGGGCCGGCGCCGGGTGCAGACCGCGGTGATGGTGCTGACGACGCTGCTCGCGGTGGCGGCCTCGGTGCTCGGCGCCGGACTGCTCGTGGCCTCGCAGGCGCCGTTCGACCACGCGTTCGCCAAACAGCAAGGGGCGCATCTCACCGCGGAGTTCGACGGGGCGAAGGTGTCGCCGAGCCGGCTGGCGGCCACCGCGGACGCCGAGGGCGTGGTGGCGGCGGCCGGGCCGTTCCCCGTGGCCTCGCTGCGGCTCAACGGGACGGGAGGGCCCGCGGGCTCCCCGCCGCCGATGACGGTGGTCGGCCGCGCCAAGGCGGCGCAGCCGGTGGACGACGTGGACCTCGTGAAGGGCAGGTGGGCTACGAAATCCGGCGAGGTCGTACTGGAGACCGGCACACTCGTCCCTGACGTCACGCTGGGCAGCAAACTGCAGGTCACCGGTGCGGGCGGCACCGCCGAGCTGACCGTGACGGGGATCGCCGAGTCGGTCGGCCAGAGCGCCGACGCCTGGGTGCTGCCCGCAGAACTGCGCCAACTCGCTGGATCCGGCGCGGACTACCAGATGCTGTACCGCTTCGACGACGCCGGCAGCCGGGCGGCGGTTGCGGCCGGCAAGAAGGCCGTCTCCGCGGGGCTGCCCGGGGGTGCACTGCTAGGTGCGCAGTCGTGGCTGGACGTGAAGCAGATCGCGGACAACAACACCGCGGCGTTCATCCCGTTCGTGTCCGCGTTCGCCCTCGTCGGGCTGGCCATGTCGGTGCTCATCATCTCCGTCGTGGTCAGCGGCGCGGTCGCCGCGGCCACCCGCCGTATCGGCATCCTGAAGGCACTCGGCTTCACCCCGCCGCAGGTGGGCCGGGCGTACGTCGGACAGGCCCTGATCCCGGCCTCGGTGGGTGCACTGCTGGGCGTGCTCGTCGGCAACCTGCTGGCGGTGCCGATGCTGAACGAGGTCGAGACCGCGTACGGCACGGGACGCATCCTCATCCCGTTGTGGATCGACGTGGTGGTGCCTGCGGCGGCGCTGGCCCTGGTGGCGGCCGCCGCGCTGGGCCCGGCGATGCGCGCGGCCCGGCTGCGCACCGCGGAGGCGATCGCCGTCGGCCGCACACTGCACGAGGGACGAGGACGGTACGTACGGCGGCTGCTGGGCCGGCTGCCGGTGCCGCGGCCCGTCAGCCTGGGCCTGGCGGGACCGTTCGCGCGTCCGGCGCGTGCGGCGACCACCGCGGCCGCCGTGGGGTTCGGCGCGCTTGCCGTCACCTTCGCGGTGGGGCTGGGCAGTTCGCTGGTCGCCATCCAGACGCACGGCGACCTGGACTCGCTCGGCGACGTCAGGGTCAGCACCATGGGGCGGCCCGCGTCGGAGCGAAGCGGAGCTCCGGGCGCGGCGCCGACGGGCACCCCGCAGCCGGCGAAGCCGGCGGACCCGGACGAGGTGGCGGCGGCGATCCGTGCGCAGTCCGGCACGGCGTCGTACTTCGGCACCGGGAAGACATACGTGAGCGTCGCGGGCGTCAAGGGCGGCACTCCCCTGGTGGTGTACGACGGCGACGCCTCCGGCGGTGGTCAGCACATGGTGTCGGGGCGCTGGTTCTCCGCGACCGGCGAGGCGGTGGCGCCGTCCCGCTTCCTGCAGGCCACCGGGGCCAAGGTCGGTGACACCGTGACGCTGACGGACCAGGGGCGCAGCGTCCGGCTGAAGCTGGTCGGCGAGATCTTCGACCTCGGTGACCAGGGCATGGCGGTGCGCACCGACGCGGCGTCGGCGGCGAAGTTGGTGCCCGACATGAAGCCGGACGACTTCACCGTCGAACTCGCCAAGGGCACGGACAAGGCCCACTATCTGGACGGGCTGAACGCCGAGCTGAAGAGCATCGGTGGGGTGGCCATGAGCGCCGACGAGGGCAACGAGTCGACCGTCATCATGGTGATGCAGTCCCTGATCGCGATGCTGACGACGATGCTGGTGGTCGTGGCCTGCCTGTGCGTCCTCAACACGGTGGTGCTCGACACCCGCGAACGGGTCCACGACCTGGGGGTGTTCAAGGCCCTCGGGATGACCCCCCGGCAGACGGTCGCCATGGTGCTCACTTCGGTTACCGCCACCGGGCTGGTGGCCGGCGTCATGGGCGTACCGCTCGGCGTGGCACTGCACCACTTCGTGGTGCCCGCGATGGGCCGGTCTGTCGGCGCCAACATCCCGGCCGCCGAGCTGGACGTCTACGGTGCGGGCACGCTGGCGCTGCTCGCCCTGGGCGGACTGGCCATCGCGGCGGCGGGCGCCCTGCTCCCGGCGGGCTGGGCGGCACGTACGGGGACTGCGCGGGCGTTGCGTACGGAGTGAGCCATGCGAAACGCCTGGGCGGCACCGGAGGATTGGGTGCCGCCCAGGCGTTTTCGCTCGGACACGGGCGCCTGCGGCCACAGCAGTCGTGGCCGAGTGGCGAGTTGGCGTGTCCCTGGTCGGACTTATCCACAGGGCAAAGCGGAGCTTCGGGATCCGCGAGATCGTCGGGGCATGACGAACCACGGCGAAACCACTGGATCCCCCGAAAACGGCAAGGCCGCCGGACGCGACGGTCGCGGACCCTACGACGGAATCGGCGCTCCCGACTGCACCGCGTACGAGGGCCACGGCGCCGAGCACCAGGTCACCCTGCGCACTCCGGCCGAACTGGCCGACGCGCTGCCCTATCTGCTCGGGTACCGCCCCGAGGACAGCATCGTCCTGGTCGCCCTGCACGACAGGGACGGCCGCGGCCGGTTCGGCGGCCGTGCCCGGCTCGGCATTCCGGCGAGCGCGGACGACTGGACGTCCGTGGCCCAGCAGTTGGCTCACGGTCTGGTGACGGGCAGCGAGCGCAGAGGGGCCCGGCCGGAGCAGATGGTGGCCTACCTCTGCCAGGAACCGGGGAGGGGTGAGTCGGGCCGTCAGGTCATGGAGCGGTTGCGCCCGCTGGCCCAGAAACTGCGGATCGAGTGCGGTCACCTCGACGTGCCGGTGATCGAGGCGCTGTGCATCTCGGAGGGCCGCTTCTGGTCGTACTGCTGCGTGAACGATGCCTGCTGCCCGCCCGAAGGCGTCCCCATGGGCCTGCCCGGCACCTCGGTGCTGGCCGCCGCTGCCACCTACGCCGGTCTTCAAGTACGGGGCACGCTGCGCGAGTTGCGGACAAGGCTGCTGCCCTGGGAGACCGCGGCCGCCCTGGACCAGGAACTCGCCCTGGACACCGCGAGCATGGCGTTGGTCCCCAGGATCCTCGACGAGTCGAGCCGCGCGGAGGTGGCCGAGGAGACACTGGAGTTGGCCGAGCGGATCATGGACCGCCTGGCCGAGGCCCCGCCCGTCTCCGGCACGCTCACGGCGGATCTCCGCGACGACGAACTGCTCGGGCACGACGAGGCCGCGACGCTGATTCTCGGCCTCCAGGACCGCTCGACCCGCGACCGCGCGGCCGAATGGATGGAGGGCGACGAGGCCGCCTCCGCCCTGCGCCTCTGGCGCGCCCTGGCCCGGCGCTGCGTCGGGTCCTACGGCGAACACGCGGCGGCGCCCCTGACTCTCGCCGGCTGGGTCGCCTGGTCCACCGGCGATGAACTCGAGGCCCGGGAAGCCCTCGCCATGGCACTCGGCGCGGACCCCGGCTATCTCTTCGCCCGTCTGCTGCACCAGGCCTGCAACGAGGGCCTGGACCCGGAGTCGATCCGCCGCTGCCTGCGCGCGGAGCGCCAGGACCGCGGACCGGCACCAGCCCCGGGGCTCGGCGGCGCAGAGGACCCCGGAGGGCAAGCGGTGCTGGGACCCACCGAGGCGACGCCGCCGGTGTCGGAGGACGTCTCCCGACCGCGACGCCGCTCGCGCCCCGGCGGCTCGGCCGGCAGCCGTGCCCGCTCGGCGAAGGCGACCGGCCGGGGGACCGGCGGAACCGTCCCTCGTCCCCGTACGTCGACGTCGGGCGGCACCCGTCCCGGCGGCGGTCGGACGAACGGCACGCGCGCGCGTACGTCGGGGAAGGAAGCCGCGCGCCATCGTGACTGTCCCGGAAGCGCGCGTCCCGGAGGCGATGACAGTGAGCGGGACGCATGAGTACGGCCAGACACATGTGTAGGCCGGACATATGAGCAACAGCCGGGGAGCGTTGTGATGTCGACGTCGACGGCAGCTGCCGTACCAGGCGCGGACTGCAACGGAAAGCCGCCGGGAGCGATCCCCGTCGCCATCGCCGTCCGGTCGCGTTGGCCGGCCGTGGGCGTGACCCGGAGGAGCCCCGCTCCGTTCACCTGAGTGGCGGAACGGCCGGATGGGCCGTGCCGCTGCACAGCCCCCGGCCGTCCGGATCCCCCACTCGGCGCTGCAGATGCCCGAGGTGCACAGAGCGCAGAAGAAGCCACCGCATGCATCAGTCGACTCCGCCTTCCGCCGCCGACGACCGTTCCGGCGTCGGCCGGTCCACGCCGTCCCGCGGGGCGGGTGCCGACCTGCCGACGCTCCCGGACCGTACCGGCCGGCCCGAGACACGATTCGCGAGCGACACCTTGCTCAACTCGCCGCCCAACGGCCAGGACCGGCGCTCGCCCTCGTCGACGGGCCGGCCACGGCCCGCTGCCGGGGCGGCAGTTCAGGACCGACTCCCCGACAGCCCCGCCGACCAGTACGCAACCACCGTTCGCCCAACCGACCTGGGTCGACCCGCACTCCGGCCGACGGACGCGGGGCGCTTCCCTGCCACACCCGGCCACCAGTTCCACACCCCTGCCGCCCCCGCCGACCAGGCCCGCCCTGCTCCGCCTTCACCGGGCAGGGACCAACACCCAACCTCGCCCACCGACTCCGGCCCACTCCCGCCCCGGGCGGCGAGCCAGGCCCAGTACTTCGGCCCGTCGAAGAGCCGACAGCGCTCACCATCGCTCCCCACAGGCGAGGGCCGTACCCCACGCCCGACCCCCGACACGGGCCAAGGCCCCACCCCGCCCCCGACCGTCGACCCAGGCCAGGCGCGCCGCTCCCCCGACTTCCCGCGCCCCGGAGCACCCTCAGGAGCACCCGTGGGAGTCGCCCATCCGCCCCGAGGCGCTCAGCCGTCCGCCCCACTTCCGCAACTTCGCCGCTCCGTCGAACTGCCGTCCACCCACACGGCCCTGATCTGCGTCGCCCTCCCGGGGCTCGTCATTTCCACGGAGCAGGGCCAGTTGACCGGCCAGGGCCTGGAGGGCTTCTACCGTGCCGGCCGACGCCTGCTCTCCCGTTGCCAGGTCCGTGTGGCCGGACGCGAACCGCTGGCGGTCCAGGCCCGAATGGCCTCCGCCGACCGAGCCCGCTTCGTCGGTGCGCTGCGTGCCTCCCCGCACTCCGGCCCGGATCCGGACGTCGTCGTCGAGCGCATCCGTCACGCGGACGGCACCGAGCGGATCACCCTGCACAGTGCGGCCCCGCGCCACTTGCGTGTGCCGGTCGAGGTCGCTCTCGGGACGGACCTGGCGGACCTGGGTGCGATCGCCTCCGGCACCGCGGGGCCCGAACTGCCCGCCAGCGTCCATGACTCGGGCCTGCGCTGGTCCTGCGCCACCGGGAACTCGGCGGTCACCGCAGATCCGCCGCCCGCCGACGCGCTGGCCTCCGCCGGTCTGCTGCGCTGGGAGTTCGAGCTGCCGCCGGGCGGCAGCAGGAGTGTGGAGCTGCGGGTGCGGCCGGACGGAGCGGGGCCGGTCCGGGCCGTGGGCCGCGCGGCGACGAGCCCTCTCGCCGCCGCGAGCGCTTCCGGCGACGACCCCAGAGTCCACGCGCTGCTTCGGACGAGCGTCGAGGACCTGCAGGCCCTCCTGCTGCGCGACCCCGCCCACCCGTCCGACACACATCTCGCGGCGGGGGCACCCTGGCGCTGCGGCCTGGCCCCGGCCGAGGCGCTTGCCGCGGCGCGGATGACGCTGCCCCTCGGTACCCGTCTCGCTGCGGGCACGCTCCATGCCCTGGCCCGGACCCAACTCCCTGGCACAGGGGCACAGTTCGGCATGATCCCCGGGCCGCGACGGGACGCGGGCGCGCATCTGCCGCCGGGCTGTAGCGGCACCCAAGCCACGCTGCTCTTCCCCGCACTCCTTGCGGAGGCCCACCGCTGGGGGCTGCCCGAACACGAGACGGAGGAACTGCTGCCGGCCGCCGAGCGCTGTCTGACCTGGCTGCGGACCACCGTGGGCGAGGGCACCTACGTGCGCGACCCGCACCCCGGCGGCCCGGTCCGCTGCGAGACGCAGGCACACGCCCACCGCGCGGCGCTGCTCGGCGCCGATCTGCTCGATGCCTGCGGACGGCCGGGCGGCGCCGAACTGCGGCAGTGGGCGCAGGCGTTGCGGACGGCGTTCCGGGAGGACTTCTGGATCGACGACCTGGGCGGGGGACGCCCGGCAGCCGCCCGCGCCCCGGACGGAAGCCCGGTGCCGTACCTGGGCGCGGCAGCCGCCCATCTCCTCGACACCGGCCTGCTGCGCGGCGGCGAACTGGCCCCCGGTCTGCTCGACAAGGTGCAGACCGAACAGCTCGCCCGGCTGTTGGGCAGCCCGGCCATGGACTCGGGCTGGGGGCTGCGCGGGCTGGGTGCGAAAGAAACCGGATACAACGCGTTCGGCCATCGGAGCGGTGCCGTACGGGTCCACGAGACGGCAGTCGCCGTCGCGGGCCTGGCCGCCGCCGGCTACGAGAAGGAGGCGAGCTCGCTGCTGCGGGGCCTGCTGGCGGCCGCCGAGGCCTTCGGCCACCGCCTGCCCGAGATGTACGCGGGGGAGCAGCGCACCGACGGGAGCGTTCCCGTTCCGCACCCGGCGGCCTGCCGCCCCGCGGCCACCGCGGCAGCCGCAGGCGTGCTGCTGCCGGCCACCCTCGCGGGCATCCGCCCCGACGCCCCCGCCGGGACGGTCACGCTGCGCCCCGTGCGCAGCGCGCCTCTGGGCGAGATCGTCCTGACCGGACTACGGGTCGCGGGCGCGCCCTTCTCCGTACGGGTCGGCCGACTCGGCCTCGCGATGGTCGAGGAGGCGGCCGACGGACTGCAATTGGGAGTGTGACCTCGGATGACGCACCGCTGCACCACGGCCGGGACCGGAAGATGACGCCCATACCGGACCGAAGTGGATCAGCCGTCGAAGCGGCCGACGAAGGGAGTGTTTATCGTCAAGCAGACGACTATGATCGCCGCATGCCCTACGACCCGTCAGCCTTTCCGCCCTTCGCCGTCACCGTGGACCTGGTCGTGCTGACCGTGCGCCGCCATGCCCTGTGCGCGCTGGCGGTCCGCAGGGGCGAGCCACCGTTTCAAGGGCGCTGGGCGCTCCCGGGTGGCTTCGTACGGGCCGACGAGGATCTGGCGCAGGCCGCAGCGCGGGAGCTGGCCGAGGAGACCGGACTGCGGGCCCACGACCCGGCGGTCCCCGTCCAGGACAACGGTGCCCACCTGGAGCAGCTCGCGACCTACGGCGACCCCAAGCGGGACCCCCGGATGCGCGTGGTCAGCGTCGCCCACCTGGCACTCGCCCCCGATCTGCCCGCACCCCGGGCGGGTGGCGACGCCAGCAACGCGCGCTGGGCGCCGGTCGACGAACTGCTGCAGCAGGGTGGTTACGGCCGGGACGGCGAACCGGTGGCGCCGCTGGCCTTCGACCACGCCCAGATCCTTTCCGACGGCGTCGAACGAGCCCGCTCCAAGATCGAATACTCGTCTCTCGCCACCGCTTTCTGCCCCACCGAGTTCACCGTCGGCGAGCTGCGGCGGGTCTACGAGGCGGTGTGGGGCGTGGCCCTCGACCCGCGCAACTTCCACCGCAAGGTGACGGGCACACCCGGCTTCCTCGTCCCCACCGGCGGGACCACCACACGCCAGGGCGGCCGCCCGGCCCAGCTGTTCCGGGCCGGCGGTGCAACGCTCCTCAACCCCCCGATGCTGCGCCCCGAAGTGTGACGCGGACACCCGGACCGCGATGCGGAACCGGGCTCGGCAGCGAACCGCGGTCGGAGTCCCCGTCGGACCGGTTGCCGACCGGGGAGCGGGCCGCGCTATACCACCAAAACGGACATGACGCGCTATCTTGCTGCGGGTGATCGAGGCCTTCGGACTGACCAGCAATCCCTGCAAGGAGCTTCCGCTCGCCGTCGACGACCTCTCCTTCGAGGCGCGGGCAGGCCATGTCACCGCGCTGCTAGGCCTGCCGGGGGCGGGCAAGACGACCGCGCTCAGACTCATGCTCGAACTCCAACAGGGCCGTGGCATCGCCTACTTCAGAGGCCGCCCGCTGAACCGCATCCCCCATCCCTCGCGCGAAGTGGGCGTGCTCCTGGGTGACGTACCGGGACACCCGGCCCGCACGGTCCGCGGCCATCTGCGCATGCTATGCGCGGCCGCGGGCGTCCCGGTCCGCCGGGCCGACGAGGTCCTCGAGGTGGTCGGCCTCGTCAGCCTGCGCGACGAGCGCCTCGGCACCCTCTCGCGCGGCATGGACCGCCGCCTCGGCCTGGCCGGCGCCCTGCTGTCCGATCCGCACACCCTCGTGCTCGACGATCCCGCCGGCGGGCTCTCCACCCGCGAGGCCCAGTGGCTGCACGGCATGCTCCGCGCACACGCTTCACAGGGTGGCACGGTCCTGCTCACCACCTCCGACCCCAAGGAGGCGGCACGCAACGCCGACCGGGTCGTCACGCTGGAGCAGGGCAGACTCGTCGCCGACCAGAAGGCCGGCGAATTCGCCCGCACCCGGCTGCGCCCCCGCGTCGCAGTCCGTAGCCCGCACGCCACCCGCCTGGCCGCCCTGCTCACCAAGGAGGCCCGCACCGCGCAGCGCTCCGTCGAGGTCGTGCGCGAGGGCGGCAACCGCCTCTCCGTGTACGGCAGTACCTGCGCCGACGTCGGCGAGGCCGCGTTCCGCCACGGCATTCTCGTCCATCAACTCGCCGACGAGACCGGGGACATGGGACCGGGAGCCGGGCCGACCACCGTCGAAGAGCCGGAAACCGCCGCCGCACCGCAGGCACCGGCCCAACCGAGCAGCGCGGATGCCGACCCGGAGCCCGAAACCGCACCGCAGCCCTCGGCTCCGGCCGAGACGCCCCGGAGCGAGGACGCCGAACTGCATTCCTCCGCCCCGGCCGAGGTGCCCCGCACCGACGGGGAAACAACCGCCGCGGCAGATCCCCCGGCGAAGACCTCCCGCTCCGCCGAAACCCGCACCCCTGACGCACTGTCCGTCCTTCCACCCCCCATCTCCGTCCGCCCCGCTCCCAGTCCGCTCCGCCCACTGCGCTACGAAATTCGCCGAGCCGCCGGGATCAGCACGGGATTCGTCACAGGGGCCGTCGTGCTCGTCGTGTCCGCGCTCACCGCCGTACTTCTGGCCCGGGTCGGACACACCCCTCAGGCGCGCCTGCTGGCCGCCTGGCCGCGGGAGCTGCCGCTGCCGCCCGCCGCCCTCGGTGCGGGGCTGCTCGGGGCCCTGGCCTTCGGCGACGAGTTCCGCCACCCCGCGCTGGCGGCGGACCGCGGCACAGTCCCCCGCCGGCTGGGGCTGCTTGTCGCGAAACTCCTCGTCGCCGCCGCCACCGCGCTGATGCTGGCCTTCCTCACGGTCGGCTGCGACGCCGAAGTGCTCTACCTCGTCTACGGACGGGAGCTCGCCCAAGTTCCCGCGGACTGGATTTCGACGAGCGCGAGTTGGATCGGGCTCGTCGTCGGGTGCGCCTGGGCCGGGGTGCTGGCCGCGGGCGTCTTCCGGTCCACCACGGCAGGACTCGCCGCCGTGCTCGCCGTGCCGGTCCTCGTCGTACCCCTCGTACAAAAGGCCTTGGAGGGTGCGTCCGTGCGGGCGGCGGCAGGCTTTCCGCTGCGGCTGCGCCAGGTGTTCCTGCTGCAGTGGCCCTTCGGGGGAGAGCGGTATCTGTCCGGCGTGGCACGGGTGATCGCCCAACCTGTGGGTGGCGCCCTGACGTTGTCGCTGACCGCTCTGCTCTGCGCATATCTGCTCACGACCCTGCGCAGCAGGGTCCGATGACGACCGTCCGTGCCCGTCCGCCCCACCCTGCGCACAACTCCCCGGGGGGAAGCCCATTTCTTTCCGATAAGGCGTCAATTGCGACGGGGTGAGCGATCACCCTTTCGTGTGCTTTTCACCAAAGACCTCAAGGGAGTTGAGGACGGCGCCGACAAAGGATCCGTGAGTACCCTTGCGCACACCATGATGACCGCCGCCCGCTCCGCAGACTCCGGCCTGGCCGGCCCGGGCGAACTCGACCGCTACCCCTACGCCGAGACCTCTGCCGTCGACCGCGTCGGAGCCCCTTCCTGGGAGAGCGCCGACCCCGAGCTGGGCCGCGTGGGCCGCCGCGCCGCGGGCAGCCGCGGCCGCGGGCTGCACGGCCAACTCGTCCAGCAGCTCGGCCAGATGATCGTCTCCGGCGATCTGGGCGCCGACCGTCCGCTGGTACCCGAGGAGATCGGCCAGCGTTTCGAGGTCTCCCGCACCGTCGTCCGCGAGTCGCTCCGCGTTCTGGAGGCCAAGGGCCTGGTCAGCGCCCGCCCGAACGTCGGCACGCGCGTGCGCCCCGTAAGCGACTGGAACCTCCTCGACCCCGACATCATCGAATGGCGGGCCTTCGGACCGCAGCGCGACGACCAGCGCCGCGAGCTGAGCGAGCTGCGCTGGACCATCGAACCGCTCGCCGCCCGCCTCGCCGCGGGGCACGGGCGCGAGGACGTGCAGCAGCGGCTGGCCGACATGGTCGAGATCATGGGCCACGCCATGGGGCAGGGCGACGCCATCACGTTCTCCCGCGCCGACGCCGAGTTCCACTCCCTGCTCATCCAGGTCGCGGGCAACCGCATGCTGGAGCACCTCTCCGGGATCGTCTCGGCGGCCCTCCAGGTCTCCGGCGGCCCGGTGACCGGCTGTGACCGTCCGAACGAGACCTCGCTGGCGCACCACGGCAGGATCGTCGACGCCCTCGCCACCGGCGACGGCACGGCGGCCGAGACAGCGATGCGCCAACTGCTTACCGTCCACCCCGAGGTGGAGCGCGTGGTGCCCGCACCGCGCGAACACTGACCACGCACCGCGGGCGGCACGGCCGCGAGATGTCTCCCCCCTCCTGTGGCATCGCTCGGCCACCAACCGTCTCCCGTCGGACCCCGCAGGATCCCGGAGATCCTGCGGGGTCCGACGGCGCGACGGGGGTGTGTGTCTCCGGGCACAGCCCGGGTAGGAGCCATAGGTGACCTTGTCTGCCCTTGTCTGACCGTTTTTGAGCGCTTACGGGGTGTGACTCGGGCCACGCAGATTGGGCGTAACGCTCGGGGAGACAGCGCGATGACCTAAGAGGTGACAGCCGAGGAGGGAATACGGACGCCGGTCACGGCGCTGTGCATCTTCCCGGCCCCCGCCCGCGCCGTCGGCCCAATCCCCAAGCCGGCGGTCGGCTCCTGTCCGTAATGGACGGGGCCGGAAGCCGTTTTCCAACGTTCCGAGAGGTTGTTCGTGTCGGCCAGCACATCCCGTACGCTCCCGCCGGAGATCGCCGAGTCCGTCTCTGTCATGGCTCTCATTGAGCGGGGAAAGGCTGAGGGGCAGATCGCCGGCGACGATGTGCGTCGGGCCTTCGAAGCTGACCAGATTCCGGCCACTCAGTGGAAGAACGTACTGCGCAGCCTCAACCAGATCCTCGAGGAAGAGGGTGTGACGCTGATGGTCAGTGCCGCGGAGCCCAAGCGCACCCGAAAGAGCGTCGCAGCGAAGAGTCCGGCCAAGCGCACCGCCACCAAGACGGTCGCGGCGAAGACGGTGACCGCCAAGAAGGCCACCGCCACCGCCACCCCGGCGGCGCCCGCCGCCGACACGCCGGCCGAGGACGACGCCACCGCCAGCCAGGCCGCTGCCGCCAAGAAGACGGTCGCCAAGAAGACGGCGGCCCCTGCCAAGAAGACGGTCGCCAAGAAGACGGCGGCCAAGAAGACCAGTGCCAAGAAGGACGACGCCGAGGTCCCCGAGGAAGAGGTGCTCGAGGACACCCCCAAGGGCGCCGACGAGCCCGAGGGTGCCGAGAGCGCGGGCTTCGTGCTTTCCGACGAGGACGAGGACGACGCGCCGGCCCAGCAGGTCGCCGCAGCGGGCGCCACCGCCGACCCGGTCAAGGACTACCTCAAGCAGATCGGCAAGGTCCCCCTGCTCAACGCCGAGCAGGAGGTCGAGCTCGCCAAGCGCATCGAGGCAGGCCTGTTCGCCGAGGACAAGCTGTCGAACGCCGACAAGCTGGCGCCCAAGCTCAAGCGCGAGCTGGAGATCATCGCCGAGGACGGCCGCCGCGCCAAGAACCACCTTCTGGAGGCCAACCTCCGTCTGGTGGTCTCCCTGGCCAAGCGCTACACCGGCCGCGGCATGCTCTTCCTGGACCTCATCCAGGAGGGCAACCTCGGTCTGATCCGCGCGGTCGAGAAGTTCGACTACACCAAGGGCTACAAGTTCTCCACGTACGCCACCTGGTGGATCCGTCAGGCGATCACCCGCGCCATGGCCGACCAGGCCCGCACCATCCGTATCCCGGTGCACATGGTCGAGGTCATCAACAAGCTCGCGCGCGTGCAGCGCCAGATGCTCCAGGACCTGGGCCGCGAGCCCACCCCGGAGGAGCTGGCCAAGGAACTCGACATGACCCCCGAGAAGGTCATCGAGGTCCAGAAGTACGGTCGCGAGCCCATCTCCCTGCACACCCCGCTGGGCGAGGACGGCGACAGCGAGTTCGGTGACCTCATCGAGGACTCCGAGGCCGTCGTCCCGGCCGACGCGGTCAGCTTCACCCTCCTGCAGGAGCAGCTGCACTCCGTGCTGGACACCCTGTCCGAGCGCGAGGCCGGCGTGGTCTCGATGCGCTTCGGTCTCACCGACGGTCAGCCGAAGACCCTCGACGAGATCGGCAAGGTGTACGGCGTCACGCGCGAGCGCATCCGCCAGATCGAGTCCAAGACCATGTCGAAGCTGCGCCACCCGTCGCGTTCGCAGGTGCTGCGCGACTACCTCGACTAGGTCGCGGTCGTACGACACACAAGGCCCGGTCCCCCTTGAGGGGACCGGGCCTTCTTGTGCTGTCGCGCAGGTGCGTGGTGTGTCGGGCTGGATCACTCTGGGTGTCCCAGGACCACCCCAGAGTGAGGAGCCTGCATGCGTCGTTCCATTCTCCGGGCGCTGACCCGGCCGCTGGTTCTTGCGGCCGCGGCGACCGCCATACCCATGGTGTCCACCGCTGCCGTGGCCGCCGACAGTGTCGTCGTGGGCGGCTTCCCCGTCGATGTGTCCGACAGTCCGTGGGCGGTGGCGCTGTCCATCCGTGACCGGTTCGGGGGTACGCGCGCCGGGCAGTTCTGCGGCGGTGCGGTCGTCGGTCCCAAGACGGTGCTCACCGCGGCCCACTGCATGGGCGAGGACGTCCTGGGGACTCCGCCCAACCGCGTACAAGACCTGAAGGTCATCGCGGGCCGTACGGATCTGCTCTCGGACGGGGGCCGAGAGATCCAGGTACGCAATGTGTGGGTGAACCCGCGCTACGACAGCGGCAGCAACGACGGAGACTTCGCCGTGCTCACCCTCGCCGAGCCGCTGCCCCGCAGCTCGGTGATCCCCATGGCGAGCGCCGGCGATTCTCTGTACGCACCGGGCACCAGCGCCATGGTCTACGGCTGGGGTGATGTCACGGGCGGCGGTGACTACACGCGCAGTCTGCGGGCGGCACGCGTGCACGTGCTGCCGGACGCCCAGTGCGAGGAGGCGTATCCAGGCAGCGCCGACGGCACATACGTCGCCGAGAGCATGGTCTGCGCCGGGGAGACGAAAGGCGGCCACGACGCCTGCCAGGGGGACAGCGGCGGGCCCCTCGTCGCCCAGGGGAAGCTGATAGGGCTCGTGTCCTGGGGGAGCGGCTGCGGTCGTGCGGGAAGTCCCGGCGTCTACACGCGGGTGTCCAAGATCGCACGAATGGTGGGGCGGGCGGCGCGAGCGGGCGCCGAGAACGCCGCCGACGGCGCCTGAGAGGCATCACCGGTACGAGCGCGGGCGGCGCGGTCCCTGAAGCAGGGGCCGCGCCGCCCGTCACCGGCCTGTGCCGGAGCTGGCTCGTCGTGGATGCGAGGTGTCAGCGCTCTTCTTCGGAGGCGGATGCCGGAACGGACGTCAGCCGCTCCGTCTCGTCCTGTATCTCAGCGGCGATCTTCTTGAGTTCCGGCTCGAACTTGCGGCCATGGTGGGCGCAGAAGAGCAGTTCGCCGCCGCTGAGCAGGACAACGCGCACGTAGGCCTGCGCTCCGCAGCGGTCGCAGCGATCGGCGGCCGTCAGGGGGCTCGCGGGGGTCAGAACAGTAGTCACGTCGCCTCTTCTCTAGCTCGACGAGCTGTCGTACCAGGGTCAACATCCAACCAGCCCCAAAACGTTCCCGCCCGGGGCTTTCCCTCGAAAAAATCTTTCGAGGCCGGCTGTCTGCTGCCGGTTGGCGGCGAATGTGCCGTATTGCGTGTCTGTGTGTCTTACGGTTTCGCGCAGTCTGTCAACATCTTGTCCTCCCGGCTGGGTTGCCGGTTGTTCATGAGGACGTGCCCGGAGCCTAAATGGTTCATGCCTCGAAGGGAACGTGATATGTACTTCACTCCATCGAGGGATCGAACATGCATGCGACCCTGGACTAGTCTGAACTACAGACGAGGGTGGCGTTACAACGGCTCTACCAGGCCTCGGTACCCTCTTGACGGCGACCGAAGCCGTGCCCTTACCCACCAGGGCACTACCTGAAATTCAGCGAGGAGCGAACCGCGTGACCGCCGAAACGTCCGTGTCGTCCACAGCGCTGCTGGCAGGAGCAGAGCGGGACGGTTCCAACTACACCGCGCGGCACCTGCTCGTCCTCGAGGGGCTCGAGGCCGTGCGCAAGCGCCCGGGCATGTACATCGGGTCGACCGACAGCCGCGGTCTGATGCACTGCCTGTGGGAGATCATCGACAACTCTGTCGACGAGGCCCTCGGAGGCTACTGCGACCACATCGAGGTGATCCTCCACGACGACGGCTCGGTGGAGGTCCGGGACAACGGCCGGGGCATCCCGGTCGACGTCGAGCCCAAGACGGGCCTGTCCGGCGTCGAGGTCGTCATGACCAAGCTGCATGCCGGCGGCAAGTTCGGCGGTGGCTCGTACGCCGCCTCCGGCGGTCTGCACGGCGTCGGCGCCTCCGTGGTGAACGCCCTTTCGGCCCGTCTGGACGTCGAGGTGGACCGCGGCGGCCACACGCACGCCATCAGCTTCCGGCGCGGTGTGCCGGGCGCCTTCGCAGCGACCGGCCCGGATGCCAAGTTCGAGGCCACGAGCGGTCTGCGCAAGGCCAAGAAGATCCCCAGGACGCGCAGCGGCACGCGCGTGCGTTACTGGGCCGACCGCCAGATCTTCCTCAAGGACGCCAAGCTCTCCCTGGAGAACCTGCACCAGCGCGCCCGCCAGACGGCGTTCCTGGTACCCGGTCTGACCATCGTCGTCCGCGACGAGTTCGGCCTGGGCGACGGCGGCACCAAGGGCGAGGAGTCCTTCCGCTTCGACGGCGGCATCAGCGAGTTCTGCGAGTACCTGGCGAGCGACAAGCCGGTCTGCGACGTCCTCCG
The DNA here is from genome assembly GCF_042893105.1 of Streptomyces sp. NPDC001663. Classification (NCBI taxonomy): domain Bacteria; kingdom Bacillati; phylum Actinomycetota; class Actinomycetes; order Kitasatosporales; family Streptomycetaceae; genus Streptomyces; species Streptomyces sp. NPDC001663. Next base: position 598,000 of record NZ_JBIAUR010000004.1, on the reverse strand, counting down.
CCTCTCCGGCCAGGGCACGTTCAAGGAGACCGTCCCGGTTCTGGACGAGCACGGCCAGATGACTCCCACCCAGGTCACCCGTGAGCTCGACGTCGATGTCGCGATGCGATGGGGCACGGGATACGACACGACCCTGAAGTCGTTCGTGAACATCATCGCCACCCCCAAGGGCGGCACGCACGTCGCGGGCTTCGAGACGGCCGTGACCAGCACGCTCAACGAGGTGCTGCGGGCCAAGAAGCTGCTGCGCGTCGCCGAGGACGACGTCGTCAAGGACGACGCCCTGGAGGGCCTCACCGCGGTCGTCACGGTGCGCCTCGCCGAGCCGCAGTTCGAGGGCCAGACCAAGGAGGTCCTCGGCACCTCCGCGGCCCGCCGCATCGTGAACACCGTGATCGCCCGGGAACTCAAGGCGTTCCTGACGTCCACGAAGCGGGACGCGGCCGCGCAGGCCCGCGTGGTCATGGAGAAGGCCGTCGCCGCCGCCCGTACGCGCATCGCGGCCCGCCAGCACAAGGACGCGCAGCGCCGCAAGACGGCTCTGGAGTCCTCGTCGCTGCCCGCGAAGCTCGCCGACTGCCGCAGCGACGACGTGGACCGTAGCGAACTGTTCATCGTCGAGGGGGACTCCGCGCTCGGCACCGCCAAGCTCGCCCGGAACTCCGAGTTCCAGGCGCTGCTGCCGATCCGCGGCAAGATCCTCAACGTCCAGAAGTCGTCCGTGACCGACATGCTGAAGAACGCCGAGTGCGGCGCGATCATCCAGGTCATAGGAGCGGGCTCGGGCCGGACGTTCGACATCGACGCGGCCCGCTACGGCAAGATCATCATGATGACCGATGCCGATGTCGACGGTTCGCACATCCGGACCCTGCTGCTGACGCTGTTCCACCGGTACATGCGGCCCATGGTCGAGGCGGGGCGGGTGTTCGCCGCGGTGCCGCCGCTGCACCGCATCGAGATCGTCCAGCCGAAGAAGGGCCAGGACAAGTACGTCTACACGTACTCGGACCGTGAACTGCGCGACAAGCTGCTGGAGTTCCAGAGCAAGGGCATCCGGTACAAGGACTCCATCCAGCGCTACAAGGGTCTCGGTGAGATGGACGCCGACCAGCTGGCCGAGACGACGATGGACCCGCGCCACCGCACCCTGCGCCGGATCAACCTCTCCGACCTGGACGCGGCCGAGACGGTCTTCGATCTGCTCATGGGCAACGACGTGGCCCCGCGCAAGGAGTTCATCTCCAGCTCGGCGGCGACGCTGGACCGGTCACGCATCGACGCGTAGCCGCTGCGCTCGGCTTGGGCCGCGTTGACCGCCTCGGCTTCGCCTTCGCCTGGGGGTGTCGATTCCCACCCGCACCGTGCGGCCTTCGTTGTCGGGTGCGGGTGGCCCCCGTGGGGCGTACTCGCCCTCGGCGGCCGTCGGTTCATCCTTCAGTGGTCTCCACCCGTGGGTGGATTTCCGCCCGCTCGGAGATCCACCCACGATCCATCCTTGCTCCGATCTCCTGACCTGCGAATTTCCGTAGCGTCGAAGGCGTTGGCAGCGCTCGCTGTCGACATCCCCTTCTTCGCTCACGGAGGCTCTGATGTCCGGGCTCGTCAACGCGCTGGTGATCGCCGCCGTAGTCGTCCTGGTGATCGTGCGACAGTTCCGCGCACAGCGGATCGGCAGCGACCGGCGCTGGTGGCTCGTCCCGGTGATTCTGGGCGTCGTGGCGCTGCGCGAGCCCGGCATCGTCGACACCCATCACCGCACGGAGTCGATCGTCCTGCTCGGCGCCGAACTGCTCATCGGCCTCGCCATGGGAGCCGGCTGGGCCTGGACCACCCGAATATGGGCGGAACCGGACGGCACCGTGTGGAGCAAGAGCACCAAGGCGAGCGTGACCGTCTGGATCGGCGGCATTGCCCTGCGCGTCGGTCTCTTCGCGCTCGGCGCGGCACTCGGTGTTCACCAGAACAGCTCCGCCCTGCTCGTCGCCCTCGCGGCCACTCTCCTGGTCCGCTCCGGGATCCTTGTCTGGCGGGCACAGTCGCAGGCCCCCGCGTCCGCGCACGGCCCGGCGTACGGTGACGGCATGGCACGGCCCGCCTGGAAGGAACGTGTGTGACGGAGAGCGCCTGGACGAGCTGGCCCTCCCGAGAGGCGCTCGCCCGCGAAGGGATCTCACGGCCTCGGCGGATGCTCGCCTGGGTCGTGAGGATTCTGGTCCTCGGCTTCCTGCTGTGGGGTGCCTACCACGCCACCGACGTCCACGGCTGGATCCTGGTCGCGGGTGGCGTCGGTGTGCTCGTGGCCGCCGTACTCGCGTGGGCGTTCTTCCGAACCACGTTCCAGCACAGGTTGTGGCCGTCCCTGGGCATCATGCTTCTGCTGCTGGGGCTCGCCGTCGGGGCCCAGGCCGTGGGGTTCCAGGAGCCCGCCCTCGTCCTGTGGTGCGGCTGCGCGGTCAGCGCGCTGGAGCGGTTGCCCATGGCGGTCGCCCTGCCGGTGGCCTCCGTCGCTCTGGCGTCGTACGCCGCGGTCAACAACGACGTGTGGCTGACCACGGCGGCCACCACAGGGGGGCTCGCCCTCGCCGGCTACGTCCTGCGGCTGGACGCCGAGGCACGTGGCAACGCCCAGCGGCTGCTCGCCCAGGAGCGCGCCGCACGGGCGGCCGAGGCGGAGTCGGCGGCGCTGGCGGAGCGGGCCCGCATCGCGCGGGAGATCCACGACGTGCTGGCGCACAGCCTCTCGGCGCAGCTCGTGCACCTGGAGGCGGCTCGGCTGCTGATCGAACGGGGTGCCGACCGGGACCAGATCCTGGAGCGGGTGGTGGCGGCACGGGGCATGGCCCGCGACGGCCTCGACGAGACCCGGCAGGCGCTCTCGGCGCTGCGGGGTGACCTGACGCCGCTGGAGGACTTCCTCGCCCAGCTGGTGGATGCGTCCGCCGGTGCCGAGGTCACCGTCACGGGTGAACGCAGACCGCTGCCGGCCGAGGCGTCACAGGCCGTGCGCAGGGTCGCCCAGGAGGCCCTGACGAACGTCCGCAAGCACGCCCCCGGGGCCAAAGTGCAGGTGGGGCTGGATTTCGGCGAGCACCAAGTCGCCCTGGTCGTACGGGACTCGGGCGGTTCGCCGGGAGAACTCACCGGTGCGGGAGCCGGGTACGGTCTGCTGGGCATGCGCGAGCGTGCAGAGCTGCTGGGCGGCTCGCTGGAGGCCGGACCGGACGAGGAGGGGTTCGTGGTGACGTTGAGGGTGCCCGTATGACCGAAGGAGCGGAGAAGCAGCCGGCCCGGGTGGTGGTCGCGGACGACCAGACCGTCGTCCGGGAGGGCATCGTGATGCTGCTGGGCCTGCTGCCCGGGATCGAGGTCGTCGGCGCCGCGGGGGACGGGGAGGAGGCGGTGAAGCTTGTCGCCGAACTGGCCCCGGACATCGTGCTGATGGATCTGCGCATGCCTCGCTGCGACGGTGTGGAGGCGACCCGGCGCATTCGCGCGGAGCACCCCGGGACGCAGGTCGTGGTGCTCACGACGTTCGCGGACGACGAGTCCCTGTTCCCGGCGCTGCGCGCGGGAGCGCGGGGCTATCTCACCAAGGACGCGGGAGGGGACGAGATCGTACGGGCTGTGGAAAGCGTGCTGTCCGGAGACGCGGGGCTGTCGCCGAGCATCCAACGGCGGCTGCTGGAGCGGCTGTCCGAGCCGGAGCCGCAGCCGACGGTCGCGGTCGAGCCGCCGGACGGGCTCACCGCGCGGGAGACCGAGGTGCTGCTGCTGATCGCCGATGGCCTCAGCAATCAGGAGATCGGCCGCAGACTGCACGTCTCCACCGCGACCGTGAAGACCCACATCAACAACCTCTTCGCCAAGACCGGGCTCAAGGACCGTGCCCAGGCGGTGCGTTACGCGTATGCGAAGGGGCTGGTGCGGCCGCCGGCGGGCTGAATCACCTGATGGGGTGAAGAGCGCGAAGAAGCAGAGTCGGGATCTTCCCGTTCTGTCCATCCTTGGGCATGCAGTCAAGCAACGGCCGTGCCCGCGATGACGGGGATGGCGCCGAGAATTCGGCCGAGCACCGCGGGGGTCAGGACCAGACCCGCGCCGAGGCGCTCGAGGGGGTGAGGTACGACGATCCGTGGTACGACGAACTCGCCTCCGGCTGGGGTGAGTTGAACAGTGTCGGCGCGCCTGTGCCCGGGGTCGTGCCGGCGCACCGGGAGAGCGAAGAGGAGACGGCCGCCGCGGCCGACGTCTACCTCGAGGTGCAGCGCAGTGCGGCGTTCCAGGAAGTGCGCAGTCGGTATCTGAGGTTCGTGGTGCCGGGCGTCGCCGTCTTCCTCGTCTGGTATGTGGGGTACCTCGTGACCGCCACGACCGCGCCCGAATTGATGGCGCGGCCCGTCGCGGGTGCGCTCAACGTGGCGATGCTCGCGGGGCTCGGGCAGTTCCTCACCACCTTCCTGTTCGCCTGGGCCTACGCCCGGCATGCGCGGCTGCGCAGGGACCGGGCGGCACTCGAACTGCGGTGGGACACCCAGGAACTGACGCGAGGCGTCCGAGGCGGTGCGTTGTGACCAGAGATCACCAGACGCTGGCGCTGTTCCTGTTCAGTGCCTTCGTCGCCGTCACGCTGGCGATCACGACGTGGGTGAGCCGCAACCGGCGCGGTTCGGCGGAGGAGTTCTACGCGGGCGGGCGTCTCTTCTCACCGATGGAGAATGGTTTTGCCATCGCGGGCGACTACATGTCAGCCGCCTCCTTCCTGGGCGTCACGGGACTCATCGCGCTGTACGGATACGACGGACTGCTGTACGTCGTCGGCTTCCTCGTCGCCTGGCTGCTGGTGCTGTTTCTGGTCGCCGAACTGGTGCGCAACTGCGGGCGGTTCACGCTCGCCGACGTGGTCGCGGCCCGGATGAGCGAGCGGCCCGTCCGGATCGCGGCGGGAACTTCCTCGGTCACCGTGTCCGTTCTGTATCTGGTGGCGCAGATGGTGGGTGCGGGCAGCCTGGTCGCGCTGCTGCTCGGGGGGACGAGCCAGGCGGCGCGGGCCTGGACCGTGATCGGCGTCGGCGCGCTGATGGTCGTCTATGTGTCGTTGGGAGGGATGCGAGCCACCACCTGGATCCAGATCGTCAAGGCGGTTCTGCTGCTCGGCGGTACGGTCGCGCTGACCGTGCTCGTCCTGCTGCGGTTCCACGGTGACCTCGACCGACTGCTGCTGACGGCGGCCGAGCGCAGTGGTCACGGCGATGCGTTCCTGGCGCCCGGGCTGAAGTACGGCGGAGACTGGACCGCCCGCTTCGACTTCATCAGTCTCGGGCTCGCCCTGGTGCTCGGCACGGCAGGGCTGCCGCACATCCTCTCCCGCTTCTACACCGTGCCCACCGCCCGGGCTGCACGCCGCTCGGTGCTTTGGTCCATCGGGCTCATCGGCGGCTACTACCTGATGACGATCCTCCTCGGCTTCGGCGCGGCAGCAATCGTGGGACCCGACGCGGTACGGGGGTCGAACGCGGCCGGGAACACGGCGGTTCCGCTCCTGGCGCTCGACCTGGGCGGCGGTGCGAACTCGACAGGAGGAACGGTTCTCTTCGCGGTCGTCGCCGCCGTCGCCTTCGCCACGATCCTCGCGGTGGTCGCCGGGATCACGCTCGCCTCCTCGGCGTCCGTGGCCCATGACCTGTACGCGTCCTTGAGGCGCCGAAGCGCCAAGCCGCGCAGCGAGGTGGCCGTGGCGCGCATCGCCTCGGTCGGCATCGGCGTGGTCGCGATCGCCCTGGGGCTGCTGGCCCGTGACCTCAACGTCGCCTTCCTGGTGGGCCTCGCCTTCGCCGTCGCTGCGTCCGCGAACCTCCCGGTGCTGATGTACTCGCTGTTCTGGCGTGGCTTCACGACCCGCGGTGCCGTGTGGGCCGTATACGGCGGACTGGTCCCCGCACTGGCACTCGTCGTGCTGTCACCGGTGGTCTCGGGCAGCCCCGAATCGCTGTTCCCGGGAGTCGACTTCCAGTACTTCCCGCTGCAGAACCCCGGCCTCGTGTCGATCCCGCTGGGCTTCCTCGCCGGCTGGCTCGGCACGGTCACCTCCGCGGAGATCCCGGACGAGGCCAAGCACGCGGAGACCGAGGTGCGGGCACTCACGGGCGCGGGGGCCGCCTAGGAGGCGGCGCCTTCACCGTCGTACGACACCGGAGAACCGTTTTGTCGGCGCACCCTCGGGCGGATACGACTCTCTGCAGGCGTCCCTTGTCGCTACGGCGCCACCCACGCGTACAGGTGCTCCGGACGCCCCGTGTCGCCGTACTTCAGGGAGAGGCGGAGGCGGCCGGCCTGTTCGAGGTGGCGGAGGTAGCGCTGGGCGGTGGAGCGGCTCAGGCCCGTCTCGGCGGCGACCTCGTGGGCCGAGAGGGGGTGGTCGGCGTGGTGCAGTACGTGGCAGATGAGGTCGCTCGTCGGTTCCGAGTGACCACTGGGCAGGCCCGGTGACGACGGCGCCGGGGTGGTCCGCAGCGCTCCGAAGATCCGGTCGACCTGCTCCTGGCCGGCGTTGCCGCGGCCGCCGACCCGGTCGACGGTGCGCCGCAGGGCGGCGTAGGAGTCGAGGCGGGTGCGCAGGGCGGCGAAGGTGAACGGCTTGACCAGATAGTGCAGCGCGCCGAGGCGCATCGCGGCCTGCACGGTCGCCACGTCGCTTGCCGCCGTGATCATGATGACGTCGGTGCCGTGGCCCTGTTCCCGCATGCGGTGGACGAGTTCGAGGCCCGTCTGGTCGGGCAGGTAGTGGTCGAGCAGGACCAGGTCGATGGTCCCGCGCTGCACACTGGCCAGCGCCTGGGCGGCGCTGTGCGCGCGGGCGGCGACCCGGAAGCCGGGAACCTTTCCCACGTACTTGGCGTTGATCTCGGCGACGCGGAAGTCGTCGTCCACGACCAGGACGTCAATCATCGGGCCTCTTCCTGTCAAGGCCTGGCGGGCGTTAAGCCCGTGTTTCGGCTCCGCTGTTGTAGCGCGAGCAAAACGAGCACAAAAGGCTGTTGCAAGCAAAAGAACGGCATGCGCCCAGAAGGCTGATGCTGTGGCCCGCGCCACTTCTACCGTCCCGGGCCATGAGCGCAGACACCAGCCCCGCCATCCAGCTGCGGGGCGCGAGCAAGATCTTCAAGACCCCGTCGGGGGGTCTGCACACGGCCGTCAGGGAGCTGGACCTCACGGTCGGGCGCGGGGAGTTCGTGGCCGTCGTCGGGCCGACCGGCTGCGGCAAGTCGACCACGTTGACGCTGGTCAGCGGGTTGGAGGAGCCCACCGAGGGCGAGGTACTGGTCGCCGGGGAGCCGGTCCGCGGCGTCGGCGACAAGGTCGGTTTCGTCTTCCAGCAGGACGCCACCTTCCCTTGGCGCACGGTTCTGTCCAATGTCATGGCCGGCCCGCGCTTTCGGGGCGTGCCCAAGGCTGAGGCGAAGCAGAAGGCGCGTGAATGGCTGGCTCGCGTCGGGCTCGCCGCCTTCGAGGACCGCTATCCGCACCAGCTCTCCGGCGGCCAGCGCAAGCGCGTCGCGCTCGCCGCGACCTTCGTCAACGACCCCGAGATCCTGCTGATGGACGAGCCGTTCTCCGCGCTCGACGTGCAGACCAGGGCGCTGATGTCGGACGAGCTGCTGGAGCTGTGGGCAGGTACCGGCGCCTCCGTCGTGTTCGTCACGCACGACCTGGAGGAGTCGATCGCGCTGGCCGACAAGGTCGTCGTCATGACGGCCGGGCCCGCCACCGTCAAGCAGGTCTTCGACATCGACCTGCCGCGGCCGCGCAAGGTCGAATCGGTGCGCCTGGAGCCGCGGTTCATCGAGATCTACCGCGAGATCTGGGAGTCCCTCGGCGAAGAGGTCCGGATCACCCGTGAGAGGGGTGCCGCCAATGTCGCATGAGGTCCTCAGTACGCCGGTCGTCGACACCGCCAAGGCGCCGGACCGCGCCCACTCACGCGCGCGTGCCGCCCGTAGACGCAAGATCGTTGTTTCGGCCGCCCGCGTGCTGCTTCTGGTCGCCGTCCTCGGCATGTGGGAGGCGCTCTCCCGGGCCAAGGTCATCGATCCGTTCAACTTCTCGATGCCCTCGAAGATCTGGGACCAGATCTACACCTGGGTGACACACGGGACCGCCATCGGCTCCCTGGGCGAGCAGATCTGGTACACGCTGTACGAGGCGCTGCTCGGCTGGGTCTTCGGTGTGATCGCCGGTGTCGTGTTCGGCATCACCCTTGGCCGGATCACCTTTCTCGCCGATGTCCTTGGTCCATACATCAAGGTGCTCAACTCGATACCCAGGATCGTCCTTGCTCCGATCTTCATGATCTGGTTCGGACTCGGCCCCGCCTCCAAGGTGGCGTCGGCGGTCGTCCTGGTCTTCTTCCCGGTCTTCTTCAACGCCTTCCAAGGCGCCCGCGAGGTCGACCGCAACCTCGTCGCCAACGCCCGGATCCTCGGTGCGAGCGACCGCAGGGTGACGCTTCAGGTGGTCATCCCCTCCGCAACGTCGTGGATCTTCACCAGCCTCCACGTCAGCTTCGGCTTCGCCCTCATCGGCGCCATCGTCGGCGAGTACATCGGGGCCACCAAGGGCGTCGGCCTGCTCATCGCGCAGTCGCAGGGCACCTTCAACACGGCCGGTGTGTACGCGGCGATGGTCATCCTCGCCGTCGTGGCACTCACCGCCGAGGGGCTGCTCACCTTCGCCGAGCGCCGCATCTTCCGGTGGAAACCGGCCGGTTCCGACAGCTGAACCCCGCCGATCCACCGCTCATCTCCCCGCACCGCCTTCTCACAAGGACGTGAACCGCCATGCGCAAGTCCGCCAGATACACCACCCTGGCCGCCGCCGGCCTGCTCGCCCTCTCCTCCCTCACCGCCTGCGCCAATGACGCGGCCAGCACCGCCTCCACCAGCAAGGGGGACGGCAAGGGTACGAAGGTCAAGATCATGGTCGGTGGCCTGGACAAGGTCATCTACCTGCCCGCAATGCTCGCCCAGCGGCTCGGTTACTTCGACGCCGAGGGCCTCGACGTGGAGCTGCTGAGCGAGCCCGCCGGCGTCCAGGCCGAGACCGCGCTGGTCTCCGGTCAGGTCCAGGGAGCCGTCGGCTTCTACGACCACACGCTCGACCTGCAGACCAAGGGCAAGGCCGTGGAGTCCGTCGTGCAGTTCTCGCAGGCGCCCGGAGAGGTGGAGATCGTCTCCACCAAGGCGGCGGGCGACATCACGTCACCCAAGGATTTCAAGGGCAAGAAGCTCGGCATCACCGGTCTCGGTTCGTCGACCGACTTCCTCACCAAGTACCTCGCCGTCAAGAACGGGGTGAACGTCAGCGAGTTCACGCCGGTCGCCGTCGGCGCGGGACCGACGTTCATCTCGGCGCTCCAGAAGGGCGCCATCGACGGCGGCATGACGACCGACCCGACCGTCGCCACGATCCTGGACAAGAAGGCGGGCAAGGTCCTGCTCGACATGCGGACTCCGGAGGGTTCCCAGGAGGCGCTCGGCGGCCCTTACCCGTCGTCAAGCCTGTACATGCAGACGGACTGGGTCAACAGTCACAAGGACACCGTCCAGAAGTTGGCCAATGCATTCGTCAAGACGCTCAACTGGATGTCCACCCACAGCTCCACCGAGATCGCCGACAAGATGCCTGCCGACTACTCCCAGGGCAACAAGGTCCTCTACGCCGCGGCCATCGAGAGCACACTGCCGATGTTCACCAAGGACGGCGTCATGCCCAAGGAAGGCCCCGAGACCGTCGAGAAGGTGCTCAAGGCGTTCAACCCCAACATCAAGAACGCCAAGGTGGATCTGAGCAAGACGTTCACCACCGAGTTCGTGGAGAAGGCCGCGGGCTGAATCCGTATCCATGAGGGGGTACGGCCTTCCCCCGCCCCCACCGGCCGTGCCCTCAGGCGCGGGTCGCCCACACGTAGCGGTGTTCAGGGCGGCCCGCGTCGCCGTATTTGAGGGTGAGACGGGCCCGGCCAGTGCGCTCCAGGAGTTTCAGATAGCGCTGGGCGGTCTGTCGGCTCACCCCCGTCCGGTCGGCGATCTCCTGGGCCGACAGCGGGCCTTCGGCACTCATCAGGGACTGGCGTACGAGCTCCGCGGTGGTGGGCGAGTGTCCCTTCGGCAGCCCCGGCTCCGAAGAGGCGGACAGGGCACCGAAGATGCGGTCCACCTCGGCCTGCTCCGCCTCGCCGCCGCCGTCGAGCTTGCGGCGCAGCTCCGCATACGCCTCCAGCTTGCTGCGCAGACCCGCGAACGCGAATGGCTTGACCAGGTACTGCAGCGCGCCGTGCCGCATCGCGGCCTGCACCGTCGACACGTCACGCGCCGCCGTCACCATGATCACGTCGGTCTGGTGGCCGCGGCGGCGCATCTCCTGAACGACCGCCAGGCCCGTCTCGTCGGGCAGATAGTGGTCCATCAGGACGAGGTCCAGGCGGGCCAGCGTCTCCACCTGACGCAGCGCCTCGGCGGCGCTGTGCGCCTCGCCCGCGACGTGGAAACCCGGCACCTTCTCCACGTAGGCGGCGTTGACCTGCGCGACCCTGGTGTCGTCGTCCACGACCAGGACCTCGATCATCGCGACTCCTCCTTGACGGGGGTGTCCCCGGTTGCGGTCAGGGCCGGTTCCGGCGCCGACTCGGTCAGTGCCTCGGGCAGGACGACGGTGAACTGCGCGCCGCCGCCCTCGGCTTCGCCCACGGTTGCGCTGCCGCCCTGCCGTTCGGCGAGCCTGCGCACCAGGGAGAGCCCGATGCCACGCTTCCCGTGCGCCGGCGGCTCCTTCGTGGACCACCCCTCGGTGAAGACCAACTCGCGCTGCTCCGGGGGGATTCCGGGCCCCGTGTCGCGCACCCTGAGGACAGCGGTACGTCCTTCGGCGTGCAACTCGACCTCCACGCGCGCGTGCGGCGTGCCCGCGACCGCGTCGAGGGCGTTGTCCACCAGGTTCCCGACGACCGTGACGAGCCCCCTGGGGTCGATCAACCGGTCCGGGAGCCGCGTCCGGTCCGAGACCCACAGGGCGACGGCGCGCTCGGCCGCGACCGTCGCCTTGCCGACCAGCAGCGCGGCGAGGAGCGGGTCCTGGATCTTCTCGGTGACCTGTTCCGCGGTGGCCCGATGGTCGCCGACCACCTCCCCGACGAAGTCCACGGCGTCGTCGTACATCTCCAGTTCGAGCAGTCCCAGGAGGGTGTGCATACGGTTGGCGTGCTCGTGGTCCTGGGCGCGCAGGGCGTCGATCAGGCCGCGGGTCGAGTCGAGCTCCCGGCCGAGCTGCTCCAGCTCGGTGCGGTCGCGCAGCGTGGCGACGGCGCCGCCGTCGTCGGTGGGCATGCGGTTGGCGACCAGGACGCGCTGGCCGCGGACCGTGAGCAGATCGGTGCCCGTCACGCGGCCGGCCAGTATGTCGGCCGTACGGCCCTCGCCGAGCGCCTCGTCGGGGGACCGGCCGACGGCCTCGTCGTCGATGCCCAGCAGACGGTGCGCCTCGTCGTTCAGCAGGCGGATGCGGCCGGCGCGGTCCAGGGCGACGACGCCCTCCCGGATGCCGTGCAGCATTGCCTCGCGCTCTGCGAGCAGCGCCGAGATGTCCGAGAAGGCCAGGTCACGGGTCTGTCGCTGGACCCGCCGGGAGATGACCCAGGCGGCCAGCGCACCGACGGCCAGCGCGCCGCCGGCGTACGCGAGCAGTTCCGGGATCGCGCCGATCAGCTCGGCACGGACGCTGTCGTACTTGATCCCGACCGAGACCGCCCCGATGATCTGGCCCTCGGTGTCGCGCAGCGGCACCTTGCCGCGGGCCGAGCGGCCCAGGGTGCCGCTGTCGATCTCCATGACCTGATTGCCGGCGAGGGCCTCCGTGGGGTCGGTCGAGACGTTCCGGCCGATCTCCGAGGGGTCCGTGTGCGACCAGCGCACGCCCCGCCAGTCCAGCACCACGATGTACTCGGCATGCGTGGCCTTGCGGATCCGCTCCGCCTCCTTCTGGACCGGTCCGTCGACGGTCGGGGCGGTGTTCTGGACGTCCTTCGCGATCTGCGGCTGCTCCGCAGTGGTCTGCGCGATGGCCAGGGCCCGGCGCATCGCCTCGTTGTCGAGCTGTTTGCTCAGCGGTGCCAGGAACAGCCCGGTCGCGAGCACCGCGACTCCCGCGGCGATCACCACCTGCATCAGCAGCACCTGCGAGAACACCCGCTTCGGCAGACCGAGGCGCAGGCGGCGTGCGGGGGGAGTGGGGCTCATACCCACGACGGTACGTGGGCGTGCCGGAACTGCCGTAGGGGGTGTGGCATGGATCTCTTGATCAATGCTGAGTGCGCAGGTCGGTGCATTGATCGACCGGGTCAACTCGCGAGTGCGGTCGTCCTCGACTCGTGCACCGCCACCACGTCCATGCGCGCCGGGGAACCCAGGACCGACGTCCCGCAGCTCTCCGGACGGGGCGGCAGCGCCGTGGCCTGTGCCACCGTGACGCGCCATCGGCGTCCGTCCGCGTGGGCGACGGTCACCTCCCAGCGCGGTGCCGCGCCGTCCGTCCGTACGACACTCAGGGCTTCCGCCGAGTATTCGCGCGTGGCGGCGCGCACGGCCAGCTCGGCCGCCTGGCCGGGCCGCTCCCAGGCGGAGCTCCCGCGGCAGCCCTCCACGACGATCCGCCCCTCCTGGACACGGTGCAGGACCTCCTTGACCGCGTGGGTCTCGGCGCGGCCATACGCGTATCCGAACGGCAGGACGAGCAGCGTGGGCGAGAAGCGATGACCACCCAGATGGGTGACCTCCCAGACGCCCTTCGCCCCGGAGGCGGCGAGCTCGGCCGCGAGCGGCCGGCCGAGCAGCGCGCAGCAGCGGTCGCGCTTGCCGTTGGTGCAGACGAGCGCGAGCGGATCTCCCGTGTGCGCTCGTCCTCCGAGCGCCGAGTCGAAGGTCTGGTGCTCGCCCCTGCCGAGCGCGGCGAAGTCGAGGCCGAGCAGTTGCCGGGGGTCGCAGGTCGTGGCGGCGCGCAGCCACGACCTGCCGGGCATGGTGTGGGCCGCGTACACCTGGCGCACGGTGGGCGCCCCGGAGTCGGCGTGCCGTCCGGGGCGGCGGATGAGCGCGATGCGTACGCCCGTGCCCTTGGCGGCCGCCTCCAGGGCGCGGCCGAGTGCCGGATCCAGGTGGCTCGACGTCAGCGCCCTGGCGCCCCAGGGGCCGGGCTGCTCCAGCAGCAGCCAGGTCCGCGCGGTGGCCGCGGTTCCCGCAAGGGGCTCGTCGAGCTCCTGGGAGACAGTTGAGCACGTACTCACAGAGGTGAGCCTAACCTGACTTGGCTCGACGCGACTTCCGGTCGCCCTGGTGTCCTACTCCGGCAGTGGCTGGGGCGGCTTGGGCCCGACGTAGTGTCCGCTCGGCCGCATGCGCAGCGGGCGTTCCCCGTACTCCTCGAGCGCATGGGCGATCCAGCCCGCCGTACGGGCCACGGCGAAGATCGTCTCGCCTGCCGTGGCGGGCATGCCGGCGGACGCGGTGAACACGGCCAGGGCAAGGTCGACGTTCGCGTGCAGCGGCGTGTGGCGGGCGGTGGTGGCGACGATGTCGCGGGCCGCGGCGAGGGCGGGCGCGGCGCGGGGGATCTCCTCCAGGAGGCCGAACAGGACACGCGCGCGTGGGTCCTCGCCCGGGTAGAGCCGGTGGCCGAGTCCCGGGATGCGACGACCGGCCCGCAGTTCGTCCGCGATCACGGGGGCCGCGTCGCCCTCGTCCAGCACGTCGAGCAGCAGCCGGTGGGCGAGCCCGCTGGCCGCTCCGTGCAGCGGGCCCTCGAGCACGCCGAGCCCGGCGGAGACGGCCGCGTAGGCGTGCGCCCGGGCCGACGCGGCGACGCGCACCGCGAGGGTCGAGGCGGCCAGGTCGTGATCGACGAGGAGCGCGAGCGCGGTGTCCAGTGCACGCAGCGACGCCTCGTCGGGGTCCCGGCTGCTCAGCCGCGTCCACAGGCGGAGAGCCAGCGGGCCCTCGTCGCTGCGGCGGTGGCCCCTCTGCGGCAGGGCGACGACCAGGGTGGGGATGAGGGTGCGCGCGGTACCGAGCACGGCTTCCTCGGACAGGTCGAAGCGCAGCGGGTCCGCGACCGCGGCCGCGATCGCCGCGACGCGCAACCGGTCGGTGGGGCCGGTGTGTTCGGGCAGTGCGTCCACCGCGCGGCGGGCCACGGCGACGGAGGCCTTCGGTGCGGTGAAGGCGATGCCGGGGCGCAGCCGGCCCGTCCACAGCCACTCCGCGACCTCTTCGTAGGAGTGCCGGGTGGCCAGTTCGGTGGCGTCGACGCCCCGGAAGTAGTAGCGGTCCTTCTCGATGAGGGTGATGCGGGTGCGCACGGACAACTCGCCGCCCGAGGTCGAACTCCCGCTGCTCTCACGCCTGTTGCGCCGGGCGAGTGCCTCCACCTCCTTGGCGTCGAAGGTGCTGCCCCGGCCGCCGGGCACACGTCGGCTGCCGAGCTGGCCGCGGCTCACGTACGCGTACACGGTCTCGGGCTTCACGCCCAGCAGTTCGGCGGCTTCCTTGGTGGTCAGCCTCCGGTCGGCGTGGTCGGCGGAGGCGTCTTGATCGCGCATGGGATCACCGTATCGGCAGTAAGACGTATGGATTGAATGCATTGATCTAATCAATATTGACAGAGCCAGAGTCAATCATGGACATTCGAATCAAGTCCAGGGAGGAATCATGTCCATCAACAGGTCAGCAGCCGTCACCCTCGACGTACCGCGGGGGCTCGCCGGTGTCGTCGTCACCGACACCGAGATCGGGGACGTCCGAGGGCTCGAGGGCTTCTACCACTACCGTCAGTACTCGGCCGTCGAACTCGCGCAGACCCGCAGCTTCGAGGACGTCTGGTACCTCCTGGTCCACGGCGAGCTGCCGGACGCGGGGCAGCGGGCGGCCTTCGTCGCCGAGACGGCGGCCCTCCGGCGGCTGCCCGACGAGGTACGTGCGGCGCTGCCCGCCGTCGCGGCGGCCAGCAGGCGGTCCGGCCCGCTGGCGGGCATGCGCACCGCACTGTCGCTGCTCGGCGCGGCGAAGGGCTTCCGGCCGGTGTACGACATCGGCGCGGCCGACCGGCGCCGGGACACCCTCGTGGCGGCCGCGGCCGTACCGACACTCCTCACGGCACTGCACCGGCTGGGCCGGGGCCTCGAGCCGGTGGAACCCCGGGACGACCTCTCCTGCGCGGCCAACTACCTCTACATGCTGACGGGTTCGGAGCCGGACCCGAAGCGGGCCCGGGCGATCGAGCAGTACTTGATCTCAACCATTGATCACGGCTTCAATGCATCAACATTCACGGCGCGGGTCATCACGTCGACGGGAGCCGACGTGGCCGCCTGCCTCGTCGGGGCCGTGGGGGCGCTCTCGGGTCCGCTGCACGGCGGTGCGCCCAGCCGCGCGCTGGACACGCTGGACGCCATCGGTACGCGCGACCGCATCGACCCCTGGATCCGCGAACGCGTCCTCGCCGGCGACCGCATCATGGGCTTCGGTCATCCCATCTACCGCACGGAGGACCCGCGTTCACGGATGCTCCGCGAGCTGGCGCAGAGCTTCGGCGGCCCGCGCGTCGAGTTCGCCGTGGAGGTCGAGCGCCACGTCGAGTCGATCCTCACGGAGCTGAAGCCCGGCCGCGAACTGCACACGAACGTCGAGTTCTACGCCGGCGTGGTCATGGAACTGTGCGGTCTGCCCCGAGAGATGTTCACCCCGACGTTCGCGGCGGCGCGGGTGGTGGGCTGGAGCGCGAACATCCTGGAGCAGGCGGAGGATTCGAAGATCATCAGGCCGGTGGCGCGGTATGTGGGGCCGGGGGCGCCGGTGGCGGTGCCGGCGATGGCCTGAAGTGTGCAGGGGTCCGGGCACTCTGAGGACTCTGTCCTGGGCCTGGCGTGCAAAAGGGCTCGGCACTGTCTCGTGCCGAGCCCAGGATGGCGTGACGGGGGACGTGATCAGGCGTCGGGGATGTCCTTCTTCGCCTCGATCAAGGTTTCCCGGCTGATGACGACGATGCGCTCGTAGTCTGCGCGGGAAGCGTCGGCGGGCAGTTCCCCGTCGAGCGCTTCGGTGGCCTCTGCGCCGATGACGGCGAAGTCGCCGTTACTGAGTTCGAAGATGTCCGGGCAGGTTCCTGCACTCATGCTCGGTGATGACTGGCGTTGCCGGGGCGGCGTGCCGAGGCGTCGTACGATTTCGACCTGTTCCACCTGGTCCTGGCCTCTCCTGTTTACAGGTGTGGGCGCTGGCCTGGCGTCGTCAGCCTGTGCAAGTCCGGCGCGGAGCCGTGCCGTGGACATGCGAGAGCTTCCGACGCCAAGGGGAATGTCGGTTTTAGCGTGAATCAGGGTTTCGCGCGTGACCACGACGATGCGGTCGTCCTTGGTCAGGGGCGTACCGGCTGGAAGTCGGGCATCCAGTCCGTTCGTGGCATCGGTTCCGATGACGGCGAAGTTGCCGTCGGCCAACTCGAAGATGTCCGGGCAATTCTGTCCGGTCACGCTTCCCCGAGCTTTCGGAGGAGCGCCTAGCCGACGGATGATCTGACTCACTGTTGAAATTCCCCTTGGTCTCAAGGCCTGGGCGCCTGCGCGCTGCGCGGTGCGATGCGACCCTGTGGGGCCGTTGCCTCGACGACCGAGCGGCATGGAGCGACGGTTCAATGGGGGTCGACCCTTGACGCGATCGCGGAGCAGTCAACCCTGTTGGCACCAGGGGAAACGCGCGAATTTGCCAGTTCGTTATCGCCCGACTGTGTGATGCATCCGGAATGGCGCATCGAGGGACGGAACTTGCCGCCCGATGGTGCGTCCGGCAGGCCTAGTCGGCGGGGGGTTCGCCGACCACCCACCACTCGTCGCTGTCCGTCTCCTCGAGTTGCTGCAGGAGATCGTCAACCATTTGTCCAAGTTCCGCTTCCTCGGATGTGTCGATCAGTGTGGCCCGATGAGGTCGAGTCGCGTACCAGTACTCCCTGAAGATTGGATTCTGCAGGGCGCCGCGGACAAATCCGAAGAATTCAGCACGGCTGATGTTGCCGATGCGGTAGTAGCAGAGAGCGTTGGTGTAAAGGGCGTTGGCGAAGAGGAACTGACGCTGCTTCTTGGCGGAGACCGGCTCCTCGTAGGTGTCGAGCACCTCGGCGAGTTCGGGGTCGTCCATGGCCTTGCTCAGTAGTTCCCAGTGCAGGCGCTGCTGCTGAGCGATGTTGACGTCGCGTTGGGCCTGTGCAGACTGCTCCAGATGCTCCACACGTGCGCGTAGCGAGTCGATGACCTGTCGCTGCGCGGCCAAGGCTCCCAGCGCTCCCGACGCCAGGCCCAAGCCTGCCGCGGCGATCGCCCCCCATCCACGTGCTCCGCGCTTCTGTGTGGCCATGTCAACCCCCGAATCAGGCGTCCGTCCGCCGGTCGTCGGGGTGCGGGTCGACTGATGGGGACCGGCGAGCGGTGGGCGGCGCTTGCCGTCTCCCAGGGTGCCGAGCGGCTCTGATCGGCAGGGAGGCGGAGAGGAGGCGCACGGAGGGATGCGAGGGTCGCACACTCCGGCGCCTTGCCCAACGTCTGCCCCGCAAGTGCAGCTAACAATCGTTCACTTCGCAGTGATTCTTCCGGCTCGTATCCTGGTTCGGCATTCAATCCTCGTACGTGCGCCGGGCTCGCGATCCGGTGCACGCGTCGGTGTCAGAGAGGTCGCACGTTGAGCCAGCCGAGCCCCAGCCTTCGGCAGATCCCGGTCGTCGTCCTCGCCGGTTTTCTCGGTTCCGGCAAGACCACCCTCCTCAACCACCTCCTCCACCGCAGCGGAGGCAGCCGTATCGGGGCCATCGTCAATGACTTCGGTGCCATCGAGATCGATGCCATGGCCGTCGCGGGTGCGCTCGGCGACTCCACCGTGTCGCTCGGGAACGGCTGTCTGTGCTGTGCCGTCGACGCGAGCGAGCTCGATCTGTATCTCGAACGGCTCGCCCGGCCCGCCGCCGGCATCGACGTCATCGTCATCGAGGCGAGCGGGCTGGCCGAACCCCAGGAACTCGTCCGCATGCTGCTCGCCAGCGAACATCCGGGGATCGTGTACGGCGGCCTCGTCGAGGTGGTCGACGCCGCCGAGTTCGACGACACCCGCGCGAAGCATCCCGAGGTCGACCGGCATCTCGCCCTCGCCGACCTGGTCGTCGTCAACAAGCTCGACCGGGCCGGCGACGGCGAGCGGGTCCTCGGGCTGGTGCGGTCCCTCGTCGACCGTGCCGCCGTCGTGCCCGCCTCCTACGGCCGTATCGACCCCGAGTTCCTCTTCGACTGCAGGCCGAGCGAGGAGCGCATCGGGCAGCTGTCCTTCGACGACCTGCACGACCACGATCACGACAGTGACAGCGCGCACGACCACGACGGCCACCTCCACGCCGCGTACGACAGCCTCTCCTTCGCCACCGAAACGCCCATGGATCCGCGCCGGTTGATGGAGTTCCTCGACAGCCGACCCGAGGGGCTGTACCGGATCAAGGGGTACGTCGACTTCGGGGCGCACGACGTCCGCAACCGCTACGCCGTGCATGCCGTGGGGCGCTTCCTGCGGTTCTATCCGGAGCCCTGGGCAGGCGGCGACGCGCGCCTGACCCAGCTTGTCCTCATCGGCTCCGGCATCGATGCGCCCGCGCTCGGCAAGGAACTGGAGGCGTGCAAGAGCGACGCCCCGCACACCGTCGACGAGCACGGCATGTGGGGCGTCCTGCGCTACGTACAGGATCCGGACGAGGATCCCGTGGAGCCCGCCTAGACAGGTCCGGCCACCACCGACACCGTCTTCGCCAGGGACACGCCCGAGCCGTCGCGGCGGGGGTCGATCTCGGGGAGGTCGGCCGGGGTGCCGTTCTTCTGCGCCGCCTTGGCCGGGACGGCGCCCGCCCAGGCCAGGGACAGGCAGTCCTCGCCCTTCAGGAACCGCTGGCAGCGCACACCGCCGGTGGCGCGACCCTTGCGCGGGTACTGGTCGAACGGGGTCAGCTTGGCCGTCGTCTGGACCGAGTCGTCGAGCGTGCCGCGCGAGCCCGCGACCGTGAACACGACCGCTTCGGCCGCCGGGTCCACCGCCGTGAAGGAGATCACCTTCGCGCCCTCGGTGAGCTTGATGCCCGCCATGCCGCCCGCCGGACGGCCCTGGGGACGGACCTGCGAGGCCTGGTAGCGCAGCAGTTGGGCGTCGTCCGTGATGAAGACGAGGTCCTCCTCACCGGTGCGCAGCTCCACCGCGCCGACGATCCGGTCGCCCTCCTTGAGCGTGATGACCTCCAGCTCCTCCTTGTTGGACGGGTAGTCGGGCACCACACGCTTGACGACGCCCTGTTCGGTGCCGAGGGCGAGGCCGGGGGAGGACTCGTCGAGGGTGATCAGGCAGACCGCCGTCTCGTCGTCCTCCAGGGAGAGGAACTCCGAGAGGGGGGCACCGCCCGAGAGGTTCGGCGCCGATGCCGTGTCCGGCAGCTGCGGGAGGTCGACGACGTTGATCCGCAGCAGCCGGCCGGACGAGGTGACCGCGCCGATCTCGCCGCGCGCCGTCGCCGGGACCGCCGAGACGATCACGTCGTGCTTCACACGCTTGGCGCGGGCGTCCTCCGGGAAGGGCTCGCCGTTGGCCGTACGGGCCAGCAGACCCGTGGAGGACAGCAGGACCCGGCACGGGTCGTCCGCGACCTGCAGCGGTACGGCGGCCGCGGGAGCGCCCGACGCCTCCAGCAGGACCGTACGCCGCTCGGTGCCGAACTTCTTTGCCACCGCGGCCAGTTCGGAGGAGACCAGCTTGCGCAGCTCCGCGTCCGACTCGAGGATCCGGGTCAGCTCCGCGATCTCCGCGTTGAGCCTGTCCTTCTCCGACTCCAGCTCGATGCGGTCGTACTTGGTGAGACGGCGCAGCGGCGTGTCGAGGATGTACTGGGTCTGGATCTCCGACAGGGAGAAGCGCTCCATCAGGCGCTCCTTAGCCTGCGCGCTGTTCTCGCTGGAGCGGATCAGGCGGATGACCTCGTCGATGTCGACGAGCGCGGTCAGCAGGCCCTCCACCAGGTGCAGCCGGTCGCGGCGCTTGGTGCGGCGGAACTCGCTGCGGCGGCGCACGACCTCGAAGCGGTGGTCGAGGTAGACCTCGAGGAGCTCCTTGAGGCCGAGCGTGAGCGGCTGGCCGTCGACCAGCGCCACGTTGTTGATGCCGAAGGACTCCTCCATCGGCGTCAGCTTGTAGAGCTGCTCCAGAACGGCCTCGGGCACGAAGCCGTTCTTGATCTCGATGACCAGGCGCAGGCCGTGCGCGCGGTCGGTGAGGTCCTTGACGTCGGCGATGCCCTGGATCTTCTTGGAGCCGACCAGGTCCTTGATCTTGGCGATCACCTTCTCCGGGCCGACCGTGAAGGGCAGTTCGGTGATGACCAGGCCCTTGCGGCGGGCGGTGACGGTCTCGACCTCGACCGTGGCCCGGATCTTGAACGTGCCGCGGCCCGTCTCGTACGCGTCCCTGATGCCGGAGAGGCCGACGATCCGGCCGCCGGTGGGCAGGTCGGGGCCCGGGACGTGCTTCATCAGGGTGTCCAGATCCGCGTTCGGGTAGCGGATCAGGTGGCGGGCGGCCGCGATGACCTCGGAGAGGTTGTGCGGGGGCATGTTCGTCGCCATGCCGACCGCGATGCCCGAGGAGCCGTTCACCAGCAGGTTCGGGAACGCGGCGGGCAGCGCCACCGGCTCCTGCTCCTGGCCGTCGTAGTTGGGCGCGAAGTCGACCGTGTCCTCGTCGATCGACTCCGTCATCAGGCTCGTCGCCTGGGCCTGGCGGCACTCGGTGTACCGCATGGCGGCCGGCGGGTCGTCGTTGCCCAGCGAGCCGAAGTTGCCGTGCCCGTCGACGAGCGGTACGCGCATGGAGAACGGCTGGGCCATGCGCACCAGGGCGTCGTAGATCGACGCGTCGCCGTGCGGGTGCAACTTACCCATGACCTCGCCGACCACGCGCGCGCACTTCACGTACCCGCGGTCGGGGCGCAGCCCCATCTCGTTCATCTGGTAGACGATGCGGCGGTGCACCGGCTTGAGGCCGTCGCGGGCGTCGGGCAGGGCTCGGGAGTAGATGACCGAGTACGCGTACTCGAGGAAGGAGCCCTGCATCTCGTCGACGACGTCGATGTCGAGGATCCGCTCCTCGAACGAGTCGTCGGGCGGCGGGGTCTTCGTGCTGCGGCGGGCCATCGCTGCCGGCTCCTTGCTGAAGCGTGAACGGGTTCTGACGCGACCATTGTGGACCGCGGCACTGACAACGCGGACGAGGACCTGGTGTCGGCCTCGGTTCCCGGCGTGGCCGAAGGCTACGCGATCCGCTGTGGGCGTACGTCCTGCGGGAACTTCGCCGAGGCCGCGCACGCTTGCATACAGTGGCAGGACCGGCAGGAAAACCGCGGTTTCAACCACCGCATCCGCGATCGAAGGGACGTACATGCCCATGGGTCACACGGCCACAGACCAGGCAGGCTCCGGAGGCCTGACAGCGACCGAGCACCGCCTGGCCAACGGCCTGCGCGTGGTGCTCTCCGAGGACCACCTGACCCCGGTCGCGGCGGTGTGCCTCTGGTACGACGTCGGTTCGCGCCACGAAGTCAAGGGACGCACCGGTCTGGCTCACCTTTTCGAGCACCTGATGTTCCAGGGCTCGGGACAGGTCAAGGGCAACGGGCACTTCGAACTGGTCCAGGGCGCGGGCGGTTCGCTCAACGGCACCACCAGCTTCGAGCGCACCAACTACTTCGAGACCATGCCCACGCACCAGCTGGAGCTCGCCCTCTGGCTGGAGGCCGACCGCATGGGCTCCCTGCTCGCCGCCCTCGACGACGAGTCCATGGAGAACCAGCGGGACGTCGTGAAGAACGAGCGCCGGCAGCGCTACGACAACGTGCCGTACGGCACGGCGTTCGAGAAGCTCACCGCCCTCGCCTACCCGGAGGGCCACCCCTACCACCACACCCCGATCGGCTCGATGGCCGACCTGGACGCGGCGACTCTGGAGGACGCGCGCGCGTTCTTCCGCACGTACTACGCGCCGGGCAACGCCGTCCTGTCGGTCGTCGGCGACATCGATCCGGAGCAGACGCTCGCCTGGATCGAGAAGTACTTCGGCTCCATCGCCGCGCACGACGGGAAGCCCGCGCCCCGCGACGGCTCCCTCCCGGACGTCATCGGTGAGCAGCTGCGCGAGGTCGTCGAGGAGGAGGTTCCCGCGCGCGCGTTGATGGCGGCCTACCGGCTTCCGCACGACGGCACGCGCGCGTGCGACGCGGCCGACCTCGCACTCACCGTCCTCGGCGGCGGCGAGTCCTCGCGCCTCTACAACCGGCTCGTACGGCGCGACCGTACGGCCGTCGCGGCCGGGTTCGGCCTGCTGCGGCTGGCCGGAGCGCCCTCTCTGGGCTGGCTGGACGTGAAGACCTCCGGTGACGTCGAGGTGCCGGTCATCGAGACCGCCATCGACGAGGAGCTCGCCCGGTTCGCCGAGGAGGGCCCCACGGCCGAGGAAATGGAGCGCGCCCAGGCCCAGTTGGAGCGCGAGTGGCTGGACCGGCTCGGCACGGTCGCGGGCCGCGCCGACGAACTGTGCCGGTTCGCCGTCCTGTTCGGCGACCCGCAGCTCGCCCTGACCGCCGTACAGCGCGTCCTGGAGGTGACGCCGGAGGAGGTCCAGGAGGTTGCCAAGGCCCGCCTGCGGCCCGACAACCGTGCGGTGCTGGTCTACGAGCCGGTCTCGGGAGAGATCGCCGAGGACGCGGACCCGCCCGAAGACCCCGAGGCCGAGGCCACGGTCGAAGCCGGCGACAACAACGAGGAGGCGGCCAAGTGACCGAGCTCGCCACGATGCAGTTCCACCCGCAGCCCCAGGCGGGCGAGGCCAAGCCGTGGGCCTTCCCGGCACCCGAGCGCGGCGCGCTCGACAACGGCCTGACCGTGCTGCGCTGCCACCGCCCCGGCCAGCAGGTCGTCGCCGTGGAGGTGCTCCTGGACGCGCCCCTGGACGCCGAACCGGCCGGCTTCGACGGCGTCGCCACGATCATGGCGCGCGCCTTCTCCGAAGGCACCGACAAGCACTCCGCCGAGGAGTTCGCCGCCGAGCTGGAGCGCTGCGGCGCCACCCTCGACTCGCACGCCGACCACCCCGGCGTCCGGATCAGCCTCGAAGTGCCGGCCTCCCGCCTCGGCAAGGCGCTCGGACTGCTCGCCGACGCCCTCAGGGCGCCCGCGTTCGCCGACAGCGAGGTCGAGCGGCTCGTCCGCAACCGCCTCGACGAGATCCCGCACGAGCTGGCCAACCCCTCCCGTCGCGCCGCCAAGGAGCTCTCCAAGGAGCTGTTCCCGACGACCTCGCGCATGTCCCGCCCGCGCCAGGGCACCGAGGAGACCGTCGAGAAGATCGACTCCGCGGCCGTACGGGCCTTCTACGACCGGCACGTCCGGCCCGCCACGGCCACCGCGGTCGTCGTCGGCGACCTCACCGGCATCGACCTGGACGCGCTGCTCGGCGAGACCCTCGGCGAGTGGACGGGCTCCAAGGCCGAACCCCGTCCCGTCCCGCCGGTGACCGCCGACGACAACGGGCGCGTCATCATCGTGGACCGTCCCGGCGCCGTACAGACGCAGCTGCTCATCGGCCGCGTCGGCCCCGACCGGCACGACCGCGTGTGGCCTGCGCAGGTCCTCGGCACGTACTGCCTGGGCGGCACCCTCACCTCCCGCCTGGACCGCGTCCTGCGCGAGGAGAAGGGCTACACCTACGGTGTGCGCGCGTTCGGCCAGGTCCTCAGGTCCGCGCCGGACGGCTCGGGCGCCTCGATGCTCGCCATCAGCGGCTCCGTCGACACCCCCAACACCGGCCCGGCACTTCAGGACCTGTGGACGGTGCTGCGCACGCTCGCCGAGGGCGGTCTCACCGACGCCGAGCGCGACGTCGCCGTACAGAACCTCGTCGGGGTGGCGCCGCTGAAGTACGAGACCGCGGCGGCCGTCGCGAGCACGCTGGCCGACCAGGTCGAGCAGCACCTGCCCGACGACTACCAGGCGACGCTGTACCAGCAGCTCGCCGCGACCGGCACCGTGGAGGCCACCGCGGCCGCCGTGAGCGCCTTCCCGGTGGACCGCCTGGTGACCGTCCTCGTCGGTGACGCGGCGCAGATCAAGGAGCCCGTCGAGGCCCTCGGCATCGGCCAAGTCACCGTCGTGGCAGCCGAGTAGAGCACTAGTCAGCTGCACGCGCGCGTGGGGGCCCTGGTGACTGATGAGTCACCAGGGCCCTCTTATGTCCGAATTGAAAGAGAATTGAAGGAGAGCTTCCTGTTTGCCCTGTGGGATGCGCTACAAAGACCCTGATCCGTTTGGGAATTGAAAGCGGCCCCGCTTAGCGTCGTCCGGGCTGTCCGTCAGGCACCGCGCCGCACCCGCGGCACCGGACAGCCATCGCCGAGTCCCCGTACGGCGCGAGCCAGGGGAGCCGGGGACCCATCGCAGTCCCTGGGGTGAATCGGACGCCCGCGCGCGCAGCGAGGGGGTCCGTAGGAGACCTTCCTGCTCCGAACCCGTCAGCTAACCCGGTAGGCGAGAAGGAAGGAAAGGACAAGCCACTACATGGCGTTCACCCGCGCCACCGGGAAGCACCGTCGTCCCAGCCGGACGCACCGCACCACCAAGCGCGCCGCCGGCGTCGCGGCCCTCGCCACCACCGGCGTCGTCGGTGCCCTGGCCGCCCCCGCACTCGCCGCCGAGACCTCTGTCGAGCAGACCGGCCTCACTCCCGTCATCACCATCGGCGACACGCTCGCCGACAAGATCGACGCCCAGGCCGATGCCCAGAAGCAGGCCGCCGAGGAGGCCGCGCTCAAGAAGGCGGCCGCGGAGGCCGCGCGCGAGAAGGCCGCCGCGAAGGCCAAGCAGGAGCGCGAGGCCAAGGAGCGTGCCGCCCGCGAGGCCGAACGCAAGCGCCTCAACACGTTCGTCGCGCCGATATCCAACTCGTACGTCTCGACGGGCTACAAGACCGGCGGCTCCCTGTGGTCCTCCGGCAGCCACACGGGCATCGACTTCCACGCCGCGAGCGGCACCACCGTCCACGCGGTGGGCTCCGGCACCGTCGTCGAGACCGGCTGGGGCGGGTCCTACGGCAACCAGATCGTGATCAAGATGAACGACGGCACGTACACCCAGTACGGCCACCTGTCGTCCATCGGTGTCTCGGTCGGCCAGCAGGTCACCCCGGGCCAGCAGATCGGCCTCTCCGGCGCGACCGGCAACGTCACCGGACCGCACCTGCACTTCGAGGCCCGTACGACCCCCGAGTACGGCTCGGACATCGACCCCGTCGCCTACCTGCGCTCGCACGGCGTGAACGTCTGACGACGGGCCGCAAGATCTCCTGAAACCCCGGCTCCCCGAGCCGGGGTTTCGTCGTTTCTGTCGCCTTGCTGTCCAAAAAATATCCATGGATTCCGGCCCGCCGTCGGAAATTCCGGCTCCGTGCAATAGAGTCACGGAACACACGTCAATCATCGACGTTTCACGGGGATTAAGTCGGAGGTCGGTCATGCGTATTCCGGCGCACTCGGTGTGCACGGCGATCCGGGACGACATCGTCGCCGGTGTCTACGAGCGCGGCAGCCGGCTCACCGAGGAACTGCTCGCGCGCCGCTACGGCGTCTCGCGCGTCCCCGTGCGCGAGGCCCTGCGCACCCTGGAGGCCGAGGGCTTCGTGGTGACCCGGCGGCACGCGGGCGCGTGCGTGGCGGAACCGACCGAGCAGGAGGCCGCCGACCTGCTGGAGATGCGCATGCTGCTGGAGCCGCTGGGCGCCTCCCGGGCCGCCCAGCGGCGCACCGAGGCCCACCTGAAGGTCCTGCGCGGTCTGGTCAGACTGGGCCAGGAGCGGGCCAGGAGGGGCAACAGCGAGGATCTGCGCTCCCTGGGGGGCTGGTTCCACGAGACGCTCGCCCAGGCCTCCGGCAGCCCCGCCCTGACCTCGATGCTGACCCAGCTGCGGCACAAGATCGCCTGGATGTACGCCGTGGAGGCGCCCGCCAACCCCGTGGAGTCCTGGGCGGAGCACGGCGCGATCGTCGACGCCGTGGCCCGCGGCGACAGTGAGCGCGCGCGGGCGGTGACGACGCTGCACACCGAGCGCTCGAGTGCGGTGCACCGGCTGCGCTTCGGCGGCCCGGACCGCGCGAACGGTGTGAGGAACTCGCAACATCCCGTAAACATGTCGAGCCTGCGGCATTAACACGGGCGCCGTATACAAAGAGAAGACAATTCGCGGGGGATTATTTCTGCTGCCCGCGACCGAGAATTCTGCAGTCCCGCCACGGGAAATGCGAAGGGCTCGCCCGATAATTCGGACGAGCCCTTCTGTGATGCCTTGATCAGACGGTCTCGGGGAGCTCCTCAAGGCCTTCGGAGACCAGCTTCGCCAGACGGTCGAGGGCGACGTCCGCACCCTCGGCGTCGGAGGCGAGGACGATCTCCTCGCCGCCCTGGGCGCCCAGGCCCAGGACCGCCAGCATGGAGGCCGCGTTGACGGGGTTGCCGTCGGCCTTGGCGATCGTCACCGGGATACCTGCGGCCGTGGCGGCCCGGACGAAGATGGAAGCGGGGCGGGCGTGGAGGCCCTCGGCCCAGCCGACGTTGACGCGGCGCTCAGCCATGTGATGCTGCCCTTCACTGTCTCAGGGTTGTCTAGACCAGTTTCCCACACGTGAAGCATGCCCGGAGCGGTCCTTCGTACCGTCCGGAGTGAGTGGTCGGACCGCGGCCTCGGCCCGACTCCCGTCCTCTTGCGTTCTCCACGGACTGCTGTGCGTTCTCCACAGACTGCCTCGCGCCGTTGTCGGACGCGAGCCGTACTCTGGGGCCCATGCAGACCTCGCCGGACCGGCACGAGTACCCCGCCCACTGGGAGGCCGACGTGGTGCTGCGCGACGGCGGCACTGCACGCATCCGGCCCATCACCGTTGATGACGCCGAGCGCCTGGTCAGCTTCTACGAGCAGGTGTCGGACGAGTCGAAGTACTACCGCTTCTTCGCGCCCTACCCGCGTCTGTCCGCAAAGGACGTCCACCGCTTCACGCACCACGACTTTGTGGACCGGGTGGGACTCGCGGCCACCATCGGCGGCGAGTTCATCGCCACCGTACGCTATGACCGCATCGGCGCCGATGGCATGCCCGCGTCGTCGCCCGCCGACGAGGCCGAGGTCGCCTTCCTCGTCCAGGACGCCCACCAGGGACGCGGCGTCGCCTCCGCCCTCCTCGAACACATCGGCGCGGTCGCCCGGGAGCGCGGCATCCGCCGCTTCGCCGCCGAGGTGCTGCCCGCCAACACCAAGATGATCAAGGTGTTCATGGACGCCGGGTACACCCAGAAGCGCAGCTTCGAGGACGGCGTCGTACGCCTGGAGTTCGACCTCGAACCCACCGACCGCTCGCTCGCCGTGCAGTACGCGCGCGAGCAACGGGCCGAGGCGCGGTCCGTGCAGCGGCTGCTGGTGCCCGGCTCGGTCGCCGTCGTCGGTACCGGCCGGACACCCGGGGGAGTGGGCCGCAGCATCCTCGACAACATCCGGGACGCCGGCTTCACCGGGCGGCTGTACGCCGTGAACAAGGCCCTCCCCGAGGACGTCAAGGAGCTCGACTCGGTTCCCGCGTACCGCTCGGTGCGGGACATCGACGGCCCCGTCGACCTCGCGGTCGTCGCCGTGCCGGCCGAGCACGTCCCCGAGGCCGTCACCGAGTGCGGCGAGCACGGCGTGCAGGGCATCGTCGTCGTCTCCGCGGGGTACGCCGAGAGCGGCCCCGACGGGCGCGAGCGCCAGCGCGAACTCGTCCGGCACGCGCGCACGTACGGCATGCGGATCATCGGGCCGAACGCCTTCGGGATCGTCAACACATCCCCCGGTGTACGGCTGAACGCCTCCCTCGCCCCCGAGATGCCGCGCCCCGGGCGGATCGGTCTGTTCGCCCAGTCCGGTGCCATCGGCATCGCGCTGCTGTCCCGGCTGCACCGGCGCGGCGGCGGCGTCACCGGGGTCACGGGCGTCTCCACCTTCGTGTCGTCCGGCAACCGCGCGGACGTGTCCGGCAACGACCTCATCCAGTACTGGTACGACGACCCGGACACCGACGTCGTCCTCATGTACCTCGAGTCCATCGGCAACCCGCGCAAGTTCACCCGCCTCGCGCGACGCACGGCCGCCGCGAAGCCGCTGGTCGTGGTCCAGGGCGCCGGCTCCGCCCCGCAGGGGCATGCCGTAAGAGCGACGCAGCTGCCGCACGCGACAGTGTCCGCGCTGCTCAGGCAGGCCGGGGTGATCCGCGTCGACACGATCACCGAGCTGGTCGACGCGGGGTTGCTGCTCGCCCGCCAGCCGCTGCCGACGGGACCCCGGGTGGCGATCCTGGGGAACTCCGAGTCGCTGGGGCTGCTGACGTACGACGCCTGTCTCTCCGAGGGGCTCAGGCCGCTCAGGCCGCTGGACCTGACGACCGGGGCCTCGGCCGAGGACTTCCACGCCGCGCTGCTGCGGGCGCTCGGGGACGACTCGTGCGACGCGGTGGTCGTCACCGCGATCCCGGCGATCGGTGAGGTGTCGCCCGGCGACGCGGAGCTGGCGGAGGCCCTGAGGTCGGCCGCGGAGGCCGTCCCCGGCAAGCCCGTCCTGGTGGTGCACGTGGAGCTCGGCGGGCTCGCGGAAGCACTGTCGGCCGCGGCGAGCACCGCACCCCAGGCCGGTTCGGGCCCACCCGCCGGCACCCGGCTCCGCCCCTCGCAGATGCTGCCCCCCACGACACCGGCGGCACAGCCGGGCCGCGCCGAGAGCGTCCCGTCCGAGTCCCGCCTCATTCCCGCCTACCCCGCCGCCGAGCGCGCCGTCCGCGCCCTCGCCGAAGCCGTCAAGTACGCCCAGTGGCGGCGCGACAGCGCCGACCCCGGCAAGGTGCCCGAGTACGAGGACATCGACGAGAAGGGCGCCGCGCAGCTCATCGACGGCATGCTCGCGCGCGGACAGGGCCTCACGCTCGGCACCGAGGAGACCTGCGAACTGCTCGGGCGGTACGGCATCGCCGTACGCAGAGCGGTCCCCGCGTTCACCCCCGACGACGCCGTCCGGGCCGCCGAGACCCTCGACTACCCCGTCGCCCTCAAGGCCACCGCCCCGCACCTGCGCCACCGCGCCGACCTGGGCGGCGTACGACTGGATCTCGCGGACGAGGAGCAACTGCGGCGGGCGTACGCCGAGTTGACCGAGCTGTTCGGAAAGCCGGAGGAGCTGCGGCCGGTCGTGCAGGGGATGGCACCGCGGGGCGTCGACACCGTCGTACGGGCCGTGATCGATCCGGCCGCCGGCGCGGTGCTCTCCTTCGGGCTCGCCGGAGCCGCCTCCCAGCTGCTCGGCGACATGGCGCACCGCCTGATCCCGGTCACCGACCGGGAGGCGACCTCCCTGATCCGGTCGATCCGGACGGCACCGCTCCTGTTCGGCTGGCGCGGCTCCACACCCGTCGACACCCCTGCGCTGGAAGAGCTGCTGCTGCGCGTCTCACGCCTGGTCGACGACCACCCGGAGGTCGTGGCGGTGACCCTGGAGCCGGTCGTCGTCGCACCGCGCGGTCTGAGCGTTCTCGGCGCCTCCGTGCGCCTCGCGCCCCCGCCCGCCCGCGACGACCTCGGCCCGCGCACACTTCCCGTCTACTGAGACGTGTACCGAGACAGCCATGAGCGGTGCCTCGCAGTCAGCGGGCCACCGTAGGATGGACGTCATGGCCAAGACCAGTACGACGACCCAGGGGCTGCGAGCGGCGATCGAGCGCAGCGGCTACTACCCGGCCCTCGTGGCCGAGGCGGTGGAGGCCGCCGTGGGCGGCGACTCCATCCGGTCGTACCTGGTCCACCAGGAGACGACGTTCGACCAGAACGAGGTGCGGCGGCACGTCACGGTGCTCGTCCTCACCGGCAACCGCTTCATCGTCAGCCACACCGACGAGCAGGCGGCCGACAGCACCTCCCCGACGCCGTACGCCACGACCTCGACGGAGTCCGTGAAGCTCGGCCGGATCTCGTCGGTCGTGGTCAGCCGCGTGGTCGCCAACCCGGAGCAGTACACGGTGGGCACGCTGCCCCGCGAGGTCGTCCTCACCATCGGCTGGGGCGCCGTCTCCCGCATCGACCTCGAGCCCGCCGCCTGCGGCGACCCCAACTGCGAGGCCGACCACGGGTACACGGGCAACTCCACGGCGGACGACCTCAGCCTGCGCGTCAGCGAGGCCGGCGACGGACCGGAGACGGTGCGCCAGGCCCTCGCCTTCGCCCAGTCGCTCTCCGAGGCGACCGCGGACACCACCCGATAATGGTCCACGCCGCCCCCTGGGACGCCCACCCCGAACCCCTCGCCGTCGACTCCGCACCGCTGCCCGAGTACGGCCGCGGCTCCCTCGCCGACCTCCTGCCGACCCTGGCCGCCGGCATGGGCGTGCCCGGCACGACGGCGGCGATCACCGAGCTGACCCCCGCCGACCGGAACTGCGTGTTCCTGATCGACGGCCTGGGCTGGGAACAGCTGAAGGAGCACCCGGACGAGGCGCCCTTCCTGCACGCCCTGATGAGCAGCTCGCGCGGTGGCACCGGCCGCCCGCTGACCACCGGCTACCCGGCGACGACCGCGACCTCCCTCGCCTCCGTCGGCACCGGCCTGCCGCCGGGCGCGCACGGCCTGCCCGGCTACACCGCGCGCAACCCGGAGACCGGCGAGCTGATGAACCAGCTGCGCTGGCAGCCGTGGACCTCGCCGCGCGCATGGCAGCCGTATCCCACCGTCTTCCAACTGGCCCATGACGCGGGTGTGCACGCCGCCCAGGTGTCGTCGCCGACCTTCGAGAACACCCCGCTGACCAAGGTCGCGCTCAGTGGCGGAACGTTTTACGGGCGGCTGTCCGGCGAGGACCGCATGGACCTCGCGGCCGAGCAACTGGCCGCCGGCGACCGCTCCTTGGTCTACACGTACTACGCCGAGCTCGACGGTGCCGGCCACCGCTTCGGCGTCGCCTCCGACACCTGGCGCGGCCAGCTCATGTACGTCGACCGGCTCGTCCAGCGCCTCGCCGAGCAACTCCCGCCGCGCACCGCGCTGTACGTCACCGCCGACCACGGCATGATCGACGTCCCCTTCGACGAGCAGCACCGCATCGACTTCGACGAGGACTGGGAGCTGCGCGCCGGGGTCGCTCTGCTCGGCGGCGAGGGCCGTGCCCGCCACGTGTACGCGGTGCCGGGCGCCGAGAGCGACGTACTGATCTGCTGGCGCGAGGTCCTCGGCGAGCAGTTCTGGGTGGCCTCGCGGGACGAGGCGATCGCGGCGGGCTGGTTCGGCCCGCACATCGACGACCGGGTGTACGCGCGCCTCGGCGACGTGATCGCGGCCGCGCGCGACGACGTCCTGATCATCGCCTCCGAGCGGGAGCCGAAGGAGTCGGCGATGGTCGGCAACCACGGTTCGATGACCCCTGCCGAACAGCTGGTCCCCCTGCTCGAAGTACGCTCCTGAAGCCCGCCCGTACCTGACGCCCCGCCCGTAGCCACTCCTTGCCGAAAGGTGCTCAACTCCCCATGCCCGAGCTGGTGTTCTTCTCCGGAACGATGGACTGCGGGAAGTCCACGCTGGCTCTCCAGATCGAGCACAACCGCTCGGCACGCGGACTGGCGGGCATGATCTTCACGCGCGACGACCGCGCGGGCGAGGGGAAGCTCTCCTCCCGCCTCGGCCTGGTGACGGACGCGGTGGAGGTCGAGGACGGCCAGGACCTCTACGTCTACCTCGTCGACCACCTCTCGCAGGGCGGCCGCGCGGACTACGTCATCGCCGACGAGGCGCAGTTCCTGGCGCCGGAGCAGATCGACCAACTCGCGCGCGTGGTCGACGACCTGGGCCTGGACGTCTACGCCTTCGGCATCACGACCGACTTCCGCTCCAAGCTCTTCCCGGGCTCCCAGCGCCTGGTCGAACTCGCCGACCGGGTAGAGGTGTTGCAGGTCGAGGCCCTGTGCTGGTGCGGTGCCCGCGCCACGCACAACGCACGCACGATAGGCGGCGCGATGGTCGTCGAGGGCGCCCAGGTGGTCGTCGGCGACGTCAACCAGGCGGACGCCATCGGCTACGAGGTCCTGTGCCGCCGCCATCACCGCCGCCGCATGACGGCGGCGTCGGCCCGGGCGGCGGCGCTGTCCCCGGACGTACTGCCGGTGTCGCAGGTCTAGGTAGCAGAGACCTTTCCGCGGCCCGGCCGGCCCAGCCGTCTCAGTGCGGGCTCTGGATCAGGGAGAACCGGGCCCCTTCGGGATCCGACACCGTGGCCACCCGGCCGTGCGCGCTGTCGCGTGGGGACTTCAGGACGTGGCCGCCCAGGTCGACCAGGCGGGTCACCGCGTCGTCCGTGTCGGCGACCTCGAAGTACGTCATCCAGTGCGGGCCCCGGTCGCGGGGCAGGGCGCTGCCGACGCCGTGGATGCCGGCGACCGGACGGCCCTCGATGTGCAGGGTCACGTAGTCGAAGTCGGCGGAGACCATCGGCTCCTCCTCGTAACCGAAGACCGTCTCGTAGAACTTGGCGACGCTCGCCGACTCGAAGGTCACGAGCTCGTTCCAGGCGGGGGTGCCGGGCACGCCCGTGATGGCCGTGCCGCGCAGCTGCGCCGTCTGCCAGATGCCGAAGACCGCGCCGGAAGGGTCCGAGCCGATGGCGAGGCGGCCCGCCTCGGCGGCGTCCAGGGGCCCCACCCCGATCGTGCCGCCGCACAGCCGTACCGTCTCGGCGGTCAGGTCCACGTCGTCCGAGGCGAGGTAGGGCGTCCAGGCGATGGGCAGATGGCGGTCGGGCGGCAGCTGACCGATGCCCGCCACGTCGTATCCGTCGAGCAGGGCCCGCACATACGGGCCGAGCTGCTGGGGGCCCGGCTCGAAGTCCCAGCCGAACAGCGAACCGTAGAACTCCTGGGTCGCGGCCAGACCGTGCACCATCAGACTCACCCAGCAGGGCGTGCCGGGCGCGTGCCGAGCGTGCGTCTCGCCGTTCGGGCCGGCCGACCCCCGTGCCTCGGTCATCGTCACTCTCTCCTCGACCCCTCGTGGTGGCCGCGTCGCTTCCGCTCTTCGGATCCCCGTGCCGATGCTCGCACCCCCTGTGCTGCCGTGCGCTCCGGGCGCGCCGCACGCGAGGAGGATGCCCGGTGTGCGGTTTCCCGTCCGTTTCCGTGCGATTGCCGACGGACGTCGATCGGCTGTACAGCATGTGCCCGAACCCGTACGCCTCGTGATCGGGCCTGTCCGGCCGAGCAGAGTAGCCGGACACGGACGAAGCGGCCACCCCGTGCGCAAGGATGGTGGCCATGAACGCCATCATCTCCGCTTCCGAACTCGCCGGCGACCTCGCGGGACAGCGCCCGCCCGTGCTGCTCGACGTCCGCTGGCAGCTCAGCGTGGCCAAGGCGGCCGGCGAGCCGCCCTTCGACGGCCGGGCCGATTACGCGGACGGGCACATCCCTGGTGCCGTCTACGTCGACCTGGACGCCGAGCTCGCCTCCGCACCCGGCGAACGCGGCCGCCACCCGCTGCCCGACCTCGAGGTCTTCGGCGCCGCGATGCGCCGCGCGGGCGTCTCGGCCGGGACACCGGTGGTCGTGTACGACGGCGGGCAGGGCTGGGCCGCGGCCCGTGCCTGGTGGCTGCTGCGCTGGACGGGTCACCCGGACGTGCGGGTCCTGGACGGCGGGTTGCCGACTTGGGAGGGGGAGCTGGAGGCGGCGGTGCCGACGCCGCCCGAGGGCGACTTCGAGCCGGTGCCGGGAGCGGCGGGGCTGCTCGACGCCGACGACGCGGCGGCGCTGGCCCGGGCCGGGGTGCTGTTCGACGCGCGGGCGGGCGAGCGCTACCGGGGCGAGGTGGAGCCGATCGACCGGGTCGGCGGGCACATTCCGGGGGCCGTGTCGGCGCCGACGAACGAGAACGTGGGGGCCGACGGGCGGTTCCTGCCCGCGGAGGAGCTGGCCGAGCGCTTCAAGTCCCTTGGTGCGACCGACGGTTCGGAGGTCGGCGTGTACTGCGGTTCGGGCGTCTCCGGTGCACACGAGGTGCTGGCGCTGGCGGTCGCGGGCATCGACTCGGCGCTGTACGTGGGGTCCTGGTCGGAGTGGTCGTCGGATCCGTCGCGTCCGGTGGCGGTCGGGCCGGATCCGCAGTAGTCCGTACGACGCATGGTCCGTACGACGCGAAAAGGGCCGCGCTGTCGAACAGCGCGGCCCTCATCCTCGTACGACCTGCTTGCTACTCCTGCTTCTTCCGTCGTGTCCCGAACACGATCTCGTCCCAGCTCGGGACCGCCGCGCGGCGGCCCGGGCGGACGCCGTCGGCCTCGGCCTGGCGGTCCGTGGCGCCGACGAGTCGGTCGCGGTGGCTGCCGACGGAACGCGGCATCAGGACGTCCGCGTAGGCGGAACCGGCCGAGGCCGCGGGCGCCGGGGGCTCCTCCTCCTCGGGTTCGGCAGCGGCAGCGGGCTCCTCCGGCGGTGGCGGCGGAGGAGACGCTTCTGCGGGGCGCTCCGGGACCACCAGGTCGCCGCGGAAGCTCGGTACCGCCTCCAACAGGCTGGTCAGCGAGTCCCGTTCACCCGTGCTCTCCTCGGCGGGCTCGGACGCCTGCGCGGGCAGGCTCGGCCGCTCGAGGGCACGGTCCAGCGGGCGGTCGCGTGGCAGCCGTGCGATGCGCGGGACGAACGGAAAGCTGGGCTCCGGCGCGGCGAGGTCCTCGGACTCGCCGATCAGCGAGCGCGCCTCCTCGTCGACGGCCTGGACGAGCCGCCGGGGCGGGTCGTACGTCCAGCTCGCCGAGTGCGGTTCGCCCGCGACCAGGTAGACCAGCAGGACTTCCCAGGTGCCGTCGTCGCGGCGCCAGGAGTCCCACTGCACGGTGTCCTTCTCGGCACCGCGCAGCAGCAACCGCTCCTGGACGGCCTCGCCGAGCTGCGGTCCGGCGTTCTCACCGGGCCGGCGGACGGGTGTCTTGCGGGCCCGCTCGGCCATGAACGCGCGCTCCGCGAGCACGGGGCCCTCGAAGCGGCGTACGCGGTCGACGGGAATGCCTGCGAGCTGGGCTACCTCTTCCGCGGTGGCACCGGCGCGTATACGCGCCTGGATGTCGCGGGGGCGGAGATGGCTCTCGACCTCGATCTCGATCTGGCCGAGGCGGGGACGGTCGCCACGGACCGCCGCGCGCAGCCGCTCGTCGATCGGAAGCGTGTACTCCGTTGAGTCGGCAGCCTTCAGCACCAGCCGTGTGCCGTCATTCGAGACGGCCACGACACGCAGTTCGGGCATGGGGACCTCCCGGGTGGTGCCTGCCGACGTCACGTGCGTCGCTGCTTCCGCTAGTCGAGTGTGGCCTGCCCGGGTGCAGCCTGCCACAACCTTGCCGAGTTGCCCGGCGTGTCGGGCACGGGCCCTGGATCGCCGTTATGGCACGGTTACCTATTCGCAACGCTAAGTGACCAACTCCGTCACCCTGTGCAACTAGCCCCCTCCTGGCGGTCCTTGGAAGCCGCGGACGCCCTGGCGGGAGACCGGACCCAGGGCTCGCAACAGTACTCCATTCGGGCCACGTGCGTGGATTGGCACGCCGCTCAACTTCTTGCAAGGGACGGGACTCGGCCGCCCGTTGCGGGTTTTCGGGATCTTGTACGTGGCGTACTTCACGTAATCGCCGGAAACGGAACTACGCCCCCAACACCCGCCGCAGGTAGTCGTTCTGGAAGCGGCGGTCCGGGTCGAGCCGGTCCCGCAGTGCGGTGAACTCGCCGAAGCGCGGGTATACCCCGGCGAAGTACTCGGCGTCCCGGGTGTGCACCTTGCCCCAGTGCGGCCGGCCCTCGTGCGCGGTGAAGATGCGCTCGGCGGCGGTGAAGTACGCCTGGTAGGGCGTCCCTCGGAACATGTGGACGGCGACGTACGCGCTGTCGCGGCCCGAGGCCGTGGACAGCGTGATGTCGTCGGCGGGGGCCGTGCGCACCTCGACCGGGAAGCTGACCCTGAGGCCGGAGCGGTCGACCATCGCCTTGAGTTCGTGCAGCGTCTCGGCCAGGGCCTCGCGCGGAACGGCGTATTCCATCTCCATGAAGCGCACCCGGCGCGGTGAAGTGAAGACCTTGTAGGGAATGTCCGTGTAAGTGCGCGCGGACAGGGCCTTGCTGGAGATCTGGGCGATCGTCGGGACCGTGGCCGGCGCCGCCCGGCCGACCCACTGGGCCACCTGGAAGACGCCGTTGGAGAGGAACTCGTCCTCGAACCAGCCGGCGATCTGGCTCACCGGCTTCTCGGGTCCCGCGCTGCGGTTGTTGCGCTTGGTGTTGGTGCTGCCGGTGTGCGGGAACCAGTAGAACTCGAAGTGCTCGTTCTCGGCCCAGAGTTCGTCGAAGTCGGCGAGCACCTTGTCGAGGGGCATCGGCTCCTCGCGGGCCGTGAGCAGGAAGATCGGCTCCATGGCGAAGGTGATCGCGGTGACGATGCCGAGGGCGCCGAGGCCGATCCGGGCCGCCGCGAAGACCTCCGGGTTCTCCTTCTCGGAGCAGGTGAGCACCGAGCCGTCGGCGGTGATCAGCTCAAGTCCCTTGATCTGGGCGGCGATCGACGCCGACTCGCGGCCCGTGCCGTGCGTGCCGGTGCTGGTGGCGCCGGAGACCGTCTGCTCCATGATGTCGCCCATGTTGGTCAGCGACAGACCCTCGCGGGCCAGGGCCATGTTGAGCCTCTTGAGCGGAGTGCCGGCCTCGACCGTGACCGTCATGGCGTCGCGATCAATCTTGCGGATGCCGGTCAACAGTTGAGGGCGGATCAACACACCGTCGGTGGCGGCGATGGACGTGAAGGAGTGCCCCGAGCCGACGGCCTTCACGGTCAGGCCGTCCTCCGCGGCCTGCCGTACCGCCGCGGACAGTTCGTCCACGGACGCTGGAGTCACCTCCCGCGCGGGACGCGCCGCGATGTTGCCGCCCCAGTTACGCCACGTGCCGTTCTTCCCGCTCGCTGTGCTGCTCAACGGTCCCTCCCCGACGCGGAGCCGGCCTGCTGAGCCGGCGGTACCCCAGGAAACCGACCGCGACCGCGACGGCCCCGGACACCGCCGGAACCCCGTACCCGGCACGCGCGCCGGCCGCGTCGATGACCCAGCCGGCCACCGAGGAGCCGAGCGCGACGCCGACCGCGAGGCCGGTGCTCACCCAGGTCATGCCCTCGGTCAACTGCGCGCGTGGTACGTGCTCTTCTATGAGGGACATCGTCGTGATCATCGTGGGAGCGATGGACAGGCCCGCAACGAACAGCGCCACGGCCAGAAACGGCAAGTTTCCGACCAGTAGGAGGGGGATCATACTCACGGCCATCGCGCATATGCCCAGCAGCCAGCGAGGTGCGGGCGCCCCCTTGAAGTGCAGCAGCCCGAACACCACTCCGGCCACACAGGAACCCGCCGCGTACAGGGCGAGCACGATGCTCGCCGCCGCCTTGTGCCCCTGCTCGTCGGCGAAGGCCACGGTGACCACGTCGACGGATCCGAAGATCGCCCCGGTCGCCGCGAAGGTGGCCACCAGGACCTGCAGGCCACGCGCGCGCAGTGCCGAGCCGCCCCCGTGGTGCTCGCGCGGGTGCGGCTCGGGCTCGGTGGCGCGCTGGGCGGTCAGCCAGAAGACGCCGACCGCCAGGAAGCAGGCGGCGAGCAGCGGTCCGGCCTCCGGGAACCAGGCCGTGGACAGGCCGATGGAGATGATCGGCCCGAAGATGAAGCACACCTCGTCCACCACGGACTCGAAGGAGTACGCGGTGTGCAGCTGCGGAGTGCCCCGGTACAGGGCCGCCCAGCGGGCGCGGATCATCGCGCCGAGGCTCGGCACGGAACCGATCCCGGCGGCACACACGAACAGCACCCAGTCCGGCCACTCGAAGTGCGCGGCCAGCAACAGCCCGGCCGCCGAGACGAGCGCGACGAGCGTGGCGGGGCGCAGCACCCTGCGCTGCCCGTGCTGGTCCACCAGCCGGGAGATCTGCGGCCCGATCGCTGCGGCGGCCAGCGCGATGGTGGCCGAGAGGGCGCCCGCGAGCCCGTAGCGCCCGGTGAGCTGGGAGACCATCGTGACCACGCCGATGCCCATCATCGACAGCGGCATCCGGCCGAGGAGACCCGCGGCGGAGAAGCCCTTGGTGCCGGGGGCGGCGAACAGGGCGCGGTAAGGGCTCGGCACGGGGTCTCCGATGGGTACGGCTCAGTAAGGTGCTGGCTACAGCTCAGTAAGGTGCGAATGTAGTCGATACAGCTTACGAGTGAGGTCGCCCTAATGCACCCGGGTATGCGCCGGTGACGTCTCCGGGACCGGCCGGTGACCGCGTTCGGAAAGCAGCCCGGCCTTCGCCCGTCACCCCACCGTTCCCGGCCGTTAGTGCCCCGTTCGGTGGCCCCGGCGGCATGCTGGTGGGCCCGGCAGACGGTTGAGTCCACCGACACCGTCCAGCCGAGATCGTCACTGGTGTCGGCCCTTGCCAGGACTGTGGTGAGGATTTCGTGCGGTACTTCCACGCAATGGCCTCCAGAGTGCGCTGAGGCACTCGCTTCTTCGCCCTGCCGACCAGAAGCCGACAGGGCGAAGAAGGCTGCAGGCCCTCAAGTAGCCGACAGCACCGTAACTAGCAGCGGGTGACGGTCTTGGCGCTCTCGGCCTCGTCGTTGAAGACCCAGCCGTTCTTCAGGTTGTTGATGTCCGTGTGCGGCGCGACGCAGATCGAGTAGCCCGAGTAGTCGTCGTTGTCGTAGATCCGGATTCTGTAGCTGGTGTTGTTGATCAGCGACGAGATCTCGTTGTCACCGTCCCAACCGTCGATCTGGTACTTCTGGTTGGTGCCGGTGGGCTTCCAGTTGACGTACTTGCTGCCGGTGTAGTTGGAGTCCTCGTACATGCAGATGCGGCCGGAGTCGCAGCTCCAGTCCTGGGCGTCGACCGCGGTACCCTCCTGCGCCTGAGCTGGAACGGCGCCGAGGGTGACGATCACGGTCGTCGCGGCGAACCCGAGGGCCGCGCCGCGACCGAGGCGGCCCACGAGGGCCTTCTTCTTCGAACCTGCCATGTCTTGCTCCCCGTTCTTGTCATGAGGCACTGACGGTCCGCGTTGCCGGGCGGCTCCGGACGGAGCGCCGCGGCCGATGGTCGGCGGATCTGAATTGGGCGCCTTCGGAAGTGACTCCAGTTGCACATGGTGTGACCGAAGGTGACCGGTCAGGCAACTTAGTAGGTCGGTCCATTTCTGATCAACTGACTTTCCGAGTCGTCGTCCACCCACAGCTCGTCCCCGCCGGCACTGGAGTGGCGTCCGTAGGGCCCATCGAAGAGGCACGCTCTGGCGACCAAGCGTCGCTGGGCTGGATGAGCCGGGAACCCGAGTCGTCCCCCCACCTTCCCCGAGTGTCAGTGCCGGGTGGCAGGATCGACCCATGTCAGACGCGCGTGATGCCACCCCCTACGACGCCCTGTTCCTGCTCTCGTTCGGCGGTCCCGAGGGCCCGG
Source organism: Streptomyces sp. NPDC001663 (assembly GCF_042893105.1). Lineage (NCBI taxonomy): Bacteria > Bacillati > Actinomycetota > Actinomycetes > Kitasatosporales > Streptomycetaceae > Streptomyces > Streptomyces sp. NPDC001663. The sequence goes on along the minus strand of NZ_JBIAUR010000004.1, from coordinate 558,279 downwards.
ACGACGTGATCCCCTTCCTGGAGAACGTGACGCGTGGGCGAGGCATCCCCAAGGAACGCCTGAAGGAAGTCGGCGAGCACTACTTCCTCTTCGGCGGGGTCAGCCCCATCAACGACCAGAACCGCGCCCTGCTGGACGCTCTCCGCAAGGACTTCGCGGGCCACGGTCTGGACCTGCCGGTCTACTGGGGCAACCGCAACTGGGCGCCCTACCTGACCGACACCCTGCGCGAGATGGTCGCCGACGGCCGCCGGCGCATCCTCGTCCTGGCCACCAGTGCCTACGCCTCGTACTCGGGCTGCCGCCAGTACCGCGAGAACCTGGCCGACTCGCTCGCCGCGCTCGAGGCCGAGGGCCTCGACCTCCCGAAGGTCGACAAGCTCCGCCACTACTTCAACCACGAGGGCTTCCTGGAGCCCATGGTCGAGGGTGTCCTGCAGTCCCTGGCCGACCTCCCCGAGGATGTCCGTGACGGCGCGCACATCGCCTTCTCGACCCACTCCATCCCCACCGCCTCCGCGGACACCTCCGGCCCGGTCGAGGACCACGGCGACGGCGGGGCGTACGTGAAGCAGCACCTGGACGTGGCCCAGCTGATCGCCGACGCGGTCCGCGAGCGCACCGGCGTCGACCACCCCTGGCAGCTCGTCTACCAGTCCCGCTCCGGCGCCCCGCACATCCCGTGGCTCGAGCCCGACATCTGCGACCACCTCGAGGAGCGGCACGCGGCCGGCGTCCCGGCGGTCGTCATCTCGCCCATCGGCTTCGTCTCCGACCACATGGAGGTCCTCTACGACCTCGACACGGAGGCCAAGGCCAAGGCCGCGGAGCTGGGCCTGCCGATGCGCCGCTCGGCGACCGTCGGGGCGGACCCGCGCTTCGCGGCCGCGATCCGTGACCTCGTGGTCGAGCGCGCGGCCGTGGAGCGCGGCGCCGAGGTCACGCCCTGCGCCCTGGGCGCGCTCGGCGCGAGCCACAACCTCTGTCCGGTGGGCTGCTGTCCGGCCCGCGCCGCGCGCCCGGCCGCCGCGGGCGTCGACAGCCCCTACGCGTGAGGAGCCCCGTGACCGACCCCCTGCACCAGGAACTGCTCGCACTGGCCCAGGAGGCCGCCCGCCGGGCCGGAGAGCTGCTGCGGGACGGCCGACCGGCCGATCTCGCGGTCGCGGCGACCAAGTCGAGCCCGATCGACGTGGTCACCGAGATGGACATCGCGGCCGAGAAGCTGATCACGGACCTGATCTCGGAGCGCCGCCCGGACGACGGCTTCCTGGGCGAGGAAGGTGCCTCCACCGAGGGCACGAGCGGGATCCGCTGGGTGATCGACCCGCTGGACGGGACGGTCAACTACCTGTACGGGCTGCCGACTTGGTCCGTCTCCATCGCGGCCGAGCAGGACGGCGAGACCGTGGTCGGGGTCGTCGCGGTCCCGATGCGCGGCGAGACGTTCCACGCGGTCCGCGGCGGAGGGGCCCGGGCCACGGGCGCCTGGGAGGGCGAGCAGGAGCTGGCGTGCCGCCCGGCGCCGCCGCTGGACCAGGCCCTGGTCTCGACGGGCTTCAACTACGTCAGCGAGGTCCGCACCCACCAGGCCGAGGTCGCCCGGCGGCTGATCCCGCTGCTCCGCGACATCCGGCGCAGCGGCTCGGCCGCGGTCGACCTGTGCGACGTGGCGGCCGGCCGACTGGACGGCTACTACGAGCGCGGCCTGAACGCGTGGGACCTGGCGGCGGGCGACCTCATCGCCCGTGAGGCGGGCGCCCTGACCGGTGGCCGCCCCGGAGAGCGCCCCGCACGCGACCTGGCGATCGCGGCCACCCCGGGCGTCTTCGAGCCCCTCCAGGGCCTCCTGGAGGACTTCGGCGCCTGGCACGACTGACGGCAGACAGACAGCAGCCCCCGGCGCTGGATTCGCCGGGGGTTGCTGTCGTGCGTACGCGCTGATCAGACGCTAAGCGCTGACCTCCACACCGTGTTCGGCGGCGAGGCGGCGCAGGTCGTCGAGTTCGCCCTGTTCAACCTCGACGAGGAAGTCGTCGCCCTCGTCGCGAGCCCGCGTCAGGTCGGTCTCGGTCGCCCTTATGCGCTGCAGAAGTCCTGCGGTGAATGCGTCCATGCTGCGCCCCCTCGTCCTGGGTCGTGGGTCGGGTGGCACGGGGGTGTGCCGTTCGGAAGGGGCGATCACGTCTCCTGCAGGTGCCCGGCACAGCCCGCGCCGGGCGGCGACGGTGCCGGACACCCACGCCCACTCTGCGGAAAGCGGATTGCGCCGTACCGCATGGTGCTGCGGCACTAGCAGAGCGTGATCGCGGGGTATGAACCGTCCTCCCCCCGCTCCCTTCCACGGAAACCTCAACCCGGCGAGAAAATCTGGCATTCCCGGGTCTCACACCTGTCCTTCATCCTGCCCTCATCCTCCGCCCACCCGCCTTACAGCCGACTTATGGCCGAAAAGGGCAGGATGGAGGCACACACTCATGAAGACCCCTGCCCGCGTGTGCCCTTGCAGGCGCTACGCGGGTGGACACAGGAAGGACAAGCGACGTGCGCGTACTCGTCGTCGAGGACGAGCAACTGCTCGCCGATGCGGTGGCCACCGGACTGCGCCGGGAGGCCATGGCCGTCGACGTCGTGTACGACGGTGCGGCCGCCCTGGAGCGCATCGGCGTCAACGACTACGACGTGGTCGTCCTCGACCGCGACCTTCCACTCGTGCACGGCGATGACGTCTGCCGCAAGATCGTCGAGTTGGGCATGCCCACGCGCGTGCTGATGCTCACGGCCTCCGGCGACGTCAGTGACCGTGTCGAGGGCCTGGAGATCGGCGCCGACGACTACCTCCCCAAGCCCTTCGCGTTCAGCGAGCTCATCGCACGCGTGCGTGCCCTCGGCCGGCGCACCAGTGTGCCGCTGCCGCCGGTCCTGGAGCGGGCCGGCATCAAGCTCGATCCCAACCGCCGCGAGATCTTCCGCGACGGCAAGGAGATCCAGCTCGCGCCGAAGGAGTTCGCCGTCCTGGAGGTGCTGATGCGCTCCGAGGGCGCGGTCGTCTCCGCGGAGCAGCTCCTGGAGAAGGCCTGGGACGAGAACACCGACCCCTTCACGAATGTCGTGCGGGTCACCGTCATGACGCTGCGCCGCAAGCTGGGCGAGCCGCCTGTGATCGTCACGGTGCCCGGCTCCGGCTACCGGATCTGATGCCCGATGGCCGCAACACCCGCTCCCCCCACGGCACCCCCCAAGCCCACCTGGGACCCCAGCAGGCCCGAGCCGCCGTTCCCCTGGCTGCGCCCGACCATCCGCATACGGCTCACACTGCTGTACGGCGGCATGTTCCTGATCGCCGGAATCCTGCTGCTGTCGATCATCTACCTGCTGGCGGCCCAGGCCCTCCATGAGGGCGACAACCAGTCCTTCCAGGTGACCGGCAGTAACATCGCGATCAGCAGCTCCACCTGCCCGCATCTCAATTCGGCGAGCTACGACGAGGTCGACTCGGTGTGGAAGGCCTGCACCGCCGCTCAGCGTCGGCAGGCGCTGGACGACCTGCTCAGCCGCTCCCTGCTGGCCCTGCTCGGCCTCGCCGTGATCGCCTTCGCCTTCGGCTACGCCATGGCCGGCCGCGTCCTGTCGCCGCTCGGCCGCATCACGCGCACCGCGCGCGCCGTGGCGGGCTCGGACCTGTCCCGCCGTATCGAGCTGGACGGCCCGGACGACGAGCTCAAGGAGCTGGCGGACACCTTCGACGACATGCTGGAGCGACTGCAGCGCGCCTTCACCGCCCAGCAGCGTTTCGTCGGCAATGCCTCGCACGAGCTGAGAACCCCCCTCGCGATCAACCGCACGCTCCTCGAGGTGCACCTGTCCGACCCGAACGCGCCGGTGGAGCTCCAGCAGCTCGGCAAGACGCTGCTGGCCACCAACGAGCGCAGCGAGCAGCTGGTGGAGGGCCTGCTGCTGCTCGCCCGCAGCGACAACCAGATCGTCGAGCGCAAGCCGGTCGACCTCGCCGAGGTCGCCTCGCAGGCCGTCGACCAGGTGCATGCCGAGGCGGACGCCAAGGGCGTGGTGATCCGCGGCGAGCAGCGGCCCGCGGTCGTCCAGGGCAACGGCGTGCTGCTGGAGCGGATCGCGCTCAACCTCGTGCAGAACGCCGTGCGGTACAACGTGCCGGACGACGGCTGGGTCGAGGTCACCACCGAGGTCCAGCACGGTCAGGCGGTTTTGGTCGTGGCGAACACGGGACCCGTCGTACCGGCGTACGAGATCGACAACCTCTTCGAGCCCTTCCGGCGGCTGCGTACGGAGCGCACGGGCAGCGACAAGGGCGTCGGCCTCGGACTGTCCATCGTGCGGTCGGTGGCGCGAGCGCACGGCGGGCACATTTCGGCACAGCCTCGCGAAGGGGGTGGGCTCGTGATGCGAGTCACCCTGCCCATCTGAGATCATGTCGCCGACACACGGGGATGTTCGCTTTGCGCGGAATTTTCTGGCCGCCGAATGGAGCACCCCGTGTGTGATCGATCACAAGGGCGATTTTCTGGCCATCTACTCTCCGTGATCATGCGCGCAGGCGGAAAGCCGGGAAAATCCGGGTTTTCGGGTGTCCTGATCACGGGAAGTACAGGGTGAGACGCCTTTGAAGAGCGGCATGGGGACCGTGTACGGTCCCGTTCGCCATCCAAGCCGATCACTCTTGAGGAGTCCGGTTGGGTGTCGATTGAGTAACAGACCTTGATGTGAGGCAAAATCTCCGCCTCGGGTCGGGCACAAGTCCGGCCTCTCACGCGTTACGTGCGCTGGAGACACCGCAGACACCCAGAGGGGGAGAGCGACATGGCAACGGATTACGACACCCCACGCAAGACCGACGACGACGTCGACTCGGACAGCCTTGAAGAGCTCAAGGCCCGTCGGAACGACAAGTCGACGTCCGCAGTGGACGTCGACGAGTTCGAGGCCGCGGAAGGCCTGGAGCTGCCCGGCGCGGACCTCTCGAACGAGGAGCTGGCCGTCCGGGTGCTGCCCAAGCAGCAGGACGAGTTCACTTGCATGAGCTGCTTCCTGGTGCACCACCGCAGCCAGCTGGCCCGGGAGAAGAACGGTCAGCCGATCTGCCGCGACTGCGACTGAGGCCGGGTCGGCCGTGACTGGCTCGACCCCACCTTGGAAGCGCCGCTCCCTTTTGCGGGGAGCGGACGAAGGGCTGCACGAAGGCCCTCACGGCGCGCGTGACGACGAGCGGGGCTCATCCGGTACGACACCCGATACGACAGGGTCTACGGGATCGGCCTCGCTCGAACCGGCGGCCGGCCGGGGTGACCTCCCGGCGCCGTCGCAGAAGAAACCTGTGCCCGTCGCCCGGCGGCGGGCCGCGGCCATCCGCGACAAGGCCGTGGAAGGCGTCCGCAAGGGCGGCAGCCGCGCCAGGGCGGGCCTGGCGTACCTCGCCGACCGCATCATCGAGATCGCCCCGCGGATCCCCGTACGCGACCTCGCGGCGCTCCGCAGACAGTTCCCGGGCCTCGGGCCCGAGCAGCTCGCCGACAAGCTCGTGGCGGGCGCGGCGGCCGCCACGTCGACGGTCGGAGCGGGGATCGGAGCGGCGGCGATGCTGCCCGTGCCGCCCGCGATGCCGACGGAGCTGGCCGCGGAGATCACCGGCGTCGCCGCGATCGAGCTGAAGCTGATCGCCGAGCTCCACGAGGTCTACGGCGTACGACCGCCCGGCAACCTCAAGGAACGCAGCACCGCGTATCTGAACTCCTGGTCGGGAGAGCGCGGGGTCGACGTGACGAAGCCGTCGAGCTTCGGCGGTGCGGTCAACAGCCAGATGAAGCATCAACTGCGCCAGCAGATCATGAAGCGCATGGTGCGCGACCTGCCGAACCTGATGCCCTTCATGGTGGGGGCCGCCGTCGGGGCGGTCATGAACCGCCGGGACACCAAGAAGCTCGCGGAGCGGATCCGTAAAGACCTGAGAAAGATTCAGGTGCCCTGGGACGCGCTTGTCGAACTCCCGCCCCTGGAGCGACCGGTGGACCCGCTGACGATGGGCGAGATCAGCAAGGAACTCGGGCCCGGAGGGCTCTGAGACCCCTGAGTGGCCGCCCCGTTACGCCACGGCCTCCTTGGCCGCCTTCAGCGCCTGGGCGAGGCGCTCCGGCTCCCGCGTGGACAGGTACAGGTACGGCGTCGGGTCCTCGGGGTCGGTCACCTCGACCTTCAGGGCCCCGGGGATGTAGGCGCGCAGCAGCAGGAAGGCGCGGGTGTCGGCCTTGTACGTGCGCCAGGCGCGGGCTTCCTCCGGGTCCAGGATCTCCGCGTCACCCAGTGCCGCGACCGGGATCTTCGCCTCGCCCGCGATCAGTGAGCCGCCCACCACACGGATACGGACCGAGCCGTACGAGCTCGCTACGACCGCCGCCGCCGCCGTGCCGCCGACCAGGCCGCCGAGCAGCGGCAGCGTGCCGAAGGGCAGCAGGATGAGGGCGAACGAGAGTCCGACCAGGAAGGAGATCAGCCACCACGAGCGGGGGGTGGTGAGGCGTTCTTCGTAAGGGGTGGCGGAGAGCTGCATGGAGCCAAGCTTGGCACGGTGTCCGGAATCCACCGACGCGCGGGTAAGGTCTGCGGCTGTGAGTGGTACGTCTCCAGCTCTTGAGCCTCCCGCCGACGCGGTGAAACCCGTGCGGCACCCCGATGCTCCCGCGCCCGGTGAGCTTCTGGGTGCCCACTACGAACAGTGTTTCGGGTGCGGCGGCGGGCAGCCCCACGGGCTGCACCTCGAGGCACGGGCCGGCGAAGGCGTCACGATCACCGCCGAGTTCACCGTGCAGCCCGCCCACCAGGGGGCGCCCGGGCTGGCGCACGGCGGGGTGCTGGCCTCCGCCCTCGACGAGACCCTCGGCTCGCTGAACTGGCTGCTGCGGACGATTGCCGTGACCGGACGGCTGGAGACCGACTTCGTGCGGCCCGTTCCCGTCGGGACGGTGCTGTACCTGGAGGCCGAGGTGACGGCGGTCGCGGGCCGCAAGATCTACTCGTCCGCCACCGGGCGGATCGGCGGTCCGGAGGGGCCCGTCGCCGTCCGCGCCGACGCCCTCTTCATCGAGGTGAAGGTCGACCATTTCATCGACAACGGCCGCCCGGAGGAGATCCAGGCAGCCATGAGCGACCCCGACCAGCGCCGGCGGGCCCGCGCCTTCGAGGTGAACCCGTGAGCCGTGCCCCCGGTCGAGAGCTCGACGTGCTGATCCGGCGCGTCGACCCGGACGTACCGCTTCCGTCGTACGCACAACCCGGTGACGCGGGCGCCGATCTGCGCACCACCGAGGCGTGTGAACTGAAGCCGGGCGAGCGTGCCGTGCTGCCCACCGGGGTGTCCATCGCGCTCCCGGAGGGGTACGCGGCCTTCGTGCACCCGCGATCCGGTCTCGCCGCCCGCTGCGGTGTCGCCCTGGTGAATGCCCCAGGGACGGTTGATGCCGGGTACCGTGGGGAGATCAAGGTGATCGTGGTGAATCTCGACCCGCGCGAGGCCGTGCGGTTCGAGCGCTTCGACCGGATTGCCCAACTGGTCGTCCAGCAGGTCGAGAGGGTCCGCTTCCAGGAGGTCGCGGAGCTTCCCGACTCGGCGCGGGCCGAAGGGGGCTTCGGGTCCACCGGAGGGCATGCGGCGGTGGCCGGAACGAGCAGCACAAGCGGTCAGGCCGCCGTGGGCGGCACTACGGGTGGGAATCGATACGCTTCGGTCGTATCCGACCGGGAAGGACAGTGACGTGTTCGGACGTCGCAAGAAGAAGGGTGCCGCCGAGGACGCGGCCGGCGAGGCCGAGCAGGTCGTCGACTACGTCGACACTGAGGCGGACGACGAAGAGGACGTGCGTGAGCGCGTGCGGCTCGAGCCCGAGCCGCGGCCCGACGGGCCCTGGGACGACTCCGAGGTGCGTGACCCGGCCGAGGGCCGGGTGGACCTGGGCGGTCTGTTCGTGCCCGGAGTCGACGGCATGGAGCTGCGGGTCGAGGTCGCGGGTGACGCGATCGTCGCGGCGACCGTCGTACTGCGCGACAGCGCCATCCAGCTGCAGGCCTTCGCCGCTCCCAAGCGGGAGGGCATCTGGGGTGAGGTGCGCGAGGAGATCGGCTCCGGCATCACCCAGCAGGGTGGCATCATCGACGAGGTCGAGGGCCCGCTGGGCTGGGAGCTGCGCGCCCAGGTACCGGTGCAACTGCCGGACGGCACGGGCGGTTTCCAGGTCGTGCGGTTCGTCGGCGTGGACGGTCCGCGCTGGTTCCTGCGCGGTGTGATCTCGGGCCAGGGCGCGGTGCAGCCGCAGGCGGCCGGCCTGCTCGAGCAGATCTTCCGGGACACGGTCGTGGTCCGCGGCGAGGGCCCGATGGCGCCTCGCGACCCGATCGTCCTCAAGCTGCCGAACGACGCCCAGATGGTCCCCGAGGGCGTCCAGCAGGAGGAGGGCTCGCGCTTCTCCGGCGGCATGGGACAGCTGCAGCGCGGACCGGAGATCACCGAGGTCCGGTAGCCGTACAGCAGAAAAGGGCCGTACCCCTGGCGGGGTGCGGCCCTTTTCCGTGCGCGGACTCTTGACGGGTGATTGGTCTGTACCTATGGTCTCGGCCCAACGCCTGAGTTCACAGAGGCGCTCATCGTTCACATACGAGAACGGATGGCCCCCACCATGCGCCGCACCGCACTGCTCGCAACCGCCTCCGCACTTGTCGTGGGCATGCTCGCCTGGCCCGCCGCCCGCCATGCCGACGCCGCCCCCACCACCTTCGCCCACCCCGGCGTCACCGTCTCCAAGGCCCAGTTGGACTTCGCGCGCACCAAGGTCAACGCCGGCGCCCAGCCCTGGAAGGGTGCCTTCGACCAGATGCTGGCGAGCAAGTACGCCGACCTCAACCGCACCCCCAAGCCCCGCGCGACCGTCGAGTGCGGCCCGTACTCCGATCCCAACTACGGCTGCACGGACGAGCGCGAGGACGCGATCGCCGCCTACACCGACGCGCTCGCCTGGTACATCACGCGCGACGACCGGTACGCGAAGAAGGCGATCCAGCTGATGGACGCCTGGTCCGCGGTGATCAAGGACCACACCAACAGCAACGCGCCCCTGCAGACCGGCTGGGCGGGCTCCTCCTGGCCGAAGGCCGCCGAGATCATCAAGTACACGTACACCGGGAGCTGGGCGAACTCCGGCCGCTTCGCGACCATGCTCCGCAATGTCTACCTCCCGGAGATCATCAACGGCTCCAACTCCAACGGCAATTGGGAGCTGTCGATGACGGAGGCCGCGATCGGCATCTCCGTCTTCCTCGAGGACAGGACGTCGTACGACAAGGCCATGTCGAGGTTCCGGACCCGTACGGCCGCGTATGTCTATCTGTCGTCCGACGGCGATCTGCCGAAGACGGTGCCCAGCCAGAACCTCGACACCAAGGAGAAGATCGTCAAGTACTGGCAGGGGCAGTCCACCTTCGTCACCGGGCTCACCCAGGAGACCTGCCGCGACTTCACCCACACGGGATACGGCATCTCCGCGATCTCGCACGTCGCGGAGACCAGTCGTATCCAGGGTCAGGACCTCTACGGCACCGACGTCGGCGAACGGCTGCGGCAGGCGCTCGGGTTCCAGGCCAAGTACCAGCTGGGCGCGGCCGTCCCGAGCTGGCTGTGCGGAGGATCGCTGAAGCTCGGGCTCGGGCCGGTCACCGAGGTCGGCTACAACGCCCTGCACAACCGCCTCGGCATCGCTATGGCCAACACCCAGACGCTCACCCAGCAGCAGCGTCCGGCCGGCAGCAACAACCTCTTCGTGGCCTGGGAGACCCTCACCCACGGTGACAACCCGAGCTGAACCGTTGAAGGGCCGGGCGTCGGGCGGTGATACTGGCGCCCGGTCGACGGGGGAGGCGACATGAACAGTCAGGTGGTCACCGAGACCATGGTGCGCGTCGAGAACGTCCACAAGTCCTACGGCCATGGAGCGGCCGCCGTGCACGCCCTGCGCGGGGTCTCGTTCGAGGTCCCGCGCGGCGAACTCATCGCCCTCAAGGGACGCTCGGGGTCGGGCAAGACCACCCTCCTCAACATCGTCGGCGGGCTCGACGTACCGGATCAGGGGCGGGTCACCGTCGACGGGCTCGACCTGTCGGAGCTCGGCGAGGACGGACTGCTCGCCCTGCGCCGGGACCGGGTCGGCTTCGTCTTCCAGTCGTTCGGGCTCATCCCGATCCTCACGGCCGCCGAGAACGTCGGCGTCCCGATGCGGCTGCGCCGGGCCGAGGTGCGCGAGCGCGAGGAGCGCGTCGAGCTGCTGCTCGCCCTGGTCGGTCTCGCCGACCACGCGGCGCAGCGGCCCGGCGAGCTGTCCGGCGGCCAGCAGCAGCGCGTCGCCATCGCCCGCGCCCTCGCCAACAGCCCCTCGCTGCTCGTGGCCGACGAGCCGACCGGCCAGCTGGACGCCGAGACCGGGCACGCCGTCATGGAGCTGCTGCGGGCCGTCGTCCACAGCGAACAGGTCACCGCACTCGTCGCCACCCACGACGCGACCCTGCTCGACCTGGCCGACCGGGTGCTGGAGCTGGGCGACGGGGAGATCCTCGAGCACTGAGGGGCGCGGGCGTCAGAGTTCCGTCAAAGACGGTCGTCAGGCCCTTGCCGGCACCTTTTGCCACGCTTGGCGGCCGTAAGGTCGACGCTGCGTGGGCAGCAGTGACCGGAAGACAATGGGGCCATGGGACGCGGGAAGCTTCGGATCTACCTCGGTGCGGCACCGGGCGTCGGCAAGACGTACGCCATGCTCTCCGAGGCACACCGGCGCGTGGAGCGCGGCACCGACTGCGTGGTGGCGTTCGTGGAGCACCACGGGCGGCCGCGCACCGAGGTGATGCTGCACGGCCTGGAGGAGCTGCCGCGCCGGGAGCTGGAGTACCGCGGGGCCGACTTCACCGAGATGGACGTCGACGCGGTGCTGGCCCGGAGCCCGCAGGTCGCGCTCGTGGACGAGCTCGCCCACACCAACGTGCCCGGCTCCCGCAACACCAAGCGCTGGCAGGACGTGGAGGAGCTCCTCGCCGCCGGCATCGACGTCGTCTCGACCGTCAACATCCAGCACCTGGAGTCGCTGGGCGACGTCGTCGAGTCGATCACCGGTGTACGGCAGCGGGAGACCGTGCCGGACGAGGTCGTACGGCGGGCGGACCAGATCGAGCTGGTCGACATGTCGCCGCAGGCACTGCGCCGCCGTATGGCACACGGCAACATCTACCAGCCGGACAAGGTCGACGCGGCCCTGTCGAACTACTTCCGCCCCGGCAACCTCACCGCGCTGCGCGAGCTGGCGCTGCTGTGGGTGGCCGACCGGGTCGACGAGTACCTGAAGCAGTACCGCAGCGAACACCAGGTCTCGAAGATCTGGGGTTCGCGGGAGCGGATCGTGGTCGGGCTGACCGGCGGCCCCGAGGGGCGGACGCTGATCCGGCGGGCCGCACGGCTCGCGGAGAAGGGCGCCGGCGGCGAGGTGCTGGCCGTCTACATAGCCAGCAGCGACGGCCTGACGGCGGCCTCGCCCAAGGAACTGGCCGTGCAGCGCACCCTCGTCGAGGACCTCGGCGGCACCTTCCACCACGTGGTCGGCGACGACATACCGGCGGCGCTGCTCGCCTTCGCGCGCGGGGTCAACGCCACCCAGATCGTGCTCGGCGTCTCCCGGCGCAAGAGCTGGCAGTACGTCTTCGGGCCCGGCGTCGGCGCGACGGTGGCCCGGGACTCGGGGCCCGACCTCGACGTCCACCTGATCACGCACGACGAGGCGGGCAAGGGGCGCGGGCTGCCGGTGGCCCGGGGCGCCCGGCTCGGCCGGTCGCGGATCATCTGGGGGTGGCTGGTCGGCGTGGGCGGTCCGGCCGTCCTGGCGGTGCTGCTCAGCGCCGTCGACCTCGGCCTCGCCAACGACATGCTGCTGTTCCTCGCCGTGACGGTCGCCGCGGCGCTGCTCGGCGGGCTGCTGCCCGCGCTGGCCTCGGCGGCCGTGGGCTCGCTGCTGCTGAACTACTTCTACACACCGCCCCTGCACCGCTGGACCATCGCCGACCCGAAGAACATCGTCGCGATCGTGATCTTTGTCGCGGTCGGGGTCTCGGTGGCCTCCGTCGTCGACCTCGCCGCCCGCCGCACCCACCAGGCGGCCCGGCTGCGCGCCGAGTCGGAGATCCTCTCCTTCCTCGCGGGCAACGTGCTGCGCGGCGAGACCGGCCTGGAGGATCTCCTCGAGCGGGTCCGCGAGACCTTCGGCATGGAGTCGGCGGCCCTGCTGGAGCGGGCGAGCGACCACGACCCGTGGACCTGTGCGGGGCGCGCCGGGCTCGGGCCGGCGGTGGAGCGGCCCGACGAGGCCGACGTGGACGTACCGGTCGGGGACCACATGGCGCTGGCGCTGACCGGCCGTGTGCTGCCCGCCGAGGACCGCCGGGTGCTGGCCGCGTTCGCCGCCCAGGCCGCCGTGGTGCTGGACCGCCGGCGCCTCCAGGAGGAGGCCGACCGGGCCCGGACGCTGGCCGAGGGCAACCGCATCCGTACGGCGCTGCTGGCCGCCGTCAGCCATGACCTGCGCACTCCGCTGGCCGGGATCAAGGCGGCCGTGTCGTCGCTGCGGTCGGACGACGTGGCCTGGTCGGAGGAGGACCAGGCGGAGCTGCTGAAGGGCATCGAGGAGGGCGCCGACCGCCTGGACCACCTGGTGGGCAACCTGCTCGACATGTCCCGCCTGCAGACCGGCACGGTCACTCCGCTGATCCGCGAGATCGACCTCGACGAGGTGGTGCCGATGGCGCTGGTCGGGGTGCCTGAGGACAGCGTCGAGCTGGAGGTCCCGGAGACCCTGCCCATGGTCGCCGTCGACCCGGGGCTGCTGGAGCGGTCGGTGGCCAACCTGGTCGAGAACGCCGTCAAGTACAGCCCGCCCGGCAAACCGGTCCTGGTCGCCGCCAGCGCCCTCGCGGACCGGGTCGAGGTGCGGGTGGTCGACCGCGGCCCCGGCGTCCCCGACGAGGCCAAGGAGCGCATCTTCGAGCCCTTCCAGCGCTATGGCGACGCCCCGCGCGGCGCCGGCGTGGGCCTCGGTCTCGCGGTGGCCCGGGGCTTTGCCGAGGCCATGGGCGGCACCCTCAACGCCGAGGACACACCCGGCGGAGGCCTCACCATGGTCCTCACCCTGCGCGCGGAAGGATCGCGCGCGGAACTTCTCGAAGAGGGCGCCGCACCCGCTGGGCGCCCGGCGGAACCCGAAAGGCAGGTCACATGACCCGGGTGCTCGTGATCGACGACGAGCCGCAGATCGTGCGCGCCCTCGTGATCAACCTCAAGGCGCGCAAGTACGAGGTCGACGCGGCCCACGACGGCGCCACCGCCCTGCAGCTCGCGGCCGCCCGCCACCCCGACGTCGTCGTGCTCGACCTGGGACTGCCCGACATGGACGGCGTCGAGGTGATCCGGGGCCTGCGCGGCTGGACCCGGGTGCCGATCCTGGTGCTGTCCGCCCGGCACACCTCCGACGAGAAGGTCGAGGCCCTCGACGCGGGCGCCGACGACTACGTCACCAAGCCCTTCGGCATGGACGAACTGCTCGCCCGGCTGCGGGCCGCAGTACGCCGCGCCGAGCCGGTCGGCGCCGGCGAGGACGACGTGACGACGGTGGAGACCGAGGAGTTCACCGTCGACCTGGCCGCGAAGAAGGTCAACCGGGACGGCAGGGACGTACGGCTGACGCCCACGGAGTGGCATCTGCTGGAGGTGCTGGTCCGCAACACGGGTCGGCTGGTGAGCCAGAAGCAGCTGCTCCAGGAGGTGTGGGGGCCGTCGTACGGGACGGAGACCAACTACCTGCGGGTGTACATGGCGCAGCTGCGGCGGAAGCTGGAGTCTGATCCGTCACATCCCCGGCATTTCATCACTGAACCGGGCATGGGATACCGGTTCGAGAAGTAGCAGGCCGGGGGCGGAAAGGTGCCGGTTCGGGGCGGGGCCGGGCGGGTACGAAGGTGTCAGTGCACCCCGGTACGCTTCAGATATGAGTGCTGTTCCTCGTTCCGAAAAGCCGGCGGGCCGGTTCCGGCGCATGCTCGACCGGCTCTCCTCGTCGCAGGAGGACCTGGAGTCCGAGGAGCTGCGGGAGGACACGGAGACCGCGGGCTGTACGCGGATCGGTGACTGTCACGACCGACAGATCGTCACGGTTACTGGTACCTTGCGCACGGTCACTCTGCGGCCGCGTGCGGGCGTCCCGGCCCTGGAGGCCGAGCTGTTCGACGGTTCCGCCGCCCTGGACGTGGTGTGGCTCGGCAGGCGCTCCATCGTGGGGATAGAGCCGGGGCGCAGACTGATCGCATCGGGCCGTGTCTCGCTGAGCCGGGGCCGCCGGGTGCTGTTCAATCCGAAATACGAACTGAGACCCCTCGGACGGGAGTAGCCGGTGACGTCGCTCGACAAGCCGACCGAAGACACTCAAGCCGACGACGCGCGGGCGGTGACCGAGGCCGCCCTGTTCGAGGCGTTCGGCGGAGTGCGGGGCATGGTCGAGACGGTGCTGCCCGGCCTCCTCTTCGTCACCATCTTCACGATCAACAAGGACCTGCACTGGTCGGCGATCGCCGCCCTCGCCGTGTCCCTGCTGCTCGTGGTGGTCCGGCTGGCCATGCGGGACACCGTCAAGCACGCGTTCAGCGGTGTCTTCGGCGTCGCCTTCGGTGTCGTCTTCGCGATGATGACCGGCAACGCCAAGGACTTCTACCTCCCCGGCATGCTCTACACGCTGGGCCTGGCGCTGGCGTACATCGTCACGACGCTGTGCGGCGTCCCGCTGCTCGGTCTGATCCTCGGCCCGGTCTTCAAGGAGAACCTCTCCTGGCGCACCCGCAACCCGGGCCGCAAGAAGGCGTACGCGAAGGCCAGTTGGGCCTGGGGCCTGATCCTGCTCGCCAAGTGCGCGATCCTCTTCCCGCTGTACTGGTGGGCGAACACGGCCCAGTTGGGCTGGGTCCTGGTCGCGCTGAAGATCCCGCCGTTCCTGCTGGCCGTCTGGCTGACGTGGGTCTTCCTCGCGAAGGCGCCCGCTCCCATCGACGTGTTCGCGGAGATGGAAGCGGAGGAGCAGGCCGAGAAGGAGCGCAAGGCGGCGCTCGCGGCTGAGCGCGCGGAGCACGGCGAGGCCGCGGGCGGACGGCACCGCCGGGAGGCGTAGTTTCCGGTACGACGAGGAGGGGCGCCCTGCACATGCAGGGCGCCCCTCCTCGTCGTGGTCCCCGAAGGGCTCAGCTCGACGCGTCCTCGCGCCGCACCGACAGCAGGTCCTCCAACTGCTCCTCCCGCGCCTGAGCGGCCACGAAGAGCAGCTCGTCGCCCGGTTCCAGGGAGTCGTCCCGGGTCGGGGTCAGGACCCGGGTGCCCCGGATGATGGTGACCAGGGACGTGTCCTCGGGCCATTCGACGTCGCCGACCTGGGTGCCGGCCAACGCCGACTCCTCCGGCAGCGTCAGTTCGACCAGGTTCGCGTCGCCGTGGCTGAAGCGCAGCAGGCGGACCAGGTCGCCGACCGAGACCGCTTCCTCGACCAGGGCCGACATCAGGCGGGGGGTGGAGACGGCGACGTCGACGCCCCAGGACTCGTTGAACAGCCACTCGTTCTTGGGGTTGTTCACGCGGGCCACGACGCGCGGGACGCCGTACTCCGTCTTCGCGAGGAGCGAGACGACCAGGTTGACCTTGTCGTCGCCCGTCGCGGCGATCACGACGTTGCAGCGCTGCAGGGCTGCCTCGTCCAGCGACGTGATCTCGCAGGCATCGGCCAGCAGCCACTCCGCCTGCGGGACGCGCTCGACCGAGATGGCGGTCGGCGCCTTGTCGATCAGCAGGACCTCGTGGCCGTTCTCCAGCAGCTCGCCCGCGATCGAGCGGCCGACCGCACCGGCACCGGCAATGGCGACCCTCATCAGTGACCGCCCTCCTCTTCGGGACCCTTGGCGAAGGACGCCTCGACCTTGTCGACCTCGTCGGTGCGCATCATCACGTGCACCAGGTCGCCCTCCTGCAGCACCGTCTGCGAGGTGGGCAGGATCGCCTCGCCGAGCCGGGTCAGGAACGCCACACGGACGCCCGTCTCCTCCTGCAGCCTGCTGATCTTGTGGCCGACCCAGGCCGCGGAGGCGTGCACCTCGGCCAGCTGGACACCGCCGGTGGGATCACGCCACAGCGGCTCCGCCCCGGAGGGCAGCAGACGGCGCAGCATCTGGTCGGCGGTCCACCGGACCGTGGCCACGGTCGGGATGCCCAGGCGCTGGTAGACCTCGGCGCGCCGGGGGTCGTAGATCCGGGCCGCCACGTTCTCCACGCCGAACATCTCGCGGGCCACGCGCGCGGAGATGATGTTCGAGTTGTCGCCGCTGGAGACGGCGGCGAAGGCACCGGCCTCCTCGATCCCGGCCTCGCGCAGGGTGTCCTGGTCGAAGCCGATCCCGGTTACCCGGCGGCCGCCGAACCCGGGGCCGAGGCGGCGGAAGGCCGTGGGGTCCTGGTCGATCACGGCGACCGTGTGCCCCTGTTGCTCCAGGGTCTGGGCAAGAGCGGAACCCACTCTTCCGCAGCCCATGATGACGATGTGCACGACCGTCCTTCCGGTGTCCAAAAACTACTGCTCAGCCTCAGGGTCTCAGACCGACGCCCAAGCTACACACGCGCGGTAGGACGTCGGCACCCCTGTGCACGGTTGCCGTGGGGTCGGGGGACGATCAGCGTCGGCTGATGCTGCGAACGCTGGCAAGTGTCAGGATTCCGAGGCCGACGAGGGCCGCCGCGGCGCCGATCAACTCTGCTGTGGCGTGCATGGAACCTCCGGGGGGCGGCAACTGGCCCGTGACGGTTGGGAAACGGGCGGTGTTTGTCATATAGGCATGGGGCTACCGCGACCTGCGGAATCCGCAGCCGGACCCACCCCTGTTTTCACCCGTAGAGCAGATGTGGGGTGGCGGGTGGTTGGGCGCCCGTTCGAACGCCTACGATTACCTGTCGTGTCCAAACTGACCGACGTGCCCAAACGGATCTTGATCGGGCGCGCACTGCGCAGTGACCGGCTGGGCGAAACGCTCCTGCCGAAGCGCATCGCCCTCCCCGTCTTCGCCTCCGACCCGCTGTCCTCCGTGGCCTACGCCCCGGGAGAGGTGCTGCTGGTCCTGTCCATCGCGGGCGTGTCGGCGTACCACTTCAGCCCCTGGATCGCGCTCGCGGTCGTCGTGCTGATGTTCACCGTGGTCGCCTCCTACCGGCAGAACGTGCACGCCTATCCCAGCGGCGGCGGCGACTACGAGGTCGCCACCACCAACCTGGGACCCAGGGCGGGCCTGACCGTCGCCAGCGCCCTGCTCGTCGACTACGTCCTCACCGTCGCCGTCTCGATCGCCTCCGGCATCGAGAACCTGGGCTCCGCGGTGCCGTTCGTGGTCGAGCACAAGGTGCTGTGCGCCGTCGCCGTGATCCTGCTGCTCACGCTGATGAACCTGCGCGGAGTGAAGGAGTCCGGCAAGCTCTTCGCGATTCCGACGTACGTCTTCGTCGGCGGCGTCTTCATCATGATCGCGTGGGGTGCGTTCCGCGGGCTGGTGCTCGACGACACCATGCGGGCGCCGACGGCGCAGTACACGATCAAGGCCGAGCACCAGGGGCTGGCCGGGTTCGCCCTGGTCTTCCTGATGCTGCGGGCCTTCTCCTCCGGCTGTGCGGCACTCACCGGTGTCGAGGCGATCTCCAACGGCGTGCCGGCCTTCCGCAAGCCCAAGTCGAAGAACGCGGCGACCACGCTCGCCGCGATGGGCCTGCTCGCCGTCACCATGTTCTGCGGGATCATCGTCCTCGCCCTGACGACCAAGGTCCGCATGGCCGAGAACCCGGCCGTCGACCTGCTCAAGAACGGCGTCGGCGTCGGTGCGGACTACGTCCAGAACCCGGTGATCACCCAGGTCGCCGAGGCCGTCTTCGGCAAGGGCAGCTTCCTGTTCATCGTGCTGGCCGCGGCCACCGCCCTGGTGCTGTTCCTGGCGGCCAACACCGCCTACAACGGCTTCCCGGTCCTCGGCTCGATCCTCGCCCAGGACCGCTATCTGCCCCGCCAGCTGCACACTCGCGGCGACCGCCTCGCCTTCTCCAACGGCATCGTGCTGCTCGCGGGCGCGGCGATGCTGCTGACCGTGATCTACGGCGCCGACTCGACCCGGCTGATCCAGCTGTACATCGTCGGCGTGTTCGTGTCCTTCACGCTCAGCCAGACCGGCATGGTCCGCCACTGGAACCGCCACCTGGCCACCGAGAAGGACCAGGCCAAGCGCCGCCACATGGTCCGCTCGCGCGCCATCAACACCTTCGGCGCCTTCTTCACCGGTCTGGTGCTGGTCGTCGTCCTCGTCACCAAGTTCACGCACGGCGCCTGGGTCGCGCTGCTCGGCATGGTGATCTTCTACGCGACGATGACGGCCATCCGTAAGCACTACGACCGCGTCTCAGCGGAGATCGCGGCCCCCGAGGGCCCGAGCGACGACAGCGTACGGCCCTCCCGGGTCCGCTCGATCGTCCTGATCTCCAAGATCCACCGCCCGACGCTGCGTGCCCTCGCCTACGCCAAGCTGATGCGCTCGGACTCCCTCGAGGCGCTCACCGTCAACGTCGACCCGCTGGAGACGAAGGCGCTGAAGGAGGAGTGGGAGCGGCGCGGCATCGACGTGCCGCTGAAGGTGCTGGACTCGCCGTACCGCGAGATCACGCGGCCGATCATCGAGTACGTGAAGGGGCTGCGGAAGGAGTCGCCGCGCGACGCGGTGTCCGTGATCATCCCCGAGTACGTGGTCGGGCACTGGTACGAGCACCTGCTGCACAACCAGAGCGCGCTCAGGCTGAAGGGCCGACTGCTGTTCACGCCGGGCATCATGGTCACCTCGGTGCCCTACCAGCTGCAGTCCTCGGAGGCCGCGAAGCTGCGGGCCGGCAAGCGGCAGGACTGGAACGCGCCGGGTTCCGTGCGGCGCGGTCCCGCGGAGCAGGGTCGGCCGAAGGAGGCTTCGGGCTCCTCGGGCGGCAAGAGCTGACGCTCGTTGGTCAACGGCCGGACGGCGCCCACGTAGACTGGTGGGCTGTTGTCCGGCCGTTTCCCTTTTCCCGATGTTGTGGAGTCACCCCGCCATGCAGGCAGAACCGAAGAAATCGCAGGCGGGGTCGCTGGTGGGGGAGGAGTACGAGGTCGAGATCGGGCCCGTCGCCCACGGCGGCCACTGCATTGCCCGTACGGCCGAGGGCCAGGTGCTGTTCGTCCGGCACGCGCTGCCCGGTGAGCGGGTCGTGGCGCGGGTGACGGAGGGCGAGGAGGGGGCCCGGTTCCTGCGCGCGGACGCGGTGGAGATCCTCTCGGCGTCCAAGGACCGGGTCGAGGCCCCCTGCCCCTACTCCGGTCCCGGCCGCTGCGGCGGCTGCGACTGGCAGCACGCCAAGCCGGGGGCGCAGCGCCGGCTGAAGGGCGAGGTCATCGCCGAGCAACTGCAGCGACTCGCGGGCCTCACGCCCGAGGAGGCCGGCTGGGACGGCACGGTCATGCCGGCCGAGGGCGACAAGCTGCCCGCGGGCGAGGTGCCCCAGTGGCGCACGCGCGTGCAGTACGCCGTCGACGCCGACGGTCACGCCGGTCTGCGCCGGCACCGCTCGCACGAGGTGGAGGCGATCGACCACTGCATGATCGCGGCTCCCGGGGTGACCGAGCTCGGCATCGAGAAGCGCGACTGGGCCGGCATGGAGTCGGTCGACGCGATCGCGGCCACCGGTTCGCAGGACCGCCAGGTGATCCTGACGCCGAAGCCGGGGGCACGGCTGCCGATCGTCGAGCTGGACAAGCCGGTGTCCGTCATGCGGGTCGGCGAGAAGGACGGCGGGGTGCACCGGGTGCACGGCCGCCCCTTCGTCCGCGAGCGCGCGGACGGCCGTACGCACCGCGTCGGCAGCGGCGGCTTCTGGCAGGTCCACCCGAAGGCCGCGGACACACTGGTGACGGCGGTCATGCAGGGCCTGCTGCCGCGCAAGGGCGAGATGGCGCTGGATCTGTACTGCGGCGCCGGCCTGTTCGCGGGCGCCCTCGCCGACCGACTCGGCGACAAGGGCGCGGTCCTCGGCATCGAGTCCGGCAAGCGCGCGGTGGAGGACGCCCGGCACAACCTCGCCGACTTCGACCGGGTGCGGATCGAACAGGGCAAGGTCGAGGCCGTCCTGCCGCGCACCGGAATCACCGAGGTCGACCTGATCGTCCTGGACCCGCCGCGGGCCGGCGCCGGCCGGCAGACGGTGGAGCACCTGGCCTCGCTGGGGGCGCGCAGGATCGCGTACGTGGCGTGCGATCCGGCGGCGCTGGCGCGGGACTTGGGGTACTTCCGGGACGGGGGGTACCGGGTGCGGATGTTGCGGGCGTTCGATCTGTTCCCGATGACGCATCATGTGGAGTGCGTTGCCATCCTTGAGCCGGCCGCCAAGGGCTCCTGAACTGCGATTTTGCTGGTGCGCATGATGTGCGGTGCGGGAGTTGCGGGCGGTATCCCGACGCTGAAATGACGCTCGGAACGTCGAGCCGGGGATGGGGTTCGGCCGGCCGATGACCGGCCGGCAGTGGGCCTGTTCCGACGCTGTCGTTGGCCGCGTGGCAAACCCGACGGCGTGCTGGTGGGCATGGACCTGTCTGCGCTGAGGGCCCGGCTGGTCGTCGCACGGTAGGTGCCCCGGCCGATGTGGTTCGGGTCCGTGGCGCTGTCGAGCACCGTACGGTCGCTGCGGGGTGGAAAGAGCTGGGTGTAGACGGCGCCGAGGTACGAGATCCGCCTCTCGCCCAGGACCGCGCGGATGACGTCCGTGTCCCGTGCGGTGTTGCGGGTGTTGATGTACGGCAGCCGGGCGCGAGCGCGGGTGGCGCACGGCGGAGTGGTACGGGCCCGGCCAGGTCAACTCCCATTCGCCGAGGCCGCAGTTGAGGGGGCTGTGGCGGCCAGGCCGCGCGGGTCGAAGCTCACGTTCCCGGGAGCGCCTCCTTCATGGCTACGGGGTTGCCCAGGCCGGCAGCCCCCGGTCCGCCCGGGTTGGACAGCAGTACGCCGTGCCGCTTGCCGGGCCGGGCGGTGCGCAGCCGGGAGATCTTCAGGTGGCGGGTGGGGACGGTCGGGCGCGTGTAGTCGACGGGCACGGTGACGGTCCCGCACCATAGGGCGGCGGGGTACTGCGGGCCGGGGCCGCAGTGGTGCCAGGCGGGCCGCTGGTCGTAGTACCGGCCGAGGGTCTGGGCGGCGGGGCGGTCCGGTGCGGCCGCTGTCGCCCGGGCGGTGGGGACGTGCAGGCTAGCGATCCGCGGCCGTCGCACCCCAGACTCTGCTCCCTCCCGCGATCACCCCGCCTCGGCCGAACGGTCAAGGAGACGCAGGTGATCGGGCGGGCCCTCGGCCGGAGGGCCGAGGGTGCGGATGTGCGGATCCCGTTCGCGGGGTGTCGGCCTCGACAGGTTCGGACGCGCTGCCCGTTGCGCGGCGCGCGTCGAGGCTTCATTATCAGGAATCCTGTTACTTCAATGTTGTAGCGATAGGCGGGTCGGACCATGCCCTTCAGTCCAGGAATCCAGGCCAGAGGCGTCCAGTTGCTGCTCGGCGGCGTGATGTCCCGCGTCCACAAGGACCTGCGCTTCACCGACGTGCCGAAGCAGACGGAGACGCTTCGGGTGGCCACCGGCGCCGGTCCGGTGGCCATCACCGTCTACCGCCCGCCGAACGCCGCCGAGGGCCCCGCGCCCGTGTACGTCAACTTCCACGGCGGCGGCTTCATCGTCGGCAGAGCCGAGCAGGACGACCACATCTGCCGGTACATCGCCGCCACGGCCGGGTGCGTCGTGATCAACGTGGACTACGCCGTCGCCCCGCAACACCCGTATCCGACCGCCGTCACCCAGGCCTACGACGTCACCGCGTGGGTCGTCGAGAACGGCTCGGCCCACGGCTGGGACGGCTCGCGGCTCGCCGTCGGCGGGCACAGCGCCGGGGGCAACCTCACCGCCGCGGTCTGCCGCACGGCCCGGGACCGGCGCACCTTCTCGCCCCGGCTGCAGATCCTCGACTCCGTACCGCTCGACCAGCTCGCCGACCCCGCGAGCAAGCACTCCCCGATCCCCAAGCCACTGCTCACCCCGTATCTCATGCGGGTCTTCACCGCCGCCTACGTCCCGGATCCCGTCGACCTCGCCCACCCACTCGTCTCGCCCGGGCTGGCCGACGACCTCGCCGGGCTGCCGCCCGCCCTGGTCATCACCGCGGAGCACGACCGGCTGCGCGACGAGGGCGACGCCTACGCCAAGGCGCTGGACGCCGCGGGTGTCCCCGTCACCCACCGTGTCTTCGAGGGCGTCGACCACTACTTCACGCACACGGGTCCGGTACTGGCCGGGAAGGAGGCCATCGAGCTGATGGCCGCCACCCTGCGGACTGCGCTCGTCGCCTGACGCCGGGAGCAGGCACAACGACGGCCGGGCCGGCCCCTGAGGGGCCGGCCCGGTGCGGTGTTCGGGTGGATCAGACCAGGTCGAAGCGGTCCAGGTTGGAGACCTTGACCCAGGCCGCGACGAAGTCGTTCACGAACTTCTCCTTCGCGTCGTCGCTCGCGTAGACCTCGGCGAGCGCGCGGAGCTCGGAGTTCGAGCCGAAGACCAGGTCGGCACGGGTGCCGGTCCACTTGACCTGGCCCGAGGCGTCGCGACCCTCGAAGGTCGTCTGGTCCTCGGACGTCGACTTCCACGTCGTGCCCAGGTCGAGCAGGTTGACGAAGAAGTCGTTGGTCAGCTTGCCCGGGGTCTCGGTGAAGACACCGTGCGCGGACTGCTGGTGGTTGGCACCCAGAACGCGCAGACCACCGACGAGGACGGTCAGCTCGGGAGCGGTCAGCGTGAGCAGGTTCGCCTTGTCGAGCAGCAGGTACTCGGCCGGCAGACGGTTGCCCTTGCCGACGTAGTTGCGGAAGCCGTCGGCGGCGGGCTCCAGCGCGGCGAAGGACTCCGCGTCGGTGTGCTCCTGCGTGGCGTCCACGCGGCCCGGCGTGAAGGGCACCTCCACGTCGAAGCCGGCGTCCTTGGCGGCCTTCTCCACGGCGGCGGCACCACCGAGGACGATCAGGTCAGCCAGGGAGACCTTCTTTGCGCCGGTGTTGAACGCCGACTGGACGCCCTCGAGGACGCGCAGCACCTGGGCGAGCTCGTCGGGCTCGTTGACCTCCCAGCCGGCCTGCGGCTGCAGGCGGATGCGGGCGCCGTTGGCACCGCCGCGCTTGTCGCTGCCGCGGAACGTCGAGGCCGACGCCCACGCGGTGGAGACGAGCTGCGAGACGGTCAGCCCCGAGTCGAGGAGCTTGGCCTTCAGGGCCGAGACGTCCGCGGCGTCGATGGCCTCGCCCTCGGCCTGCGGCAGCGGGTCCTGCCACAGCAGCGTCTCCGCCGGGACCTCCGGGCCGAGGTACAGGGACTTCGGGCCCAGGTCACGGTGGGTCAGCTTGTACCAGGCGCGGGCGAAGGCGTCCGCGAACTCGGCCGGGTTCTCGTGGAAGCGGCGCGAGATCTCACCGTAGATCGGGTCGAAGCGCAGCGAGAGGTCGGTGGTGAGCATCGTGGGCCGACGCTTCTTCGACGCGTCGTGCGCGTCCGGGATGATCTCCTCGGAGTCCTTGGCCACCCACTGGTTGGCGCCGGCGGGGCTCTGCGTGAGCTCCCACTCGTAGCCGAAGAGGATGTTGAAGAAGTCGTTGCTCCACTGGGTCGGCTTGGTGGTCCAGGTGACCTCGAGACCGGAGGTGATGGCGTCGCCGCCCTTGCCGGTGCCGTAGGTGGACTTCCAGCCCAGGCCCTGCTCCTCCATGGAGGCGGCCTCGGGGTCGTTGCCGACCGCGTCGGCCGGGCCGGCGCCGTGGGTCTTGCCGAAGGTGTGACCACCGGCGATGAGCGCGACGGTCTCCTCGTCGTTCATCGCCATACGGCGGAACGTCTCGCGGATGTCGCGGGCCGCGGCCAGCGGGTCCGGGTTGCCGTTCGGGCCCTCCGGGTTGACGTAGATGAGGCCCATCTGGACGGCGCCGAGCGGGTTCTCCAGCTCACGGTCGCCGGTGTAGCGCTGGTCGTCGAGCCACGTGGTCTCGGGACCCCAGTACACGTCCTCGTCGGCCTCCCAGACGTCGGCGCGACCGCCGCCGAAGCCGAAGGTCGTGAAGCCCATGGTCTCGAGCGCGACGTTGCCCGTGAGGATCATGAGGTCGGCCCAGGAGATGGACTGGCCGTACTTCTTCTTGACCGGCCACAGCAGACGGCGGGCCTTGTCGAGGTTGCCGTTGTCCGGCCAGCTGTTCAGCGGCGCGAAGCGCTGCTGACCGCGGCCGCCACCGCCGCGGCCGTCGCTGATGCGGTAGGTGCCGGCGCTGTGCCAGGCCATACGGATCATCAGCGGGCCGTAGTTGCCGAAGTCGGCCGGCCACCAGTCCTGCGAGGTGGTCAGCACCTCGGCGATGTCCTGTTTCACGGCGGCGAGGTCGAGGTTCGCGAACGCCTCGGCGTAGTCGAACTCCGCACCGAGCGGGTTCGCGACGACCGGGTCCTTGGCGAGGATCTTCAGGTTGAGCCGCTCCGGCCACCACTGGCGGTTACCGCCACCCTGGGTCGGGTGCGCGGCGCGCGTGTGCGCGACCGGGCAGCCACCGGTCCCCTCGGCCTTGGGGTCGGTGACGATTGCGTCAGGGTTCTCAGACATGGGAGTCCTTCCGAACTGGGTGGATCACTGAGCTGAACTGCGGGCTTCGGTGGAACAGGAGGGGCACAGGCCCCAGTAGATGACCTCTGCCTCGTCGACCGCGAAGCCGCGGTCGTCGGATGCGGTCAGGCAGGGGGCGTGGCCGACCGCGCAGTCGACGTCGACGACGGCGCCGCACGACCGGCAGACGAGGTGGTGGTGGTTGTCACCGACGCGTCCCTCGAACCGGGCCGGGCTGCCCGGCGGCTCGATACGGCGGACGAGTCCCGCCGTGCTGAGCGCGTGCAGCGCCTCGTACACGGCCTGCAGCGATATGTGGCCGACACGATCGCGCACCCCTGAGGCGATCGCTTCTACGTCGAGGTGGTCACCGTGGCGGACGGTTTCCAGCAGCGCGACGCGGGCGGCCGTCACCCGGAGGCCGGCACCGCGCAGCTCCTCGGCGGTGGTCGGAGTCGGGGATGCGGTCATGCGGACAACCTAGTCGCATAAACACGAAGAGTTCAAGAAAACGAACGATCCAAGTTTGATCGCGTCGCGCTGAACCCGGGGTTAAGTCCAAGGGTGGCGGCGCGTCGCCGGGAACTCGCAGTGTTGTTCACGCATACGGGTGACTCAGTGACCACGGGTGAACCTGGGTATGCATGGACGGCCTGCGGCAGCTCACGCCAGGGGGTGGCGTGAGCTGCCGCTGTGTGGCTCGTCCCGGGTTGTGTCGTGCTCCGGTGCTGTGCCGGGCGCGGGGTGGGCGCGTACCGGGGTCGCGTCAGTCCGTGCCCGGATCGTCGTTCCGGGAGGGGAGCGCGGCCGAGCGGGAGCCGACCAGCAGCAGGCACAGGACCGCCACGCCCGCCACGACGCCGGTGAGGAGCAGGAGGGGGTTGAGGGGACGGGTGGCGGAGGCGGTGTTCTGGGTGTCGACCGGTTGTGCCGTCGCGGGTGCGGCGGGGGCGGTGACGGTGGGGGAGGGGGACCCGGCGTCCTTCTTGGATGCTGCGGGGGCGGCGGCCTTGGTGGTGTGGTCCATGTGCATCGACGGCGGCATCGCGGTGGCGGGCCGGGTGGCCGGTGCGGCGGAGGTCGGGTGGTGGTGCATGGTCGGGGTGGGCGCCGCGGCGGGCTGCACGACGAGCTGGGCCGTCATGTCCGGGTGCACGGTGCAGACATAGCCGTACGTCCCCGCGGTCGTGAAGGTGTGGCTCCAGGTGCCGCCCTTGCTGAGCATCGGGGAGTGGATCGACGCCGGGCCGGAGGTGGTCTTCACGTCGTGGGGTGCCTGGTCCCGGTTGGTCCAGGTGACGGTGTCCCCGGCGGTGATGGTCAGAGTGCGGGGGCTGAACGCGTAGCCGGACATGAGGACTTGGTGGGTGGCGGCCGCCTGTGCCGCGGGCGCGGGCAGGACGGCGGTGGCGGAGCCGGCCACCAGCAGGGCGGCGAGCAGGGTGCGCAGGAAGGTCAGGCGGGGCATGTGAACTCCGCGGCGACGAGCAGCCGGATGCGGGCTGCGGGGCGGGTGCGGGGCAGGGCGAAGCCGGTCGTACGGCGCAGAGCGCGGTAGGGCACACCGAGGGTGCCGACGACGAGCAGCCGGTCGGCGGTGCGGTCGACGACCCGGAGCGGGAGCGTGGCCGGGAGGGAGGCGTCGCCCAGGGCGAGTTCGCCGGCCATGCGGAGGCGGGCGCCGTCGTCCTTGGGCATGATCGCCGTACTGACGAAGGTGAGCGACCTGCCGCGCAGCACCCGGCCGCCCAGCTCCAGGCTCAGCACACAGTCCTCGGCATCGGGCGCGACGGTGAGGGTGGCGTCGACCGGGGTCAGGCGGCGGCGCATGGTGGCGAACGGGCCCAGGCGGGCGCTGAGTTCGGTGATGCAACGGTCGGGCGCGGCGCCGTAGGCTCCGGGGTCGGGCAGCCAGTCGGGGCCGGGGCGGGGCGGTGGCAGGGCGGCGGTGGGCAGGGTCTCGGTGGTCATCTCGGCACCTCGGTGCGCATAGGGCCTGTCTTGCGGATCATCTCGGCGTCGCGGGGTCCGGGAAGCGCCGTATCTCACAGCCGACCTGATCCGAAAGACAGGCCCTGCGGAGTGACGGGTGGGGAAGATGGAGGGAGCGGCGGGCCGGCCGACTGCGACTCGGCCGGCCCGCCGCGTCCTGCTGAAGGAGGGTCAGCAGGAGTTGGTGATGTAGTCCTCGGTCGGGGCGAGCAGGTGCTCGGCCCAGACCGTGTGCATCTTCACGTAGGCGTCGGGGTTGAGGATGTCGGCGATCTGCTGGCCCGGAGACTCCTCCAGGTGCGCGGAGTTGATGTGCTGGAGGAGCACGCTGAGGGTGTCGTCGGCGACGCTGCCGGCGCCGTTCACCGCGGGCGTGAGGATCGACTCCACCCACACGGTGTGCATCTTGATGTAGTTGTCGAGCTGGAGCGCGTCCTGGACCTGCTGGCCCGGGGACTGCTCCAGGTGCGCCTTGTTGATGTGCTGCAGGATCGGCAGCAGGACCTGCTGGACGCTGACGCACTGCTCGTCACCGCCGTCGCCCCCGCCGCTGGTGCCGCCGGAGCTGCTGCCGCCACTGGTCGAGCCGCCGGTCGACCCCCCGGTGGAACCGCCCGTCGAGCCGCCCGTGCTGCCCCCGGTGGAGCCGCCCGTGGAACCGCCGGTCGAACCGCCCGTCGAGCCGCCGCTGGAGCCGCCCGAGCTGCCGCCGTCGTCGGCGACCACGGTGACGGACGCCGTCATGTCCGGGTGGACCGCGCAGTAGTAGTCGTACGTACCGGCCTTGGTGAAGGTGTACGACCAGCTGTCGCCCTTCTGCAGCGTGCCGGAGTCGAACTTGGCCGGGCCGCTGGTGGTGGTGACCGTGTGCGGAGCGGAGTCCTCGTTGACCCACTTGACGGTGTCGCCGACCTTCACCGTCAGCTTCGGCTGGTCGAACTTGTAGTCCTTGATCTCGACGGTGTGGTCGGCCGCCTTGGCCTCGGTGGCCGAGTGGTCCATGTCCGACATCGACTGGGCCTCGGCGGCCGGTGCCGCGGTCTGCGGGGTGGAGGCCCCGGCGGACGCCTGGAGCAGGCCGAGGCCGGCGACGGCCGCGAGGCCCGCGCCGAGGCCGGTGGCCAGCAGCACCCGGTTGCCCACCCGTGAGCGCCCGTGGCGCGGGGGTGCGGTGGTTTCCTCAGTGTGCATGGTGGTGCGTCTCCCTTGTGAGATTGCTGGTGAGAGAAGAGGGGTGGGACAGGTGCCGGTCAGCGGCCGGGGGCGGACGTGACCAGCAGACTCGTCGCGGCGAGTACGACGAGGACGAGCCCCGTCTCGGCCGCGACCGAGTGGACGAAGGGCCGTACGGTGGCCCGGTCGCCGCGCAGCAGCACGGCGATGTCGAGCCGTGTCCGCACCCAGCCCCGGCTGCGCTGGGCGATCAGCAACACCAGGGCCAGTACGGCGAGTTTGAGCAGCAGCAGCCGCCCGTAGCCGGTGTGGAACAGGGCGTCGAAGGACCCGACCACCTGCCAGGTCAGCACCGCGCCGGCGGCCACGATCGCCGCGACCGACACCGCGGCCAGCGTGGAGTAGCCGGACACGACGGCCGACAGCTCCTCGGGGCGGCGCCGGGGCAGCACGCCGATCAGCAGCAGCGTCAGACCGCCCAGCCAGAGCGAGACGCCCAGCAGATGGACCAGGTCGGCGACCTCGCCCCAACCGGGGTGCGAGCCCTCGGAGTTGTGGCCGGTCATGCCCGTCGTGCGCAGCAGTCCGACGCCTACCGCCAGAGCGCCGACACGCCAGCCGGGCGAGCGTGCGGCGCGGTCACCGCCCTGCAGGAGGGCGGCCAGGACGACGGCGGCGAGCACCCACATCAGCACCCGGCAGGCGGCCACGATGCCGACCTCGGTGGTCAACAGGTCGGTGTAGGTGGCGGGTTCGAGTACGTCGCCGAGCGTGCCCATCGCTCCGTACGCGCCCTGGAGCCCCGGCGCGAGCAGGCTCGCCGCGAGGCCGGCGGTCCAGGAGAGGGTGAGGATGCGTCGGGTACGGCGGTCCTCGGCGCCCTGCGGCCAGAGCAGTGCGAGGAAGGCGAGGCCGCCGATGAACAGGGCGAGGGAGAGATAGCCGGCCCAGCGGACGGCGACCCAGGCCGTGTGCACCGTGTCGCTCGGTTCCGGTGCCTCGGGTGCGGCGGCGTCCGATGTGCCCTTCGCGGTGAGGCGGAAGGAGAGTGTGCCTGAGGTGGAGTGTCCGTCCTCCATGTCAAGTACCTGCCAAACCAGGGTGAGGCGGTCCTGACCGGTGGTCCTGGGGACGGTGACCTGGATGGCATCGTTGCCACGCCCGCTGTGGGACACGGTCAGCTGTTTGCCCGCCGACTTGATGTGGACGTCGGCGAGTTCGACCGGCTCGCTGAAGGTGAGCCGGACGGTGGTGGGCGTGTGCGTGAGCCGGGCGCCGTTCTTCGGGGCGGAGGACTCCAGCTCCGTATGGGCCGAGGCGGGCGGCGCGGCGAGGAGCAGAGCCGCGAGGACGGCCAGGACGGCGACGAGCAGGGGCGGGAGGCGGCGTCTCACGGGAGGACCTCCGGCAGTACCGACGGCGAGGCCGCGACGCCGACGCAGACACTGTCGGCCGACGACGAGGGAGAGGGGGACGGGTTCGGCGACGCAGGGTTCAGCAGGCCGTTCAGCAGGCCGGTCACCGGAGTCACCACGCCTTTCAACAGCGGTTGTACGAGGCGGACTTCGCCCTCGTCACAGCTGTCGGAGGCGGTGGGCGACGGGGTGGGAGCAGAGGAAGGCGAGGCAGAGGTGGAGCCGTGTCCGCTGCCGCCGCCCGTGCCGTGATCGTGGCCGCTGTTCCCGCCGGTGGCCGACGGGACACCGCCCACGGGAATTCCGCTGCCGGCCCCTCCTGTCCAGTAACCGCCCGCCCAGCCGGCGCCCGCATTCCCCTCGGAAGTGTCGGGCGGGCCGGTCTGGGAGCGGGCCGTGGGCTCGTGCGACGGGGCCGCGGAGGCCGGCGGTGCCGCGGTGTCGACGGTTGGTGGCGTGGACGCGCCGATGCCCGAGGCGTATCCGAGTACGACGACTACGGCTGCGACGAGAGTGCCCGCCACTATTTCGTCGCGGTGGTCTCCTGGCCAGGATGCCCTGGCGAAGAAGGACATGGTCCCTCCTGACGCTGTGCGTGAACGGCGGTGACCAGGAGTGCACTGCCGTGACGATTCCCGTCCGCTACGCGTCAGTTAATCGGCCGTTTCATTGCCTCATTTCCGACCGGGGGGTGTCTGTGAGAACGGACCTTGCCGCCCCAATGCGTGCATTGCATTCCGTGAAGAAAAAGTAGGGTCCGTGAATTCGAACGCGCACGGCATTTCTTCTTCACGGAATCGCCGTGAATGCATATGCCTTACCGGTCGGTGTGCAACTCGACGCAGCACAGGCCCGGTTGAGGGGCCAGTACGGCGGTGGTCTCGTCGTGGCCGGACGCGGCGAGATAGCCGCAGAGGAATGCGTGGTTCATGCCGCAGATCAGATCCGGCGCCTGTGCGGCCACCGGATGGAAGGGGCAGTTGTGCAGCACGGTCCGGCCGGAACCGGCGTCGGCGGGCTCGAAGCCGAGTGATTCCAGGGTGGTCGTGATGTCGCCGCCGCGGGTCTCGGCGCCCAGGGCCTCGCCGCGCTCGCGGGCGACGCGGAACGACGCGGCCTGTGCGCTCTCGTCCGGCTTCTGTGCCGTCAGGGCCTCGGTGAGGAGCGAGGCCAGCAGTTCGTGGCGGCGCGGGGGGAGGCTCAGGGAGAGGGCGTGCGGGCTCGGCTCGTACAGCTTCGGTGCGCGGCCGACGCGACGTGGACGGTGGCCGCCGTGCCGGGTCTGCAGCAGGCCCGAGGCCACCAGCTTGTCGAGGTGGAAGGCCGCGAGCTTGCGGGAGATCCCGACCGCCGCGGAGGCTTCCTCCCGGGTCACCGGCCGCCTGGCCCGCCGCACGAAGTCGAGCAGCCGCCGCCGCGACTCGTCACCGAGGACGGCGAGCGCGGCCATCGTCTCCGAGCCGGGCGGTTCCGCCGCGCCGGCGGCGGTCGAATCGGACGTCACAGGGTCACGGTAACTCCGTACTTGACCCAGGCCCGAATAAGACCAACACTTGTTGGTGAAATACCTCACGGGCGAGGTGTCCCATGACGGTCGAGAGTGATCTGCGTCAGGCGAAGCAGCCGGTGAGCGGTGCCCTGGCGGGGCCCTACGGGCATCCGTTCCACCCGATCCTGGTCACCGTTCCGATCGGGGCCTGGGTGTCCAGCCTGGTCTTCGACATCGCCTCCAAGGTCGTGGACCGGCCGGGGTTCCTGACGCACGGGTCGGCCTGGCTGATCGCGATCGGTGGGATCGGGGCGCTGGTGGCCGCCTGTGTCGGGTTCCTCGACCTGTTCGCCATCCCCACCGGGACCCCGGCGTTCCGTACGGCGCTGGTGCACATGGCGCTGAACCTCATCGTGACCGCCGCCTACGCGGCGGGCTTCGCCTGGCGGCAGGGCGGCGGCTATGCGGGAGGGCAGAGCGTCGGCAACGGGCAACTGACGCTCTCCGCCGCCGCCCTGGCCGCCCTCGCCGTCTCCGGCTACCTCGGCGGCAGGCTCGCCTACCGCTACGGCGTGCGCGTGGCCGCCGAATCCGTGCAGGCCGAGGGCTACCGGAGCACTCGTACGACGCCCTGACCAGAACCACTGGAGCCGGACGTGGACTGCAGACCGGGCCCACCCGCTTCCCGGCGCCGCTGGTCTTCGGCCACTTCCTGCTCGCGGCGGCCGGCCTGATCGTCTGGATCGTCTACGTCGCCGCCGACCGCGAAGGCCTGGCCCGAACGTCCTTCGGTGTCCTCGTCGCCGTGGCCCTGCTCGGCTTCACCACGCTCGCCCGCTGGCTCCCCGTGTACGGCACGGCCCCCGCCGGCGACGAGACCACGACCCCTGCCGAACGCCACCTACCGCTCCCGGTGGTCACCGCCCTCGGCCTCCTCGGCGCCGCGAGCCTGGTCCTGGTGCTGCTGGCTGCCCTGGAGGTGGGCGGCAGCTGAGGCCTGTCCCCCTGCCCGATGGCCCTCTCACAGTGCCCCTCGCACCCCTGTGCGTCACGTGTAACCCCTGATGACCGGCTCAGGAGACACATGTGTAATGGGCATTTCGTACCGTCGCGGAAGATCCACCCGCACGGAACGAGCATGAGAGGCAGGGGGTGCCCGTGGCCGCGCCGGGCTCGCGGAACGCCGACACGAGGAAGGTGCGGACGGTCTGCTCGTACTGCGGTGTGGGCTGCGGCCTCGTCCTCGATGTGGGGATGGGGCCCGACGGACGCCGTACGGTCCTCAAGGCCTCCGGCGACAAGGAGCACCCCGCGAACTTCGGTCGGCTCTGCACCAAGGGCGCGACCACCGCCGACCTGCTCGCCGCGCCCGGACGCCTGACCACGGCCCTCGTCCGGGAGGATCGGGGCGAGGAGCCGGTGCCGGCCAGGGCCGGCGCGGCGATCACGGAGACCGCCCGGCGGCTGCGCGCGGTCGTCGACGAGCACGGGCCGGACGCCGTCGCCCTGTACGTCTCCGGGCAGATGGGCCTCGAGGCGCAGTACCTGGCGAACAAGCTGGCCAAGGGGTTCGTGCGGACCAACCAGATCGAGTCGAACTCCCGGCTGTGCATGGCCAGTGCCGGCACGGGCTACAAGCTGTCGCTCGGCGCCGACGGGCCTCCCGGTTCGTACCAGGACCTCGACAAGGCCGATCTCTTCTTTGTCATCGGCTCCAACATGGCCGACTGCCACCCGATTCTCTTCCTGCGCATGATGGAACGGGTGAAGTCGGGGGCCAAGCTCATCGTCGTCGACCCGCGGCGCAGCGCCACCGCCGAGAAGGCCGACCTGTTCCTGCAGATCAGGCCCGGCACCGATCTCGCCCTGCTCAACGGGCTGTTGCACCTGCTGTACGAGAACGGGCACACGGACCAGGAGTTCATCGCCCGCCACACCGACGGCTGGGACGAGATGCCCGCCTTCCTCGCGGACTACCCGCCCACCGCCGTCGCCGAGATCACCGGCATCCCCGAGGACGACATCCGCGAGGCCGCCCGGCTGATCGGCGAGGCGGGGGAGTGGACCAGTTGCTGGACCATGGGCCTCAACCAGTCCACGCACGGCACCTGGAACACCAACGCCCTGGTGAACCTGCATCTCGCGACGGGGGCCATCTGCCGTCCGGGCAGCGGGCCCTTCTCCCTCACCGGTCAGCCCAACGCCATGGGCGGACGGGAGATGGGGTACATGGGGCCGGGGCTGCCCGGGCAGCGGTCCGTCCTCGTCGACGAAGAGCGGGCATTCGTAGAGGAGTTGTGGGGCCTGGAGGCCGGCAGCATCAGGGCCGACGGGGTCGGCAAGGGCACCGTCGAGATGTTCCGGAAGATGGCCGACGGCGAGATCAAGGCCTGCTGGATCATCTGCACCAACCCGGTCGCCTCCGTCGCCAACCGCAAGACGGTCATCGAGGGCCTGGAGGCCGCCGAGTTCGTCGTCACGCAGGACGTCTTCGCCGACACCGAGACCAACGCGTACGCCGACGTCGTCCTGCCCGCCGCCCTGTGGACCGAGTCCGAGGGCGTCCTGATCAACAGCGAGCGCAACCTCACCCTCGCGCAGCCCGCCGCCGACCCGCCCGGAGAGGCGATGGCGGACTGGCGGATCATCGCGGCCGTCGCGCGGGCGATGGGGTACGAGGACGGCTTCTCGTACGACAGCGCAGAGGACGTCTTCGAGGAGATCAAGCGGGCCTGGAACCCGAAGACCGGCTGGGACCTGCGAGGGGTGACCTACGAGCGGCTCCGCTCCGGGTCCGTGCAGTGGCCGGCCGCGAGCGAGGACGGGCCGGACCGCAACCCCATCCGGTACGTCGACGGGGACGGCTCCCTGACCTTTCCCACCGCCAGTGGCCGCGCCGCCTTCTTCGCCCGTCCGCACATTCCGGCCGCCGAAATGCCCGACGACGACTACCCGTTCGTACTGAACACGGGACGGCTGCAGCACCAGTGGCACACGCTGACCAAGACGGCGAAGGTGGCCAAGCTCAACAAGCTCAACCCCGGGCCCTTCGTCGAGATCCATCCGCAGGACGCCGCCGGCCTCGGTGTCGTCGACGGCGACTCGGTCGAGGTCGCCTCGCGGCGCGGGCGGGCGGTGCTGCCCGCGGTGGTCACCGACCGGGTGCGGCCCGGGAGTTGCTTCGCGCCGTTCCACTGGAACGACCTGTTCGGGGAGTATCTGAGCGTCAACGCCGTGACCAGCGATGCCGTCGATCCGCTGTCGTTCCAGCCGGAGTTGAAGGTGTGCGCGGTGTCGCTGACCAAGGTGTCGACGCCGGTGACGGTCCGAACGCCCGGTGCGGAAGCGGCAGTTGAGCCCGTGTCCGTCGCCGTCGTCCCCGCCGCCGTCGTCCCCGGCTCCGACCCCTTCGGGCTGGAGCCCGCGCCGCCGCCCGTCCTGACCGCCCAGGAACGCCAGTACCTCGTCGGGTTCCTCGCCGGCATTCCGACCGGCGCCCCGGGCGTGCCGGTGCTGCCGCCCTCGGCGCCCTTCAGCCCCGAGCACGCGCTGTGGGTGAACGGCGTGCTGGCCGGCTTGTACTCGCGGAGCGCCGCGCCTGCTCCGGTCGCCGCGGTGCCGTCCGTGCCCGGCCGCGAGGTCGTGATCCTCTGGGCCTCGCAGACCGGCAACGCCGAGGACTTCGCGGCCGCCACCGCCGAGCGGCTCAAGACCGACGGGCACGCAGCGTCCCTGCTCGGCATGGATGAGGCCGACCCCTCGGCGCTGCCCCCCGAGGCCGATCTGCTGCTGATCACCAGCACCTTCGGCGACGGCGACGCACCGGACAACGGCAGCGGCTTCTGGGAGACCCTGGGTGCGCCCGACACCCCGCGCATGGAGGGGCGCCGCTATGCCGTCCTGGCCTTCGGCGACTCCTCCTACGACGACTTCTGCGGCCATGGCCGCCGCCTCGACCAGCGCCTGGACGAGCTCGGCGCGCTCCGCCTCGCCCCACGCACGGACTGCGAGCCCGACTACGAGGACGCCGCGCACGCCTGGCTCGACCAGATCCTGACCGCCCTGTCCGGGGTCCCCGCACCCGCACCCGCGCCGGCCGCCCCCCGCCCGAGCCGCCCGAAGAAGCCCGCGCCCGTCACCGCCCGCCTCACCGGCAACCGCCTGCTCAGCCTCCCGGGCGCCGGCAAGGAGGTCCGCCGCTTCACCTTCGACACTCGCGACAGCGAGACCCCGCTCCTCTACGACGCGGGCGACGCGCTCGGCGTCCGACCGCTCAACTCCCGTGAACTGGTGGGGGAATGGCTGACCGTGACCGACCTGGACGCGGACAGCGCGGTCGAGGTGAACGGCGCAGGGGAAATCCCGTTCGGCGAGGCCCTGTTGCGGCACCTCGACATCACCCGGATCACCCCCGACCTGCTTCGGTTCGTCACCGAACGGGCCCGTGACCCGCGGGAGTTGAAGAAGCTGCTGCGCCCCGACAACAAGGGCGAGCTGGCCAAGTGGTCCTGGGGCCGGCAGGCCGTCGACGTGATCGCCGAGCACGCGGTCCGGGCCGACGCCCAGGAGTGGACCGACGTGCTGGGGCGCCTCCAGCCCCGCCTGTACTCCATATCGTCCAGCCCGCTCACCGACCCCCACCTGGTGTCTCTGACGGTCTCGGTCGTCCGCTACGAGAACCTCGTCGGCCGTCCCCGTCAGGGCGTCTGCTCGCCCTTCCTCGCCGACGCCGAGGCCGGCACCGCGGTCCCGGTCCACGTCCAGCGCGCTTCCCACTTCCGGCCGCCCGCCGACCCCGCCACCCCGATGGTCATGGTCGGCCCCGGCACCGGTGTCGCCCCCTTCATCGGTTTCCTGGAGCAGCGCCGCGCCCTCGGCCACCGGGGTCCCAACTGGCTGTTCTTCGGGGAACAGCACCGGGCGACCGATTTCTACTACGAGGAGGAGCTCGCCGGGTTTCTCGCCGACGGCACGCTCGACCGGCTGGACACCGCGTTCTCCCGTGACCAGCGGGCCAAGGTGTACGTCCAGGACCGGATGCGGGAGCACGGCCCCCAGCTGTGGTCCTGGCTCCAGGACGGCGCCCACTTCTACGTCTGCGGGGACGCGTCCCGTATGGCCAAGGACGTCGACCAGGCGCTGCGTGACATCGCGGTCGTGCACGGCGGGCTGGACGAGGCGGGTGCGGCCGCGTTCGTGAAGCAGCTGGCCACGGAGAAGCGGTACGTCCGGGACGTGTACTGACCTGCGGACTACCCTGGATTCATGCGTGAACTGGCGGACACGGCACGGGAGTGGGCGGCACTGGGGCGTGCGGCGGTGCTTGCGCGGCCACTCAGCGAGCGGGGCTTCGGGCCGCGGCACCCGGCCGACGCGGTCCTGATCGACGCGGACGGGCAGTGCCACGGCAGCCTGTATCGGGGTGCCTTCGACCGGCAGCTCGTCGATGAAGCCGCCTCGCTGCTGCCCGGGCACGCCGCTCGGGTCGTCGCGGTGGCCGTGCACGAGGACGGCGTGAAGGAGGCGGGGCTGACCTGCGGTGGGCAGGCCGAGGTGCTCCTGCAGCCGCTGCCCGCCGTCCCGGGCCGCTGGTGGGAGCTGCTCGGCTCCGGTGCCGACGTGGCGCTCGTGACCTGGCTCGACGAGCGGCGCACGCATGCCGTCAGTGCCGTCGTGACCCGGGACGGACAGGCCGACGGTCCGGACGTGCCGCCGCAGGCCGCCGAGCGCGCCCGTGAGCTGCTCGCACGGCATCGCGCCGGCCGCGAGGTGCACGCCACCGACGCCGGACTCTGCCTCGTCGAGACCTGCCCGGCCGTCCCGCACCTCGTCATCGTCGGCGGCGGCGAACTCGCCGAACTCCTCGTCGCCCAGGCCGGGTTGCTCGGCTGGCAGGCCACCGTCACCTCCGCCGCGCAGGACGCCGGCAAGCTGCTCGCCGAGCGGCCTGCCGCCGCCTGCCTGATCATGCTGAGCCATGAGCCCGACGTGGACGTGCCCACCCTGCACACCGCGCTGACCTCGGGCATCCCGTACGTCGGCGCCCTCGGCTCCCGGCACACCCAGACCCGCCGCGCGAGCGGCCTCGTCGAGGCGGGCCTGGACGACGCGTACCTCGGCCGCATCCACGGCCCGATCGGCCTCGGCATCGGCGCCCGTACACCGGCGGAGACGGCCATGGCGATCTGTGCGGAAGTGCTGGCGGCGCTGGACCGGTAGGCGAGCCGCCGACCCGTTTGTCGATCTGTTGCAGATGCGAGGCGCTGGCGCCTGTGGGTTCGCATAAGCCCGGCCATCTCCGGTTTTTGGCGTGCATGTGCGTTTGTCGGGAGAGGGCTGCCGGGTACCGTCATCCGGGAGGTGGTAGCCCGTGAGTCGGACCCTGACGCAGCCGGTCGCCGAGCTCGACCTGACCGGTGATCTCGCCCGCCCGGCCCGCCTGACCGTGCCGGATCTGCTCGGCTGGCCGCAGCACCGGGTGCGGGTCGCCTTCGAGTGCCGGACCAGCGGAGTCCAGCACCACGAGTTCGAGGGGCCGCGGCTGTACGACGTGCTGTCCGACGCCGGCCCCGGCTTCGACCCCGCCCGCCGCAAGGACCGGCTGCGCTTCCTGATCGCCGTCACCGGCACCGACGGCCATCACGCCCTGCTGACCTGGGCCGAGATCGACCCCGACTTCGCCCATGCGCCCGTGCTGCTCGCGGCGAGCATCGACGACACGCCCCTCGACCGCGCCGGACCGCAGCTCGTGCTGCCGCAGGACCGTTGCGGGGCCCGCTACATCAGCGGGATCCGCGCGATACGGCTGGACGGTGCCTACGGCCGGTCCACAGCTCCCGCCACACCCGGTCCCGGGTGCCCTACCGCCTGGCCTGCGTGACCCGCCACAGTCTGCGCGGCAGTTCGCCCTCCTCGAAGGCCTGGACGCCGTGCATGCGCCAGCCCTTGGCCAGGCAGTGGATGAGGTCGGCGTCGAAGAAGTGGACGGCGAAACCCCCGTGTTCGTAGATGTTGTCGCCATGGGAGATGCCCGCGCGGTAGTGGGCGTCCCCGGTGTGGCGGACGGTGTAGACGAGGAGCCCGCCGGGGCGCAGGACGCGGCCGATCTCGTCGACCGCCGCCCGGATCTCCTGCGTCGAAAGCGCCATGCACAGCAGCATGTGCGCGAACACGGCGTCCACCGAGGCCTCGGGCAGCGGCAGCGGATCGCGTACGTCGTGGACGGTCGTCGTGATCCGGTCCGCGAGGCCCGACTCCCTTGCCGCGGCGGTGAGTTGACCGAGTGCGGCGGCGCTGAAGTCGACGGCGTGCACGGTGAAGCCCTCGCGGGCCAGGAACAGGGCGTCCCGGCCGTGCCCGGCACCGAGTTCGAGGACCGTGCGGGCGCCGGCGGCACGGAAGTCGGCGGCGGCGTGGCGGGCGGCCTCGGAGGGCTCCGTGCCGTACATCCGCGGGTGCGCGGTGTAGGTCGTCTGCCAGTGGGTGCGCTGGGTGTCGGCGGCGGAGCCCTCGGCCGGTCGTTCCTGATCACGCATGGTCGCCTCGTCGGTCGGTGAGGTGAGTGGGCGGGGGAGGGGCCGGCGCGGACACCGGCCCCTCCTCAGGGAGCGGTCAGCTCTTGCCGAGGAGCTTGTTCATCTCCGTGATCTCGGCGGTCTGCGCGGTGACGATGTCGTCCGCCATGGAGGTGGCGGGACCGTAGGAGCCCTTGGCCTTCTCCGTCTTCGCCATCTCGACGGCACCCTGGTGGTGCTCGGTCATCATGGTCAGGAACATGGTGTCGAAGTCCTTGCCGGACATCTTCTTCAGCTCGGCCATGTCCTTGCTGTCCATCATCCCGGCCATCCCGGCGCTCGAGTGATCCATGCCGGGCATCGAAGAGGACATGTCCGTGTCCTCGCCCCAGCCCTTCAGCCAGCCGGACATGGTCTGGATCTCCGGGTCCTGCGCCTTCTCGATGCGTGAGGCGAGGTCCTTGACCTTGGCCGAGGAGGCCCGGCCGGCGGCGAGCTTCGCCATCTCCAGCGCCTGCTGGTGGTGGGGGATCATGCCCTGCGCGAAGGTCACGTCCTGGGCGTTGTGGGCACCGGCGCTCGACGAGGCCGCGGACGACGCGGAGTCGGAGCTGCGGTGGCTGCCGCTCCCGCTGTCGCTGTCGTTGCCACAGGCGGCGAGGACGAGCGCGGCGGCGACGGCGGTGACCGTGACACCGGCCCGACGGATCACGGACGTACGGGTGTTGCGCATGCTGGAACTCCTGCTGTGCGTGCAGCGTGATGCGTACTGCGGAAAAGGGATCTGGACGTGCCGGAGCGCACCGCGTCGCCGGTCGTACGAGGCCGCGGTGCCGCGTGGTGTCTAGATCCGCAGGAGCTGGAGTTCCGCCAGATCGGGCGGCGCGCGTGCGCCGTCCGGGGCCGTGCCGGCGTACGGGCACACGGTTTCCGTGCGCACGGGGACGGCCACCGCGTCGGGGACGGGCGCGGGCAGTGTCGGCCCGCCGCTCACCGCCCCCGAGGCGCAGGTCTGGTCGGCGTGCCGGACATGCCCGCCGCCGCAGTCGTCACCGGAGCAGCCGTCGCGAACATCGGCCACCGTCGTCATGTGCCGGGCGGCGGAGTGTTCGTGGACGGCACCGCCGGGAGCCAGGCCGTGCATGCCGAACAGCCCGGCCAGCAGCGCGAGCACGAGCAACGCCCGCCGCCCCACGGAGGGCGGCGGCGCGCTACGTCGCTGTGCACGGGCTGTCACGCCGCTCATGCTACGCACCCCGCTCCGGGCGCGCCGACGCTCACCCCCGACCGGTCGGCCCGGCCGTCCAGGTGATGTGCGGCGGCACGACCCGCGCACACAGGGGGTGACCACGCCCGTCGGTCAGCCCCAGACGCCCGACCAGCAGCCCTTCGCGTACGGCGGCGTCCAGCACGTCGTCGGGCACGCCGTCGAGCATCAGTTTGGCGCGCCGGAACATTGCGAAGGCACCGGAGCCGTCGACCGCTCCCCACGACAGATAGATGAACCGACTGCCCGAACGCCCTTGCACGTACGGCCCCTTGACGTCCGTACCGCTGACCGCGCACTCCAGCGTCCAGCTCGCGGACGCGGCGTCACCGGGCTGCGGATCGAGGAGTTCGCCCGGACGCTCCCGGCGCTGCACGGCCACATGGATGTTCGTGTACGACGGGATGCCGCCGTCGGGCCCGCACGCGCGGCCCGGCAGGTCGACTCCCTCGATACGGATGCGCAGACCGGCCGTCATCCCGTCACCGCCTGGGCTCCTCGCTGTGTGGGTTTTCAGTGAGAGTGGGTTGTCAGTGAGCTGGGTCTTCAAGTGTGCACCTGTGCCCTTGGTCATCCACAGGGCGGGGCCGCACCCGTGCGTGGCAGTATCGGGCGCCATGAAGGCGTCTTCCTCCATACGCGGGCTGCGCGCGGCGGTGTTCGCCGCGTTGTGCGTGCTGCTCGCCGCCGGAGGACACGCACTGGCGACCGGGGCGGCGCCGCCCGTGTGGGTGCAGGCCGTCGGGTTCGTGCCGGTCTTCGGGGCCGGGTATCTGCTGGGCGGCCGGGAGCGGTCGCTGGCCGCCATCGGCGCGGGCACGGTGACGGCCCAGGGCGGGCTGCACCTCGCCTTCGACGCCGTACGGCCGCACACGGCGATGGCCATGCACGGTATGCAGACCATGCACGGCATGCGCATGGCCCACTCCCACGCCCTGACCCCGCACGCCACCGCCGCGCATGTCGGGGCGGCCGTGGTGCTGACCTGGTGGCTGCGGCGCGGCGAGGCCGCGCTGTGGTCGCTGCTGCGCCGGGCCGCCGCGCTCGTCCCGGGCCTCGCGGCCTGGTGGCAGGTGCGCGGCGGGACGGGAGCCGTACCGGTCCCGCCGGATTTCGTACGCCTGTGTGCCGACGGTCCGCGGCCGCTCAGGCGGATCCTGCTGCGGCACGCGGTGCAGCGGCGCGGTCCGCCGGCGGGGATGTCGTACGCGAACTGACTCGACATCCCTTCTTCCAGTACGGAGATCCGCCCACCCATGTCCACAGCACGCACCGCCCTGCGCCGCGCCGGCGTCGTCACCGGTCTGGCCGCCGCCGGAGTCCTGACCGCCGCGGGCATCGCCTCCGCGCATGTCACCGTCCACCCCGAGCGCTACGCCAAGGGCGCGACGGACGGCGTCATCACCTTCCGCGTCCCCAACGAGGAGGACACGGCGAGCACCACCAAGGTCCAGGTGTTCCTGCCGACCGACCACCCCGTCCTCGGTGTTCTCGTCTCGCCGCAGGACGGCTGGACCGCCAAGGTCACCAACACCAAGCTCAAGAAGCCGGTGAGGACCGACGACGGCACCATCACCGACGCCGTCTCCGAGATCACCTGGACCGGCGGCAGGATCTCCGCGGGCCAGTACGCGGACTTCAACGTGGCTTTCGGCCAACTGCCGGAAGACACCGATCAGTTGACCTTCAAGGCGCTGCAGACGTATTCCGACGGCAAGACCGTCCGCTGGATCGAGGCGGCCGCGCAGGGAGACGAGGAGCCGGAGAACCCGGCACCGGTCCTCAAGCTGACCGCCAAGGGCGCCTCGGGCGAGGACGGCACCCCGGCCGCCTCCTCCGCGACGACCGCCAAGAGCTCCACGTCGACCGCCGCCTCGGACGGCAGCGACTCCACGGCCCGCGGGCTCGGCGTCGCAGGTCTGGTGGTGGGCGTGCTGGGCCTTGCGGCCGCGGTGTTCGCCGTCGTACGCAACCGCTCCGGCAAGGCGCAGTAGCCACATGACGACGACCGGCAGCCGGGTGCCCGCACGCGGCGCCGGTCGTCACCGCCGCGGCCCCGTCCTACGGCGCTTCGGGCTCCCCGGCCTCCTTGGCGAGCTCCGGCAGTAGACCGCACATCGCCTCGTGCTGGTCCGGGCCCATGACGTGGGTCAGGGCCCCGGTGACCGTCGCCGCGAGGGCGCCGGAGGCCTCCTGCAGAAGGCGGCGGGCCTTCTCGGTGAGGGCGACCTCGATGCCCCGCTTGTCACCGCAGACCGACTTGCGGGTGACCAGCCCGGCGTGCTGGAGACAGGCGATCTGGTACGTGAGCCGGGTCTTCGGGCGGCCGAGGAGCTCCGCGATCCGTGTCATGCGCAGGCCCGCCCTGGGCTGCTCGGCCAGCAGGCACAGGATCAGGAACTCGTCGTGCGAGACGTCCAGCCGCTCCTTCACGACGGACCGCAGCTCCTGCTCCACCGCCCCCATGGCCGCCAGCATCACCATCCAGGCCCGCAGCTCCTTGGGCAGCAGACCGCCACCCTGCGCGGATGGACATTCGGGCAGGTCGGTGCGGTGCTCCTCGGGGTCGGCCATGGATTCGAGTCTACTCGTTGTCCAATTTTGGACGAGGGGGGTTGTCCAGATTTGGATAACGAGCTAGCGTGCCAGTCATCCAAATTTGAAGCACCCCGTTTCTCGGGTCCCCTCACCGAACCCCCGCTCACTGGAGAAGATCATGACCGTCGCCGTCGAAACCGGGGTGTGGCAGCTCGACGCCGCCGCCTCCACCGTTGCCCTGCGCCACAAGACGATGTGGGGCCTTGTCACCGTGAAGGGCACCTTCACCGCCGTCGGCGGCCACGGCGAGGTGAGCGCCGACGGCTCGGCCACCGGCACGATCACCCTGGATGCCGGCACCCTCGACACCAAGAACAAGAAGCGCGACGAGCACCTGCGCTCGGCCGACTTCTTCGACGTCGAGAACCACCCCGAGATCACCTTCGCCGTGCGCAGCGCCAAGGCCGGCGCCGGCGACTCCGTCGAGGTGTCCGGTCAGCTCACCGTCCGCGGCATCAGCCGCCCGCAGTCCCTCACCGCCCGCCTGGTCGGCGCGGACGCGGACGCCCTCACCCTGGACGCGGAGTTCACCGTGGACCGCAGCGAGTTCGGCCTCGGCTGGAACCAGATGGGCATGATCCGCGGCCTGACGACCGTCGCCGCGACGCTCCGCTTCGTGCGTACGGCGGCCTGACGTCCCGTCAACCTCGCTGGCGGGCCTGCGCGTCGGTGGTGCCCGCCACCAGGTGGAGGTCCATGCTGGACAGCGTCTGCGGGGTCGGCGTGAAGACCCGGAGCCGGAGCCGGGCGTGCGGCCCCGGCAGGGCGAACCTCCCGGTCGGCGGCCGGAGTTCGTAGCGCGCCGTTTTGTGCGCGGGCAGGGTGGACGGTCCGCGCAGGATCGTCCAGTACTGCTTCAGGCCCTGGCCGACGGTGAGCATGAAGTGCGGTTCGAGGGCGCTGTCCTCGGTGTTGGTGACCTGCAGGGTCAGCCGGGAGACGACGCTCGCCGAGGCTCGGCGCACCGAGGCGACCTCCATCCGCAGCGGCGGCTTCCCGCTGACCGCCAGGACGGCGCTCACCAGCGCCGGGGCGAGCAGCAGCGCGGCCGTCGCCACCAGCGCCGGACGCCGGTGCCGGCCGGTCAGCAGGCGCGGGCGCGGCTGCCAGGCCCGCGCGAACTCGGACGGGGGCGCGGTGACCGCGGCCGCCAGCCACAGCGGGGTCATCATCAGGTAGTAGCCGTCCTGGGACCGGGTCGCCAGGAAGAAGGCGCACCAGGGCAGGACGGTCGCGGCCGGTCCCAGCCGGCGCATGAACAGCACCAGCAGCGCGAGCAGGGCCGCGGCCAGCAGCAGGCTGGCGTGCGCGTACCAGTCGAGCCGGTCGCTGCCGTCGGTGAAGTACAGGGAGACGCCCACCAGGCCCTGCCCGTGCAGCGTCGCTCCCTGGATCAACGGCAGCGCGATGCCGCTGATCCAGGTGCCCGGCTCGCTCACGATGAAGTACGTGTTGATCAGCAGCCACACGGTGGCGGCGATGCCGACGATCCGCAGCACCACCAGCGCCGCGGCCCGTCCGCCCAGTTCCCCGCGGCGCACCGCGTAGATCCCGGCCAGCAGGAACGGCGCCAGAAACCAGGGCAGTTGCTGCGCCGCACACGCGGCACCCAGGCACACCGCACGTGCCACACCGGCCGCCCCGAGCCGCCCGCCGTAACCGATGCGCGGCCAGCGGACCACCACCGGGATCAGCAGCGCCAGCGCGGTGATCGCCGGGTAGCCCTCGCGGCCGTAGGTCGGCAGAAACCCGAAGCCGAGGCACGCCATGGTCGCCGCCGACCGCCACTGCACGGGCAGCATCCGCCACAGCACGACGGTGCCGACGATCAGGGCACCCGTGCTCACGGCCGTCGCCGGGGCGCCACCGTGACCGAGCCAGAGCAGGGGTGCCGTGAGCAGCGGGGCGAGCGGGGGATAGCCGTACGTGAAGTCGTAGCCGCCGTTGAACGTCGTGGTGAGGGCGATCCCCTTGGTGAAGAGCCAGGGCCACGGGTGCCCGTAGACGGGATGGCCCGCGACCAGCTCCTTGGCGGCCTGGGTGGTGAGCACCGCCTCGTCCGAGCCGCCGTGGTTCATGGCCCACGCGCACAGGGCGAGGACCACGGCGGTCACCAGCACGACCACGTCGAGCCGCGCCAGCGACCGGGCCCGGCGCACCACGAGCGCCAGCACCCCGCACACCAGGATCGAGGCGTAGCAGACCGAGATCACGGCGGCGACGGCCGGCCGGTGACTGGCTGCCTGGGTCCAGATGGCCCGCGTACCGATGAAGAGGCTGACGTCGGCGAGCAGCGTCAGGACGCGGTGCCACTGTGCGGGGGGTTCCGGGGCGGCGGACACCGCCGACTGCGTCCGCCGGCCGGGTGCCAGCAGCTGAGTTTCTGCCAAGTGCACATCACAGGACGCTAGTCGCGGCCGGTGAGCGGGGCGTGGCCGGAGGTGAAGAGTCCGGTGTGAGGCGGGTAAGAAGCCCCGATCGGGCAGGAACCGGTCATTCCCGACCCGTGCGTCGACCGCATCTGTCGCCGCCGATACGGTTGTGACGGTCGCGGACCGTGTCGCTGTTGGGCCGAACGGGTGACATGGCGTAAGAATTGGCTGGTGCAGGCAATG
Source organism: Streptomyces sp. NPDC001663 (assembly GCF_042893105.1). Taxonomy (NCBI): domain Bacteria; kingdom Bacillati; phylum Actinomycetota; class Actinomycetes; order Kitasatosporales; family Streptomycetaceae; genus Streptomyces; species Streptomyces sp. NPDC001663. The sequence continues at coordinate 513,361 of NZ_JBIAUR010000004.1, read as the reverse complement.
AGTGCGAGTCAGTTCGGGGGGAGCCGGTGAACAGCCACGACGTCACCGATGAACAGTGGGAGGGGCTCGCCCAGGTCGTGCCGCTGCGCGGACGCGACGCCTGGCCGTCCGCGGTGGGCCACCGTGCGCTCCCGGAGGCGGTGACGGAGGCCCGCCGCCGCTTCGTCGTCCTGCGGATCAGCGTCTTCGCCGACGCCCGCGAGGTCGCCGAGACCCTGATGGCCGGTGTCCCCGTCCTCCTCGACCTCACCGGCGCGGAGACCGAAGTCGCCAAGCGCGTCCTGGACTTCAGCACCGGAGTGGTCTTCGGCCTGGCGAGCGGCATGCACCGCGTCGACCGCAACGTCTTCCTGCTGACCCCGTCCGGCACCGAGGTCACCGGCCTCATGGAGAGCGCCGGCGTCTCCTCGACCTGACGCGGTCCCCCGATCGTAGGAAGCTCCGCACGCCGGAACGGTTCGTCGCTCCGGCGGAGCCCTACGGTCCGGGCATGGCCGTGTCATCTGTGTCGCTGAAGCCGTCGTCCGTGTCGCCGAAGCCGGACACCAACCCGTCTTCCGGTACGCGCCGCTCGTGTGCGGACGGCGGACTCCCGGAGCGGCCCTGTGTCACCGAGCTGCGGCTGTCCGCCTTCGCCGGGCATCGCGGGGCCGGGTTCGGGCTGGGCGCGGTCACGCTGTTCGCCGGGCCCAGCGGGGTCGGCAAGACCGGTGCGCTGCGGGCGTACGAGGCGCTGGCCCGGCTCGGCGGCGGGGCGGAGGTCGGCGAGGCGTTCCCCGACCCGGCGGCCTGCGTGCCCGACCGGGCCCGCCCCGACGCCCAGCGCCGGCGCGGCTTCCGCATCGGCTGCACGGCCGACGGGCCCGAGGGACCGGTCCGGCTCGACGTCGCCGTACAGGCCGAGCCCGAACTGCGCATCGTGGGCGAGCGGTTGACGGCCGGCGGCCTTGTCCTGCTGGAGACCGCCCTGCGCGATCCCGCCCGCCGCACCGTGCAGGCCGCCTGGCACACCGCCGGTTCGGCGTCCGTCACCCGGGCCCCGCTGCCCGACGACCGGCTCGGCACCGCGATGCTGCCGCTGCGCGTGGCCGGCAAGACCGACGGACAGCGCCGGGTGCTGGCCGCCGCCGAACAGATGGTGGTCGCCCTGCGCTCCGTCTTCGCCTGTGATCCGCGCCCCGACCGGATGCGGGCCCCCGTGCCGACGGGCTCCGGCCGCCTCCTCGGGGGCTGCGACAACCTTGCCGACGTCCTGTGGCGCACCCGCGCCGAGTGCGTACGTCGCCATGCGCAGCTCGTCGACGCCGTACGCGGCGGATGCACCGGGGCCGTGGCCGACCTGCTCGCCGAGCCGCTGGGCGACGGAACCGTGCACGCGCTGCTCGACCGCGGCGACGGTTTCCGGACGTCCTTGGGGCGCCTGGGGGAAGGTGAGTTGAGGTATGTCGCCCTCGCCCTGGTCCTGCTGACCGGCCCCGGCGTACTGGAGGTGGACACCGCCGGGGAGGTGCCCGCGGCGATGCAGTCGCTCACCGTCCTCGCCGACGGCTTCGACCGCTCACTGGACCCGCGGCAGCGCCGGGAACTGCTGCGGCTGGCCGTGCGGATGGCCGGCCGCGGGCACATCCGCCTCGTCGCCGCGGTGAGCGACGCGTCGTGGGCCGCCGGGGCCGACGGGGTCACGGTGGTACACCTGGAGCCGTGACCGATTCCCTGCACCAACCCCCGCACGAGCCCCTCGACGTGGCGAAACTGCAGCGCAGGCTGGCCGACTTCGCCGCCGCCCGCGACTGGCAGCCGTACCACACACCCAAGAACCTCGTCGCCGCGCTCAGCGTGGAGGCCTCCGAACTGGTCGAGATCTTCCAGTGGTTGACGCCGGAGGAGTCGGCACGGGTCATGGACGACCCCGACACCGCCCACCGGGTCACCGACGAGGTCGCGGACGTGCTCGCCTATCTGTTGCAGCTGTGCGAGGTGTTGGGCATCGATCCGCTCGCGGCGCTGGACGCGAAGATCGACCGCAACGAGCGGAGGTTCCCGCGGCCGTAGGAGCGAATCGATCCGCTTTCACTCTCCGGAGTCAAAATCAGGCCTGAAACCGATTCATTGTCCACAGATTTCCGCCTTCCTCTGGCTTTTCGTCCCGCACGCCCTCACTCTGGGTAGTGAACAACGGAGTTCGGGCTGACAGACGGGGACAGCGCATGGACGCGGTGCGGCTCATCGTGACGAGCAGACGGGCCCTGGCGGGAAGCGGCGACGCGCCGGAAACCATGACGGAGGTGTGGCAGGCGCAGGCCCTGGCACAGGCGATAGGCAGCCGCCTCGCGGTCTCCGGACCACCCGAACTCCGGGGCGAGGCACTGGGGTTGACGGAGCTGGCGGGTCGCGGCTGCGGCGTCCTGGACACACCGCGCCTCGCCACCGAGGACCTGCGCGCGGCCCAGCTCACCGACCTGGGCGACGCCCGCCAGGCCCTCCTCGGCCTCGGCGGCCTGCTGGGCGAGGTGGGCATCGCCCTGGTCGGCCTCGCCTGCGCCGTGGACGACGAGGGCACCTACTGGCAGTGCATGGAGGCCATCGACGCGGCGGACGAGTCCAGGGACCGGGTCCGGGAGATGCTGCGCAGACTCGCGGACCGGGAAGAGGCGTTACCGGAGCCGGAGAGGGAGGCGGGCTAGGGCTCCCGGTCGGGCCGCCGGGCCCGGGGCTCAGCTGGTCTCGCCGCCCTCCTCGACGCCCCGTCCCGCCGACTGCAGGTCCGCGTCCAGTGCCGACAGGTCCGCGTTCAGCGCCGCCATCAGCTCCTCCATCTGCTGCAGCAACCCCTTCGGCTGGCCGGCGCCCCCGCCCTGCTGCGGAACGGACTCTTCGGACATGACGGCCTCCTCGGCCCCGGGCCCCTCGGGGAGGCCGATGCGGGTGACGGTCCCGGCGACGACACGCCGGAGCGGGCGCCGGGCGGTCCGGCTCCGCACGAGCAACGATCACCACCAGGCCCGGTCACTGGCGCGGGCGCACCGCATGGCCCTCGTTGACGGATTTCACCCGCCCGGGGACGGCAGTGTCCGGCGGGACCGGTGGGGTTGACAGTCACCGGAGCGTGCAGGATGGAGGCATGGATCTTCGCATCTTCACCGAGCCCCAACAGGGCGCCTCCTACGACACCTTGCTCACCGTGGCGAAGGCCACCGAAGACCTCGGCTTCGACGCCTTCTTCCGCTCCGACCACTATCTGCGCATGGGCTCCGTGGACGGCCTCCCCGGCCCCACCGACGCCTGGATCACCCTGGCCGGCCTGGCCCGTGAGACGAAGCGCATCCGCCTCGGCACCCTCATGACCGCCGGCACCTTCCGCCTGCCCGGCGTGCTCGCCATCCAGGTCGCACAGGTCGACCAGATGTCCGGCGGCCGCGTCGAACTGGGCCTGGGCGCGGGCTGGTTCGAGGAGGAGCACAAGGCGTACGGCATCCCGTTCCCGAAGGAGAAGTTCGCACGCCTGGAGGAGCAGCTCGCGATCGTCACGGGCCTGTGGGAGACGAAGGCCGGTGACACCTTCGACTTCCACGGCACCCACTACGACCTCACGGACTCGCCCGCGCTGCCCAAGCCCGCCCAGGACCGGATCCCGGTCCTGATCGGCGGCCACGGCGCGAGCCGCACCCCGCGCCTGGCCGCGCGTTACGCGGACGAGTTCAACATGCCGTTCGCCTCGATCGAGGACAGCGAGCGCCAGTTCGGCCGGGTCCGCGCCGCCGCCCAGCAGGCCGGCCGCAGGCCCGAGGACCTCGCCTACTCCAACGCCCTGGTCGTCTGCGTCGGCAAGGACGACCAGGAGGTCGCCCGCCGCGCCGCCGCGATCGGCCGCGAGGTCGACGAACTGAAGGCGAACGGCCTGGCGGGCACCCCGGCCGAGGTCGTCGACAAGATCGGCCGCTACGCCGCCATCGGCTCGCAGCGGCTCTACCTCCAGGTCCTCGACCTCTCCGACCTCGACCACCTGGAGCTGATCTCGTCCCGGGTGCAGTCGCAGCTGTCGTAGGAACGGACAGCCGTAAAGCCCGTACCAATAAACAAAGGCGCCGGTCGGCCCCCGTATGCGAAGGTGAGACCGTCGTCCTGCCGAGCCCCCAGGATCACCCTTCCTGGGGGCTTTCGTGCGCATGGCACCCAAAACCGTCCACCTGTCGGAGAGTCTCCGCATGTTCCTGACCATCACCACCACCGGCACCCCCGAACGCCCCGCCACCGACCTCGGCTTCCTGCTGCACAAGCACCCCGAGAAGGCGCAGGCGTTCTCCACGTCCTACGGCAAGGCGCACGTCCTCTACCCCGAGGCCGACGCCCAGCGCTGCACTGCGGCGCTGCTGCTGGAGGTCGATGCCGTGGCGCTGGTCAGGAAGGGCAGGGGCAAGGGGCGCGGCGGGGCGCCCGACGCGGCGCTCGCGCAGTACGTCAACGACCGCCCGTACGCGGCCTCCTCGCTGCTCGCCGTGGCGCTGAGCAGCGTGTTCTCCAGCGCGATGAAGGGCGTGTGCAATGCTCGGCCGGAACTTCCCGCCGAGCAGAGGCCGCTCACCATCGAGGTGCCCGCGCTGCCCGCCAGAGGCGGCCCGGACCTCGTACGGCGTCTCTTCGAGCCGCTCGGCTGGACGGTGACCGTGGAGCCCGTCGCACTGGACACCGAGTTCCCGGAGTGGGGCGACTCGCGCTATGTGCGTCTCGTCCTGGAGGCCGAGGACCGCACCCTCGCCGAGGCGCTGCGACACCTCTACGTCCTGCTGCCGGTCCTCGACGACGCCAAGCACTACTGGGTCGCCTCCGACGAGGTCGACAAGCTGCTGCGGGCCGGTGAGGGCTGGCTGCCCGAGCACCCCGAGCAGAAGCTGATCACCAGCCGTTACCTCTCGCGCCGCTGGTCGCTGACCCGCGAGGCGATGGAGAGGCTGGAGCTGGTCCGGCTCGCGGAGGCCGACGACAGCGAGGTCGAGGACATCGACAACGCCGTCGAGGCGGAGACCGAGACGGAGGAGAAGCCGACCCCGCTCGCCGTGCAGCGACGGGACGCGATCATCGAGGCGCTGCACGCGTCCGGTGCGGCGCGCGTGCTCGACCTCGGCTGCGGACAGGGTCAGTTGGTGCAGGCGCTGCTCAAGGACCCGAGGTTCACCGAGATCGTCGGCGTCGACGTGTCGATGCGCGCGCTGACCATCGCCTCCCGGCGGCTCAAGCTGGACCGCATGGGCGAGCGGCAGGCCTCGCGCGTCAAGCTCTTCCAGGGCTCGCTCGCGTACACCGACAAGCGCCTCAAGGGGTACGACGCCGCCGTGCTCAGCGAGGTCATCGAGCACCTCGACCTGCCTCGGCTGCCCGCCCTGGAGTACGCGGTGTTCGGCTCCGCCCGCCCGCGCACGGTCCTGGTGACCACCCCGAACGTCGAGTACAACGTCCGCTGGGAGTCCCTCCCGGCCGGCCATGTCCGGCACGGCGACCACCGCTTCGAGTGGACGCGGGAGGAGTTCCGGACGTGGGCGCAGGCGGTGGCCGAACGGCACGGCTACGGCGTGGAGTTCGTGCCCGTCGGGCTCGACGACCCCGAGGTCGGACCGCCGACGCAGATGGCCGTTTTTGAAATGGGCACAGCCGTACAGAAGACCGTGAACGAGAAGGAGGCGAAGGCAGCATGACCGAGACGCAGAAGCAGGGACGGGTCCTCCCCGTCACCGACCTCTCCCTCGTCGTCCTCGTCGGCGCCTCCGGCTCCGGCAAGTCGACCTTCGCCCGCCGGCACTTCAAGCCGACCGAGGTGATCTCCTCCGACTTCTGTCGCGGCCTGGTCTCCGACGACGAGAACGACCAGAGCGCGACCAAGGACGCCTTCGACGTCCTGCACTACATCGCGGGCAAGCGCCTGGCCGCCGGCCGCCGCACCGTCGTCGACGCGACCAGCGTGCAGCAGGACTCCCGGCGGCAGCTGATCGACCTGGCCAAGCAGTACGACGTGCTGCCCATCGCCATCGTGCTGGACGTCCCGGAGGAGGTGTGCGCAGAGCGCAACGCGGCGCGCACCGACCGGGCCGACATGCCGCGCCGGGTCATCCAGCGCCACATCCGCGAACTCCGCCGTTCCGTACGGCACTTGGAGCGCGAGGGCTTCCGCAAGGTGCACGTGCTGCGCGGGGTGGAGGACGTCGAGAACGCCACCGTCGTCACCGAGAAGCGGTTCAACGACCTGACCCACCTCACCGGCCCCTTCGACATCATCGGCGACATCCACGGCTGCGCTTCCGAACTGGAGTCGCTGCTGGGCAAGTTGGGCTACACCGACGGTGTGCACCCGGAGGGCCGTACGGCCGTCTTCGTCGGCGACCTCGTCGACCGCGGCCCGGACAGCCCGGGTGTGCTGCGCCGGGTCATGTCGATGGTCGGCTCGGGCAACGCCCTGTGCGTGCCCGGCAACCACGAGAACAAGTACGGCCGTTATCTCAAGGGCCGCAAGGTCCAGCACACCCACGGACTCGCCGAGACCATCGAGCAGATGGAGGGCGAGAGCGACGAATTCCGCGCGCAGGTGCGGGAGTTCATCGACGGGCTCGTCAGCCACTACGTCCTCGACGGCGGCCGGCTGGTGGTCTGCCACGCGGGTCTGCCGGAGAAGTACCACGGCCGTACCTCCGGCCGGGTCCGCTCGCACGCGCTGTACGGCGACACCACTGGCGAGACCGACGAGTTCGGGCTGCCGGTGCGCTACCCGTGGGCGGAGGACTACCGGGGTCGCGCGGCGGTTGTCTACGGTCACACCCCGGTTCCGGAAGCGACCTGGTTGAACAACACGATCTGCCTGGACACCGGCGCCGTCTTCGGCGGCAAGCTCACCGCGCTGCGCTGGCCGGAGCGGGAGCTGGTCGACGTACCGGCCGAGCAGGTCTGGTACGAGCCGACGAAGCCGCTGCGGACCGAGGCGCCCGGCGGGCACGACGGCCGGCCGCTCGACCTCAACGACGTGCACGGCCGCCGGATCGTCGAGACCCGGCACTCCGGCCGGGTGTCCGTCCGCGAGGAGAACGCGGCCGCGGCCCTGGAGGTCATGAGCCGGTTCGCGGTCGACCCGCGCCTGCTGCCGTACCTGCCGCCGACCATGGCGCCGACCGCCACGTCGCATGTCGAGGGCTACCTCGAGCACCCGGCCGAGGCCTTCGCGCAGTACGCGGCGGACGGTGTCGCGCGGGTTGTGTGCGAGGAGAAGCACATGGGCTCGCGGGCGGTGGCGCTGGTGTGCCGGGACGCGGAGACGGCGCGCAAGCGGTTCGGCGTGGATGGCCCGACGGGCTCGCTCTACACCCGTACCGGACGGCCGTTCTTCGACGACGAGTCGGTGACCGAGGAGATCCTCGGACGTGTCCGCACAGCCGTCACCGAGGCCGGTCTCTGGGCCGAACTCGACACGGACTGGCTGCTGTTGGACGCCGAGCTGATGCCGTGGTCGCTGAAGGCCTCCGGGCTGCTGCGGTCGCAGTACGCGGCCGTCGGCGCCGCGTCGGGCGCGGTGTTCCCGGGCGCGCTCGCCGCGCTCGAGGGTGCCGCGGCGCGGGGCGTCGAGGTGGCCGACCTACTGGCGCGCCAGCGCGAACGGGCCTCGAACGCGGCCGCGTTCACGGAGGCGTACCGCCGCTACTGCTGGACGACGGACGGACTGGACGGCGTACGACTCGCCCCCTTCCAGATCCTCGCCGTCCAGGGCCGCAGCCTGGCCGCACTGCCGCACGACGAGCAGCTCGCCCTGCTCGACCGGCTGGTGGAGCACGACGGCAGCGGTCTGCTGCAGACCACCCGGCGGCTCTACGTCGACACCGGTGACCCGGAGTCGGTGCAGGCGGGCGTCGACTGGTGGCTGGAGATGACCGGTCGTGGCGGCGAGGGCATGGTCGTCAAGCCGATCGGCGCGCTCGTGCGCAGCACGGAGGGCCGGCTGGTGCAGCCCGGCATCAAGTGCCGGGGCCGCGAGTACCTGCGGATCATCTACGGTCCCGAGTACACGCGCCCCGACAACCTGACCCGCCTGCGCGGCCGGTTCCTCAACCACAAGCGGTCGCTGGCGATCCGCGAGTACGCCCTGGGTCTGGAGGCTCTGGACCGGCTGGCGGAGGGCGAGCCGCTGTGGCGGGTGCACGAGGCCGTGTTCGGGGTGCTGGCCCTGGAGTCGGAGCCGGTGGACCCGCGGCTTTGAGCCAAGGTCGGCCACCGGCCCAGGGCACCCCTTGTGTCCCATAGGCACCCCGCCTAACTTGAACAACCTTACGAATCAGGGGAGTTCGAGGAGGGCGGGGTACCCCGTGGAGATCAAGAAGGTAGTCGTCCGCGAGGAAGAGAAGACCAACCGGCAGCCGCGCATCGTGGAGAAACGGCCGACGCGCTGAACGGGCTGCGCGTCCACCTGGTGACGATGCCCTGGCATCCGATCGATCTGCCGTCGCTGCAGGTGGGCCTGTTGCACACCCTGGTCTCGCGCACCCGTCCCGACGACGAGGTGCGCGAGTTCCACGGCTCGCTGCGCTGGGCGGAGTTCCTGCTGGAGCGCTCCGGCGGACGGCTGCGGCCGGGCGACTACGTCCGGGTCGGCAGCGACTCGATCTTCCACGGCCTGGGCGACTGGGTCTTCTCCGGGGTGCTGTACGACGACCCCGGCTGGGGGAGCGAGCGGCTGCGCGACTACGCCGAGCGGCACGCGATCACCGTCGGCACAGCCCGCGAAATGCGCGCGTACGCGGCCGACTTCATCGCCGAGTGCGCGGATGCCGTACTCGCCGACGAGCCGGACGTCATCGGCTTCACGACCACCTTCATGCAGAACGTCTCCTCACTCGCGCTGGCCCGCGAACTCAAGGTCCGTCGCCCGGAGTTGACGGTCGTCTTCGGCGGCAGCAACTGCGACGGCCCGATGGGTCACGCCCTGCACCGCAACCACCCATTCGTCGACCACGTGGTGCGCGGCGAGGGCGAATACGCCTTCCCGGCCCTCCTGCGCCACCTCGACGAGGGCACCCCGCCCGCCGACGTCCCCGGCCTGTGCTGGTGGGACGGCGAGGTCTCGCGCGCCAACCCCGAGTCGCGGCGCACGGTGGCACCCGCCGACATCCCCTCGCCCGACTACGACGACTGGCAGTCGGCGCTGGACGCCTCCCCGGTCGCCGAATACGTGCACCCCAAGCTGGTCGTCGAGGGGGCGCGCGGCTGCTGGTGGGGCGAGAAGCACCACTGCACGTTCTGCGGGCTCAACGGCTCGGCGATGGCCTTCCGGGCCAAGCCCGGTGAGCGCCTCTGGTCCGAGCTCGACCGCCTCGTGCGCCGGCACCGCATCCTGGACGTCGTCACCGTCGACAACATCATCGACATGGCGTACTTCAAGGACTTCCTGCCGCGCGCCGCCGCCAGCGGCTGGGACCTGCGCATGCACTACGAGGTCAAGTCCAACCTCACCCCCGACCAGCTCGCCCTGCTCGCCGACTCGGGCACCGCGCACATCCAGCCCGGCATCGAGAGCCTGGGCAGCCGCGTCCTCGACCTGATGGACAAGGGCGTCACCGGCGCCCGCAACATCCGCACCCTCCGCGAGTGCGAGAACCACTCCCTGACCTGCTCCTGGAACCTCCTCTACGGCTTCCCGGGCGAGACCGCCGACGACTACACGTCCGTGATCGACCAGCTCCCGGCGCTCGTCCACCTCCAGCCCCCGGGCGGCGCCCACCGCATCCAGCTCGAGCGGTTCAGCCCCCACTTCAACGATCCCGGCCTCGGCTTCGGCAAGCGCCGCCCGGCCGAGATGTACCAGCACGTCTACGACCTCCCCGAGGACGAACTCGCCGACCTGGTCTACCTGTTCGACACGGAGGACGCCGGCATCGGGGGAGAGGCGGAGGCGCGGCTCAGGGCGGGCGTCGAACGCTGGCTCACCGACCACCCGGGCTCTCGGCTGACGTTCGCCGAGGACGGCGACGCCCTGCTGGTGCACGACCGGCGGGTGGGCTGGCCGCGGCGCACCCACCGGTTCACGGGCTGGCAGTCGGCCGCCCTGCGCCGGCTGGAGGACGGAAGAAGCGGGACGGCGCTGCACCGCCTGCTCGCCGAGGACGGCCACCCGGTCCCTGCCGAGGAACTCGACGAATGGCTCCAACAGGCCCTCGAACTGGGCCTGTTGTTCCGCGACGGAAGGACCTGCGTCTCGCTGCCCACGTGGGGCGAGCCGCTGCGCATGGACGACGATGCCGTGACCGGCCCTTCGGCGGGGTATGTCTACGGGATGCTCTACTACCGGCGCGGACCCGGCTTCGTCACCGTCATGGACCGTAGGGACCCCACGGCCTCGGTGCGTTACACCCTCGACGACCCCGACCTGCTCTCGGCCTTCGACACCCTCCAAGTCCCCACCCCACTGGACGAGTTGACCGACATACAGCGCGAGGCGACCTCGCTGCTGGCCGGCGAAGGGCTCGTCCGGGTGACCGACGGCCGGGCGGTGGCCCTCCCGCCCCGCATCGGCCGCTGGCCCGTCCCCTGCACCGGAATCTGACGGGTGGCCGTCCCGCCGGACGGCCGCCCGCTGCGGCGTCACCGTCCCTTCGTCCTGCTGTGCGCGGAGCAGACGGCCGGGTCCGTCGGCCGTCAGATCACCGCCCTCGCCCTGACTCTGCTGGCCGTGACCGTCCTGGACGCCGGGGCGTTCGCCGCCTCGGTGATCCTGGCGCTGACGTATCTGCCGGGGGCGGTGCTCAGCCCGTTCGCCGGAGTGCTGGTCGACCGAGTACCGCTGCGCCGCCTGCTGGTGATCGCCACGGTCCTCCAGGCTCTGGTGGTCGGTTCCGTCCCGCTCGCGCAGGCCACCGGGCACATCACCTGGCCGCATCTCTACGCCGTCGCCGTCGCCTCCGGCAGTCTGACCTTCACCCTCAACCTCGGCCTCCAGGCCGCGCTGCCCCGCGTGGTCGGCCGCGAACGGCTGCTCGCCGCCAACTCGGTGCTGACCGGCGCCCGTACCGTCGGCCAGGTCGGCGGCCCGGCACTCGGCGGAGTCCTCGTCGGCCTCACGGGCACGGGCCTCGCGCTGACGGTGGGCAGCGCCGCGTACGCCGTGGAGGCGCTGGTGCTGTTCGCGCTGCCCGCCGCCCTCGACACACCGGTGGGGCAGCGAGACTCCTCGGGCAGCTCGCCGACTGCCGCCCTGCGAACGGGACTTGACGTCGTACGGCGGGAACGGCGGTTGCTGAGGATGGTGCTGGCCGGTGCCGGGCTCAACCTCGGCAGCGGAGCCTCGGCCGCGCTCTACGTGCTCTACGCCAGCCGCGAACTCGGGCTCACCGCATGGCAGTTGGGCACGACGTACGCCGCGTTCAGTGCGGCCACCGTACTCGGGATCGTGGTGGCCGGGCGGTTCGGCGAGAGTCTCGGGCCGTGGCGGTCGACGAGGATCTGCGGACTGGTCGCGGGCGCCGCGGGTTTCCTGGTGCCGGCGGCGTCCGTCGGCCCCGCCTTCGCGATCCTGCTCGCGTACCAGATCTCGTACGGTCTCGCCGTGACCGTCTGGACCATCTCCCTGACCACCCTCCAGCAGCTGATCACCCCGGCCGGACTGCAGGGCCGGGTCGCGGGCTTCAACCAGGCGGCGCTCCTGGTGACGGTGCCGGTGGGGGCGCTGGGCGGCGGGGCGCTGGCGGCGGCGCTGGGCAACGTACCCGTACTGGTGGCCGCCGCGGCGGTCGCGCTGGTGGCGGGGGCGACGCTGTGGGCGCCGGTGCGGCCGCAGCGGCCGGCCGGGGTGATGGTCCCGCTGGCCGACCAGGCGTAGCGACGTCGGCCGACCAGGCGCGGTGCACCTCAGCCGACCAGGCGAAGTGCCGTGTCCGCCACGCCCACCCGCACCGACTGCCCCCAGGTCAGCTCCAGCGCGTCCGTCTCCATCCCGTCCCCGAAGGCGACGAGCCGCTCCGACTCGACGGTGATCCGCAGTCCGCCGGAGGCGGAGAGCTCGCCCGCGACGAGCGAGGTCCCGGTGGCCGGCGAAGGCCACGCCTCCCGTACGAACCACAGCAGCCGGCCGTCCGTGGGCCGGGGCAGCGAGAGGGCGGCGCCGCGCTCCTGCCACACCGACCCGATCCACCCGGTCGCCCCGGTCCCCGTCCCCACCAGCACCCCGGAAGAAGCCTGGGCCTCGACGACACCCCCGTCGTCCTCGAGGCCCAGGCGGTACCTGGCCGTCTGGTGTCCGGCGGCGCCCAGGTAGATCTCGTTGAGCGCGACGATCCGCTGGGTATCGTCGGCGACGGCCTCGACCATGGTCAGTTCGTCGACCGACGGGCCGGCGGATGTCAACAGTCCGGCCGCGTCCTCCGGGCGGTGCCGTACGAGCACACCCGGGTTGCGGCCGGGGTCGGTGTCGATGCCCACCACCGGTTGACCGGTGAGGTACTTGGCGACGTTCGCGACCAGACCGTCCTGGCCGACGACGACCACGACGTCCTCCGGCGCGAAGAGGAAGCGGTCCAAGTCGGCGCGCTCGACCCTTGACTGACGCCACGTCAGTGGAATCGCGGCGGTCACCTGCGCCAGCGCCCGCCGGGCACGACGATGCCGCTCGGCGACCTCCTCGATGTCCCGTCCCCGGGAGGAGAGGAAGAAGGCGGCCTGCCCGTGCGTGCCGTGGTGGGCCACCAACTCCTCGTACTCCGTGGTGCGATGGACGAGGACGACCCGGGGTGCGAGGCTCATTCCTGTGCCTGTCCCAGCTTGGCGAGCAGCCCTGTGAGCACGTCCGGCGAGATGGTCACGCTGTCGATGTTCGGCAGGTTCTCCGCCAGCCGGGTCCCGGTGAGGGCGTGCAGGGTCGCCACGTCCACATCGGCATGCACCCGCAGCCAGGCCGCCTGCGCCTGAGCCCGCGCCTCACCGACCGTACGCGCCCCTTCCGCCTCCGCACGGGACAGCCGTACGGAACGCGCCGCTTCAGCCTCGGCCCGTACCGCGTCCGCCGCCGCGTGCTCCTCCGCCTCGCGCCGCGCGTTCGTGCCGCGCTGGTCGACCAACTGCTCCTCGCGGCGGGCGAGTTCGATCTGGCTGGCCAGTTCGTTCTCGGCGATGGCCCGCTCGCGCTCGACGGCCACCGCCCGTCGCTCGTACGTCGCCCGGTCGGCCTCCTGCTGGATCTGCTCACGGGCGGGTGTGCGCAGCGCCCGCTCCACCTCCGGCTCCGGACGCAGCGCCACCACGCGTACGGCGACCACCTCGATGCCCGTCGCGGGGAGCCGCGGCTCGGCGCCCAGCCCCGCCGCGACCCGCTCCCGCACCGCCGCCACCCCGTCGACCAGCGCCGACGACAGCGACGTACGGGCAAGAACGTCCAGCGCATGCTGCTGGGCCGTCTCCGTCAGCAGCGTGCCGAGCTGCTCCAGCGGCGCGCCCCGCCACACGCCCGTGTCCGGGTCGACGGAGAAGTCCAGCCGGGCGGCGGCGAGTGCCGGGTCGCTGATGCGGTACGTCACCGTCGCCTGCACCGCCACGTCCTGGAAGTCGGACGTACGGGCATGGAAGGTCATCGCCAACTCCCGGTCGTCGACCGGCACTTCGGACAGCGCCGCGGTCAGCGCACGGAACCAGAAGCTGAGCCCCGGGCCGTCGTGCAGCAGCCTGCCGCCGCGGTGGTGCCGGATGTGCGCCGTCGGCGCCCCGCGCAGATGGCGCCAGCCCAGGCGCCGGGTGATGTCGGCCATCGGACCCCCTCGTTTTCGTCTGCTCGACGATAACCGCCCCACTTGATTATCGTCAAGAGGACGAAAACAAGTAATCGAAGAAACGGCCGACCGGCGGGTCAAGCGGCCCCGCGATGGTCAGGATGGAGTCATGGGAATGCATGTCGACTCCGAGGCCGGGCGGCTGCGCCGCGTCATCCTGCACCGGCCGGATCTCGAGCTCAAAAGGCTCACCCCCAGCAACAAGGACGCCCTCCTCTTCGACGACGTGCTGTGGGTCCGCCGGGCCCGCGCCGAGCACGACGGGTTCGCCGACGTCCTGCGCGACCGCGGGGTCGCCGTCCACCTCTTCGGCGACCTGCTCACCGAGGCGCTGGAGATCCCGGCGGCCAGAAAACTCGTCCTGGACCGGGTCTTCGACGAGAAGGAGTACGGCGTCCTCGCCACCGACCACCTCAGAGCCGCCTTCGAGACCCTCCCTGCGCCGGAGCTGGTCGAGGCCCTGGTCGGCGGCATGACCAAGCGCGAGTTCCTGGACGCACACCCGGAGCCGACCTCCGTGCGCTTCCACGTCATGGACCTCGACGACTTCCTCCTCGCACCGCTCCCCAACCACCTCTTCACCCGCGACACCTCCGCCTGGATCTACGACGGCGTCGCCGTCAATGCCATGCGCTGGCCGGCCCGGCAGCGCGAGACGGTGCACTTCGAGGCGATCTACCGGCACCACCCCCTCTTCCGCGACGAAACGTTCCGCGTCTGGTCCGAGGGGCAGGCCGACTACCCGTCCACCATCGAGGGCGGGGACGTCCTCGTCATCGGCAACGGCGCCGTCCTCATCGGCATGAGCGAGCGCACCACGCCCCAGGCCGTCGAGATGCTCGCGCACAAGCTGTTCGACGCCGGCTCGGCCCAGACGATCGTCGCCCTGGACATGCCGAAGCGACGCGCGTTCATGCACCTCGACACGGTGATGACGATGGTCGACGGCGACACCTTCACCCAGTACGCGGGCCTCGGCATGCTCCGCTCGTACACCATCGAACCGGGCGTCGGCGAGAAGGAGCTCAAGGTCACCGACCACCCGCCGGAGCACATGCACCGCGCGATCGCCGCCGCCCTCGGTCTGAGCGAGATCCGCGTCCTGACCGCGACCCAGGACGTGCACGCCGCCGAGCGCGAGCAGTGGGACGACGGCTGCAACGTCCTGGCCGTCGAGCCCGGCGTCGTCGTCGCCTACGAGCGCAACGCCACCACCAACACCCACCTGCGCAAGCAGGGCATCGAGGTCATCGAGATCCCGGGCAGCGAACTGGGCCGGGGTCGGGGCGGACCGCGCTGTATGAGCTGTCCGGTCGAACGTGAGGCTGTATAGAAATGCAAATCATCGTATAGAGTTCCAAGGGTTGTGTTCCCGCATTCCTGGAGTGCCCCCATGGCGACAGTCCCGACCGCCCTCGTCGGCCGTCACTTCCTCAAGGAGCTCGACTTCTCCCAGGAGGAGTTCCTCGGCCTGATCGAGCTGGCCGCCGAGCTGAAGGCCGCCAAGAAGGCCGGGACCGAGACGCAGTACCTGCGCGGGAAGAACATCGCCCTGATCTTCGAGAAGACCTCGACGCGCACGCGCTGCGCGTTCGAGGTCGCCGCCGCCGACCAGGGCGCCTCGACGACGTACCTCGACCCGTCGGGCTCGCAGATCGGGCACAAGGAGTCCGTGAAGGACACCGCGCGCGTGCTGGGGCGGATGTACGACGGGATCGAGTACCGCGGGCACGGCCAGGGCGTCGTCGAGGAACTTGCCGCGCACGCCGGGGTCCCCGTCTACAACGGGCTCACCGACGAGTGGCACCCCACCCAGATGCTGGCCGACGTGCTCACCATGACCGAGCACAGCGCAAAGCCGCTGACCGGGATGGCCTTCGCCTACCTCGGCGACGCCCGCTACAACATGGGCAACTCCTACCTGGTCACCGGCGCGCTGCTGGGCATGGACGTCCGTATCGTCGCGCCCCGGCTGCTGTGGCCGGACGAGACGATCGTGGAGCTGGCCCAGCATCTCGCCGTCGCCTCGGGCGCCCGGATCACGCTCACCGAGGACGTGAAGGAAGGCGTGCGCGGCGCCGACTTCATCGCCACCGACGTATGGGTGTCGATGGGTGAGCCGAAGGAGGTCTGGGACGAGCGCATAGCGCTCCTCGGCCCCTACGCCGTGACCATGGAGGTCCTCCGTGCCACCGGCAATCCCGACGTGAAGTTCCTGCACTGTCTGCCGGCCTTCCACGACCTCGGCACCGATGTCGGCCGCGAGATCCACGAGCGGCACGGGCTCACCGAGCTGGAGGTCACCGACGAGGTGTTCGAGTCCGAGCACTCGGTGGTCTTCGACGAGGCCGAGAACCGGATGCACACCATCAAGGCCGTCCTGGTCGCGACGCTGGCCTGACCGCCGTAACCGCCGTCAGGCGGGACGCCGCTGAGCCGGCACCGTCGGCAGGCGGAACCACACCGCCTTGCCCGACTCGGTCGGGCGGTGCCCGCAGGACGAGCTGAGTGCGCGGATCAGCAACAGGCCGCGGCCGTGCTCCTGCCACGGGTCGGGCTCGCGGCCGTCGGGCCGGGTCAGATTGCCGGGCGGGGCCGGGTCGGGGTCGTGCACCTCGACCTGGCAGCCGCTCGGCAGCAACTCCACCACGAGCTCTATCGGGGAGTCGCCGACGGTGTGCTCCACGGCGTTCGCGACCAGCTCCGCCGTGAGCAGTTCCGCGGTGTCGCAGTCGGCCCCGTGCTCCAGCTCGGCCAGCGCCGTGCGCACGAGAGCGCGGGCGACGGGCACGGCCGCGGCGGAATGCGGCAGTGCGATGCGCCAGGAGGCGGGGGAGGCGGGGCGTTCGTACAAGGCGGTTCCGTTCATGAGCAGGCTGTCCTGCTTTCAACCTTATGAATGGTACGGCGCCGCCCGGCAGAGGCGTCCGACGGGCACCGTGCGGGACCTTCGGCCCCGTTGCAGGGCGGCTTACCCCCACAAACGGCCCGCCTCCCGCGGCTGCTCCCGTCGTAGCCGCTCTGTCGACGAGCCGTGACGGATGTGACCCGTCCAGGTCACATCCGGACAGGCTTATCGCGCGCTCGTGACGACAGTCACGGATGAGTGATAGCTTCGAAGGGTAGAGCTCAGTGAGGCAGTGCCCGCCCCCCGAGGAGGCCGCACGTCATGAGTCCCTTCACAGGCTCCGCCGCCCGCACCTCCGAGTGGCAGCATCTGCGCGTCGAGCACGCCGACGGCGTCGCGACGGTCACCCTCGCCCGCCCCGAGAAGCTCAACGCGCTCACCTTCGGCGCCTACGCCGACCTGCGCGACCTGCTGGCCCAGCTGTCCCGGGAGCGGTCGGTGCGGGCGCTGGTGCTGGCCGGTGAGGGCCGTGGCTTCTGCTCGGGCGGCGACGTCGACGAGATCATCGGCGCGACCCTGTCCATGGACACCGCCCAGCTCCTCGACTTCAACCGCATGACGGGCCAGACGGTGCGGGCGATACGGGAGTGCCCCTTCCCGGTGATCGCGGCCGTGCACGGGGTGGCGGCGGGCGCGGGGGCGGTCCTGGCCCTGGCGGCGGACTTCCGCGTCGCCGACCCGACGGCCCGCTTCGCCTTCCTCTTCACCCGGGTCGGCCTCTCCGGCGGCGACATGGGCGCGGCGTATCTCCTGCCGAGGGTCGTGGGGCTCGGGCACGCGACCCGCCTGCTGATGCTGGGCGACTCGGTCCGCGCACCCGAGGCCGAGCGCATCGGCCTCATCAGCGAACTGACGGACGAGGGCCGAGCGGACGAGGCCGCACAGCAACTGGCCCGCCGCCTGGCCGAGGGCCCGGCCCTGGCATACGCCCAGACGAAGGCCCTGCTCACAGCGGAGCTGGACATGCCCTTGGCGGCCGCCGTGGAGTTGGACGCCTCCACACAGGCCCTCCTGATGAACGGCGAGGACTACGCCGAGTTCCACGCGGCCTTCAAGGAAAAGCGCCCTCCCAAATGGAGGGGGCGGTGAGGATGGAGACTTCAGGGGCGCGGGACCGTGTTGAATTTGCGGCTACCGCCGCGCGGGCGCGACCAGCCACAACGGACCCGCAGTCGCCGACGAAGACCAGCCACCCCCTACGAGTGGCGATCATCGGCGGCGGCCCCGGCGGCCTCTACGCCGCAGCCCTGCTGAAACGCCTCGACCCGTCCCGCGAGATAACCGTCTGGGAACGCAACGCCCCCGACGACACCTTCGGCTTCGGAGTAGTCCTCTCCGACGAAACCCTCGGCGGCATCGAACACGCCGACCCACAGGTCTACGAGGCCCTCCAGAAGGACTTCGTCCGCTGGGACGACATAGATATCGTCCACCGAGCCACCCGGCACACCTCCGGAGGACACGGCTTCGCCGCACTCGGCAGGAAACGCCTCCTGGAAATCCTCCACAACCGCTGCCGAGACCTCGGCGTGGACCTCCGCTTCCGCTCCGAGGCCCCGTACCCCGACTGGCTCGCCGAGACATACGACCTCGTCATCGCAGCCGACGGAGTCAACAGCACCACCCGCGAGGCCTACGCCCATGTGTTCCGCCCCCATGTGGCCGGCCACCACTGCCGCTACATCTGGCTGGCCGCCGACTTCGCCTTCGACGCCTTCCGCTTCGAGATCGCCGAGACCGAACACGGCGTGATGCAGCTGCACGGCTACCCGTACGCGCCCGACGCGTCCACCGTGATCGTCGAGATGCACGAGGACGTCTGGCGAGCCGCCGGTTTCGCCGAGCTCGACGAGACCGAGTCCGTCGAGCGCTGCGCCAAGATCTTCGCGGAAGCGCTCGGCGGCCGCCCCCTGCGCTCCAACAAGTCCGCGTGGACGACCTTCCGCACGGTCGTCAACGAACACTGGTCGCACCGCAACGTCGTCCTGCTCGGCGACGCCGCCCACACCGCCCACTTCTCCATTGGCTCCGGCACCAAGCTCGCCGTCGAGGACGCCCTCGCGCTGGCCGCCTGTCTGGAGGAACAGCCGTCCCTGGACAAGGCGCTCACGGCGTACGAGGAGGAACGGCGGCCCGTCGTCGCCTCCACCCAGCGCGCGGCCCGCGCCAGCCTGGAGTGGTTCGAGAACCTGGGCCTCTACCTCGACCAGCCGCCCCGCCAGTTCGCCTTCAACCTGCTCACCCGCAGCCGCCGCGTCACCCACGACAACCTCCGCCTGCGCGACGCCCGCTTCACCGGCGCCGTGGAGCGCGAGTTCGGCTGCCCGACCGGTACGCCCCCGATGTTCACGCCGTTCCGGCTGCGCGGCCTGACCCTGCGCAACCGGGTCGTCGTCTCGCCCATGGACATGTACTCGGCGGTCGACGGCGTCCCCGGCGACTTCCACCTCGTCCACCTGGGCGCACGGGCGCTCGGCGGCGCCGGACTGGTCATGACCGAGATGGTGTGCGTCAGCGCGGAGGGCAGGATCACCCCGGGCTGCGCCGGCCTCTACACCGGCAGGCAGGCCGAGGCCTGGAAACGGATCACCGACTTCGTGCACGCGCAGTCGCCCGGCACCGCGATCGGCGTGCAGCTCGGCCACTCCGGCCGCAAGGGTTCGACCAGGCTGATGTGGGAGGGCATGGACGAACCGCTGCCCGATGGCAACTGGCCCCTCGTGGCCGCCTCACCGCTCCCGTACAAGCCGGACGGCCAGACCCCGCGTGAGCTCTCCCGGGCCCAACTCACCGACATCCGCGAGCAGTTCACGGCCGCAGCCTGGCGCGCCGCCCGGGCCGGCTTCGATCTGCTCGAACTGCACTGCGCCCACGGCTACCTGCTCTCCGGCTTCCTCTCCCCGCTGACCAACCGCCGCACCGACGCCTACGGCGGCTCGCTGGAGAAACGACTCCGCTTCCCACTGGAGGTCTTCGACGCGATCCGGGGCATCTGGCCGGAGGAGAAGCCCATGACCGTCCGTATCTCCGCCACCGACTGGGCCGACGGCGGTACGACGGCCGAGGACGCCGTCGAGATCGCCCGCGCCTTCGCCGCGCACGGCGCCGACGCCGTCGACGTGTCGACCGGGCAGGTCGTGGCCGAGGAACGCCCCGAGTTCGGACGGTCGTACCAGACGCCGTACGCCGACCGCATTCGCCACACCGTCGGCATCCCCGTGATCGCCGTCGGCGCGATCTCCTCGTGGGACGACGTCAACTCCCTGATCCTGGCCGGGCGTACGGACCTGTGCGCACTCGCCCGCCCCCACCTCTACGACCCGCACTGGACCCTGCACGCCGCGGCCGCGCTGGACTACGACGGCCCGGGCGTCGTCTGGCCGGCCCCGTACCGCGCAGGCAGCCGCCGCCCCCAGACCGGACGCACGGACGCCCCCAAGCCCCGCCTTTCACTGGGGACTTGAGGGCGCACGCGGGAAGATCTCCTACGGCAGCTCGACCATGCCCGCGGTCAGCGTCGCGCCGTCCGCCGGGTCGATCAGGATGAATGCGCCGGTGCGGCGGGAGACCGCATAGTCGTCGAGGGGGAGCGGCTCGGCGGTGCGCAGGGTGATGCGGCCGAGGTCGTTCGCGGTCAACTCACCAGCCGCGGCAAGGTCCTTGACGATCGCCTTGACCGTCCGGGTCGTGTGCCGCAGCAGTACCCGGTCGCCGACCTTCAGTGGGCGGTCGGCCAGATGGCACACGGCCGCCCGGACGTCCTGCGTCAGCACCGGGGCCCCACCCCCGGCCGTGATCAGGTCGCCGCGGGAGATGTCCCGTTGGCCGGCGAGCCGCAGACTGATCGACTGCGGTGCGTGGGCCGCGTCCTGGGCGACACCGAGCACGTCGATGGCGGTGATCTCGGTGGTCTCGCCGGAGGGGTGGACGATGACACGGTCGCCGACCCGCAGCGCGCCCGACATCAACTGGCCTGCGTAGTAACGGACTTCACCGTGCCGGATGACGTACTGGACCGGGAAGCGCGCCGGGGCGTCGGCCGCCGACTCGGTGCCGACCGGGACGTTCTCCAGGAACTCCAGCAGGGCCGGACCGGTGTACCAGTCCATGCGTGCCGAGCGGTCCACGACGTTGTCGCCGACCAGCGCCGAGACCGGGATCGGGGTGAAGGACGGCAGGCCCAACTCGGCCGCGTGGCCCGCGAAGTCCTCGACGATGCGGTCGAAGTCCTTCTCCTCGTAGCCGACCAGATCCATCTTGTTGACGGCGAGGACCACGTGCGGGACGCGGAGCAGGGCGGCCACGGCGGCGTGCCGGCGGGTCTGCTCGACGACACCGTGTCGGGCGTCGACCAGGATGATCGCCAGCTCGGCGGTGGAGGCGCCGGTGACCATGTTGCGGGTGTACTGCACATGGCCCGGGGTGTCGGCGAGGATGAACCGCCTGCGCGGGGTGGCGAAGTAGCGGTACGCCACGTCGATCGTGATGCCCTGCTCCCGCTCGGCCCGCAGACCGTCCGTCAGCAGCGCGAGGTCCGGGGCCTCCTGGCCGCGGTTGCGGGAGGCGTGCTCGACGGCCTCCAGCTGGTCGGCGAGAACCGACTTCGAGTCGTGCAGCAGTCGGCCCACGAGAGTCGACTTGCCGTCGTCGACGGAACCCGCGGTGGCGAACCGAAGCGTGTCGATGGTCGTGCCGGTCTTGGTGGTCGTGCCGGTCATGACTAGAAATACCCCTCGCGCTTACGGTCTTCCATCGCGGCCTCGGACATCTTGTCGTCGGCGCGGGTCGCACCGCGCTCGGTCAGCCGGGACGCGGCGATCTCGGCGATCACCTTCTCGATGGTGTCGGCGTCCGAATCGACGGCGCCGGTGCAGGACATGTCGCCGACCGTGCGGTAGCGCACCTGCCGCTTCTCGACGGTCTCGCTGGACTTGGGCCCGCCCCACCCGCCGGCGGTCAGCCACATGCCGCCCCGCGCGAACACCTCACGGTGGTGTGCGTAGTAGATCTCCGGCAGCTCGATGCCCTCGCGGGCGATGTACTGCCAGACGTCCAGCTCGGTCCAGTTGCTGAGCGGGAACACCCGGACGTGCTCACCGGGAGCGTGCCGGCCGTTGTACAGGTTCCACAGCTCGGGCCTCTGCCGGCGCGGGTCCCACTGCGAGAACTCGTCCCGCAGCGAGAACACCCGCTCCTTCGCCCGCGCCTTCTCCTCGTCGCGCCGCCCGCCGCCGAAGACCGCGTCGAACTTCTCCGCCTGGATCTTCTCCGTCAGCGGCAGCGTCTGCAGCGGGTTGCGCGTCCCGTCCGGACGCTCCTTCAGCACACCGCGGTCGATGTAGTCCTGCACCGACGCGACGTGCAGCCGCAGACCGTGCCGCGCCACCGTGCGGTCGCGGTACTCGATGACCTCGGGGAAGTTGTGGCCCGTGTCGACGTGCAGCAGCGAGAAGGGAACGGCCGCCGGCGCGAAGGCCTTCAGTGCCAGGTGCAGCATGACGATGGAGTCCTTGCCGCCGGAGAAGAGGATCACCGGCCGCTCGAACTCGCCCGCCACCTCGCGGAAGATGTGCACCGCCTCGGACTCCAGAGCGTCCAGATGGGAGATCGCGAAGCCCTTGCCCTGCGTGCTCACACCAGCCCCCGCTCCGCCAGCACCGCGTACACCGCGTCGGCCGACTCCTGGGGCGTCTGGTGCTGCGTCGGCAGTACGAGCGAGGGGTCGACCGGCGGCTCGTACGGATCGTCGACGCCGGTCAGCCCGGTCAGCCGGCCCGCGGCCTGCTGGGCGTAGAGCCCCTTCACGTCCCGCTCGCTGCACACCTCGACCGGAGTGGCCACATGCACCTCGATGTACGGCGTCGAGCTGGCCTCGTGCCGTTTGCGCACGGCCTCGCGGCTGTCGGCGTACGGCGCGATGACGGGCACGACGGACAGGACGCCGTTGCGCGCGAGGACCTCGGAGACGAGGCCGATGCGCTGCACGTTCGTGTTGCGGTCCGCTCTGGAGAAACCCAGACCGGCGGAGAGGAAGCGGCGTATCTCGTCGCCGTCGAGGACCTCCACGCGATGTCCCTCGGCCTTGAGCCGGTCGCCGAGGATGCGGGCGATGGTCGTCTTGCCCGCGCTCGGCAGTCCCGTGAGCCAGACGGTGGCTCCCTGAACCCTGGCCGTGGTGGTCATGCGAAACAGTCCTCTTCTCTACCCGGCGGTCGGCCCGTTGAACGCTAGGTAAGAAACTTGAGAAGAGGGAAAGAACAACCTGAGGGTTCCGTTAGTGACCTGTGTTGTGCCTGAGGTCACACGCCGACGAATTCGGCCCCCGCATCCCTGAGCCGCGCGTGCAGCCCGCGGAAGACCGCCGCCGAGCGGACTCCCGGCCAGTCCTCGGGCAGCAGGCGGGTGGGCAGGCCGGGGTCGGTGTACGGGAGGTGGCGCCAGGAGTCCAGGGCGAGGAGGTAGTCGCGGTAGGCCTCCTCGGGCGGGGTGTCGCTCCGCTGCTCCCACTCGTGCAGCACGGGCCCGTGACGATCGAGGAACTCCTCGTGCTCCTTGGCGATCGCGGCCAGGTCCCACCAGCGGGCGACCGCCTCCTCGGTCGCCGCGAAGCCGAGGTGCTCACCGCGGAACAGGTCGACGTACGGATCGAGGTGCAGCCGCCGCAGGGTGTGCCGCGTCTCCTCGTACAGGCGGGCCGGGGCGATCCACACCCCCGGGGTCGCCGTGCCGAAGCCGAGTCCGGCCAGGCGCGAGCGCAGCACGTGCCGCTTCTGCCGCTCCGACTCCGGCACGGAGAACACCGCGAGCACCCAGCCCTCGTCCTCGGGCGGCGCGGTGGCGTAGATCCGCCGGTCGCCGTCGTCGAGCAACTGCCGGGCGTCCGGCGACAGTTCGTACCCCGCCGCGCCCTGCGCCGTACGGGCCGGCAGCAGCAGCCCGCGGCGTTTGAGACGGGACACCGAGGAGCGTACGGAGGGCGCGTCCACGCCGACCGCGGCCAGCAGCCGGATCAGCTCGGCGACGGGCACGGGGCCCGGTGCGAAGCGGCCGTAGGCGCCGTAGAGCGTGACGATGAGAGACCGTGGTGCATGCTGGTCGGACACGTTGATCATCTTAGGTCTTCGGCATCAGTGCTGGTCACCTTCGGTGTCACGTTCGACGCCGCCTTCGGCGCTGCGTTCGGTGCGCAGTCTGAAGCGCTGCAGCTTGCCGGTCGCGGTGCGCGGCAGTGCGTCCAAGAAGACGATCTCCCGGGGGCACTTGTACGGTGCCAGCTCGGACTTGACGAAGGCGCGCAGGGATTCGGCGTCCCGCTCGGCGCCCTCCTTGAGGACGACGAAGGCCACGACCACCTGACCGCGGGCCTCGTCGGGCCGCCCCACGACGGCCGCCTCGACCACGTCCGAATGGCGCAGCAACGCGTCCTCGACCTCCGGTCCCGCGATGTTGTACCCGGCCGAAATGATCATGTCGTCGGCGCGGGCGACGTAACGGAAGTAGCCGTCGGGCTCGCGGACGTAGGTGTCGCCGGTGACGTTCCAGCCGCCCTGCACGTAGACGCGCTGGCGCGGGTCGGTGAGGTAATGGCAGCCGACGGGGCCTTGCACGGCGAGCAGGCCGGGCTCGCCGTCGGGCACGGGCTGCCCGTTCTCGTCCTGCACGCGCGCGTGCCACCCCGGTACGGGCACCCCCGTCGTCCCGGGCCTGATGTGCTCGTCGGCCGCGGAGATGAAGATGTGCAGCAGCTCGGTGGCGCCGATGCCGTTGATGATGCGCAGACCGGTGCGCTCGTGCCAGGCCTGCCAGGTGGCGGCGGGCAGGTTCTCGCCGGCGGAGACGCAGCGGCGCAGGGACGAGACGTCGTACGCGTCTAGCTCGTCGAGCATCAGCCGGTAGGCGGTCGGCGCGGTGAACAGGACCGAGACCCGGTGTTCGGCGACAGCGGCCAACAGCTGCTTGGGATGGGCCTGTTCGAGCAGGAGCGCGCTGGCGCCGACCCGCATCGGGAAGACCACAAGACCGCCGAGGCCGAAGGTGAAGCCGAGGGGCGGACTGCCCGCGAAGACATCGCCCACATGTGGTTGCAGCACATACTTCGAGAAGGTGTCGGCTATCGCGAGCACATCCCGGTGGAAGTGCATGCACCCTTTCGGGCGACCGGTCGTGCCCGAGGTGAACGCGATCAGTGCGACGTCGTCGGCCGCGGTCCCGACGGTCTGGTACGGGGTGTCGGGCGCCGGGCGGTGCAGGAGGTCGTCGGGGGTGTCGCCGCCGTATGTGCTGATCCGTAGGCCCGGTATCTCGGCCTTGACGAGGTCGTCGATGGACCGCACGTCGCACAGGGCGTGCCGGACCTGTGCCATGTCACATATCACTGCCAGCTCGTGCGGGCGCTGCTGGGCCAGCACGGTGACCGCGACCGCGCCCGCCTTCAGTACCGCCAGCCAGCAGGCCGCGAGCCAGGGCGTGGTCGGGCCGCGCAGCAGGACGCGGTTGCCGGGGACCACGCCGAGGTCGCGGGTGAGGACGTGCGCGAGGCGGTCGACGCGGGCGCGGAGCTCGCCGTACGTCCAGGAAGGGCCCGCGGGGGTGTGGAACACCGGGCGGGCGGGGTCGGCGCCGGCGAGGAGCTCGGCGGCGCAGTTCAGCCGATCGGGGTACCGGAGCTCCGGCAGGTCGAACCGGAGTTCGGGCCATTCCTCGGGCGGCGGGAGGTGGTCGCGCGCGAAGGTGTCGACGTGGGCCGAGACGTTCATGGCGGTGCGCCCCCTTGCCTTGCCTCTTGGGCGTCGTGGTGGGCTCGCACATGGAGCGTATCGTGTTGGTGACGGCAGTCAACAGTACGCGATACCGTCGGAGGGAGGCACGGCAGAGAGGGGACCGGCAATGCCCGCATTCTCGCTCGAACCGGAACAGATCGCCTGGTGTGGCGAGCTGCGCACCCTGGCGGCGGAACGGCTGCGCCCGCTCGCGGAGAAGGGCGAACCGGGGCACGTCAACCGCCCGCTCGTCGCCGAGCTCGGCCAACTCGGGCTGCTGGAGCGGCTGTTCACCTCGGGCGCCCTCGACCTGTGTCTGATGCGGGAGTCCCTGGCCTACGCGTGCACGGAGGCGGAGACGGCTCTCGCCCTGCAGGGCCTGGGCGCCTACCCGGTGCATGCGTACGGCACCCCGGCCCAGCGGGAGCGCCGGCTGCCCGGCGTGACGGACGGGACGACGGTCGCCGCCTTCGCGCTGAGCGAGCCCGGGGCGGGGTCGGATGCTGCGGCGCTCTCCCTGACGGCACACGCCGACGGCCCCTCCCGCTGGCGGCTCACCGGTGAGAAGTGCTGGATCTCCAACGCCCCCGAGGCCGACTTCTACACCGTCTTCGCGCGCACCACCCCGGGCGCCGGTGCCCGTGGTGTGACCGCCTTCCTCGTGCCCGCCGACCGCCCCGGCCTGACCGGCACGGCCCTCGACATGCTCTCGCCGCACCCGATCGGCGCCCTCGGCTTCGATGCCGTGCCGGTCACGGCCGACGACGTGCTCGGTGAGGTCGACCGCGGGTTCCGGGTCGCGATGGGCACCCTCAACCTGTTCCGTCCGAGCGTCGGCGCGTTCGCGGTCGGTATGGCACAGGCCGCGCTGGACGCGACCCTCGCGCACACAGCCCAACGCGACGCCTTCGGCGGCAAGTTGAGGGATCTGCAGGCCGTCGCCCACCAGGTCGCGGAGTTGGCGCTGCGCACCGACGCGGCCCGCCTCATGGTGTACGCGGCGGCGACGGCGTACGACGAAGGCGCCTCGGATGTCCCGAAGCGCGCGGCGATGGCGAAGCTGCTGGCCACCGAGACCGCGCAGTACGTCGTCGACAAGGCCGTCCAGCTGCACGGTGCGCGGGCGCTGCAGCGCGGCCACCTGCTGGAGCATCTGTATCGCGAGGTGCGCGCCCCGCGCATCTACGAGGGCGCGAGCGAGGTCCAACGGGGCATCATCGCAAAGGAGTTGTACGCCGACGTGGAGAGTGACGTGGAGACTTCCGAGACCCTGGGGGCCGCCGAGTGAGTACCGAGCGCGTCAACCCGCCCGAACTCTCCCCGGCCACCGGCTTCTCCCACGCGGTCGTGGCCACCGGTACCCGCGTCGTCTTCCTGGCCGGTCAGACCGCTCTCGACGCCGACGGCAAAGTGGTCGGCGACACCCTCCCCGAGCAGTTCGAGAGGGCCCTCGGCAATCTGCTCTCGGCGCTGCGTGCCGCCGGGGGTGCTCCCGGGGACCTGGCCCGGGTCACCGTCTACGCGACGGACATCGCCGCCTATCGGATCCACGCCCCCGAACTCGGCCGTATCTGGCGGGAGTCGGCCGGGCGGGACTATCCGGCGATGGCGGTCGTCGAGGTCGTACGCCTGTGGGACACGCAGGCGATGGTGGAACTCGACGGTTTCGCGGTGCTGCCGTAGCACCACCGCGCCGAGCCGGTCAGGCCGCGATGGCGAGGTGCTCGGTCGGCACCCGGTGCGGAGCGACGGCGCGGCCGTCGGGCGTCAGCTCGCCGGTGTCGTCGAAGACGATCGCCCCGTCGCACAGCAGGCTCCAGCCCTGCTCGGGATGGGCGGCGACGACGTGCACGGCGCTGCCGTCGAAGGAAGGGCACGAAGACTGGTGGGAACACATGTCGCACCTCCACGTCGGTCGGGACCGTCCGTCCGGTCCCGATAGGTAGACCATGCTCCCGACGCGAACTCATCGGAACGGCCTGTCGTGAAGCGTGACAACACGCGGACAACACCCGGACGGTTCCACGACCGTCGGTGCGGACTCGCCACCGAAGGGGTGACGATGACGGCCACCGGCGGGTGCGCCCGGTACCCCTGGAAGCCCCACCCTCGAGGAGGTTTCCGATGTCCGGACGATCCGCCCTGGCCCTCGCGGCCGGTGCCGCGCTGTTCCTGGTCGCCGCTCCCGCCGTCCCGGCGGCAGCGACCACGCACCCCCGCGCCGCCCTGGAGCAGACCGTGACCGTCGACCCGACGGGCCGCGTCACCGACGACGGCACCGTCACCCTGACCGGCACCTACCGCTGCACCGGCAGCGAGGGCCTGGCCTTCGTCAGTTCCTCGGTGAGCATGAAGGACAACCCGAACCTCCACCAGGGCATCGGCGGCACCCTCGCCGTGTGCGACGGTGCGGAGCACCGCTGGGAGAACACGGGCAAGCCGTTCCCGCGCCTCAAGCCGGGCGAGGCCACCGTCGAGGCCTCGGTCACCGAACTCCGCGGCGTGGGCCTGATCCCGCTGCCCGCCTTCCACGCCTACGACGTGTACGACGTCACCCTGACCAAGGCCTGACCGGCGGCCGGGCGGCCGGGACACCGTGCCTGACACGGGTTCCGGCCCCCCCGGGTCCCGGTCGCCCAGGGGTCGCGACACTCTACTGATACTTCGCGCTGCGACAAGATATTGTGTACGTAAATCCGGCGGCGAGGGGGTGACGGGGCATGGCGAAGGACGCGGCCGCACGGCCGGTGGTCAGCCGGCGCCGGGAGGTCGGTGACGCCAGCGCGCGGTCGCTGCTGATGACCGTCCTCGGCGAGTACGTCCTGCCCCGCGGCCGCCCCGTGTGGACGTCGGCCCTGGTGGAGGCGCTCGCGCTGTTCGGCGTCGAGGAGAAGTCGGCCCGCCAGTCGCTCGCCCGGACCGCCGCGGAGGGCTGGCTCGCCTCGGAGCGGGTGGGCCGCCGGACGCGCTGGGCCCTCACCCCGCCCGGGCGGCGGCTGCTGACCGAGGGTGCACAGCGCATCTACGACTTCGGCAGCGGCGAGCGCGTCTGGGACGGCACCTGGCTGGTGGTCCTCGTCTCCGTGCCGGAGGCCAAGCGGGACCTGCGGCACCGGGTGCGCACGCGGCTCAGCTGGGCCGGCTTCGGCTCCCCGGAGCCCGGCGTGTGGATCACACCGCGGGCCGACCGCGAGGCGGAGGCGCTCGGCGTCCTGAAGGAGCTCGGGCTGGCCGACGACGCGATGTCCTTCACCGCGACCTACGGTGCCGTCGGCAGCGAGGCCGCGATGGTGGCCCGGGCCTGGGACCTGAGCGGGGTGGAGGACCGGTACGAGGCCTTCATCGACGAGTTCACCGGACTGCACCCGGCCGACGGCGACCCCGTCCTGCACTCCCTGACCCTGCTCGTGCACGAGTGGCGCCGTTTCCCGTTCCTCGATCCGCGGCTGCCGCCGAAGCTGCTGCCGGCGGGCTGGAGCGGAGCCAGGGCGACCGAGCTCTTCCACGGCAGGCACGCCGAGTGGACGACGGCGGCGCAACGGCGATGGGACGAGCTGGCGGCCGACTGACGCCCCGCCCCCTCACACTCCCAGCCCGGGAAACACCTTGGCCGCATTGCCCGACAGCACTCCCCGCAAGGTCTCCCCGGGCAGGCCCAACTCCCGTAGCGCGGCCACGTTCTTGGAGGTTCCGGGCACGCCCGGCCAGTCCGTTCCGAAGATCCACCGGCCGGCCAGCCTCGGCAGGTCGAACCGGGCGTAGTACTCGGGGAGTCTGCGTGGTGGCAGCCCGGCGAGGTCCAGCCAGACGTTCGGCCGGGCGAGGGCGAGGAAGGCCGCGGTGTCGTACCACCAGCCCCGCCCGCCGTGCGCGAAGACGAACTGCACGTCCGGGAAGTCCTCCACGGCGTCGAGCATCAGCTGCGGATCGCCGTACCGCGCTCGGGCGCCGGGGAAGCTGGACGTGCCGGAGTGCACGACGACCGGGACCCCGCGCTCGGCGCACAGGGCGTACAGCGGGTACAGCTCCTTGTCGGCCGGGTCGAATCCGCCGTGCACGGGGTGGAGTTTGACGGCCACCGCGCCCAGGTCCAGCTGGCGTTCGGCCTCCGCCGCCACCGGGTGGTGCAGGTGCGGGTTGACGTTCGCCACGAGCCGGAAGCGGACCGGGTTGTGCGCCACGATCGGCAGCAGGTCCTCGATCGGCTGGATCCCCGTGGCACGCGGGCTGTACTCGCAGAACAGCAGGGCGCGGTCCACGCCCTCCGACTCCAGCAGTGCGTCCAGCCGTTCCGGCACGGGGTCGCCGTGTTCGTCGTAGGCATCGCGCCAGGGATGTCCGCGGCCGAAGGTCTGCGCCCACTCGAACCAGGACGGCTTGAGGGTGGACAGCCTCGGTACGTGGACGTGCGCGTCCACGACCGTCTCGCCGCCGA
The DNA here is from genome assembly GCF_042893105.1 of Streptomyces sp. NPDC001663. Lineage (NCBI taxonomy): Bacteria > Bacillati > Actinomycetota > Actinomycetes > Kitasatosporales > Streptomycetaceae > Streptomyces > Streptomyces sp. NPDC001663. The sequence goes on along the minus strand of NZ_JBIAUR010000004.1, from coordinate 483,478 downwards.
TCACGGCTCCCCCTCGGAGTCGTCGCGGACCATGCCGCGCAGCACGTTGCGGCGGATCTTGCCGGTCGGCGTACGGGGCAGTTCGGGCAGCCCGATGACCGCGCGCGGCCGCTTGAAGGCGGCCAGGCCCTCACGGCACCAGGCGACCAGGGCCTCCGGGTCGACCTCGTGCCCGGGTCTCGGCACCACGCAGGCGACCGGCCTGTCCAGGCCGTCCGCGTCCCGTGCGCCGACCACGGCGACCTCGGCGACGTCCGGGTGCGCCAGCAGCCGCTCCTCGACCTCCGCGGGCGAGACCCAGATGCCGCCGGCCTTGAGCAGGTCGTTGGTGCGGCCCATGCAGGTGTAGGTGCCGTCGGCGTTGCGGACGTAGGTGTCGCCGGTGCGCACCCAGTCGCCGAGGAAGACCTGCCGGCTGGTCTCCGCCCGGCACCAGTAGCCGGTGGCGGCCGACTCCCCGCGGACGTGCAGCTCGCCGGGCGTTGCCTCACCCTCCACCACGCTGCCGTCGACGTCCCGCAGCTCCACGGCGTACCCCGGAACAGGTTCGCCGGAAGAACCCGGGTGTACGCGCCCCTGCCGGTTGGACATGAAGATGTGCAGCAGCTCGGTCGACCCGATGCCGTCGAGCACCTCCACGCCGAACCGCTCGAGCATCCCCCGGTAGATCCGCGCCGGAAGCGCCTCACCGGCCGAGACGCCCACGCGTACGGTCGCGAAGGCGTCGTCGGGTATGTCGAGGCTCGCGAGCAGCGCACCGAGGAACCCTGGCACGCCGAACAGGACCGTGGCCCGGTCGGCTGCGGCCCGCTTGGCGAACAGCGCGGGGGAGGGCCGGGCGGGCTCGAGCAACGCCGTCGCGCCGACGGCCAGCGGGAAGAACATCGAGTTGCCGAGGCCGTACGCGAAGAAAAGCTTGGCGACCGACAGACAGCGGTCGTCCGGGCCGATGCCGAGCACCTGCCGCCCGTACGTCCGAGCCACGAACCTGATGGCGGCATGCCGGTGCATCGCCGCCTTGGGCGTGCCCGTGGTGCCCGAGGTGTACAGCCACAGGGCGGGGGAGTCCGGCCAGGTGGGATACGGCTCCTCATCCGGGCCCGCGTCGAGCAGCCGCCGCCAGTCGTCGCCCAGCAGCAGGTGCTCGACCTCCGGAGCCTCCTGCACGGCCGCCCGCACCACGGGAGCGAACTCCTCGGATCCCAGCACCACTCGGGTACGGCAGTCCGCCACCAGCCTGCCCAGTTCGCCGCCGGTGAGCATCGTCGAGGCGGGTACCGCCACCGCGCCGATGCGGAAGGCGGCGAGGATGCCGGCGAACAGCTCGACGTCGTCCGCCATGCAGAACAGGACGCGCTCCTCGGGCCGTACGCCGAGGGCGCGCAGCCCGGCGGCCACCCGGCGGACCTCGCCGGACAGCTCTTCGTAGGTGAGGGTCCGGCTGGGGGTGACGACGGCCGTGCGGCCGCCGTTCCCGCCTCTCACATGCCGGTCGACCAGCCAGTCCGCAGCGTTGAACAGCTCGGGCATCCGGACCGCCTCACACCAGTCGGACGTACTCGTAGTCGAACGGTTTGCCGTTGATCCCGTTGACCGGCGGCGCCACCCAGCTCGCGATCTTCCCGCGCTCGTACACCGGCTGCATCAACGACCGTACGAACGCCAGGTCTTCGGCGGTCGGCAGCCAGTGGTGGTGGCACGCCCGCCAGGTCTCCTCGTCGACGATCGTGCCGTCGGGGGTGACGTGGTGGCCGGAGGCGAGGCCGACCTGGCGGTTGAAGCCGGGGTGCGGGAGCTTGAGGCGGAAGTCGATGCCGTGCTCGTCGAGGATGCGGTTCCAGCGTTTGACGCCGGTCCGGCAGTCGGCGATGTACTCGTCGCGCAGGTCCAGGTTGAGGGCGAGCAGCGCGGGCACCTCGTCGACGGCCCAGGTGCCGTCGTCCGCCGGCTTGTCCAACAGGACGCCGTCCTCGGTGAGTTGGTGGTCGTCACCGCGCCGCTCCTCCTGCCAGCGGCCCTTGAGGCCGGCCGTGTAGTAGTTGGCCGCGTTGGTGGAGGTCTCGCTGCCGAAGAGGTCCAGGGAGACCGTGTAGTGGAAGTTGATGTACTTCTGGATGATGTCGAGCGGGATGCCGCCGCACGCGGCGATGTCCAACGTGTCGTGGTCCCTGATCAGTTGGGCGCTGCGCATCACCACACGGTCGACACCCGTCGTACCGACCATCATGTGGTGCGCCTCCTCCTTCAGCATGAAGGTGCAGGTCCGCGACAGCGGGTCGAAGGCGCTCTCCTTGAGCGAGCCGAGCTGGTACTTGCCGTCCCGGTCGGTGAAGTACGTGAACATGTAGAAGGCCAGCCAGTCGGCGGTCTCCTCGTTGAACGCGCCCAGGATGCGCGGCGAGTCGGGGCTGCCGGAGTTGCGGTACAGCAGCGCCTCGGCCTCCTCGCGGCCCTCGCGGCCGAAGTAGGCGTGCAGCAGGTACACCATCGCCCAGAGGTGCCGCCCCTCCTCGACGTTGACCTGGAAGAGGTTGCGCAGGTCGTACAGGCTGGGCGCGGACAGCCCCAGCAGGCGCTGCTGCTCGACCGAGGCGGGCTCGGTGTCGCCCTGGATGACGATCAGCCGTTGCAGGTCGGCGCGGTACTCGCCGGGGATCTGCTGCCAGACCAGCTCGCCCTTGTGCTCGCCGAAGGCGATACGGCGATCGGGGGTGGGCTCGGCCAGGAAGATGCCCCACCGGTAGTCGGGCACGTTGACGTGGTCGAAGTGGGCCCAGCCGTCGCGGCCGACGGACACGGCGGTGCGCAGATAGACGCCGTGGTTCTCCAGCGACGGGCCCATCTCGCCCCACCAGCCGAGGAACTTGGGCTGCCAGCCCTCCAGCGCGCGCTGCAGCCGGCGGTCGTCGGCGAGGCCGACGTTGTTGGGGATCTTGGCGTCGTAGTCGATGGCCGTGGGCATCGGGTCACACTCGCTTCCGGTCGTAGACGGCCCGCTGTCCGGTGCCGTAGCGGCGCAACGCGCCTTCCGGACCTGAGGCGTTGGGACGTACGAAGATCCAGTTCTGCCAAGCGCTGAGTCGACCGAAGATCTTGGTCTCCATGGTCTCCGGGCCGACGAACCGGTGGTTGGCCTCCATCCCGGTCAGTGCGTCCGGGCTCAGCGCGGCCCGGTTCTCCAGGACGAGACGGACCTCGTCCTCCCAGTCGATGTCGTCGGGCGCGTCGGTGACGAGGCCGAGTTCGCGGGCCTGGGCGGCGCTCAGGGGCCGTCCGGCCTCCCGGTGCAGCCAGTCGAGGTGGTCGTCCTGCCGGAAGAAGCGGGACTGCAGACGGGAGAGGCCGTTGCCCATGGGGAAGACGCCGAAGTTCGCCTCGGACAGGGTGAGTTGGGCACGCTCCTCACTGTCCGGGTCCTCGATCGGGGGCCCGTCCAGCATGTACTGCAGATCGCAGGCCAGGGCCAGTTCCAGCAGGAGTCCGGCGAAGCAGCTGCCCGGTTCGACGAGCGCGACGAGGCTGCGGCTGGTGACGTCGAGGCGTTTGAGGGTGCGCTTGTAGTAGTGCAGGATCTCGTTCGCCGGCCAGTCGTCCTTCGTGCTCAACAGCCGCTGTTCATGGGCGAGTACGAGCGCGGGGTCGCCCTCCGTGCGCAGCACCCAGGTGCCGAGCTCGGGCTCGTTCGTCCTGAGTCGCAGGATCAGGTCGTCGAGTTCGCGGGTGAGGGCGAGCAGCCAGCCGTCCCCGCTGTCGTCCTCGGGTCCTCGTACGGTGATGCGGACGAGCCCCGCCGGGCGGTCGAACTCGGCGCGCACACAACGGTAGAAGAGTCCCTGCTCATTGATCTCCCGTTCCAGCGGGGCGAGTCGGATGCCCTGGACGTCCGCCGGGCGGGGATTGCGGGCCGCCGCCTCCCGCGCCCGCTGCTCGACGACCGCACGGAAGTCCCGGCGCGGCACCACCTCGTCCACCAGCCGCCAGTCCACGGCCGTCTTGCCGCGTACACCGTCGGGGCGGGTGGCGAAGACGTCGGCCAGGTCCTTGCGCACCCGGCGCTTGTCCGTCAGCCGGGTCAGGCCGCCGGTCCCGGGCAGCACGCCCAGCAGCGGCACCTCGGGCAGCGCGACCGACGAGGAGTTGTCGTCGATCAGCAGGATGCGGTCGCAGGCGAGGGCGAGCTCGTAGCCGCCGCCCGCGCAAGATCCGTTGACGGCCGCGATGAAGGTGAGGCCCGAGTGCTCGGAGGCGTCCTCCATGCTGTTGCGGGTCTCGTTGGTGAACTTGCAGAAGTTCACCTTCCACTCGTGCGCGGAGGCGGCGAGCATCCGGATGTTCGCCCCGGCGCAGAAGACCTTCTCCTTGGCGCTGGTCACCACCACGGCCCGCACTTCCGGGTGCTCGAAGCGCAGTCGCTGCAGGGCGTCGTACAGCTCGATGTCCACGCCCAGGTCGTAGGAGTTCAGCTTCAGCTCGTACCCCGGGACCAGTCCGCCCTGCTCGTCGACGTCCAGTTCCAGCCAGGCGACCGGGCCGTCGGTACGCAGCTTCCAGTGCCGGTACGTGTCCGGACTCCGGTCGAAGGACACCATCACCATGCCGAGCGCCTCCTCGTGCCGGTGCGAGTACCGTTACGAGAATCCTCTACAGCAGATCGTCAGAACGTCAAGGTTCTGTAGAATAAAAAGGCGCTGCGCGTCACTGGGCCAGTGCGCCGTCGGCCCGTACCGCGAACCAGGTGCCGCCGACGCCCTGGCCGAGCGTGTCGCCGGGGTTCTGGTCGCCGGTGTACCAGTAGAGCGGCCAGCAGTTCAGAGAGAGCTGCTTGCTGCCGTCCGGGCGGGTGTATGTGCTGATCAGCTTGGGTTTGATGCCCTTGAGGTTCTGCACGTCCACGGGTGCGGCGGGCTTCCAGAGCTTCAGGCAGTCGCCCAGGCAGTTGGACTTCATGGGCCAGGCGGTGTCCTTGGTGAAGCGGTAGAGGGTACGGCCCTTGCCGTCCCGGACGATCTCGCCGAGCTTCGGGTCGGCCACGGTGGAGAGCGCGGGCAGCTTCTCGGTCCGACCGGCCCGCTTTCCGTCGGGTGCGGTGGCGAACCAGGTCCCGCCGACCTTGTGGCCGTTCGCCTGGCGGGGCTCGGTGTCCCGCGTGTAGCGGTACATCGGCCGGCCGGCCACCGTGAGCTGTTTGGTGCCGTCGGGCCGGGTGACCGAGCCGAGCAGCGCGGGGTCGATGCCCTGGCCCGCCGAGGCGCCGTCCGCCGGGACCGGCGGCCAGGCGGCGGCGCAGTCGCCCGTACACGTGGAGGCGGGCGGTGAGGCCGTGTCGTCGTCGAAGCGGTACAGGGTGAATCCGGCACCGTCGGTCACGACCGGGCCCAGCTCGGCGCTCTGCCAGACGCTGAGCCTGCCTGCCTCCGTCGGCTGGGCGCCGGCGTCCTGGACCGTGGTCGCGGCCGAGGCCGCCGGTGTCGCGACCGCGGCGTTCGCCGGAGCGGCGGGGGTCTGTGAACTCCCGCACGCGGCCGTCGACATGACCGCCGCGACCGTCAACGCGACCGGGATGCAGGTGAGTGCGCGCATGGCTGTGCCTCGTCTCTGTTCGAAGGGTGTTGGTTCGGGTGGGAGACCGCCCCGGCCGCCGGGGAGGAGGTCGACCGGCTGCCGGGGCGGAGTCAGGGGTGTTTCGGCCGTTGCGGCAGGTCAGACGCGGCCGGTGCCCGCGCCCACGAGGGTCTGGGTGGGCACGATCACCTGCAGGCCCAGCACGCCCAGGTCGACGAGGCCGTCGGACTCGGCGTACCACCGCCAGTGCGCCCCGGGGACGTCGCCGACCGTGAGGACGATCCAGCCGCCGCCCTCGGGTGCGGCGAGGTCCGCCAGCGCCCGCGCCTCGTCGGCGGTCGGCGGATCCAGGAGTACGACGAACCCGGTGACCTCACCCGTCCGGGCCGCGCCGCGCACCAGTCCGACGCCCAACTCCTCGGCGGAGTTGAGGACTTCCTCGGGGGCCCGGCCCTTCACGTCGGACACGGAGCGCACCCGCACCAGGCCGTTGAGCCCGGGCAGGGCGTTCGCGGTCGGGTCGACCGAGACAACCACCGTGCGCTGCCTGGGGAGTTCGAGCAGACCCCGGACCAGCGCCGCCACCGTGTCCTGGGCGACCGTGAGGTCACCGGTGACGCTCAGCGCGCCGTTGATCTGGCCGAGGTCGACCATGACCTGCGCGTCACGCTCGCTCACGCCGACCCGGGCCAGATGCGGCAGGGCGAGACCGAGGTCGGCCGAGGGGACGCCTTCGATGACCGAGGGAAGTCCCTTGCGTTCCCACCGAGTTGGCGCGACCGCGGTCCACGGTGCCGGGGCCTGGCTCGCACCCGAGACCGAGGCGAGCAGCTTGGTGGGCTCCGCCAGCACGCTGTAGACGCGGACCGGCCGGGTCGTCTCCGAGGCGTCTGTGTCGTGTGCGGGGACGATCTCGCGCAGGGCCTGGCGGACCACCACCGGCGTACGGGTGTCCGCCGCGAGCCGCCGGGCCAGGGCGCCCCGGCGCCGCCGGCGCAGGGCCAGCGCCAGTCCGCGCGGCAGCCGGGGGCGCAGGACGCGGCCCGCCCGGGCGGCCCCGGAACCGGTGGCCCGGGCGGCCCGGCCGAGCGGGCGGCGCGCGACGATCACCACGGTCAGCGCGGTGACGCCGGCGATGCCACCGACCAGTGCGGGCAGCGGGACGCGGTCGCCGACCGCGGCGAACGGTCCGCTCGACCTGCCGGCCGTCGCAGGGGTCGTAGCGGACGCACTGGGCGAGGCCGCGGGCGAACTCTGCCCGGAGGGCGCGGACTTGGACTGGGGGAGCACGCCCACCTGGACGCCGGAACCGGAGGCGTCCTCGGGCAGGATCAGCGGGAAGCCGGGTTCGAGTTGGTCGGGGCTGACGAACACCGAGCCGTCCGGCAGCACCCGGCCGCTGTTCAGCACCAGGATCTCCTCGAACCGGTTGCCGTCGCCGAGGGTGCGCTGCGCGATGTCGAAGAGCGTGTCGGGCTTGCCGCCGTTGTCCTTCGGCTCCTTGACGACGTAGAACTTCGTCACGTCCTCGGCCAGCAGCACCTGCCCCGGCCGCTGCGGGACCGCCGCGTGGGCGGGCGCGGGCAGCGCCATCCACGTGACGAGCGCGAGCCCGCACACCGCCATGGCCTGTGCCGTTCTGCGCTGCACATCCGTGCGCCGTACCCGGGCCGTGGTCGTCCGTGCGCCCGTCGCTGGTGCGTCTCGCATCTTTCTCGTCCTCCTCCGTCAGGGCCGTCGACGCGTCGGCTGGGAGCGCGTCGGCCGTCACACGGGCGGAGCGGGCGGGTGGTTCAAACGCTCTGAACCGTTCCGCGGCGCCACGCGTGCACAGGGCGCCCAACGAACCAGAAGCGGGGAGGCGCTGAGATGGCACGACGGCACACCACGGGCTGGGAGGTCCTGGGGTTCACGAGCGACCCCACCCCCGGCGATCCGGAGGCGATCCGGACGCTGGCGAAGACCTACCAGGAACTCGGTGACGGGGCGGGTGAGGCCGTCGACCTGCTCAGCGACGGCGGGGCGATCCGGCAGGGCCAGGGCAAGGCGATGGACGCGCTGCGGGAGCGGATCAACAAGGACCTGCCGGGGATGCTGGTGAAGACCCGGGACTCCTTCCGGGACGCCGCCGAGGCCTACACCACGTACGCCGACACCCTGACGAACGCCCAGGAGATGCTGGACCGGGCGATCGACGAGGGCCAGGAGGTCGCGGACACCGCGAAGACCGACGTGCCCGCACTGGCCGCGGACGCCACTCCGGACCAGGTCGACGCGCACAACAGCCAACAGAACCAGGTGGATGCGGCGAAGGACCGGCTGTCGGCCGCCGAGGCGCTCGGCCGGGACGCGGAGCGGCTGCGGGAGGACGGCTCACGCCGGGCGTCGGTCATCCTCGACGACGCGGCGAAGGAGGCGATCCCGGAGCGGGGCTTCTTCAAGAAGGTCGGCGACTTCCTCGCCGACAACCCCATCATCGAGATCATCGCGGGCATCATCGTCGGCATCGTCGCGGTCTTCCTGCCCTTCGTGGGCGTGCTGCTGGGCGCCGCACTGCTGGCCCTGTCCGTGATCCGGATGGTCTCGCAGGGCAAGATCGACGTGGGCGATCTGGTCATCGGCATCCTGACCCTGGTGCCCGGCGGTGTGCTGCTCGGCGCGCTCGGCAAGGTGGGTGCCTCGGTGGCCAAGCTGGCCAAACTCGCCCCGGCCCTCGCCAAGTTGGGCAAAGGCGCCGGGACCATCTCGGCCGCCCTGACGAAGATCGTCAAGGGCTCGACGCTGGTCCGCAAGGTCATCAACCCGCTGGGCAAGGGCCTGGTGGGGCTCAGCGCGAACCCGGGGCTCGCCCTCGCCGGCAAGGTCGCGCTCGACGTGGGCACCGAGTTCACGCTCGGCTTCGCCGCGGCCGGGATCACCGCGGCGGCCGACGGCAAGAAGTTCGACCTCGGGCCCGCCGCCATCGGCTCGCTGATCGGTGCCGCGTCGGGCGGTGTGCTCTCCGCGTTCGGCGGCACGAAGTTCGCCAACAGCATCAAGGACGCCTTCACCACCAAGGGCAAGTTCAAGAGCAACATCGACAAGGCGTTCTCCAAGGGGAGCCTCGGCATCGTCGACGGCAAGTTCAAACCGAGCGGCATCCTGCACGTGGACGGCAAGGGACAGCCGCAGAAAACGGGCTTCCACGGCATCAACGGCTCGACCAGCTCGGACCCGGCCGACGGCGTGCTCAAGACCAAGGTGACCACGCCGGACGGGACCAAGACCGAGGGGAAGATCGACCCGGGCGGGCCCAAGGCGGACCCGACCACGAACGAACTGCCCTTCGCCGGGGACGCCGACCCCGAGCCGGTGGCCAAGACCACCACGCCCGACGGCTTCACCTCGGAGACCAAGGACGGCACGAACACCATCAAGTCGCCGGACGGGGACAAGATCTCCTCGAACGGTACGACGACCAAGATCGACACCCCGCTGACCGGCCCCGGCAAGCTCGAGAACGGCATCAACACGGTCGGCGGCGAGTTCGGGCCGGGCATCAACGACCACTTCGGCATCGGCGCCGACAAGCCCACGATCAGTACGGAGCTGACGCCGAACGGCGGGTTCAAGACATCCGGTTCCTTCGGTGACGTCAACCACCAGGGCGGAGTCACCACCATCAGCACGCCCGGCGTGGGCGAAGCAGGTCCGACGCCGCAGTTCCAGGTGAACGGCCATGAGATCTCCACGCCCGGCGGCGTCGGCGCCACCAACGGCCCCGGCTTCTCCGAGGTGCACGGTCCCGGTCTGTCCGTCGACAACCAGAACGGCACCCACTCGGTGTTCAACACCGCGCACCCCGGGGGCGGCGCCGCGCCGGTCGTCACCCACAACCCGGGCAACGGCTCCATCGGCGTGGACCTGGGCAACCACACGACGATCAACGCCGACGCGGGCCACCTCGACCACGGTGTGACGCTGCCCAGCGGCACCCAGACCTCGATCGACGGCGGCGGCACCATCCACGTCGACAACGGCGGCCCGGGCGGGCAGGGCGTCACGCTGCCGCCCGCGCACACCAACAACCCGGTCACCGTCACCGACGGCGGCACCACGACGACCCTGCCCGGAGGCGGCGGCGCGACCATCACCACGCCGGGCGGGCACACCACCACCCTCGGCGACAACGGCTTCACGGTGAACACCGGCGGCCCGAACCCCGACACCGTGCAGTTCCACGGGAACAACGGCACGCTCGACGTGACCCCGGCCGGCGGGCACCCGCCGGTGACGGTGACCCCGAACGGCGATGTCTCCGTCGGCGGGTTCAAGACCGACCACACGGGCGGCGGTTCGGTCACGGACGGTACCCACTCGGTGGACTTCTCACCGAACGACGTCACGTTCAAGGGACCGGACGGCAAGGGGTTCAGCGTCAATCCCAACGGCCGCTTCGACGTCGACGGCATCCACCAGTCGCCGGACGGCGTCATCACCTCGGGCTCGACCACGCTGAACAAGGACGGCTCCGCGGCCATCGCGCACAACGGCCAGGAGTTCAAGGTCGACCCGGACGGCCGGATCACGGTCACCCCGGGCCCCGGCAACACCGGCGTCCAGGGCGCCCCGCAGCCCACCCCCGGCAACCCGGTCACCCTGGGCAACACCACCGTCAGCGTGGACGGCGTCGGCCACCACACCGTCACGGTCACCGGCAACAACGGCACCACGGCCTCGGTGACGAACGGCACCACGACCGTCAACCACGGCCCGTTCCAGGTCAGTCACGGCCCGAACGGCATCAACGGCACCACCACCGGCGTCAACCCGATCCAGGTCGGCCACGGCACCGACGGCATCTCCACGGTCTCGCACGGCGGTACCACGGTGAGCACCGGCGCCAACACTCCGACCACCGTGGGCAATCACGGCACCGGGCAGCCGCCCGCGGTCACCGTCACCCCGTCGAAGGGCGGCACCCCGACCCAGGTCACCACCGACGGCAGCACCTCCACCCTGACGAACAACGGCGCCCAGACCGACGTCGGCGGCAACAACGTCGCGAACGGCACCGTCAACAACGACGGTTCCGTCTCCACGAACGCCCCGGCCGGCCCCAACACCACCGTCGACCACGGCCCGACCGGCACGGTCGCCACGGACAACGGCGGCACCTTCGCCGTCGACAACAACGGCACCGTCACCGACGGCCAGATCACCGTCCACCCCGACACCGACGGCACCACCCCCGTCGCCACCATCGCCAACGCCGGAGACGGCGGCGCCCAGGCGACGCTCGGCCCGAACGGCATCGACAGCCAGGGCGTGTCCACCACGGTGAACGGCAACGGTGACGTCGTCTTCACCCACCAGCCGGACGGTGGCGGACTGCCCACCACCGCCACCGTGAGCCCCGACGGCAGCCTCACCGCCCAGGGACCCGACGGGTCCATCGCCAACGTTCCGGGCGGTCCGGGCGACACGACGGTCATCAACACGCACGGCAACACCATCACCTCGGACGGGCAGACCATCACCCACTCCGACGGCGGCTTCACCACCACCATCACCGACGGTCCGAACGGCCCGGTGACCGCCACCGTCCACGAGGGGTCCGGCATCGGGCACAGCGTCGACGGCAACGGCCAGGCCACCGTCCACAACTCGCCGAGCGGCGCAGACATCAGTGGCACCAACAGCCAGGTCAACGTCACCACCCCGCAGCAGGAGGGCTGGGGCCTGTTCGGCAAGCCCGGGATGACGGGTGGTCAGAACACGCTGTCCAACGGCCCGAACGGCCCCACCATCACCACCCACGGCGCCGACCCGATCCACGAGCCCGGCAGCACGGTCACCCACAACCCCAACCCGGGCCACGAGGGGGAGTTCACCACCACCTACGGACCGGCCCAGGGCACCTTCGGCCCCGGCGGCGTCCACCAGCTCGGCCCCTCCGGAACTCATGTGGACCCCAACACCGGCGCGCCCATCGACACCGCGGGGAACCCGATCGGCAACGGACCCGGGCAGACCCCGATCAGCACGATCCACGGCGACGGCGCGAGCGGCATCACCGTGACCACGCCGGGCAACGGCCCGACCGTGCACCACGAGGGCTTCTTCGGCGGCAAGACCACCGTCGACACCGGCAACGTCACCGTCACCAAGACGCCCGGCGGCCAGGAGAACGCGGGCACCGCCGGCCAGAAGTCCGGTGTGGTCGACGGCCCGCACAACCCGCTCAACCCCCAGGACGCCCCGGGCCCCGAGACCTTCAAGGTCGGCGGCAACAACGGCGGCCCCAGCGTGGACGTCCCGGTCGGCGGCGGCAAGTCCACGGTGCACGGCGGCGGCTTCGACGTGAAGTCGACGGGCAAGGGCACCTTCGAGGTCTCCCCGCCCGGCGGCGGCGACGGTGCCACGGTCACCGTCGGCAAGGACGGCAGTCTGTCCGGTCCCGGAGTGGTCCACCCGACCCTCCCCGACGGCCAGTTCGGCCCGGTCGGACCCTCGCACGCACCGCTCGGCAACGGCACCACGATCAGTCAGGGGCCCGGCGGGACCACCGTCACCACCCCCAACGGCGGCCCGACCAGCACCTTCAACAACGGTACGGCGACCACGACCGATCCCGGCAACGGCGTGACCATCACCCAACACCCGGACGGCAACGCCACGTTCAACAGCAACGCAGGCGGCGAGAACACCACCCTCAACGTCAGCGGAAACGGCGTGGACGGCACCGTCACCAAGACCGCCCCGGGCGGCAACCAGACCAACTTCGGCGTCGGCGTCGGCGACAGCGGCGCCGTCAAGGTCAAGGACGGCACCGGCAACACCGTCACCGACGTGGACGCGGCGGGCTCCGTCAACGAGCAGCACTCGCCGGTCCACGAGTACTACTCGCACACGAGCGGGCCCACCGCGGTGACCGACCTGCGCGAGTACGGCTACGAGGCCGTCACCAGCGTCCTCAAGGGCGTCTTCAACCAGGGCATCAGCGCCGCCTACCAGATCGGCGCCAACCACGCCGACCCGCTGACCACCCTGGAGAACGCCGGCATCCGGATCGGCAACGGCATCGGCAGCTCGCTGGGCAGCAAGCAGCTGGAGAACTCCTACGTCTTCAAGACCAAGGGTCCCGAGACGGCCATCTCCAGTCTGCCCACAAAGGTGCTCGGCGGCCTGAACAACAACGCCGACGTCGACTTCGCGCATTCCAACGACGAAAAGCCCGTCACTCTCTGAACCACTTCCGCGCGCCCCACGTGTGTATGGCGCCGGACCAAGAAGCCCAGAGAAAAGCCACCAAAGAAGCCCGCACAGCGGCGAATTACCGATATAGAAACGGGAGAATTCCGATGGCCGACTACATCGTCAACGACGAGAAGACCTCCGCGACCGCCTCCAGCACCATGAACGAGTACGACACGGCCGTGGCCCAGCTGGAGAAGATCAAGCGGGACCTGGACGCGCTGACCGAGGACGGCTACAACACCCCTGCCGCCAAGACCAAGTTCAAGCCCTTCGTCGAGGACTTCTCCAAGGGCTACCGCTCGGTCGTCGAGGGCCTGACGGGCATCTCCAAGTACGTCGACGGCGTCGGCAAGGGCTTCAACCAGCTCGACTCCGACATGGGCAACAGCCTCTCCAAGTAGGCCCGTTCACTCCTGCCGGCCGGGCCGGACCACCGCGGTCCGGCCCGGCCTGCCGTCGCCGTCCCCACGGCGTACCTCCGCACCCCCCCGCATACCTCCGCGTGCACCGAGGAGCACCGACCATGCGTCTGACCGTCACCGCCGTCGACCCGCAGCAGGGCCAGACCGCGGACATCGTGATCGAGGCCGATCCATCGGTTCCGGTCGGCGAGCTCGCCGAGGAACTCCGCCGGCGGCTGCGCGGCGGTGACCCCGACGCGCAGCCGGTCCTCTTCCACAGCGGTACCCCGCTGCCGTACGACCAACCCGTGGGCGCCACCGGCCTCAGGGCCGGCAGCCTGCTGTCCCTGGACGTGCCCGTGGCCGTGCCCGGCCGGGAGCCGGACGGGGTCGCGGAGGTGCGGGCGGTCGGTGGTGCCGATGCCGGGGCCGTGTTCCGGCTGCCGCCGGGCGACTACGAGATCGGCGCCGCCGACGCCTGCCGGATCCGGCTGACCGCCGACGGCCTCGCCAAGACGGCCGCCCAGCTGAAGGTCCTGGCCGACGGCACCGCGACCGTGCGGTCCGCGCCGGGTGAGGGGGTGCTGCTGGACGACACCGCCGTACCCGACTGGACGGAGTGGCCCGCAGCCGGTGTCCTCGAAGTGGGCCCGGTCCTGCTGGAGCTGGCCGCCCCCTCGTTCCCCGACGCCGCCCTCGTCCCCTCCGAGGACGGCGTCGGTCTGGACTACAACCGTCCGCCGCGGCTGCTGCCGCCGCCCGTGCAGAACCGGTTCAAGCTGCCGGTGCCGCCCGGCAAGCCGGCCCGCAACAAGCTCCAACTGCCGCTCATCTTCGCTCCGTTGGTGATGGCGGGGGTCTCCGTGCTGCTGCTCGGCAACCTCCGCTTCCTGATCTTCGGTCTCCTCTCCCCGGTCATCGCCCTGGTCAGCCAGCTCTCCAACAAGAAGCGCGGCAAGGAGAACCACCAGGAGCAGGTCGCCGAGTACGAGAAGAAGAAGGCCGAGCTGGAGGAGGAGGTGGACCAGGCGGTGCTCGCGGAGCAGCGGGCCCGGCGGACCGCGAGCCCCGACCCGGCGAGCACCCTGCTCATCGCCGCCGGTCCGCGCCTGCGGCTGTGGGAGCGGCGCTGGCGCGACGACGACTTCCTGCTGCTGCGCCTCGGTGTCGCCGACCGGCCGGCCTACGTCGAACTCGACGACCCGGCCGAGGCGGAGCACCGCCGACGGATCACCCGAATCACCCGGGCCGTGCCCGTCACCGTTCCGCTGCGCGCCGCTGGAGTGCTGGGCATCGCGGGCGGCGACGCCGCCGAACCGCTCGTACGCTGGCTCGCCGCCCAGGCCGCGACCCTGCACAGCCCCTCCGACCTGCGGATCTGCGTACTCGCGGGCAGCAGTGGCGAGGACCGCTGGTCCTGGGTGCACTGGCTGCCGCACACCGCCCCGCTCGGCGAGGACACCCGCAGCCTGGTCGGCGCGACCACCGAGTCCGTGGGCCGCCGTATCGCCGAGATCTGCGCGCTGATCGCCGCCCGGCAGGCCGCCGGGAACCGCGGACCGCGCGGGGGAGCGGCCGGCGAACCGGACGTCCTGGTCGTCCTCGACGGCGCCCGCAGACTGCGCGCGCTGCCCGGCGTCATCCAGATCCTGCGGGAGGGGCCGGCGGTCGGCGTGTACGCGGTGTGCGTGGACGACGAGGCACGGCTGCTGCCCGAGGAGTGCCAGGCCGTGGCGGTGGCCGGGCCCGACGGGCGGCTACGCGTCGAGCAGACCGGGGCCGACCCCGTGGTCGGCGTGCTCATGGATGCGCCGGGCCGTGCCTGGTCCGTCGGCGTCGCCCGCGCCCTCGCCCCGCTGCGGGACGTGGGCGACGACGCCGAGGAGAACCTGCTGCCCGGCTCCGTACGACTGCTCGACGTGCTCGGTCTGGAACCGCCGGTGCCGGACGGGGTCGCCGCCGGCTGGGTCCTCAACGGCCGTAGCACCAGGGCGGTTCTGGGCGAGGGAGTCGACGGGCCGTTCTCCGTCGACCTCGCCGCGGACGGACCGCACGGACTGATCGCCGGGACCACCGGCTCCGGCAAGTCCGAGCTGCTGCAGACCCTGGTGGCGAGCCTCGCCGTCGCCAACCGGCCCGACGAGCTGAACTTCGTCCTCATCGACTACAAGGGCGGCAGCGCGTTCGCCGAGTGCGAGGACCTGCCGCACACCGTCGGCATGGTCACCGACCTCGACACCCACCTGGTGGAACGGGCGTTGGTCTCGCTCGGCGCCGAACTCAAGCGCCGCGAGCACATCCTGGCCGGGGCGGCCGCCAAGGACATCGACGACTACACCGACAAGCGCACCCGGCGCCCCGAGCTCGCACCGCTGCCCCGACTGGTGCTGGTCATCGACGAGTTCGCCTCGATGATCCGTGAACTGCCCGACTTCGTCTCGGGGTTGGTCAACATCGCGCAGCGGGGCCGCTCCCTCGGCATCCACCTGATGCTGGCCACCCAGCGCCCCTCCGGCGCGGTCACCGCCGACATCCGCGCCAACACCAACCTCCGTATCGCTCTGCGCACGACGGACACCGGCGAGAGCCGCGACATCATCGACGCCCCCGACTCCGGCCAGCTCTCGCCCCGCACCCCCGGCCGCGCCTACGCCCGGCTCGGACACGCGGCACTGCTGCCCTTCCAGACCGGCCGGATCGGCGGCCGCCGCCTCGACCCGACGGCCCTGGACGAGGAGCACGCGGCCCCGGTCCTCACCGAACTCCACTGGGAGGAACTGGGCGACCCGCTGCCCCGCGCGGCCGTCGCGGAGCTCGCCGTGCAGCCGGTAACCGACCTTTCGGTGCTGGTGGAGGCGGTGCGCGGGGCGGCGGAGCAGCTCGCCGTACCGCCCGCGCGCCGGCCTTGGCTGCCGCCGCTGCCCGACACACTGGCACTCGCCGACCTGGCCTCCTCCGCCGCCTCCTCCGAACCCGGACACCTTGCCCCCGTCGCGTACGGCATGGTCGACGTGCCGGCCGAGCAGGCGCAGCGCGAACTCGCCTTCGATCTCGACCGGATGGGCCATCTGCACATCATCGGCTCGCCCCGCAGCGGCCGTTCCCAGACGCTGCGCACCCTGGCCGCTGCCCTGGCCGGGGCGCACGGCACCGCCGACGTCCACCTCTACGGCCTCGACTGCGGCAACGGCGCCCTCCAGGCCCTGACCGGGCTGCCGCACTGCGGCGCGGTCGTCGACCGGGGCGAGACCGAGCGGGTGGTGCGGCTGCTGTCCCGGCTCACCGGCGAGGTCGGCCGGCGCCGCGCGCTGCTCGGCCGGCAGGGCGTCGCGGACCTCACGGAGCTGCGCCGGATCCTGCCCGAGGAGCAACGGCCGCCGCACGTACTGCTGTTGGTCGACCGGTTCGAGGCCTTCGAGCGGGACTTCTCCGCGTACGACCAGGGCAGTGTGATGGACGCGATGACGCTGCTGATGCGCGAGGGTGCGAGCGTCGGCGTGCATCTGGTGCTCGCCGGTGACCGGGTGCTGAGCCAGAGCCGGTTCTCCTCCACCACGGAGGACAAGCTGGTGCTGCGGCTCAACGACCGCAACGACTACTCGATGGTGGGCCTGACCGCCCGCTCCGTCCCCGAGGACCTCCCCGCGGGCCGCGCCATCCAGCCCAAGGACACGACGAACGCCCAGATCGCGCTCGTCGAAGGCACCGACCCGAGCGGCGCCGCCCAGGCCCGCGCCCTGGTCGCACTGGCCGAGCGGACGACGGAGCGGGACGCCGAAGTCCCGGACGGGCGGCGGCCGTTCAGGGTAGACGTGCTGCCCGACCGGCTCGGCTTCGAGGAGGCCCTGGAGCGCAGGCCCCGTAACGTCTCCCCGCTGTGGGCGATGGTCGGCGTCGGCGGCGACGAACTCTCCGCGCAGGGCACCGACATGTCCCAGGTCCCGTCCTTCGTGATCGGCGGACCGCCGCGCTCGGGCCGCAGCACCGTGCTGCTCACCATGGCCCGCTCGCTGCTCGACCTGGGCACGAAGCTCGTGGTGATCACGCCCCGCACCTCGCTCCTGCGGGGGCTCTCCGGACATCCCGGTGTGGTCGAGGTCTTCACGGACTCCGACGTCGAGGTGGCCGCCTTCCGCGCGGCGCTCGGCAGGGTCGACTCACCGGCCGGCGCGATCCTGGTCGACGACGCGGAGCTGATGATCAACTCGGAGCTGGACAACGACCTGGCCGCCCTCGCCCGGGGCAGCGCGGGTGACGGCTGGGGCCTGGTCGTGGCCGGCAACAACGAGGTCCTGCTCGGCGGCCTGTCCGGCTGGCAGGCCATCGTCCGCCGCAACCGCTGCGGGGCACTGCTCGCCCCGCGCTCGGCGAGCGACGGCGAACTCGTCGGCGCCCGCGTCCCTCGCGGGATCCTCGGCGAGGACAGCGAACCGGGCCGCGCCCATCTCCAGCTCGGCGACGGCCGGTTCCTGACGGTACGGGTGCCGGAGACGACGGTGGACTGACCACTGCGCCCGTACGAAAGGGGCCCTGCCGTCCGACGGACGGCAGGGCCCCTTTCGTGTTCCGCGCCTAGCGCGCGGCGCCGACCGGCGCCTCCTCCCCGAACGCGAACGTCGACGTGATGGCGTCGAAGAGGTCGTAGAGCTGGTCGGCCAGCGGGATGTTCGGGCTGAAGCAGGTGATGATCAGCACCCGCCGGCTGTCGGGCACCGGCACCACCGTGTGCATCACCACCAGCTTGTACGAGACGCCCGCGGCGACCTCGCTCTCCTCGATGCCGACGAGCCGGCCGACCTGCCCGGGGCCGGGCAGCGTCTCCGTCGTGAACGTCCGCGTCGTGCCCTGGCCCCGGCGGTCCCCGGTGGCGGAGAACTGCTTGGCCAGGCCGTGCGCGGAGAAGTCCTCGCCGGGCGGCGGGGTGATGCTGAACACCAGCAGACCGGCCATCAGCAGGCCGTCCTCGTACATGGTCGTGGTGCCCGCGGCGTACACGGCGCCGCGCCGGCGGGCACCGTCCATGATCCGCCGGGCATTGCGGAAGGCCTGGTTGACGACGTCCCGCGTCGGCTTGTCGGGGGTCTGCCGCAGCAGCTCGGCCCGGCGCTCGGCGAGTGTGTCGCCGCTGAGGTCGTACTCCGTCCAGTTGTCCGGGATGGCGATCCCGAAGGTCTGCGAACCGTTGGTCATGGGGACCGTGCTCCTTGGGTTGGTCGCGTCCGGTTGGTTCGTCGCGTTCGGCCGTCGCCGTCGTCAGGACTTGCTTCCGTCATTGCCGTCGAGCGCCGACGCCTGCTGGTTGTCGGCGTCCGCGAACGCCTTCACGATGGCCTCGCAGGCTTCCCTGAGGTCCTTGCTGTTCCGCTTGAGCTGGGTGCGCCCGTCGTTCCACTTCTTGTCGAAGTTGCTGCCCGCGTCGACCAGGGGCCGGCCCACGGCGTCGGCGTCGAAACCGCTCGACCTGGTCTCGATCAGGTCCATCACCTGCCGCAGCAGCGTGCCGAGGCGCTCCACCTCGTCTCCGGGCATGTTGATCTCGGCCATGGGCTCCTCCCTGGGTGCGTGGTTCGGCGGGCTCGTCCTGCCTCGCACCAGGAACGGGACCCGGGGCGGGGCGGTTCAAAGCCCGGGCATGTCAAATGTGCGGGCACGAAAACGCGGACGGCACGCGGGCCGTCGACCGGCGCTCGCGTGCCATCCGCGTACGAAGCGTTGGGTGCCCTCAGGTGTCGTTCCGCACGAGCTTGCCGTCCGCCCCCACGACGAACCACTGCCCGTCCAGGCCCTGCCCGTTGACGTCACCGGGCGCCGCGTCACCGACGTAGTAGTAGAGCGGCCAGCCGCCGTACGTCGTCTGCACCGCGCCGCCCGACTTCTTGGCCTCCTGGATCAGCGCGGACTTGACGCCCTTCCCGGCGGAGGCCTTCGCGCCGCCGGTCAACGCGGGCCACACGGCGATGCACTTGGCGTCGCAGTTGCTCGCGCCGCCCTTGTCCTTGGTGAAGGCGTACAGGGTCCGGCCCTCGCCGTCGACCAGGATGGAGCCGAGCCCGGAGTCCTTGACGGCGATGGCCTCGCTCTTGCCGCCGGACCCCTGGCCGGCGCCGCCGTCGTCCTTGCCCCCGCCGCAGGCGACCAGCCCCAGAGCCAGCGGTATCGCGATCAGAGCCGTCCGTGCGCGCATTGTGATGACCTCTCTCAGCCGTGAATTGGAGGGGGTCGCATCCCCGCGACCCACACGTGCCGAGTCGGTTTCGGGTTCAGTTTTCTTCTACGGCAATGGAATTGAACCGGTGACTGCGTCCGCTCGTGTTTCCGGCACTGCACCGGACCGAAAACCGAAACGACGGAGAAAACAATGCGCAAGCTCTCTCTCGCGGTGTCCGCAGCCGTGTTCGCCACCGGACTGCTCGCCACGTCCCCGGCACTTGCCCACGAGGGCCACGGCTCGCACGGCGCCATGGGCACATCGGAGTCGGCCACGGCCTCACCGCCGCCCGCCGTCTCCCCGAACGAACCCGCCGTCTCCCTCATCGCCCAGCTCTCCGGCGACCAGGAGGTGCCCGTCAAGGACGGCCCCGCTGTCGGCGACCCGGACGGCAAGGCCGTCGCGCTGGTCAAGGTCAAGGGCAACCGCATCACCTTCGCCCTCTCCTGGAACGGCATCGACCGCCCGACGCTGGGCCACATCCACCAGGGCGCCACGGGCACCAACGGCGATGTGAAGGTCGGTCTGTTCACCACTCCCATGCCGTCCACCGTGCAGTCCGCGGCCGGCCAGACCTCGGTGACCGACGCGGCGCTCGCCCGCCAACTGCGCACCGACCCGGCCGACTTCTACGTCAACCTGCACACCAAGGAGTTCCCCGGCGGTGCCGTCCGCGGTCAGTTGCGGCCGCTGGCCAAGCCCGTCAACCCGCTCAGCATCATCCGCGGCGGCAAGCTGCGCGCGCTCGCGGACGGCGGTCAGGAGGTGCCGACCGGCGACCCGAAGCGGGTCGGCGATCCGGACGGCCACGCGGTCACGTTCCTGTACCCCGGAAGCAGCCGGGTCGGCTACTCCGTGGCCTGGGTGAACATCGGCGAACCGCTCGCCGGTCACGTCCACCAGGGCACGCTGGGCCGCAACGGCGACGTGAAGATCCCGCTGTTCGTCACCCCGGTCCCGCAGAACATCTTCGCGATCTCCGGCACCGTGAGCGTCCAGGACCCCTCGGTGCTCGCCCAGATCAAGAAGTCCCCGACCGGCTTCTACGCCAACCTGCACACCGAGGAGTTCCCCGACGGAGCGGTCCGCGGTCAGCTCTTCCGCTGAACCGCCGTTCAACAAAAGGTGAACCACCGTTCAGTAACAGACGGCTTCCGGGCGAACGACCTTCAAGAATCAGTCATCGTTCCAAGCGAGACTTGATTGGTCTAGACGTTACTGCGACCCTGCTCGCGTGTGGATTCGACTCTTCCGTTCAAGAGCCCGTCTACTCCGGATGGTTCTGCCCGCGGCCGTCGGTGTGTCGGCCGTCCTGGGAGCCGGTCTCATCGTCGCCGGCCGTCCGTCCGCGGCCCAGGCCGTGCCGGCCGCCGACCGGTACGTCGACATCGCCTCGGTCGCCCGGGCCTCCTTGCCCGCCGTCCTGCCGGACGCCTCCACGGGTACGTACACCGAGGACTGCGGCCGCAACGAGAACGCCCACCGCAACGCGGACAACCTGGTGGTCTCACCCGGCGTCTCGGGCTCGGCCCACCATGTCCACGACTACGTGGGCAATGTGTCGACCACCGCCCTGTCCAGCAACGAGAGCCTGGCCGCCGCCCGCACCACCTGTGTCGGCGGCGACCGCTCCACGTACTACTGGCCGGTGCTGCGGCGGCTGGACCGGGCGGGGGCGGACGCCCACGCCCTGGGCGGCGGGACGGACGGCAACACCGGTGAGATCCTGACGCCGGCCTCGGCCGTGATCGAGTTCCGCGGCAACCCGGTGAGCAAGGTGGTCGCCATGCCCCGGTTCCTCCGGCTGGTCACCGGCGACCCGGTCGCGGTGATCGTGGGCGACGCCAACGTGCGTGCCCAGTGGGGCTGTTCCGGCTTCACGGACCGCTTCACGACCAGGTACACCCTGTGCCCGCAGGGCAGTGGGCCGACCCGCACCCTGGACTTCCCCAGCTGCTGGGACGGTCTGTCCACGGACAGCCCCGACCACCGTACGCATGTGGTGTTCCCGGCGGCCGACGGAGTCTGCCCGCACGCCACCTTCGCCGTGCCGCAACTGCGCATCACCCTCACGTACGCGCTGCCGCAGGGCACCCCGTACGCGGTGGACTCCTTCCCGGAGGAGAAGCGCGACCCGAAGACGGACCACGGCATGTTCATCGACGTCATGACGGACCGTCAGATGTCCGCACTGGTCGGCTGCCTCAACGAGGGCCGGCACTGCCGACCGGAGTGACGCCGGAGCCTGGCGTGAAAAAAGTTCCGAACTCGATCGAACCGACTCCGGCTGCCACCCGTGTACAGCGCGTCAGCTCAGGAGAGGACGGGAGAAAGTGGATGGCGGCGCTGTGGTCCCGCGCTCGGGACAAGCAGAGAACAAGCGACGAGGTACTGATCCGCTCCTTGTACGAGGAGCACGGCCGGGCCCTGCTCGCTTACGCCCAGCGGCTCACGGGTGACCATGCCGCCGCGGAGGACGTGGTCCAGGAGACCCTGATCCGGGCCTGGAAGAACCAGGAGGCCCTGGTCAACGGCAAGGGCTCGGTGCGCGGTTGGCTCCTCACCGTGGCCCGCAACATCATCACGGACCGGTTCCGGGCCAAGGCGGCGCGGCCGCAGGAGGTCGCCGAGTCCGTGAGCACCACCCCGGTGGAGAAGGACCACGCGGAGGGCGTGGTGGACTCGATGCTCGTCATGGAGGCCCTCGACCGGCTCTCCCCGGACCACCGGGACGTGCTCAACGAGATCTACTTCCAGGGTCGCAGCGTCGCCGAGGCGGCCGAGACTCTCGGAATACCTCCCGGGACCGTGAAATCCCGATCACACTATGCGTTGAAACAGTTGAGGGACCTGTACAGAGACAAACCGAAGACCGCGAAGCTCGTCGCGTTGAAGGAGGTGGCGGCATGAGCATCAAGGAGCACGACAGCGCACTGCTCGGCGCCTACGTCCTCGGCACGCTCGACGAGCGGGAAGTGCGAGCCGTGGACGAACACGTGGCCTCGTGCGACCGGTGCCGCGAAGAACTGGACGGATTGCGGGAGATGGAAGCGGCACTCGGTGAGGTGCCGCCGGAGGCGTTCCTCGACGGTCCGCCGGAGGGCGGCGATCTGCTGCTGCAGCGCACGATCAGGCAGGTGCGCAACGAACGCGACGGGGTGGAGCGCCGACGACGGACGGTCCTGGCCGCGGTCGCCGCGGTCGCTGCGGCCGCCGTACTGGGCGGCGGTGTGCTGATCGGCCGGCAGATGGGCGGAGACACCAGCTCGGTCGCGGACCCCCCGACGCCCTCGATCACGGCGACTGCCACCCCGCCCGTCGGTACCCGGCTCGCCTCGGGCACCAGCGCCTCGACGGGCAGCCGGATGACGGTACGGGTGACCCCGGCCGCGTCCTGGGTCCGGGTGAACGCCTCGGTGGCCGGCATCCCGGTGGGCGAGCACTGCCGCCTCATCGTGGAGAGCAAGGACGGCAAACGCGAGATCGCCGGCAGCTGGGTCGTCGCCGACGAGGACAAGGGCGCCAACCTCGACGGTTCGGCGGCCATTCCGATCGACGACGTCGCCAAGGTCCGGGTGGAGAACGACCAGGGCAAGGAATACGTCTCCCTGAAGGTCTGAAACCGAGCGATTCCGGCCGCGCAGAAACCCTGCGCGGCCGGTCCGCCCTGCGCCGAGGACAGGTACGGCCACACGTGGACGGCGGTGACATCCCGGTGCGGCGGGCCGCGGTGTACGAAGGCGGTTTGGGATCAGCTCGTAGCCCGATCGTATGACGTGCCCGGCCGAAGTGCGGCTGCCTTGCGCGCCGGTCAGTCCCACCCGCGACGCGGGGTGCTTTCGTCGGGGGGCCGGGTGTGCGACGGCTCCTGTGTCGGTCCTGACGGGTCGGCCGACGTCCAGCCGTTCTCCTGCGTCGTCCGGTTGCCGAGGGCGTCCGTCCGCAACGCAGAAGGAGAGATCGTGGTGACAGCAAACGTCAGCGAGAGGCGCAGGGCGATGCCCGCGCAGCTTCTCAGGGGCCAGAAGGCGCTGGTGACCGGTGCCAACTCGGGCATCGGCCTGGCGACCGCCGTCGCCCTGGGCCGGGCCGGAGCGGACGTGGTGGTGAACTACGTCGTCGGTGCGCACGAGGCAGAGAACGTCGTGAAGGAGATCGAGGGCTTCGGGGTCCGCGCCTACGCCCACGAGGCCGACGTGTCCGACGAGGACCAGGTGAACGCCATGGTCGCGCGGATGGTCGAGGAGTTCGGCACCATCGACATCATGGTGGCCAACGCGGGCCTGCAGCGGGACGCGGCCCTCACGGAGATGACGCTCGCCCAGTGGCAGAAGGTCATCGACGTCAACCTGACCGGCCAGTTCCTGTGCGCGCGGGAGGCCGCCAAGGAGTTCATGCGGCGCGGTGTGGTGGAGGAGGTCTCCCGTTCGGCGGGCAAGATCATCTGTATGAGCTCGGTCCACCAGGTCGTCCCGTGGTCGGGGCACGTGAACTACGCCTCCTCCAAGGGCGGTGTGGGCATGCTGATGCAGACCCTCGCCCAGGAGCTCGCTCCCCATCGGATCCGGGTCAACGCGGTCGCACCCGGCGCCATCCGCACGCCGATCAACCGCGATGCCTGGTCCACCCCCGAGGCCGAGGCCGACCTCCTGCGGCTGATCCCGTACCGCCGCGTGGGCGACCCGGACGACATCGCCAACGCCGTCGTCGCCATGGCGTCCGACCTGCTCGACTACGTCGTCGGGACCACCCTCTACGTCGACGGCGGAATGACGCTCTTTCCCGGCTTCGCCACCGGAGGCTGATCTCCGGTGGAGGATCACGTCACGCCCCGCCGGGTGGTCGTCCTCGGCGGAGGGTTCGCGGGGCTGTTCGCCGCCCGCGCACTGCGGAGGTCACCGGTCGCGGTAACCGTGGTCGACCGCCGAGCCCACCACCTCTTTCAACCGCTGCTGTACCAGTGCGCCTCCGGGATCCTGTCCGAGGGACAGATCGCACAGCCGCTGCGCGGGGTCCTGCGACGCCACCACAACGTGAGCTGCGTGCTCGCCGAGGCCACGGACGTGGATGCCGGCGCCCGGCTGGTCCACGCCCGGCGACCCGAGGGCGGAACCGTCGTGCTGCCGTACGACGAACTGATCGTCGCGGTGGGCATGCGTCAGTCCTACTTCGGGCACGACGAGTTCGCCGCGCACGCCCCCGGCATGAAGACCCTGGACGACGCGCTCGACATCCGCCGACGTATCTACCGGGCGTTCGAGATGGCCGAAACGGCCGCGGACGACCGGGAACGGCAGCAATGGCTCACCTTCGCGCTCGTCGGCGCCGGGCCGACCGGTGTCGAACTCGCGGGACAGATCCGGGAGATCGCCGGCCACACACTCGAGCGGGAGTTCCGGACGATTGATTCCGCCAAGGCCCGGGTGCTGCTGTTCGAGGGGTCCGACGCGGTGCTGGGTGCGTTCGGTCCTCGACTGGCTCACCGCGCGGCCCGAACCCTGCAGGGTCTCGGGGTGGAGCTCCACCTCGGCACGACGGTCACCGACATCGATGCTCACGGCCTGACCGTAAAAGACCATGACGGCAAGGCGACCCGGTTCGACGCACGCACCGTCCTGTGGACGGCGGGAGTCGAGGCGCCGCCCATCGCAGCCGCGCTGGCCAGGGCAACCGGTGCCGAACAGGACCGGGCCGGACGCATCCTCGTCGAACCCGACCTCACCGTCCCGGGCCATCCGGAGATCCGCGTCACGGGCGACGTGATGAGCCTGAACAGGCTGCCGGGCCTGGCCGAGGTCGCCATGCAGTCCGGTGCGTACGCGGGTCGGAGCGTGCGCCACGCAGTCGAAGGCAGGACGAAGAAACCGAAGCCCTTCAAGTACATGGATCTCGGCAGCGCCGCCTACATCGCCCGCGGCCGGGCCGTGGTCAAGGTCGGCCCGCTGCATCTGTCGGGCTTCACCGGCTGGCTGGTCTGGCTCTTCATCCACCTGGCGTTCCTCACCGGCTTCCGCAGCAGGCTGGGAGCCGTGCTCAGCTGGTCCGTCGCCTTCGCCACCGGCTCGCGCCGCGAACGCGCCTTCACCATGCCCGACACCGGCGTGTCGGCGGCCCGGGCGGGCGGCCCGGGGGCATCTCCGCCTCCCTGACGGGCCCCGGCCGATCCGCTACGGGCGCCCCTTCGCGTCCTGTCCCTCCTCAGCCCCGCCACCCCCACAGGGCAGACCATCGAGGCGCACATGCTCAGCACCGTCGGCTTTCTGGCGAACAGCACCCCGGACCAACTCCTGCCGGCACGAGAGTTGATGGCCTTCACCCTGGCCTCGCACATCCTGCTGGTCCCGTTCGGCGTCGCACTGCCGCTCATCACGTTGCTCATGCACCACCGGGCGCTCCGCCGCAACGACCCCGTCGCCCTCACACTCGCCCGGCGCTGGTCGGCGGTGATGGCCGTCCAGTTCGCCATCGGCATCATCACCGGCACCGTGCTGTCCTTCGAGTTCGGCCTGCTGTGGCCCGGCATGATGGGCCGCTGGGGAGACGTCTTCGGCCTCGGGTTCGGCGTCGAGGCGTGGGCGTTCTTCCTGGAAGCCGTCCTGATCGCGATCTACCTCTACGGCTGGCGCCGGCTCAAGCCCTGGACCCACTTCTGGCTGGCCGTGCCGCTGCCGCCGGTCGCCCTGATGGGGGCGTTCGGCATCATCGCGGCCAACTCCTGGATGAACACCCCGCAGGGGTTCCGCCTGGACGCCCACGGCAATCCCGTCGACGTCGGCGTGCGGCAGGCGGTCTTCACACCGATGTTCGGCCCGGAGTACTGGCACTTCGTGGTCGCGATGCTCATGACCGCCGGCTACGTGGTCGCCGGTGTCTACGCGGTCGGCTGGCTGCGCGGGCGCCGTGACCGCTACCACCGGCTCGGCTTCACCGTGCCGTTCACCGTCGCCGCGATCCTCACCCCGATCCAGTTCATGCTCGGCGACTCCGCCGCTCGCGCCGTCTTCCACAAGCAGCCGGTCAAGTTCGCCGCCCTGGAGGTCGTCTGGAAGACCGACACCCATGTGCCCGAGTACATGTTCGGGCGGCTGAACACCAACGGAACCATCTCCGGCGGACTCAAGATCCCTCAGCTGGACTCGATCCTCGCAGGCTTCAAGCCCAGCACCCAGGTGATCGGGCTGACGTCGGTGCCGGCCGCCGACCGCCCCACCGCCGTCCAGGCCACCATCGCCCACTGGGCCTTCGACATCATGGCCACCATCGGCAGCGTGCTCATCCTGCTCGCGCTCTGGTACGCCTGGGCCTGGTTGCGGCACCGGGACAACCCCGGCAGCCGTTGGTTCTACCGCTGTGCCGCGCTCGCGGGAGTCGCCTGCCTGTTCACCGTCGAGTGCGGGTGGATCACCACGGAGGTCGGCCGTCAGCCCTGGATCGTCTACCAGTACATGAAGGTCTCGGAGGCGGTGACCAGCACCCGTGCCGGATCGCTGTGGGCGATGCTCGGCATCGTCATCGTCGTGTACGTGGCCGTTTTCGGCTCGTTCCTCGCGGTCGTCCTGAAGATGCGTACCCGCTGGCGCATCGCCGACGAGGGCTCGGCCGCCGCGCGCGCCGAACTGCCACCGGAGACCGACACCCCCTACGGGCCCCGGAGCGAGCCCGAGCCCACAACCGCCGGCACCGTGTCCGGTGGCGGATCCGACCACACCCCTGGCGGTGCGTCGTAATGGCCGAATTCATCGCATGGGTGCTGGTGCTCGCCATCGCCGCCTACGCCTGCGCCGGAGGCACCGACTACGGCGCGGGCTTCTGGGACCTCCTGGCCGGCGGCCCGGAGCGCGGCAAGCGGCCCCGCTGGCTGATCGACCACGCCATGGCACCGGTCTGGGAGGCCAACAACGTCTGGTTGATCTTCGTCCTGGTCATCATGTGGACCGGCTTCCCGACGATGTTCCAGGCCGTCTTCTCCGCGATGTGGCTCCCGCTCGCCCTCGCCGCCGTCGGTCTGGTCCTGCGCGGCGCCGGGTTCGCCCTGCGCAAGCCGACCCGCCGCCTGGCCCAACAACGGATCTACGGCGCGATGTTCGCCGTCTCGTCACTGATGACGCCGTTCTTCCTCGGGGCGGTGCTCGGCGGCATCGCCTCCGGCCGGGTCGAGGTCGGCACGACCGCCTCCGCGGACGCCTGGGCCAACGGAACCTCCGTCCTCACGGGTCTGCTGGCCATCGCCGCCACCGCCTTCCTCGGAGCGGTCTTCCTCTGCTCCGACGCCCTGCGGTTCGGCGCGCTCGATCTCGTCGACTACTTCCGCGTACGGGCGCTGTGTGCCTTGGGTGCCATTGTGGTCCTCGCGCTCATCGCCCTGCCCGTCACGCACGATGACGCCCGCTACGTCTGGGACGGCCTCACCGGGGGCTGGGGCCTGCTGCTGATCATTCTGGCCGCGGTCTGCGGTCTGGCCACGGTGTTGCTTCTGCTGCGCCGGTCCCACGGCTGGTCCCGCTACACCTCGGTGGCGAGCGTGGCCCTGGTCGTCGGCGCCTGGGGCTTCGCGCAGCGGCCCTACGTGCTGCCCACCTCGCTGACGGTGACCGAGGCGGCCGGGGCCACCCACACCCTGCGCTGGCTGGTGATCGTCACCGCCATCGCGATCGTGCTGGTCGGTCCGGCGCTGGTACTGCTCTACCGGCTCGACACGATGGGTGAGCTGGAGGAGCTCACCGACGCCGACACCCGGGCCGCCAGAGCGTCCGGCGACAACGCGTAGCGGCCCCCGGTCAGCTCAGCCGGGCGGCGATGTGGTCGCCGACCCGCAGGGCGTTGGCGATGGCGGTCAGTGACGGGTTCACCGCGCCGATGCTGGGGAAGAAGCTGGTGTCCACGACGTAGAGGTTGTCGAGGTCGTGGGCCTTGCAGTTGACGTCCAGGGCCGAACTGCGTGGGTCGTCGCCGAACCGCACGGTGCCGGCCTGGTGTGCGGTGGCGCCGATCGGCATGCCCTTGTGCAGGTAGATGCTGTGATCCAGCAGATGGTGCTCGTGCATGCCCAGGTGCCCGAGCATCCCCCGCAGCTTGTGCTGGAGGCGCTTCAACCCGGCGATGTTGTTCTTCTCGTCGAGGGCCAGGTGGATGGCGCCGTCCTTGTCGAGGGTGACCCGGCTCTCGGGCAGCGGAAGGTCCTCTCCGCAGAGCCAGAAGTCGACGGCGTGGTGGGCCAGTACCTCGAAGGGCATGTCGGGCATGACGGCACCGGCCCAGCGCGGAGCCTCGCCGTGGATCTGGTCGGCGTCCGACTTGCCGAGCATCTGGATGCCGCCGAGCGGAAACTCCCAGTCGTCCGCGCCCAGGTACCAGTCGTTCAGCGCCAGGGTCTTCTGGAAACTGGTGGGGTTCGGTTCCTTCGACACCGCCATCAGCGCCAGGTTGTTGTGCCGCATGTAGTGGCGACCCACCACGTCCGAGCTGTTGGCCAGACCGGCGGGGTGTTTGTCGCTGGCCGAACGCAGCAGCAGAACGGCGGAGTTGACCGCGCCGGCGGCCACCACCACGATGTCCGCGCTGAATTCCTCGGTCGCTCCGTTGCCGAGTTCGGCGACGACCCTGGTGACGGTGCGTCCGGTCGGGTCGGTCTCCAGGCGCTGCACATCGGCGTTGGTCACCATCGTGACGTTCTCGTACTTCAGCGCCGGGTCGACGCAGATCACCTGCGCGTCGGACTTGGCGCCCACCAGGCAGGGGAAGCCGTCGACCCGGTCGCAGCGGATGCAGACGCTGTCGTGGGTGGCCCGGCCGTGCTCGTCCTGAGTGAGGTTCACACCGATCGGCAGGTGGAAGGGGTGCAGACCGGCCTTGCCCAGATCGTCGCTGAGCTGCTGGATGCGCGCCTCGTGCTCGACCGGCGGGTAGGCGTACTGCGCGCTGGTCGGCCCTCCGGTGGGGTCCTCGCCGTGCCGGCCGTGCACCAGGTAGAGGTGCTCGGCCTGGGTGTAGTACGGCTCCAGGTCCTCGTAACGGATCGGCCAGGCCGGAGAGATGCCGTCGTGGTGGCGCAGTTCACCGAA
This sequence comes from Streptomyces sp. NPDC001663, assembly GCF_042893105.1. Taxonomy (NCBI): domain Bacteria; kingdom Bacillati; phylum Actinomycetota; class Actinomycetes; order Kitasatosporales; family Streptomycetaceae; genus Streptomyces; species Streptomyces sp. NPDC001663. The sequence continues at coordinate 454,007 of NZ_JBIAUR010000004.1, read as the reverse complement.
GTCCTCGGGCCGGAGCCGGAAGAGCGCGGCGCCGTAGAACTTGGTGTTGCCCCCGACGTAGTAATTGACCTCCGGCGGGAACTGGTTGCCGTGCTTGTCGTACCAGAACTCCGGGGCACGGTACCTGCCTTTGACGAAGACGGCGGTGGAGTCCCAGTTGTCCCGCTCCCGCGGCAGGTAGCCGCCGCGTTCCAGGATCAGGATCCGCTTGCCGGAGGGGGCCAGCCGGTGGGCGAGCGTGCCGCCGCCCGCTCCCGTACCGATGACGATGACGTCGTAGTGCTGATCGTCGGCCATGAGAGGGTCCCGTTCTAGGAGTCGTCGGCTGTCCTGGCCGGAGCGCCCGTCCGGGGGGCTCCGGGCTGTGCTGTTCCGCACGGACATTCGCGCATTCGGGACATTCAGCGCCAATTCCCAAACTATCGGGTGGGTCGGTCGGCGGCGACCGGGCGGAGTCGATCAGGCGCCCGTCACTTCACGGCCCGGACGGCGCGCACCGCCTGGTCGACGAGGGTCTGCGGGTCGGCCTGCGCGTCCACGGTCAGGCCGGGCTCGTCGGGGCGCAGCGGTTCCAGGGCGGCGTACTGGGAATCCACCAGCCGGGCGGGCATGAAATGGCCCACACGGCCTGTGACCCGTTGGTCGGCGATCGCGCGGTCCAGCGCCAGATACAGGAACCACACGCGTGCGCCTGCCCTGCGCAACTCGTCCCGGTACTCGTGCTTGAGGGCCGAGCAGGCCACCACCCCGCCCTGTCCGGCGTCTGTCGCCTCGCGGATCCATGCGGCGACGGACCGCAGCCACGGGCGGCGATCCTCGTCGTCGAGTGGGCGACCCGCGGCCATCTTGGCGCGGTTCGCGGCCGGGTGGACGTCGTCCGCCTCCAGGAAGGGCACCATGAGCCGCTGCGCGAGCAGCAGTCCCACGGTGGACTTGCCCGATCCCGAGACACCCATGACCACCACGACGGAGGGTGCCGGGGTCACAGGACGGCAATCGGATTGACCGGCGAGCCGGTGGCGTCCGGCAGCCTCAGTGGGGCGATCACGCAGAGGAAGGACCAGCGTCCCTCCGCCTCGCAGACCGGTGCCAGGTCCTCGAACTGCAGGTAGTCCAGCAGGTGCAGGCCCATGGCCTGGACCGCCAGCACATGCACGGGAAAGTCGACGCCCTCGGTGGAACTCGGGGCCGTGTCGTTGTTGCCGTCGCCGCCGAGCACGGCGACCCGCCGGTCGGCGAGGAACTCCAGTGCCGACGGGTGGAGTCCGGCGCGCTCACGCGCCGCGTGCCACGGCCCGAGTTCGGCACGGCGTCGGCGATGGCCGACGCGGACGAACAGGAGGTCGCCCTCGGTCACGCGGACGTGCTGGGCGGATTCGGCCGCGGTGAGGTCGCCGACCGTCACGTGATCACCCGGTTCGAGCCAGGGCACGCCGCGCAGCCGCGCGATGTCCAGCAGCACGCCGCGCCCCACGATCCCGTCGCGCGCCGCCTCGACCGAGAGCGCCGTGGCCCCGTCCGCCGTGACGCTGCTCGCGGACACGCCGCCGTGCAGGGTGCCGTCGTAGATCACGTGGCAGAGGGCATCGAGGTGGCTGTCGGCGTCGCCGTGCACGTTCATCGCGAAGCTGTCCCTCGCGAAGTGGAGCCCGCTGGACGTGTCTTCGTCCGGCCGGCCGCTCATCCGGTGCTTCGCGGGCTCCGGATTGTCCGGGCCGGGCAGTGTCTCCACCGGCGCGGCGAGCGTCACCGTCCGGCCCGTCCGCACCTCGCGGGTGGCGGCCACCACCCGGGCGGGAGTGAGCGCTTCCAGGGCGCCCCGGTCCCCAGAGGCCCAGGCGGCGCGGGAGAGCAGGTGCCGGTGGAGCACACCGAACTCGTCCTTGGTCAGCCGTGGCGGTCCGGCCGGACGGGCACGGGTGGTCATGGGTCAGCGCCCTTGCTCCGCGTCGAGCGCCTGGTCGAGGGTGGTGGCCGCCATGATGAGCGACAGATGCGTGAACGCCTGCGGGAAGTTGCCCAGTTGCTCCCCGGTCGGACCGACCTCCTCGGCGAAGAGCCCGACGTGGTTGGCGTAGGTCTGCATCTTCTCGAAGGTGTAGCGGGCCTGGGGCAGTCGCCCCGCCCGGGCCAGCGCGTCGACGTAGAGGAAGGTGCACAGACTGAAGGTGCCCTCCGAGCCGCGCAGCCCGTCGGGGGATGCCGCCGGGTCGTAGCGGTAGACGAGGCTGTCGGAGACGAGCTTGCGGTCCATGGCGGCGAGGGTGGAGAGCCAGGCCGGGTCCTTCGGGGCGATGAACGAGACCCTCGGCATGAGCAGGAGGGAGGCGTCCAGGACGTCGCCGCCGTAGTGCTGGACGAAGGCGCCCTCCTGCTCGCTCCAGCCGCGTTCCATGACCTGTTCGAGGATGGCGTCCCTGGCGCTGCGCCACTTGTCCAGGTCGGCGGGCCTGCGGTAGTGCTCGGCCAGGCTGAGCCCCTGGTCGAAGGCGACCCAGGACATCACCCGGCTGTAGGTGAAGTCCTGGCGGCCGCCGCGGGTCTCCCAGATGCCCTCGTCCGGCCGGTCCCAGTGGTCGGCGAGCCAGTCCAGCGTCCTGGCCATCGTCTTCCATGCCCGGTAGGTGGCCTGCGGCCCGATCTCGCGGCCCTGGGACAGCGCGTAGAGGGCCTCGCCGTAGATGTCCAGCTGGAGTTGGTCGGCGGCGCCGTTGCCGATGCGGACGGGGTAGGAGCCCCGGTAGCCCTCGAAGTGTTCGAGTGTCTCCTCCGGCAGGTCGGGGTTGCCGTCGATCCGGTACATCGTCTGGAGCGGCTCCTCCTCCTTGCCCTCGCGCTCGTGCAGTCTGCCGACGAGCCAGTGGACGAAGGCGGTGGCCTCCTCGACGAAACCCAGGTCCAGCATGGCCCGCACGGACAGCGCGCCGTCGCGTACCCAGGTGAACCGGTAGTCCCAGTTGCGCTCTCCGCCGACCTGTTCGGGCAGGCCCATGGTGGCCGCCGCGACGAGGGCGCCGGTCGGGGCGTAGGTGAGGAGCTTGAGGGTGATGACCGAACGGTGCACCAGTTCGGGCCAGCGGCCCCGGTACCGGGACTGGCGCAACCATGTCTGCCAGAAGAGGCCGGTGTCGTCGACCTGTGCGGTGAGCCCTTCGACGGTGGGGGGCGCGGGTGCCTCGCCGCCGGACGCGCAGACGGTGAACACGGCGCCGCCGTACTCGCCGGCGCTCAGCGTCACCCGGCCGCGTACGTCCTGGCCGTCCCGCTCGAGCGGGAAGGAGGTCTGCAGATGCGCGTCCATCCCCGGCGACCGGAACAGGCCGCTCTTCTCGCCCTCGCCGAGCTCCAGCCGGTGCTCGGCCCGGCCGTAGTCGAAGCGCGGCCGGCACTCGAGTGTGAAGTCGACGGTCCCCCGCACGGCACGCACGACGCGTATCAGGGTGTGCCGGTCGGTGGCGGTGCCGGTCCGGTCCGGAGGCATGAAGTCGACCACCTCGCCCACCCCGTCCGGTGACATGAACCGGGTCACCAGAATGGCTGTGTCGGGGTAGTAGAGCTGCTTGCACGTCAGGTCGGGGTGTTCGGGGGCCAGCCGCATGTACCCGCCACCGTCGTGGTCGAGCAGGGCGGCGAAAATGCTGGGCGAGTCGAACCGGGGAGCGGCGAACCAGTCCACGACACCCTGCGAGGAGACGAGCGCGGCGGTCTGCAGGTCGCCCACCAGGCCGTGTTCGGCGATGGGAGGGTAGCGATCCATGGTTGCTCCGAAAAGTCGGAAAGATCCCCTGAGTCCACTATGGGCCAATCGGGTGGTCCTTGCGCGTCGGAAGTGACCGGAGTGACCGGAGTGACCGGGGATGCCGGTGCCCGAGCAGCGCACCCGGCTTGCCGACCCCCACCCACCGGGCGTTACTTACTGGAGTCAGCCGGTCGCAAGCGGGCAGCTCCGGCGCTCGGGCACCGTGGCGCCGCGATGGCGCAGTCGGCGAGCGAAGGAGGTGGTGCATGGAGATGATCCACGTCCGGCTGGTGAGCCCCGCTGATCTCACCCCCCGGGCGGTCGGGCTGCTGACCGACGACCGCTATGTCTTCAACCTGGTCGTCCTTGCCGAACTGGCGCACAACCCCGACGGCGACGCGATCGAGTGCGACATCCTGGCCGGTGCGGCCAACGGCGTGCTGCGCGGTCTGCGCGAGCTGGAACTCGACCGCCGCGGATCCATCGTCATCGAACCGGTCGAGATGGCCTTCTCCGGCACAGCGGCCGAAGCCGAGCAGCAGCAGCTCGGGGCGCTCGCGCACGCGCCGGTCTGGGAGGAGGTCGAAGCGCGGATTCGCGCCGAGGGCACCTATCTGCCGAGTTTCTACGTCTACCTGGTCATCGCAGGCGTCATCGGGGCGGTGGGAATCATCACCAACTCCCAGATCCTGATCGTCGCGGCGATGGTCGTAGGACCGGAGTACGGCGCCATCACCAGCGTCGCACTGGGCATCGACCGCGCCAACGGCACCAGGATCCGCCAGGGCCTGTTCGCCCTGACCGCGGGATTCCTGCTGGCCATCCTCGTGACCTTCCTGTTCTCGTGGGCGGTCCGGGGCCTCGACTTTCAACCCGAGGCATTCGAGCTGGGCTTCAGGCCCGTCTCCACACTGATCGACGCCCCCAACGCCTTCTCCGTCGTCGTCGCGGTGCTGGCCGGCATCGTCGGGATCATGTCCCTGACCCAGGCCAGGACGAGCGCTCTGCTCGGCGTCTTCATCTCGGTCACCACCATCCCGGCCGCCGCCGACATCGGCGTCTCCTGCGCGTTCTCCAGCTGGAGCGAGGCGCGCGGATCCCTGGTCCAGCTCCTGCTCAACATCGTGCTGCTGATCCTGGTGGGCGTGCTCATGATCAGATTCCAACGGGCCGTCTGGCGGCGCATCGGCCGTCGCGACGGGCCCGCGGGCAGCGCGTGACGCCACCGTCCGGGAGCCGCCACGAGCGCCCTTGCGTCGACCGCCGCCCGCTCCTGTGGCCTCAGCGGGCGAACCTGCCCGGCGATCGCGCCGACAGGAACGTGTCGTGCTTGACCGGGCCCAACAGGGGCCGCACGCTCCCGACGGGAGGCCGGAACCGCAGGCCACCACTACGCCGGTGTCCGAAGGACGGCCGAGCGGACCGAGGAGGCCACGCGTGCAGGAGAGCCGCACCGGACGGCAACTGACCCTTCGTCACGGCCCGCACCGTGCCGTTGTCGTCGAGCTCGGCGCGGCCCTTCGGTCGTACGCGGTCGGTGAGCGCACCGTGATCGACGGATTCGCCGAACAGGACCGGATCACCGGCGGACGCGGCCAGATCCTGGTGCCGTGGCCCAACCGGATCCGCGACGGCCGCTACCCCTGGGACGGGCAGGATCTGCAGCTGCCGCTCACCGAGCCGACCGGCGGAAACGCCATCCACGGGCTGCTCCGGTGGGTTGCCTGGCAGGTCGTGGAGGCGAGCGGCAGCCGCGCCGTCCTGGAGGTTCCGCTGTGGCCGCAGCCGGGCTACCCGTTCCACCTCCACGTCCGCGCCGAGTACTCCCTGGGCGAGAGCGGGCTCGAAGTCGCCGTCACCGCGCGCAACCTTGACGCGAGCGCCGCACCGTACGGCTTCGGCCAGCATCCCTACGTCACCGCGGGCACCGCCGTCGTCGACCAGGCGGTGCTGACCGTCCCCGCACACGCATGGCTGCGCACCGATGAGCGCGGCCTGCCGGTGGCCGCCGAGCCGGTCGCCGGGAGCGAGTACGACCTGCGCACGCCCCGAGCTGTCGGTGCGCTCCGGCTGGACACCCCTTTCGGCGACCTCGACCGGGACGCGGACGGTCGGGCCGTGGTGCGCCTGGCCCACCCGTCGGGTGCGTTCGGCACGGACGTGTGGCTCGGTGAGGGCGCCGACTACGTGCAGCTCTACACCGGCGACACCCTCCCGCCGGGGGAGCGCCGTCGTGCGGTCGCCATCGAGCCGATGACCTGCCCGCCCGACGCCTTCCGCAGCGGCACCGGGCTCGTCGGCCTCGGCCCCGGCGAGCAGCACACCGTCCGCTGGGGGATCGCCCCGTGGGGGGAGTGACGATGCCGTCACGGCGCCCGGCAGTCACACGGCACTCGGCGGAGGTCTGACCCGGCCGGTCACGCAGCCGGTCGGCAGGAGCACCCGCTCGTCCCACCACCCCGCACCGAAAGGGCCGAATGTGACGACGAACCAGGTGCTCATCGGCGTGGGCGTGATCCTGGTCCTGGCCGTCGGATCGCAGATCCTGGCCGGCCGCCTGCACATCCCCGCCCTCATCGTCCTGCTGCCGGTCGGCTTCTGCGCCGGCGCGCTGATCGACGACGTCGCCCCCGAGCAGCTCCTGGGCACTGCGTTCTCACCGCTGGTGTCGCTGGCCGTGGCCGTGATCCTCTACGACGCGGGCCTCGGGCTGGACCTGGCGAGGCTGACGGGCCACACCCGTCGCGTCGTCGTCCGGCTGATCTGCATCGGTGTCCCTGTCACCGGACTGCTCGGCTCGCTCCTCGCCGCGCCGCTGCTGGGAATGTCCTCACGGGCAGCCGTCATGATCGGCGCGATCCTCGTGGTCTCGGGGCCGACGGTGGTCGGACCGCTGCTCAGCTTCGTGCGGCCGAAGGACCGCCTCCAGCACATCCTGATCTGGGAAGGCTCCCTCATCGACCCGGTCGGCGGCGTCCTGGGAGCGCTGGTCTTCCACGCGGTCGTGGCCGGCTCGCACCACCACCTCGGCAGTGGGGTGGGGCATTTCCTCGCCAGCATGGGCATCGGAGTGGCCGGTGGAGCGGTCGGCGCGGCTCTGCTGTGGGTGCTGTTCCGGGTGCTGCGGCTCGGCGAGGTCCTCGGGACCACGGCGCAGCTTGCCGCGGTGATCGGTGTCGCGGCGTTCTGCGATGTCCTGCGCGACGACACGGGACTCATCGCCGCCGTGGTGATGGGCCTGGCCGTCGCCAACCTCCCCGGCATGGACGTACCCGCGCGTCGGCCGTTCTTCGAGACCCTGGTGAGCCTGATCCTCGGCCTGCTCTTCATCTCGATCTCGGCCACCGTCACCCCGCACTCGCTGCGCCATGTGTGGCTGCCCGCGCTCGGGCTCGCCGCCTTTCTGGTACTGGTCGTCAGGCCGCTGGTCGCGGTCGTGTCCACCCTCCGCACCGACCTGACACGCAGTGAGCGGGGCTTCGTCGGCTGGATGGCGCCGCGCGGCATCGTCGCGGCCGCCACGGCTTCGACGTTCTCGGCCGACCTGGTGGCCCAGGGGATCGGCGGCGCCTCGAAGATCCTTCCGGCCACGTTCGTGGTCATCGTCGCGACCGTGACGCTCTACGGCCTGACCGCCTCGCCCGTCGCCCGACGCCTGGGCGTGGTGCGCCCGTCCCGCTCGCGGCCCCTGCTGGTCGGCGGCGACCCCTGGGTGGTCGACCTGGGCGTGGCCCTGAAGTCGGCAGGGCTGGAGGTGCTGATGTGGGCAGGCGAAGAGGAACAACGTGAACGCATCCGGCAGGCCGGGATCGAGCTTGCGCCCGGTGAACTGCTGGGCGCCGTCACGGGTGGGGCCGCCGAGCTGGAGGGCATCACGGCGATGTACCTTCTCACCGCCGAGGACGACTTCAACGCACTCGCGGCAATGCTTCTGCGAGGCAGCGTGGAGGGCACGGTCCACCGACTCAACGCACCGGCCGACAGCCAGGGCGTAGTGGCGCCTTACATCGGCGGTGAGGTTCTGTTCGGCCCGGACCTGACCTGGCCGACGTTCTCCCGCAGATACGAGGACGGGGCAGCCGTCCTGGGGCAGCCCGCGGACGACGCCCTGCGGCCAGGCAGCGATCTGCTGTTCCTCGTGCGCCGGGACGGCCGCCTCGACCCGGTCACGGAAGCCGGCCCGCTCCTTCCCCGGCCGGGGGACACGGCCGTCCTGCTGACCCCGGGAAACAGGAACGGACAGGCAAAGATCAACTGATGCCGTCTGCAGGCAGCCGCGCAACACTCCTGGGCCACCACCGATTGCGGGCTGCGGTGGTGCTGCATCTCATGGATCCCATGCAGCAACAAACCTCTCCACCAGACGGTGCCGTGCCTCCGATGGAGCGATCGCACTGGGTGGCCTTCGCCGGAATCCTGCTGATGGTCAGCGCCCTGTTCAACCTGCTCAACGGATTTGTGGCGATCTTCAATCACGGCTACTACTCGACCGTCTACTCCGGAGGCAACCGGCTGCTCATCTTCAACTACACGGCTTGGGGCTGGATCTGGGTCGCCATCGGCATCGTGATGGCCCTGGCAAGTCTCGGTGTACTCGTGGGCTCCAGAGCGGCGCGGCTGACGGGCGTCTGTCTGGCAGTGTTCTGTCTCGTCGGTCAGATGATCTTCCTTCCGGTCTACCCGTTCTGGTCTCTGTTCACGATGCTGGTGTCCGTGCTGGTCATCTACGGTCTGCTGGCCGAGCCGCGCCACGTGCACGGCGCGCGCCTGTAGCGCAGCGAAGGCCCGGAGGCCAGTGCCGCATTGGGGGCACGGTGTGCCGTCGGCGGACGGTCCGCTCGCTCATCGTGTAGTGGCGCTGTTCGAGCCTGAGTTGGAGGCCGGCGGCCCGGTCGTCTCCCTGGCCCGGTGGCTCGGACACTCGGACCCCGGGACACGCTCCGGAAGTACGCACTCTTCCTGCCCCGGGCCGCTGCTCGCGGCGGCGCCGCCATCGACGCGGTCTTCGCGTAGCCGCAGGCCGCCCGCCGGCAGCCCGGTCCTGACCCAAAGTCCCAGAGAAGTCCCAGGGAGGCCGCCGCACCCCGTCCAAGCCTGCATCGGCGCAGCACAGACAGGGTGCGGTGGCACTCCGGCAAGCGCGGTCAGATGTCCCGGAAGATCTCGATCTGCGCCCCCACGGAGTTCAGCCGCTCCGCGAGATCCTCGTAACCGCGGTTGATGACATACACGTTGCGCAGCACAGACGTGCCGTCGGCGGCCATCATCGCCAGCAGCACGACCACGGCGGGCCGCAGCGCGGGCGGGCACATCATCTCGGCGGCGCGCCAGCGGGTCGGCCCCTCGACCAACACCCGGTGCGGGTCCAGGAGTTGGAGGCGCCCGCCGAGACGGTTCAGGTCGGTCAGGTAGATCGCGCGGTTGTCGTAGACCCAGTCGTGGATCAGCGTCTTGCCCTGCGCGGCGGCGGCAATGGCCGCGAAGAACGGGACGTTGTCGATGTTCAGGCCCGGGAACGGCATCGGGTGGATCTTGTCGATCGGTGCCTCCAGCTTGGAGGGCCGGACGGTGAGGTCCACCAGCCGCGTACGGCCGTTGTCCGCGAAGTACTCGGCCGTGCGGTCGTGGTCGAGCCCCATCTCCTCCAGCACCGCGAGCTCGATCTCCAGGAACTCGATCGGCACGCGCCGGACGGTGAGTTCGGACTCCGTGACGACCGCCGCGGCCAGCAGGCTCATCGCCTCCACCGGGTCCTCGGACGGGGAGTAGTCCACGTCCACGTCGATGTCCGGCACGCCGTGCACGGTCAGCGTCGTGGTGCCGATGCCCTCGACCCGTACGCCGAGCGCCTCCAGGAAGAAACACAGGTCCTGGACCATGTAGTTGGAGGACGCGTTGCGGATGACGGTGACGCCGTCGGAGCGGGCCGCGGCCAGTAGCGCGTTCTCGGTGACGGTGTCCCCGCGCTCGGTCAGCACGATCGGCCGCTCGGGCCGCACCGACCGGTCCACCACCGCGTGGTAGTGCCCCTCGGTGGCGGCGATGTCGAGCCCGAACCGGCGCAGCGCGATCATGTGCGGCTCGATGGTCCGCGTGCCGAGGTCGCAGCCGCCGGCGTACGGCAGTTTGAAGCGGTCCATCAGGTGCAGCAGCGGACCGAAGAACATGATGATGGACCGCGTCCGTACGGCGGCCTCGGCGTCGATGGCCTCCATGTCCAGCTCGGCGGGCGGCACGATCTCCAGGTCGACGCCGTCGTTGATCCACCGCGTGCGCACACCGATGGAGCCCAGCACCTCGAGGAGCCGGTACACCTCCTCGATCCGCGCCACGCGGCGCAGCACGGTGCGACCCTTGTTGAGCAGAGACGCGCAGAGCAGCGCAACACACGCGTTCTTGCTCGTCTTGACGTCGATGGCGCCGGACAGCCGACGTCCGCCGACCACCCGCAGATGCATCGGCCCCGCATAGCCGAGCGACACGATTTCACTCTCGAGCGCGCCACCGATTCGAGCGATCATCTCAAGGCTGATGTTCTGATTGCCGCGCTCGATGCGGTTGACCGCACTCTGACTGGTGCCGAGCGCCTCCGCAAGCTGCGCCTGTGTCCAGCCCCGGTGTTGCCGGGCGTCACGGATCAGCTTGCCGATGCGTACGAGGTAGTCGTCTGCCATGAGGCTGAGGTTATCTCAGATATGAGATGGGACATCCTCGGGGGGGACCATTCGGGTGACGCCCCGTCAACGTCGCCTTTCGGTACGGGTGCGACGCCATCCGAAAGGACCGGGCAAATCCATCGATGTCGTACGACGTCCTGAACTGCTGTGCGTATGCCGGGGACCGTGCCTGCCGCCGGTGGTGATGGACCAGGAGCGTCGGTTGATGTTCAGCCGCACTCCGGGAAGGATCCGGAAACTCTTGCGGAACGTGAGGGGCATCGTGCCTCCTTCCGAGGGTTCGGACTCCTTCCTCGGATACCCCGACTTGGCGTACTGATGGGCGTCGCGCGGGAAACAGCGACGTGCGCCACAGTGGGACCGGGCATGACCATCCGGCCCCCATGTACTAGAGTTATCTCGACATCGAGATATCTGCCGAGGAGCACCGCAGCCGCCACAGCAGTAAGGCTTGCCTAACTTAGCCTTACCTTAGCGGATCGGCCAAGTTGCCGTGGCGGCAGGATCGTGGTGAGTACGCGCACATCAATGAAGGAGACTGTCGTGTCGGCGAACAGCTTCGACGCCCGCAGCACGCTGCAGGTGGGCGACGAGTCGTACGAGATCTTCCGGCTGGACAAGGTGGAAGGCTCGGCTCGCCTTCCGTACAGCCTCAAGGTTCTGCTCGAGAACCTGCTCCGTACCGAGGACGGCGCGAACATCACCGCCGACCACATCCGTGCCCTCGGCGGCTGGGACTCGCAGGCCCAGCCCTCCCAGGAGATCCAGTTCACGCCCGCCCGCGTGATCATGCAGGACTTCACCGGCGTGCCCTGTGTCGTCGACCTCGCCACCATGCGTGAGGCCGTCAAGGAGCTCGGCGGCGACCCGGCGAAGGTCAACCCGCTCTCCCCGGCCGAGCTGGTCATCGACCACTCCGTCATCGCCGACAAGTTCGGCACCAACGAGGCCTTCGCGCAGAACGTCGAGCTGGAGTACGGCCGCAACCGCGAGCGCTACCAGTTCCTGCGCTGGGGCCAGACCGCCTTCGACGACTTCAAGGTCGTCCCGCCGGGCACCGGCATCGTCCACCAGGTGAACATCGAGCACCTGGCGCGCACGGTCATGGTCCGCAACGGCCAGGCCTACCCCGACACCCTCGTCGGCACCGACTCGCACACCACCATGGTCAACGGCCTCGGCGTCCTCGGCTGGGGCGTCGGCGGTATCGAGGCCGAGGCCGCGATGCTCGGCCAGCCGGTCTCGATGCTCATCCCGCGCGTCGTCGGGTTCAAGCTCACCGGTGAGCTCACCCCCGGCACCACCGCCACCGACCTCGTGCTGACCATCACCGAGATGCTCCGCAAGCACGGCGTCGTCGGCAAGTTCGTCGAGTTCTACGGCGAGGGTGTGGCGGCCACGAGCCTCGCCAACCGCGCCACCATCGGCAACATGTCGCCGGAGTTCGGCTCCACCGCCGCGATCTTCCCGATCGACGACGAGACCATCAAGTACCTGAAGCTGACCGGCCGCTCCGAGCAGCAGCTCGCGCTCGTCGAGGCGTACGCCAAGGAGCAGGGCCTCTGGCTGGACCCGAAGGCCGAGCCGGACTTCTCCGAGAAGCTCGAGCTGGACCTCTCCACGGTCGTCCCCTCCATCGCCGGCCCGAAGCGCCCGCAGGACCGCATCGTCCTCGCGAACGCCGCCGAGCAGTTCAAGCAGGACGTCCGCAACTACGTCGACACCGTGGACGAGGCGGGCCAGGAGTCCTTCCCGGCGTCCGACGCCCCGGCCATCCACCCCAACGGTGCCCCGTCGAACCCGGTCACCGTGACCGCCCCCGACGGCTCGACGTACGAGATCGACCACGGTGCGGTGACGGTCGCGGCCATCACCTCCTGCACCAACACCTCCAACCCGTACGTCATGGTCGCCGCCGCCCTGGTGGCCAAGAAGGCGGTCGAGAAGGGCCTGACCCGCAAGCCGTGGGTCAAGACCACCCTCGCCCCGGGTTCGAAGGTCGTCACCGACTACTTCGACAAGGCGGGTCTGACCCCGTACCTCGACAAGGTCGGCTTCAACCTCGTCGGCTACGGCTGCACCACCTGCATCGGCAACTCCGGCCCGCTGCCGGAGGAGGTCTCCAAGGCCGTCAACGACCACGACCTCGCGGTCACCTCGGTCCTCTCCGGCAACCGGAACTTCGAGGGCCGTATCAACCCCGACGTCAAGATGAACTACCTGGCCTCCCCGCCGCTGGTCGTCGCGTACGCCCTCGCGGGCTCCATGAAGGTGGACATCACCGAGGACGCCCTGGGCGTCGACCAGGACGGCAACCCGGTCTTCCTGAAGGACATCTGGCCCTCCGAGGCCGAGGTCAACGACGTCGTGGCCAACGCCATCGGCGAGGACATGTTCAACAAGTCCTACCAGGACGTCTTCGCGGGCGACGCCCAGTGGCAGGCGCTGCCGATCCCGACCGGCAACACCTTCGAGTGGGACGCCCAGTCGACCTACGTCCGCAAGCCCCCGTACTTCGAGGGCATGACGATGGAGACCACCCCCGTCTCCGACATCACCGGCGCCCGCGTCCTCGCCAAGCTGGGCGACTCGGTGACGACGGACCACATCTCGCCCGCCGGCGCCATCAAGGCCGACACCCCGGCCGGCAAGTACCTCACGGAGCACGGCGTCGAGCGCCGCGACTTCAACTCCTACGGCTCCCGCCGCGGCAACCACGAGGTCATGATCCGCGGTACGTTCGCCAACATCCGCCTGCGTAACCAGATCGCGCCGGGCACCGAGGGCGGCTACACCCGCGACTTCACCCAGGCCGACGGTCCGGTGTCGTTCATCTACGACGCCTCGCGCAACTACATCGAGCAGGGCACCCCGCTGGCCATCCTGGCCGGCAAGGAGTACGGCTCCGGTTCGTCCCGCGACTGGGCCGCCAAGGGCACCGCGCTCCTGGGAGTCAAGGCCGTCATCGCCGAGTCGTACGAGCGCATCCACCGCTCGAACCTCATCGGCATGGGCGTCCTGCCGCTGCAGTTCCCGGAGGGCGCGAACGCCGAGTCCCTCGGCCTGACCGGCGAGGAGACCTTCTCCTTCACCGGCGTCGAGGAGCTCAACAACGGCACCACGCCGCGCACGGTCAAGGTCACCACCGACACCGGTGTCGAGTTCGACGCGGTCGTCCGCATCGACACCCCCGGTGAGGCCGACTACTACCGCAACGGCGGCATCATGCAGTACGTGCTGCGCTCGCTGATCCGCAAGTAAGCGGTCAAGCAAGCGGTACGGCAAGGCAGTTGAGGGCCGCGCTCCCGGTTCGCCGGGGGCGCGGCCCTCGCCGTGTCCATGCTGCCCGCTCGGGAAAAATCCCAGGTCATCACCCATCCTCAGGTGGAACACAGGATTCCCCCAGCGGACCGGGACAGTATCGAGACATGTCTGGCACCTCCGTGTCCCGAACCGGCCGCGTCCGCGTGCTCATCGTCGACGACGAGCCCGCGCTCACCGACGTGCTCTCCGTCGCCGTCGCCGAGGCGGGCTGGCGGCCCTACCCGGCCGCCGACGGGCACAGCGCGCTGCGGATCGCCCGCGGCTGCGCCCCGCACGTCGTCGTGCTCGACGGGATGCTGCCGGACCTGGACGGCATCCAGGTACTGCGCCGCCTGCGCCACGAGAACCCGAAGCTCCCGGTACTGATGCTCACGGCCCGCGACGCCCTGGAGTACCGCATCGACGGCCTCGAGAACGGCGCCGACGACTACGTGACCAAACCCTTCTCCCTGGAGGAGGTCGTGGTCCGCCTGCGCGGCCTGCTCCGCCGGGCCGGCACCGACCGGAACCTCACCGACGACTCCGTACGGGTCCTCGGCGACCTGGTCCTCACGGAGGAGACCCGCGAGGTGCACCGAGCAGGTCGGCACATCCAACTCACCGCCAAGGAATTCGACTTGCTCAGCCTCCTCGTGAACCACCCGCGCCAGGTGCTGAGCAAGTCCCAGATCCTCGATCACGTGTGGAGCAGTTCCTTCGACGGCGGTGGCAACCTGGTCGAGGTCTACATCTCGAATCTGCGCCGGAAGATCGACAAGGGCCGGGCGCCGATGATCCACACCGTCCGTGGCCTGGGCTACGCCATCAGGCCGACGGAGGACGGCAGATGACCGCCCGCCCGCGCGGCCGCTCCCTGCGCACCCGTCTGCTTCTGTTCGTCATCGCCACCCTCGTCGTCGTATGCGGGGCGATGGCGCTCACCACCGCGGCCGTCCAACGCGCCTATCTCATGGGCGACCTGGACGACCGCGTCACCAATGCCGCCCAGCGCAGTCTGGGCGGAGCCGGGCTCCATCCGGACGACGAGGCCAACCTGTCCTTCCTCACCGAGAACGGCCACCCCGCCGGACTGCTCGCCGGCCGGTTCGACGACGACGGCTCGATCGTCTCGGCGGCCGTCGTCAGCCAGGACGCCCCGCCGCAGAACCTGACCACCGCCCAGCGCGCCGCGCTGCGGCGCATCGCGACCGACGGCTCCAAGCACACGGTCACCGTCCCCGCTCTGGGCACCTACCGGATCACCGCGCTCGACTCGAACGGCATCCGCGTCCTGACCGGACTCCCGATGGACAACGTACAGAACATGATCGGCGGACTGGTCATGGTCGAGGCGGGCGTGGCAGCGGCCGGACTGACGGCCGCGGGTGTGGTCTGCGCGGTGGTCATACGACGTCAACTGCGCCCTCTGGGCCGGGTCGCCGCCACCGCGGTCGAGGTCTCCCGGGCCCCACTGGACCGCGGCGAGGTCACCGGCCTCACCCGTGTCCCGGCCCGTGACACCGACCCCGGCACCGAGGCCGGCCAGGTCGGCGCCGCCCTCAACCGGATGATCGACCACATCGAGTCCTCCCTCGTCGAACGCCAGCGCGGCGAGGAGCAGGTGCGCCGCAGCGAGGAGCGCATGCGCCGCTTCCTGGCCGACGCCAGCCACGAACTCCGCACCCCGCTCGCCTCCATCGCGGGCTACGCGGAACTGATGAACCGCGGCACGGACCGCATCGAGCCGGTCCTCGCCTGGCGCCGCGTCTCGGCGGAGTCGGCCCGCATGACGGGCCTGGTCGAGGACCTGCTCCTGTTGGCCCGCCTGGACGAGGGCCGCCCGCTGGAGTCGGGCGAGGTGGACCTCGCGGCGGTGGTCGCGGAGGCGGTCTGGGACGCGCGAGCGGCGGGAGGCGGCCACGAATGGCAACTCCAACTCTCCCTCGACGCCCCCTCGTTGGTCCTCGGCGACGAGTCCCGCCTCCACCAGGTCGTGGCCAACCTGCTGGCCAACGCCCGCATGCACACACCGGCGGGCACGACGGTGGTGGCGGAGGTGGAGGCGACGGGGGAGCGGTGCGTGATCCGGGTGCGGGACGACGGACCCGGCATTCCGCCGGAACTGCTGCCGAGGGTCTTCGAGCGCTTCACGCGGGCGGACACGTCTCGGTCCCGGGCGGCGGGCAGGGAAGGCGGATCAGGGCTGGGGCTGGCGATCGCGGCGGCGATCGTGGGGGCGCACGGGGGACGTATCGAGGTGGAAAGCGTCCCGGGCCGCACGGAGTTCACCATCGAACTGCCGTCGGCCGTGCCTACCCCAGGGTTCGAACCCGCCGGGGAACCGATCGGCCACACGAAGCCGGCGCCGGTGCAGCGGAGCGACAGGGCTGCACGACTCGGATCGGCTCCGTGAGCACCGGCGGCCGCAGCAGGTGACACAGTCTGACGCGATTCGTCATGCGCGCCGCACCCCGCCCCCTACCCTGACGCGGTGACGACCGTCGACCCGCTCCAGCGCGCCCTCCACGACCCCGGCCACCCGCCCCTGCGCCCGCTGCCCGACCAAGTGGCCTGGCTCCTTGGCGACTTGGACGCCCCGCCCCGCCTGGCGGCCCACCTCAGGGCCGTCCACGACGTCGCGCACCAGCTCGTGGACTGGATGGCGCGGGAGCATCCGTCGGTCCAACTCGACCGCGATGCAGTGCTGTTCGGGGCAGCCACGCACGACATCGGCAAGACGGCACACCCGGCCGAACTGTCCGGCCCCGGTTCCGCGCACGAAGCCGCCGGGCGCGAGCTGCTGCTGGCTCGTGGCATCGTCCCGGAGCTGGCCCGGTTCGCGTCGACGCACGCCACCTGGACCCGACCGGGCACCGGCCTCGAGGATCTACTGGTGAGCGTCGCCGACAAGATCTGGAAGGGCAAGCGGGTCCAGGAGTTGGAGGACCTGTTCGTCGCACGTCTCGCGGAGGCGACCGGACGGACGGCCTGGGAGGAGTTCCTGCCCTTCGACGACCTGCTCACCGCCATCGGCCAGGACGCCGACGGACGACTGGCCTTCCAGGCGGCGTATCCGGTGGGGCGGGTGCGCTGAGACGGCGGGATCAGAAGCCGAGGAGTGCGTCGAGGTCGATCTCGACCGGGAACGGCATTTGGACCTCGGCGGCGGCGAAGAGAGCCGGCTTGCGCACCCGGTCCTGCTGCCGGGACCCGGACGGGACGACCTCCACGACGAGGGCGAGCTTCTCCACCGGAACGTGCTCGGCCTTGAGGAAGTCCACCTCGGTGGCCTGTCCCTGCTGCGGTGCGGTCACCCCTGTCCCCATGGAGATCAGTGTGGAGACCACCGCACCGAGTAGTCCACTGCGCCCCCCGTTTACAACCGACCCATCCAGCGCTACCTTCCCCCACACGCGGGGTGGGAGCGCTCCCATTTGGCGACGGACCGGAACCCGCCGCCCCCGGGGACGCCCCCACCCCGCCTCACCTCCGCACACCCGCATCCATACGGTCGTACCCGAAGGAATGCCGCTGTCATGATCCTGACAAGAACGGGTCGATTAGCGTCCTCAACCCGCACCCGCACCCGCACCCGCACCCGCACCCGAGCCCTCTTCCTCGTCCTGGTCTCCCTCCTCGCCACCCTCCCGGCCCTCGCCCTCGTCGTCACGGCCGGCGGCAAGGCGGAGGCCCACGGCACGCCCATGAAACCCGGCAGCCGCACCTTCCTGTGCTGGGAGGACGGCCTCACAGACACCGGCGAGATCAAGCCCGTCAACCCGGCCTGCAAGGCGGCCCAACAGGTCAGCGGTACAACGCCGTTCTACAACTGGTTCTCCGTGCTGCGCTCCGACGGAGCCGGCCGCACCCGCGGCTTCGTGCCCGACGGCGAGCTATGCAGCGGCGGCAACCCGAACTTCACAGGCTTCAACCTCCCGCGCAGCGACTGGCCATTGACCCATCTGACCTCGGGCGCGACCGTCGACTTCTCCTACAACGCCTGGGCCGCGCACCCGGGTTGGTTCTACGTCTACGTCACCAAGGACGGCTTCGACCCGACCAGGACACTCACCTGGGCCGACATGGAGGACACCCCGTTCCTCATGGTCGACCACCCGCCGCTCAACGGCTCCCCGGGCACGGTCGAGGCCAACTACTCCTGGACCGGCAAGCTTCCCGCAAACAAGTCGGGCCGCCACATCATCTACATGGTCTGGCAGCGCTCGGACAGCGCGGAGACCTTCTACTCCTGCTCCGACGTCGTGTTCGACGGCGGAAACGGTGAAGTGACGGGCATTCACGATCCCGGCAACCCCACCGACCCCGTCCCCGGCACCTGCACCGCCACCCGCAGGACCACGAACAGCTGGAGCGGCGGCTACCAGTCCGAGGTCACCGTCACCAACTCCGGCGACGTCCCGATGCTCGGCTGGATGGTCAACTGGACACTGCCCGGCGGCCAGAAGGTCGAGAGCCTCTGGAGCGGCAACGCGACCTACAACGGCCAGGACGTGATGGTCCACAACGCCGACTGGAACGGTTCGCTGAGTCCGGGCCAGAGCGCGACCTTCGGCTATGTCGTCTCGGGCGACGGCGGCGATCCGGCGACGACCCTTCCCTGTCGGGTCGGCTGAACCACCGCGGCAGAACGGCTGAACCTCCGCTCGGGGCGGACCCGGTGGCCGTGTGTCGATTTCCACCGGGTCCGCGAGCAGGCCGTGTTCACGACACTCTGACACAACACGCCTGGGACAACTGGGACTTACTCTGATGAAAGTCCCCTGCGGCTCGATGTTGTGAATACGCTCCGTGGCGTATGGCGGCCGAACGGCCGGTGCGGGACGGTTGACGCTCCATGGCGCGAATCGGGGGATTCTCATGGCGCGTATGGCCTCTTCTGCGTCCGTCCGGCGCATCACATCACTCTGTCTCGCTCTCGTCCTCGCACTCGGCCTGGGGCTGACCGCGACGGCCTGTGCCCCGGCCGCAGCCGCGGTGGTCGGGGAGTCCGTGGGCTACGCCGCCGAGGCGGCTTTCATGCGAGGGGCACTCACCTACGGTGAGAGGGTTCTCGCCCGCGAGACCCTCGCTGAGGGCGGCGAGGTCGCGGGCGGTAAGGCCGGCTTGTACGGCGGCAGCCTGAAGGCGTCGAGCTGCAAGGTCAAGAAGCTCATCTCCTTCCTGAAGGACCCCGCCCACCGCAAGAAGGCCGCGGCCTGGGCCCAGGTTCTGGACCCCAGCGGCATCGAGGACTTCCTGCTCCACAAGGTGACACCGGTACTCCTGGGCAACGACACCCTCGTCCGCAACCATGGGTACGAGAAGGGCAAGCGCAAAGCCACGTCGTACGACTCCGTCCTGGAGGCCGGCATGGCTGTGCTAGTCGACATCCACGGCGTGCCGGCCGTGAAGTGCAACTGCGGCAATCCGCTGACCACGACGGAGACCGGTATCGACGTCAAGATCAAAATCAAGTTCAAGGGCAAGAAGTGGGGCTTCGACAAGAAGCGGATGGTCAAGGTCAAGAAGAGCGAGAGGCCCAGCGAGGCCCTCGTCCTCGCGAACGTCGACGACCAGGGCCAGGACATCAAACGCCCGGTCGGCGCGAACGGAGCGCAAGAGGACGAGGTTGTCCCGCCCTCTGACGAGGTGGTCACCGTGCCCGACCTCGTCGGAAAGCCGGAGGACGAAGCGCGTGCACTGCTCCAGGAGCTCGGTCTGGAGGCCGTCAGTGAATTTGACCCGGAGTCCGATCAGGAGCAGGGAACGGTCACCTCGACGGAGCCCGGCGCAAGCAGCACAGTCGCTCCCGGCTCGACGGTCACTTTGAAGATCGCCGGACCAGAAACCACAACACCTACCGGCGCGCCGAGCTCTACCTCGGACTCTTCCCCGGACATCTCACCGTCCTTTTCCGATGACGGCGGCGGCGGAACGCTGAACCCCACGCCAGGGGCTACCGACGGAACAGATCTCGTCGGCGGTACGGAAGGCGCGACCTGACTCTGCGGTTCCCGGGCCGGATGAACCACTGCTCGGGGCGGACCCGGTGGCCGTGTGTCGATTTCCACCGGGTCCGCGAGCCGGGCCAGGCCGGGGGAGTACCTGTCCGGGTGGTGCTGGCTTGTGGCGACGTCGCGATGCGGCGACAACGTTGTCTAATGGTCTGCACATGACTCTATCGCCTCAACCGACAACGCTGTCCAACCAGTTGACCCACTTCGCTGAACCGTGCGGGTGTCCCTCCCGCGCGCCCCCGCCTCCGTACGCACTCTTCCGTGGTACGCGTGGCGCACGCTACTGTCCCTGCGGCTTGTGCGACCTGTGGTGCGCGACCCGTCCGAAGGAGGAGGGGCCGCGTCATGCGTTTCCGTCCTACGTCATTGCTGCTGGCCGCGGTGCTCGCGGTCGGCGGTGCCACCCCCGCCCTGGCGGCGACCGCCGCCCCACCGGATCTCGTCCGGGACCCGACCTCGTACGTCGACCCGCTCATCGGCACCAGGAACGGCGGCAACGTCTTCCCGGGCGCCGTCACCCCGTTCGGCATGCTCTCCTGGAGCCCGGAGAACACCAGAGGCGACGCCACCCGCACCGCCGCGCCCGGCGGTTACCAGTACGACGCCACCCGCATCCGCGGCTTCAGCCTGACCCACATGTCGGGCACGGGCTGCGCGGGCGGCAGCGGCGACATCCCGTTCTTCCCGTACGCCGGTGACGTCACGTCGTCGCCCGCGAGCGACACCAAGGACGCCGTCTACGCCTCCGACTTCAGCCACGCCGACGAGACCGCCGAGCCCGGCCACTACAAGGTCGCACTGGCGTCGGGGGTCACGGCCGATCTCACCGCGACCGATCGCACCGGGTCGGCCCGGTTCACGTATCCGGCCGACAAGCCCGCCTCCCTCCTCATCCGCACCGCCAACTCCGAGGTGGGCTCGACCGATTCGTCGGTCACCATCGACCCGGCGACGCGTACGGTCTCGGGCTCCGTCACCTCCGGGAACTTCTGCGGTTACCTCGACCCCGAAGGCCAACGCGCCTACTACACCCTGTACTTCACCGCCCGCTTCGACCGCGCCTTCAAGGCCACCGGCACCTGGCAGGACGACAGGCTCAGCCCGGGTTCGACCTCCGCGAGCGGCGGCACCGGCGGCTTCTCGAGCGGCGGACGTCCCGTCGCCGGCAAGGGCGCCGGCGGCTACGTCGAGTTCGAGCCCGGCGACGGCCCCGTGGGCGCCAAGGTCGGTATCTCGTACGTCAGTCAGGCGGGCGCCGAGGCCAATCTCGCCGCCGAGAACCCGCCGTACCGCTCCTTCGGCTCGGTGCAGGACGCCGCCCACCGCGCCTGGCGCGATCAGCTGGACGCCATCCGGGTCGGCGGCGGTACCGACGACGAGCGCACCACCTTCTACACCGCGCTCTACCACGCGCTCCTCCACCCGAACGTCATCAGTGACGCCGACCGCAGATATCGGGGGAGTGACGGCAAGGTCCACACCGTCGGCAAGGGCCATCAGGCGCAGTACGGCACCTTCTCCGGCTGGGACGTGTACCGGGACCAGGTGCAGCTGCTGACCCTCCTCAACCCGCGCACCGGTTCCGACATCGCGCAGTCCCTGTACGAACTCGCCCAGCAGAACGGCGGCGTGTGGGACCGCTGGCTGCACGGCGCGGGCGGCACCCACATCATGAACGGCGACCCCTCGCCCACCGCCCTGGCCGGCATCCGCGCCTTCGGCGGCACGGACTTCGACCTGCGCGGCGCCCTCAAGTCACTGGTCCAGGCGGCGACCGTGCCGACGGAACAGGACCTGTCGTCGGCCGGGAAGCCGGTACTGTCCGTCGGCCAACGCCCCTCGCTCGACAAGTACTTGAAGCTGCACTACATGCCATCCGTCTCCAACGCCTGGGGCGGCGCCGCCGAGACCCTCGAGATGTCCGGTGCCGACTTCTCCCTCTCCCAACTCGCCACCGCGGCAGGGGAGAAGGACACCGCGGCCGCCTTCGCCAAGCGCTCCCAGTGGTGGCAGAACAACTTCAACATCGCGGCCGACCCCACCGGCGGCTACATCGCCAACCGAAAGGCCGACGGCAGCTGGGTCACCGGCTTCACCCCGGCCACCGGCAACGGGTTCGTCGAGGGTACGGCCGCCCAGTACACCTGGATGGTCCAGCACAACCCGGCCGGCCTGTTCGCCGCGATGGGTGGCCGTGACGCCTCCGTGAAGCGCCTCGACACCTTCTTCCACGACGCCGACGGCGGCTGGGCCTTCACCGGCAGTGGCGGCGACAAGTCCGAGCTGGACAACGAGCCGTCGATCAACGTGCCTTACCTGTACGACTACGCGGGCGCTCCCTACAAGGCGCAGGAGACCGTCCGCGCAGCGATGAAGCAGCTCTGGTCGACGCAGCCCGGCGGTATCCCCGGCAACGACGACCTCGGCGCGATGTCCTCCTGGTACGTCTTCTCCTCCCTCGGCATGTACCCGCAGGTCCCGTCCCGCGCCGAACTCGCCCTCGCCTCACCGCTGTTCCCGCGCATCGAGATCGACCGGCCCCACGGCAACGACATCTCCATCCGCGCGGAGGGCGCCGCCGCCGACGCTCCGTACATCAACTCCCTCAAGGTCAACGGCCGTACCAGCGAACGGCCTTGGCTGCCCGCCTCCCTTGTGCGGGACGGCGGCAGGCTCGACTACACGCTCTCCGGTACGCCCGACAGGACCTGGGGCAGCGACCCCTCCGACGCGCCGCCTTCCTTCCGCGAGGGCGAGCAGCCGTACCAGATCGGTGTCGGCCCGACCACGGCGACCATCGAGCCGGGCGGGAGCGCCAAGGTCGGCATCCGTGCGCTGTCGATGAGCGGGGGCGCCGGGCCCGAGGTGCGGTTCAAGGTCGACGTACCGGAAGGGATCACTGCAACTCCCGCCGAAGGGACGGTGGTCGACGGCTCCCAGGAGATCACCCTCGGCTCCGCCAAGGACATGAAACAGGGCTTCTACGACGCCAAGGTCACGGTGACCTCCGGCGACACCTCCTACGAGCAGCCCGTCGCCCTCACCGTCGCCGCTCCCGGCACCCTCCTCGCCGCCTACAACAACACCGGCGTCTCGGACGACGAGGGCGACCACGACGAGGCCGACTACGACGGCGGTGGCTGGAGCTACTCCCGTCAGGCGCTCTCGGCGGCCGGTCTCACGCCGGGCGGCCAAGGCACCGTCGACGGGCTCGCCTTCACCTGGCCCAACTCGCCGGACGCCCGACCGGACAACGTCTCCGCGGACGGCCAGACCGTCGAACTCGCCGACCCGGCAGCCAAGTTGTCCTTCATCGGCAGCGCGGTCAACGGCAACCAGCAGACCAAGGCCACCGTCACCTACACCGACGGCAGCACCGACACGGTCGACCTGTCCTTCACCGACTGGACCGTCGGCGGAGGCGGCGGCACCGTCCAGTACGGCAACGAGGTCGTCGCCAAGACCGCGTACCGGAATGTCGCGGGCGCGGACAAGGACCCGGTGGCGACGTACGTCTTCGCCACCAAGCCCTTCGAGGCACCGGCGGGCAAGACGATCGCGGGCGTGAAGCTGCCGCAGAACACGGACCTGCACGTGTTCACCCTCGCGACGAGCTGATCTCCAACACGCCGGACAGCCAGTCGAGTTGGCGGCGCACGTGTACCGCGTCGCCGCCCTCGTGGCCGTTGTACGGATAGGCGTGGATCTCCTTGCGGGGGTCCGCGCCGGTCAGCTCCCCGTACCGGTTGAACGCGGCGTACGCCCCGCTCGGCGGGCACACGGTGTCGCGCAGGCCGACCCCGAAATGGGCCGGGGCGTGGGCGCGGCGGGCGAAGGAGATGCCCTCCACGTAGGACAGGGTGCGGTACGCGGCCGACTCGGCGCCCCGGTGGACGGCGAGGTAGGCCGCGATCTCGCCGTACGGGCTCGCGTCGGTGAGGTCGAGGGCCCGCCGGATGCCGCACAGGAAAGGCGCGGTGACCAGGGCCGCCCTCAGGTCCGGCAGCAACCCCGCGACGGCCAGGGCGAGTCCGCCGCCCTGGCTGTTGCCGACGACCGCCGTCCGTCGCGCGTCCACGCCCGGCAGTGCGCGCACCGCCGCCACCGCACGGGCGGCGTCCGTGATCAGCCGGCGGTAGTGGTAGTCCTGCCGGGCGAGCAGGCCCCGTACCACCGGGCCCGGTCCGCCCGGCGCGGCGGACGCCTGCGGGTCGGGTGTGTCGCCGCCGCAGCCGTACTGGTCGCCCTGACCGCGGTTGTCCATGAGTAGATGCGCGTATCCGGCGTTCACCCAGGTCAGCCGCTCGTGTGGCAGGCCGCGGCCGCGCCCGTAACCCGCGAACTCGACGACGGCGGGGAGGGGTTCGCGGGACCTCGCCGGACGGCTGAACCAGGCGCGCACGGGACCCCCGGCGAAGCCCCGGAACGTGACGTCCAAGGTCTCCGTCAGCCGTAGCCCGGTCTCCACCACCCGCACCGACACCAACGGGTCCCACTGGGCCGCGTCCTTGAGGGTGTCCTGCCAGAACTCGTCGAAGTCGGCGGGCTCTTCGGGCTCCGGACGATGGCGCTCCAGCTCGGGCAGTGGCAGGTCGAACGCGGGCACGGCGGCACCTCGCAGGAGTCGGTCCGGTGATGGAAACTTGCGGAACCGCAGAAGCGAACTTCCGTGTTCTACCCCGTCCTCAGAGGGTTCCAACACCGCACATCCGCCTCGGGCATCTCCTGCGTGACCCATTGACAGCGCTTTCTAAGTGCCTCTAGGTTGCCGCGAAGTTACCGGTAAGAGCTCGAAAGTTTCGGTTCCATGCCTCCGTCATGAGAGGACCGAGCAATGAGCACCTCCGTCAAGTCGGCCTCTCCCCCGTCCGACCTCCAGGAGCCGCCGAGAGCTGTCACCCACTCGGCTCCGCGCAGCGGCCTGCGGCGGGCGCTGCGCCGCGACTGGCAGCTGTACTCGCTTGCCCTGCTGCCGTTGCTGTTCTTCCTGGTCTTCCGCTATCTGCCGATGATCGGCAATGTGATCGCCTTCCGCCGCTTCGAGCCGGGCGGCTCGATGTTCGGCGAGGAGTGGGTGGGGCTGCGCTATGTGCGCATGTTCCTGAGCGATCCGACGTTCTGGCAGGTGTTCCGGAACACGCTGTGGCTCGGCGGGCTCACGCTCGTCTTCTGCTTCCCGATCCCGATCGTCCTGGCTCTGCTGCTGAACGAGGTGCGCCGGCGCTCCCTGAAGCGGTTCGTGCAGTCGGTGTCGTACCTTCCGCACTTCCTGTCGATGGTGATCGTCGCGGGGATCACGATGCAGATGCTCGCCACCGACGGGCCGGTCAACCACGTCCTCGGCTGGTTCGGGCACGACCCGATCCGCTTCATCCAGGAACCCGAGTGGTTCCGCACGATCTACGTCGGCTCGGAGATCTGGCAGACGGCGGGCTGGGGCACGATCCTCTACCTCGCCGCGCTCACCACGATCGACGAGGAGCTGTACGAGGCCGCACGCATCGACGGCGCGAACCGCTGGCAGCAGATCTGGCACGTCACCCTGCCCGGCATCCGGCCCACCATGATCACGCTGCTGATCCTGAACGTCGGCACGTTCATGGCGGTCGGCTTCGAGAAGGTCCTGCTGCTGTACAACCCGCTGACCTACCCGACCGCCGACGTGATCTCGACGTACGTCTACCGGGCCGGTGTCGAGTCCAACAGCTTCAGTTACGCGGCCGCCATCGGCCTGTTCGAGGCGATCATCGGCCTGGTCCTGATCACGTCCGCCAACCAGCTCTCGCGCCGCACAGTGGGGACCAGCCTGTGGTGAAGCCGAGCCGTTCCCACCGTGTCTTCCAGGGCGTCAACGGGGTGATCCTCACCTTCGTCGTGGTCGTGACCCTGTACCCGTTCGCCAACATCGTCGCCCGGTCCTTCAGCGGGGAGCGCCAGATCCGGGCCGGTGAAGTGACCCTGTGGCCCAAGGGGTTCAACCTCACGACGTACAGAATCGTCTTCCAGGACTCGATGTTCTGGCGGAACTACGGCAACACCGTGCTCTACACGGTCGTGTCCACGGCCGTGGCCATGGTCCTGACGACCTGTTACGCCTACGTCCTGTCGAAGAAGCACCTCAAGGGTCGCACCACGCTCATCGGCGTCGCGGTCTTCACCATGTTCTTCACCGGCGGCCTGATCCCCAACTACGTGCTGATCACCACCTTCGGCCTGAAGAACAGCGTGTGGGCGATCGCGCTGCCCAACGCGATCAGCGTCTTCAACCTCCTGGTGATGAAGGCCTTCTTCGAGAGCCTGCCGACCGAACTGGAGGAGGCCGCGCAGATCGACGGACTGAGCACCTACGGCATCCTCCTCAGGATCGTGCTGCCGCTGTCCAAGGCGGTCGTCGCGACGATGGTGCTCTTCTACTCGGTGTCCTTCTGGAACTCCTGGTTCAGCGCCTTCCTCTACATGGACCGCACCGACCTGATGCCGGTCACGGTCTATCTGCGCAACCTCATCGCGGGCGCCACCGGCGGCGGCAACGCCGGAGCCACCACCGAGCAGCTGAGCCAGGTCGGCGCGAGCATCCAGGCGGTCACCATCGTGCTCACCGCCCTGCCGGTCATCTGCGTGTATCCGTTCGTCCAGCGCTACTTCGTCTCGGGCGTGATGCTCGGCGCGGTCAAGGGCTGACGTCCCCTCAACTGACCTACGGAACAAAGGAGTTCCCGTGCAGAACCAAGGACAGCTGTCGCGGCGTCAGATCCTGGCGGCCGCCGGCTTCATCGGCCTCGCCACCCTCACCGGCTGCGGCAGCGGCGACGACGGAGGTGATTCCAAGGATCTCTCCAAGAAGCAGAACGGCGCGATGAAGGAGTACCGCGCCGGCCGGCAGTTCAAGGCGGCGAAGCCGATGTCCTTCTCGATGCTGCACAACGACAACCCGGTCTACCCCCTCAAGGGCAGCTGGCTGTTCTGGAAGGAGGTCACCAAGCGCACCGGGATCACCGTCAAGCCCCTCGACGTCCCGCTCGCGGACTACGAGAAGAAGCGCAGCGTCCTCATCGGCGCGGGCGACGCCCCCTTCCTGATCCCCAAGACGTACCACCCCTCCGAGGTCGCCTTCGTCTCGTCCGGCGCGATCCTCCCGGTCAGCGACTACGCGCACCTGATGCCCAACTACGGGGCCAAGGTGAAGAAGTGGAAGCTCGAGCCCGAGCTCGACTCCATCCGCCAGTCCGACGGCAAGTACTACCTGCTGCCCGGACTGCACGAGAAGCCCAAGGCCGGCTACTCGCTGTCCTTCCGCACGGACGTCCTCGACAAGCACGGCCTGAGCCTGCCGACCACCTGGGACGAGGTGTACGACGTCCTGAAGGCGCTCAAGGCGGAGTACCCCGACAAGTACCCCTGGACCGACCGCTGGAGCACCAACACCCCGTTCCCGTGCGGCGCGTTGTTCAGCTACCTCGGCCAGGCGTACGGGGTCAGGGCCGGCTGGTCGTACGACAACATCAGCTTCGACACCAAGGCGAAGAAGTTCGTCTTCACCGCCGCGCAGGACGACTACCGCGCGATGGTCGAGTACCTGAGAAGGCTCGTCGCCGAGAAGCTGCTCGACCCGGAGAGCTTCACCCAGCAGGACGACCAGGCCGTGCAGAAGCTGCTGGCCGAGAAGTCGTACGTGATCAGCGCCAATCCGCAGGAGCTGGTGCAGAACTACCGCTACAACCTGCAAAAGCAGGTCAAGGGCGCGAAGATCGAGATGGTGCCGGTGCCCCTCGGACCGGCCGGCCCCGTCGTGCTCAGCGGCATCCGGCTGGAGAACGGCATCATGGTCTCCAGCAAGGCCCTGGGGAGCGACACCTTCGTCGCGCTCATGCAGTTCGTGGACTGGCTCTGGTACGCGGACGAGGGCCAGGAGTTCTGCAAGTGGGGCGTCAAGGGCGTCACTTACACCAAGTCCGGCGACACCTACGAGCTGGAGCCCGGCATCTCCCTCATGGGTTCCGACCCGGACGCCCCCAAGGACCTCCAGAAGGACTTCGGGTTCTTCAACGGCGTCTTCACCTACGGCGGCAGCTGGAAGCTGGTCTCCTCCTCCTTCGGCCCGGACGAGAAGAAGTTCCAGGAGGTTATGTCCCAGCGCGAGCAGCTGCCCGTCGACCCGGCACACCCGCTGCAGTCCGCGGAGCAGGAGCAGGCGACGCTCTGGGACACCCCGCTCAAGGACCACGCCATCCAGAACACCCTCAAGTTCGTCCTCGGCAAGCGCCCGATGTCCGAATGGGGTTCCTACATCACCGAGTTGAAGGCCAAGAACATGCAGCAGCTCGTGGACCTCCACAACAAGGCGTACGAGCGCTTCAGGAAGGAGAACGGGTGAGCAGCGCCCCCGCGGCCGCCGCCTCCTTCGGCGACGGCCCCCTCTCCCGCGCCGCAGCCCTGGTCCACACGCTGGTCACCGTCGAGGTTCTGCTGCTCGCGGCGGCCTCACCGGGCCTGGCGGTGCTGTTCCTCCTGGGGCCCGAGCCCTCCAACCTCCCCCTGGCCGCCGTATCCCTGCTCCCGCTCGGTCCGGCCCTGTCCGCCGCGCTGTACGCCCTCCACCACCGCGCCCGCGACCTCACCGACCTGCACCCGGCCCGTACCTTCGCGCGTGGCTGGCGGCTCAACGCGCTCCCGGTCCTGAAACTCTGGACGCCCCTGCTCGCCTGGCTCACCGTGATCGCGTTCACGCTCACCCACTTCTCGGCGACGGGCCTGCCCGGCTGGTGGGCGCTGCTGCTCGCAGCGATCGGCCTCGCCTCCCTCCTCTGGGGCGCCCACGCCCTCGTCCTGACCTCCCTCTTCACCTTCCGCGCCCGCGACACCGTGCGCCTGGCCGGGTACTTCCTGTTCCGGCACGGCCGGGCCACCCTCGCCGCGGCCTCCCTGCTCGTCCTGTCCGCCGCCGGAACCGCCCTGCTGACCGAGGCCCTGCCCGCGCTGCTGGCCGCCCCGCTGCTGCTCTCCCTGCTGCACGGCAGCCGCCCGGTGATCGCCGAGACCCAGGAGGACTTCACCGCATGACCGCGCCCCGCACCCCGAAGATCCCGTACGGCGGCGACCACAACCCCGAGCAGTGGCCCGAGGACGTCTGGGACGAGGACCACCGTCTGTTCACCCAGGCCGGCATCGACACCCTCACCGTCGGCGTCTTCTCCTGGTCCCTCACCCAACCCGCCGAGGACACCTACGACTTCACGGTCCTCGACCGCATCCTCGACCGGGCGGCGGCGGAGAACAGAAACGTCTGCCTGGCCACCGGAACCGCGGCCCTCCCGCCCTGGCTCGCCAAGAAGTACCCCGAGGTCAACCGCACCGACTTCGAGGGCCGCCGCCACCGCTACGGCCAGCGCCACAACTTCTGCCCGAGCTCACCCGCGTACCGCCGCCTGTCGACCGCGATGGCGGCCCGCCTCGCCGAACGGTATGCGGACCACCCTGCGTTGCTCGCCTGGCACATCAACAACGAGTACGGCGGCGCCTGTTACTGCGACCAGTGCGCCGAGGCCTTCCGGGACTGGCTGCGGCACAAGTACGTCACCCTCGACGCCCTCAACGACGCCTGGTGCACCACCTTCTGGTCGCACCGCTACACCGACTTCGCCGAGATCGAACCCCCGAACGCCCTAACCGAGCACTGGCGCGGCCCCGACCACACCGCCTTCCAGGGCACCACCCTCGACTACTTCCGCTTCACCACCGACGCCCTGCTCGGCTGCTTCCTCGCCGAGAAGGAGGCGATCCGCCGGCACGACCCCGAGACGCCGGTCACCACCAACTTCATGGGCCTGTTCCGCCCCCTCGACCACCACCGCTGGGCGCCCCACCTGGACTTCGCCTCCTGGGACAACTACCCGCCCCTGGACGCCCCGCCGACCCGCCCCGCCCTCGCCCACGACCTGATGAGGGGGCTCAAGGACGGCGCCCCTTTCTGGCTGATGGAACAGACCCCGTCGACGACGGCCTGCCGTGACGTCAACCCGCTCAGACGCCCCGGCGAACTCCGCCTCACCACCTTCCAGGCGATCGCCCACGGCGCCGACGCGGCCCTGTACTTCCAGCTGCGCGCCTCGCGCGGAGCCTGCGAGAAGTACCACGGGGCGGTCATCGGCCACGCGGGCCGGGACGACACCCGCGTGTTCCGCGAAGTGGCCGACCTGGGAGGGGAGTTGGAGCTCCTCGGCCCCGCGACCCTCGGCGCCCGCACCCCCGCCCGCACCGCCCTGCTCTTCGACTGGGACAGCTGGTGGGCCCTGGAGATCTCCGACGGCCCGTCCCGGCTGGTCAAGTACCCGGACGTGGTCCACAGCTACTACCGAGCCGCCCGCGAGGCCGGCGCCGACGTGGACGTCGTACCGCAGACCGCCGACCTCACCCCCTACGACGTGGTCCTCGCCCCCGTCCTGCACATGGTCAAGGGCGGCCTCGCCGGCCGCCTCGAGGCGGTGGCCGCACGGGGCGGCACGGTCCTGACCACCTTCCTCTCCGGCCGGGTCGACGAACACGACCGCGCGTTCCTCACCGACGTCCCGGGCCCGCTCGCCGACCTGATGGGCATCCGGGTCGACGAATGGGACGCCCGCCCACCGGAGTTCGTGCAGTCCGTCCCCGAACTGGAGGCAGCGGCCCGGCTCGTCTTCGAGATCGTGCTGCCGCGCGGCGCGGAAACCATCGCCACATACGGCACCGACTTCTACGCGGGCACCCCGGCGGTGACCAGACACGAGTACGGGGAGGGCGAGGCCTGGTACGTCGCCACGGCGCTGGACCAGCCGGGCGTCGACCATGTCGTACGCCGCATCCTCACCCGGCACGGACTGCTCGGCCCGTACGCGGACCACCCCACCGTGGAGACCGCGCACCGCGTCGCCCCGGACGGCACCCGTCTCCTCTTCCTCCTCAACCACGCCCAGGAACCGGCCCAGTTGACGGCGCACGCGACGGCGACCGACCTCCTGACCGGCAAGCAGATCGAGGCGCGGGACCAGCTCGCCCTCGACCCGCTGGGCGTCGCGGTCCTGCGCGTTCAGTAGACGACCTTCAATGGACGACCTTCAGTAGATCAACCGCCCCTGCGCATCCGGCACCCCGGACTTCCGGAAGAAGTAACTGTTGATCTGATCGCGCCACTCGCGGGCACTCCGGAGCTGCTCCTCGTACCGCTCCGCCACCCGCGCGTGGCGCCCCGGCTCCACCAGACCGGCCAGCGAGGCCCACACCTCCACGGCCTCCTCCACCTCCGCCACGCCCTCGAAGTGCGTGTCGTAGATGTGCTGGATCACGGTCTTCCCGCTCTTCAGCACGTGCCCGTACGGCACATGGTGGAAGAACAGCAGCAGTTCGTCCGGGCACGTCTCCGGCGACTCGTACACCTCGGCCCACGGCTTGGCGTACTGCCCCGCGTACCCGGTCCCGCTCGCCACGCTCCGGTCGACGCCGATGCCGTCCCGGTCGGCGAAGTGGTAGGTCCCCCAAGGGCTGTACTCGTAGCCGTCGACGCTCGGCCCGTAGTGATGCCCCGGCTGCACCATGAAACCCACCCCGAGCGGTGCGGTGTACTTCTCGTACGTCCGCCACGAGCCGTCGAGCACGGAGTGCAGTCCGTCGATCAGCCGCTGCGGAGCGGACGGGAAGGTGAGCCCGATCCACTCGTCGAGGATCCCGGCCGGATCCGCCTGCGGCTGCCAGGCGAGCCGCCCGAAGGTGTAGAGGTTGGCCTGGGCGAGCGGATGCCCGGTCCAGAACGGGTCGTCGCCCACGTTGGAGACGGCCACCAACTCCTCGAGGGGCAGGCCCTCTTCGGAACCGAACCGCAGCACCTCGCTCCACATCGGCCCCAGCCAGCACACGTGCTGTTGCTGCCCGGTGTACTCCTGGGTGGCCTGAAGCTCCACCGCGAGCCTGGTATGTGACATGGCACTGATCAGCGGCGAGACCGGCTCCCGCACCTGGAAGTCCATCGGCCCGTGCTTCACCTGGAGCACCGCGTTCGGTGCGAACTCCCCGTCCAGCGGCAGGAAATGGTCGTACGCGGCCCGCGCCCGGTCGGTCGTCCGGTCCCGCCAGTCCTGGCGGTGGTCGTAGACGAAGGCCCGCCAGTGCACGGTGCCGACGTGCGGGGCGAGCGCGGCGGCGAGCATGTTCGCACCGTCCGCGTGACTGCGGCCGTACGTGAAAGGTCCCGGTTGACCCTCCGAGTCGGCCTTCACGACGTATCCGCCGAAGTCGGGGACGGCCTGGTACACCTGCGCGGTCGTCTCCGCCCACCACTCCCGCACGCGATCGTCGAGTGGATCGGCACCCGCCAGTCCGCCGAGAACCATCGGCGCGGCGAAGGTCACCGACAGGTGGGTGCGGATCCCGTACTGCCTCAACACCTGGGCGACGTCCGCGACTTCGTCGATGCGGTCGGTCAGCAGACGGGCCTCGGTCTCGTGCACGTTGACGTTGTTCACCGCCACGGCGTTGATCCCGCACGCCGCCAGCAACCTGCCGTAGGCCAGCACACGGTCCAGGTCCCAGCGTGCGCGCCCTTCCTCCCAGAACAGCGACCCGCCGGCGTAGCCCCGCTCGACCTGGCCCATGACCGGGTGCACGGCCACGTTGTCCCAGTGGTCCAGCATCCGCAGTGCCAGCGCCGGGCGGTGTGTCTCGCGAGGCCGCTCCTCGCGGAACGCGGCCTCGCCGAGCCGCACGACGTGGAACAGCCCGTACAGCAGGCCGCGTTGGCCCGAGGAGGTGACCGTGGTACGGCCGTGACCGCGCTCGTACGTGAACGCCTCGGACGAGTCCTCGCCCGGCGTCAGCTCCAGCACCAGGTCGAACGGCCCGGGGGACGCGTCACGCTCGACGCGTCCCCCGAACCGTGCGCAGGCCTCCGCCACGTTCTGGTGCGCTGTGCGCGCCAGGGGGCCCCATCCGCGGATCAGCGTCCGCCGGCTGCCGATCGGCCGGAAGGCCTCGTCCGGCAGCCAGGCCGGATCGACACCCTCGGGACCCTCCGGCAGGACGGGCACGGGAAGCGGCATGGGACCCCCAACTCGGCTGTTCAGGCGAGCAGTTCGACCTCCGAGACGACCGCCTCGCCATCCAGCACCAGACGGTACTTCCCGTACGTACCCGGGGACCCCACGGTGAACGCCCGTGTCTGCTTGTCCCACGCGAAGGACTCGCCGGAGCGCTTGTCGAGGGTCTTCCAGGTGGTCCCGTCGTCCGAGCCCTGGAGCGTCCAGCCGGTCGGTGCCTTCGTGTGGTCGCCCGACGAAGTCACCGTGTACTGGAGCCCCTTGACCGGACCGGAGACCGGCAGGTCCACGGAGGTCACCGTCGCGTCCGTCGCCGACGTGTTGTCGAACAGCGGGCCTTCACCCTTCAGCACGTCCGACCGCGGCGTCGGCACCTTGTCGTCCTGGGTGATCGACACGGGCGCCGCGTTCTTGCCGGTGCCCCACGACGAGGGCTTCGACCCCATGTCGAAGTCCAGGACCCCACCCTTCTCGAGCAGCGAGTGGGGGAGGGAAGTCGACGTCCACGTACGGCCGTTGACCCTCAGCCCCTGCACGTACACGTTCTTGGTGCTGTTGTTCGGCGCCCTGACGACCAGGTCCTCGCCGTTCTCCAGATGGACCGTCGCCTTCTTGAACAGCGGCGATCCGATGG
Source organism: Streptomyces sp. NPDC001663 (assembly GCF_042893105.1). Classification (NCBI taxonomy): domain Bacteria; kingdom Bacillati; phylum Actinomycetota; class Actinomycetes; order Kitasatosporales; family Streptomycetaceae; genus Streptomyces; species Streptomyces sp. NPDC001663. The sequence continues at coordinate 420,576 of NZ_JBIAUR010000004.1, read as the reverse complement.
CGTATTCGCCGCTGCCCATCACCAGCGGGTAGAAGCCGAGCGCGGAGAAGAGATACCAGGCCGACTGCTCGCCGTTGTCCTCGTCGCCGTGGTAGCCCTGCCCGATCTCGCTGCCGGTGTAGAGCCGCGAGAGCACCTCGCGGACGTTCTTCTGCGCCTTGTACGGCTGCCCGGCCGCGTCGTACATGTAGATCACATGGTGCGCGACCTGGTTGGAGTGCCCGTACATGCCCAGCCGGACGTCCCGCGCCTCCGTCATCTCGTGGATGACACCGCCGTACGAGCCGACGAAGTCGGGCGAGGCCGTCTCGGGGGTGGCGAAGTACTCGTCCAGCTTGTCCGCGAGCTTGCCTCGGCCGCCGTACAGGTTGCCGAGGCCCCGGCTGTCCTGCGGGGCGGTGAAGGCGTAGCCCCAGCCGTTGGTCTCCGTGTAGTCGTAACCCCACACCCGCGGGTCGTACTTGGCGGAGTCCACGCGCCAGTCGCCCTTGTCGTCCTTCCCCTGGAAGAAACCGGCCTTGGAATCGAAGAGATTCACATAGTCCTGGGCCCGGTTGAGGAAGTACTCCGACTCCTCCTTGTAGTGCTTCTTGCCCGTCTTCTTGTAGAGCGCCTGGCCCATCTTCGCGATGCCGTAGTCGTTGTTGTAGCCCTCCATCGCCCACGACAGGCCCTCGTGCGTGTCGGTGCTGGTGTAGCCGAGGAACGGGGACGTCGACATCCCCTTGCGGCCCACACCGGACGCCGGGGGCACGACCGTCGCGTTCTTCAGGGCCGCGTCGTACGCCGCCTTCGCGTCGAAGTCCACGCCCTTGACGTACGCGTCCGCGAATGCCACGTCCGACGAGGTGCCGGTCATCAGGTCCGCGTAACCGGGGGAGGACCAGCGCGAGGTCCAGCCGCCGTCCTTGTACTGCTGCACGAACCCGTCGACCATCTCGCCCGCCTGAGAGGGCGTCAGGAAGGAGTACGCCGGCCAGGTCGTCCGATAGGTGTCCCAGAAGCCGTTGTTGACGTACACCTTGCCGTCCACGATCTTCGCACCGGTGTGCGTCGGGGTGTCCGGGCCCGGCATCGGCGAGAACGGGGAGGCGTACTGGTACTTCGAACCCACCTTCTCGAAACCGGAGTTGGGGTACAGGTACAGCCGGTACATGCTGGAGTACAGCGTCGTCAGCTGGTCCGGCGTCGCGCCCTCGACCTCGACCTTGCCGAGCAGCTTGTCCCAGGTGCGCTGGGCGCGGTTCTTGACCGTGTCGAAGGACGTGCCGTCCGGGATCTCCTGGCGGAGGTTGTCCTTGGCCTGGTCGACGCTGATCAGCGAGGTGGCGAGCCGGAGGGTGACCGTGTGGTCGTCACCCGCGTCGAAGCGCAGGAACCCCTTGACCCCGCTCGACGACCCGTCCGTCACGGGCTTGTCGAAGACGCCGTAGACGAAGAGCCGGGTCGCGCCCGTCGACAGCCCGGACTTCACGTCCGAGTAGCCGGTGACGATGCCGTTCTCCTTGTCGAGCGTGAGCCCCGCCTGCTCCGTCACGTTGTCGAACACGACGCTCGCGTCGTCGCCGGGATACGTGAACCGGAGCGCCGCCGCATGGTCGGTCGGCGTCATCTCGGCCTTCAGGCCGTTCTCGAACCGCACCCCGTAGTAGTACGGCCGCGCGGTCTCGTTCTCGTGCCGGAACGCCAGCTCACGCGCCTCCCGCCCGGTGGCCGGCGTACCGGACGCGGCGGACGGCATCACCTGGAAGGTCTGCCGGTCACCCATCCACGGGCTCGGCTCGTGGCTCGCGCTGAACGCCTGGATCGTCGGCAGGTTGTCGTCGTTGTTCGCACGCGCGTAGTCGTACAGCCAGCTCAGCGAGGACGCGTTGGTCACCGGCGTCCAGAAGTTGAAGCCGTGCGGCACGGCGGTCGCGGGGAAGTTGTTGCCGCGCGAGAAGCTGCCGCTGGAGTTGGTGCCGCGGGTCGTGAGCGCGTAGTCGGAGAGATGGGCCTTCGGCTTCTCGGGCGCCACCCGCCTGAGATCGATGTCGTCCAGCCAGCCGCGGAACTTCGCCGGGCCCTTCGGCGAGTCGTACGCCACCAGGATCCGGTCGACCGTCTTCCCGGCCGCGACCGACCCGATCCGCGAGACCACGCTGTTCCACTGGTTGACGTAGAGGACCTTCGAGGCGCCCTGCCCCTGCGGCGACAGCGCGAAGCCGTGCTGGTCCGTCGCGCCCAGGTTGCTCAGATGGCTGCCGTCCGTGAAGGCCAGATCCACCGACACGTTCGTGGCGTCGTAGTCGCGGTCCCCGTCGGCCATCGACGGGAAGATCCGGTACGACAGCTCGGTGTCCCGGCCGACCGACACGTTCACGTCGAAGACCTTGTTGTACGAGTACGCCCGTCCGTCGACGGTGTGCCGTCCGGCGTAACGCAGGGCCCTCTTTCCGGTGAACCCGGCGCCCGCCTTCGCGGTGGGCGATCCGGCCGGGCCGCGGTCGACCAGCGACAGCATGTCCTGCGGGACCGGACCGCCGCTGCCGCCCGTGGAGAACTGCACGTCGGCCAGCTGCAGGATGTCGGCGCCGTGGTTCTTGGTGATGTCGAGCCGGAAGTGCTGGTACTCGGCCGGCTCGGCGAGGTCGTACGACTTCGTCTGGAACCGCTCGGAGAAGGACTCGCCGGAGCGGGAGTCGACGGTCTTCCAGTCCTTGCCGTCCGTGGAGCCCTGCAGGGTCCAGTCCGCGGGGTCGCGCTCGGCGAAGTCGTTGGCCGAGGTGAGTGCGTACGTCACCAGCTTGACGGGCTTGTCCAGGTCGAACTCGACCCAGCCGGTGGGCTCGAAGGTCAGCCACTTGGTGACGGACTCGCCGTCGACGAGGTTCTCCTTCACCTCGCCGCCGTCCGTGTTCTCGGCGCTCGCCCGCACGTCCGTGACGTGGTCGGTGACGTTGCCCGGGATGCCCGTGCTGTAGCCGCCGTCGACGCCCGAGGCCCGCTTGGAGCCGTCAGCTGCGGTGTCGACGGTGTTGAGCCAGTCGGGCGCCGGGTCACCCGCCTCGAAGGAGGAGGCGAACCCCCGGTCGGCCTTGGACGGTGCGTCGGGCAGGGCGACCGCCGCCCCCTGCGAGCCCACCGCCATGACAAAGGCGGCCGTGATCACGACCGCCGGACCCCATCTGTGCCGAGCTCTGTGCCGCATACGCCAGCACCCTCCCTGCGCTCACTGGACAACGTTGTCAACTTCGACGCGCAAGGACCAGTAGTGGGTCAAGTGGCCAGTGGTGTCAAGGGTGTTGACTGTGGCATTCGGGGCCTATGTCGCGGATTTTTCCGGCAAGGTGGCCACAGGCGACTCATATTTCCGCGAGGTCTCAACTCGGAAAAGACCCGTGACCCACTTTGCATTCGATCTTGCTCCGTTGGCGGGAAGTGGACTATACCTGTCGGCGAATCACCCGATCCGTACTTTGCTGTCCGCACTTCCTGCACGACCCTGCTTGACCTGACCGCGGTGCCGGGAGGATCCGGTTCACCGCCTGAGTCCTGGAGAAGGCGAGGACTTGAGCATGGGATCCACTTCCGCCGAGAACAACGGCAGCGCGGGCGTCGGCCGCCGCGATCTGATCAAGCGTTCGGCCGCACTCGGCTTGATCTCCGTACCTGCGATGAGCTTCCTGTCGGCGTGTGCCAGTGGCGGCGGCGACGACAACTCGAGCGACAACAACCAGGGCAAGACGTCCAAGTCGAACCCCTTCGGTGTCGAGAAGAACGGCAAGCTCGACGTCGTCATCTTCAAGGGCGGCTACGGCGACGACTACGCCAAGGCGTGGGAGGCGAACTTCAAGACGAAGCTCGGCATCACCTCCACCCACACCGGCACCCAGGAGATCACCGGAAAGCTCCAGCCCCGCTTCAACGCGGGCAACCCGCCGGACATCGTGGACGACTCCGGCGCCCAGCAGATCAAGGTCGACGTCCTGTACAAGAACGGCCAGTTGCTGGACCTTGCACCCGTGCTCGACGCGCCCTCCGTGGACGACCCGAGCAAGAAGGTCCGGGACATGATCATCCCCGGCACCCTCGACGCGGGTATGCAGGAGGGCAAGATCGTCGCCCTCAACTACATCTACACCGTGTGGGGTCTGTGGTACTCCGGCAAGCTCTTCAAGGAGAAGGGCTGGGAGGAGCCCAAGACCTGGGCCGACTTCATCAAGGTCTGTCAGGCGGCCAAGAAGGACGGCATCGGCGGTCTCGCCCACCAGGGCAAGTACCCGTACTACATCAACGTCGCCATCATGGACCTCATCGCCAAGACGGGCGGTCTGGACGCGATGAAGGCGATCGACAACCTCGACCCCAAGGCGTTCGTCGGCTCCGACGCGGCGCAGGCCGGTGTCGAGGCCATCTACGAGGTCGTGGAGAAGGGCCTGTTGATGCCCGGCACCAACGGCCTCACCCACACCGAGTCGCAGACCCGCTGGAACCAGTACAAGGCCGCCTTCATCACCTGCGGCTCCTGGCTGGAGAACGAGCAGCTCAAGCAGACCCCGTCGGACTTCGACATGAAGTTCATGCCGATGCCCCTGCTGCCGGACAGCAAGCTGCCCTTCGAGGCGATCCGGGCCGGTTCCGGAGAGCCCTTCATCATCCCGGCGAAGGCCAAGAACCTGCCTGGCGCAAAGGAGTTCATGCGGCGCATGCTCTCCAAGGAGTGGTCGACGCTCTTCGCCAAGGAAGCCAACTCCCTCACCATCCTCAAGGACGGCGTCGACCCGAGCGTGAAGCTGCGCCCGGGCACCCAGTCCACCGTCGAGGCCTCCAAGGCGGCCGGCGACAACACCTTCCGTTTCCTGTACACCGAGTGGTACAGCGAGATGGGTGCCGCCCTCGAGGCCGCGTCCAACGAGCTGATGGCCAAGCGCATCCAGCCGAAGGAGTGGCTGAAGCGGGCTCAGGCCGCGGTCGACAAGCAGGCGAAGGACCCGGCCTCCAAGAAGAACCACCGGGACTGACCGCAACGCCGTTTCCCGGGCCGGAGAAATCCGGCCCGGGGGAGGACACCAGGGGCAGGAAACGCCAATGCGCAAAGGGCAGTACAGGTTTGTCGCGGGATTTCTGTTTGTTCCCGTGGCGCTCTATCTGATCTTCGTGATCTGGCCGTACATCCAGACGTTCGGCTATTCGCTGACCGACTGGAAGGGCCAGTCGCAGACCTTCAAGTTCGTCGGCCTCGACAACTATCGGGCGTTGTTCCAGGACGACGTCTTCATGCAGGCCATCTGGCACAACATCCTGTTCCTGATCTTCATTCCGGTGATCACGATCCTGCTGGCGATGTTTTTCGCCTTCATGGTGAACGCGGGCGGACGCAGCAAGGCCGGCGGAGTTCAGGGCGTCGCCGGATCCAAGTTCTACAAAATCATCTACTTCTTCCCGCAGGTGTTGTCGCTGGCGATCGTCGCGGTGCTGTTCAACGCGGTGTACCGCAGTGACGGCGGCGGCCTGCTCAACGGTTTCCTGATCAAACTCGGCCTGGTCAGTGCCGACAACCCCGTGGAATGGCTGAACGAGCCCGACATGGTGCTGTGGGCGCTGATCATCGCCGTGGTCTGGCACGGCGTCGGCTTCTACCTGGTGCTGTTCTCGGCCGCCATGCAGTCCATCCCGAGGGACATCTACGAGGCCGCCCTCATCGACGGCGCGAGCCGCAACCAGTCCTTCTTCCGCATCACCCTGCCGCTGCTGTGGGACACCGTGCAGACCGCCTGGGTGTACCTGGGCATCGTCGCGATGGACATGTTCGTCCTGGTCTCCTCGATGACCCAGAACATGGGCGCCTACGGCGGCGGCCCGGACCACCACAGCGACGTGATGTCGACGGTGATGATGCGCAACTTCCAATACTTCGGCAAGAGCGGATACGCCTGCGCCATGGGCGTCGTCATGCTGCTGCTCACCCTGGTCCTGTCCGTGGTCATGCTGCGCGCCACCCGCCGCGACCGCGTCGAGTTCTGAGCGGGAGATACGACGATGAGCGCACCTCTCAAGGAGACCGCCGCCCAGGGCGGCACCGTTCCGCCCCAGCCGCGCGTCGCCAGGACACCGGCCCGCCCCGGCGACCAGCGCAGCGAGGGCGTCGTACTGAACGTCTTCTCGCACGGCTTCCTCGCCCTGTGGGCCCTGCTGATCGTGCTGCCACTGCTGTGGCTGGTGCTGAGCTCCTTCAAGACGGACGCCCAGATCGGCGGTTCGGCCTTCGGCTGGCCGGAGAACTGGACCTTCGACGTCTTCCACCGCGCCTGGAACAAGGGCATCGGGGACTACTTCCTGAACACGGTCATCGTGCTGGTCTTCTCCGTGCCGCTGACCATGCTGTTCGGCTCGATGGCCGCGTACGTGCTGGCCCGGTACCAGTTCTGGGGCAACCGGCTGCTGTACTACTTCTTCGTCGCCGGCGCGATGTTCCCCGTGTTCCTGGCCCTGGTCCCGCTGTTCTTCATGGTCAAGCGGCTGGACATGCTGAACACCTACCAGGGCCTGATCCTGGTGTACGTCGCCTACTCGATGCCGTTCACGGTGTTCTTCATGCACGCCTTCTTCCGGACCCTGCCGACGGCGGTCTTCGAGGCGGCGATCCTCGACGGCGCCTCGCACACCCGGACCTTCTTCCAGGTGATGCTGCCGATGGCGAAGCCGGGCCTGATCAGCGTCGGGATCTTCAACACCCTGGGCCAGTGGAACCAGTTCATCCTGCCGACCGTGCTGATGCAGCCGCAGAGCGGCAGCGACCCCGAGCGGTACGTCCTCACCCAGGGGCTCATCCAGCTGCAACAGCAGCAGGGCTACGCCTCCGACCTGCCCGTGCTCTTCGCGGGCGTGACCATCGCGATGATCCCCATGCTGGTGGTCTATCTGTCCTTCCAGCGCCAGGTGCAGGCGGGCCTGACGTCGGCGACCCTGAAGTGACCCCCGGCCGTAGGTAGCCCTCCGCAGCCGCCCGTACGCGCGCCGCTCCCGAGCCCGGGGAGCGGCGCGCACGCGTGTTCGCTTATGTGTCCAAGGACCCGGAAACGGTTCAACCTCTTGACGGGAGGCAACCCGAACGGCTCAGCTTAGAGTTCACTAGTTGGACATAGACGGGGCCTCATTGAAGCGGTCCCGCGCGCAGGAGGTCGTCGTGGAGACTCCGGGGTCGCAGTCGTCACTGCACCGAGCCAACCTGGAGCGGGTCGTACGTGCCGTGCGACTGGCCGGGTCCCTCACGCAGGCGGAGATCGCGAGGACCACGGGCCTGTCCGCGGCGACGGTCTCCAACATCGTCCGCGAGCTCAAGGACGGCGGAACGGTCGAGGTCACGCCCACTTCGGCGGGCGGCCGCCGGGCCCGCAGCGTCAGCCTCAGCGGCGACGCCGGCATCGTCATCGGCGTCGACTTCGGGCACACGCACCTGCGCGTCGCCGTCGGCAACCTCGCCCACCAGGTGCTGGCCGAGGAGTCCGAGCCACTGGACGTGGACGCCTCCTCGACACAGGGCTTCGACCGGGCGGAAGAGCTGGTCAATCGCCTGATTGCGGCAACGGGCGTCGATCGTTCCAAGATCGCCGGGGTGGGCCTCGGCGTGCCCGGCCCGATCGACGTGGAGTCGGGCACCCTGGGCTCGACCGCGATCCTGCCGGGCTGGACCGGCACCAAGCCCGCCGAGGAGCTGCGGGGGCGGCTCGGCGTGCCCGTGCACGTGGACAACGACGCCAACCTCGGTGCCCTGGGCGAGCTGGTCTGGGGCAGCGGCCGGGGGGTCAGGGACCTGGCGTACATCAAGGTCGCGAGCGGTGTCGGCGCCGGTCTGGTGATCAACGGCAAGATCTACCGGGGTCCCGGCGGCACCGCAGGCGAAATCGGACATATTACACTCGATGAATCCGGTCCCGTCTGCCGCTGCGGGAATCGCGGATGCCTGGAAACCTTTGCGGCAGCGCGCTATGTGCTCCCGTTGCTCCAGTCGAGCCACGGCACCGACCTCACGATGGAAGGCGTCGTGCGGCTGGCCAGGGACGGAGACCCGGGCTGTCGTCGGGTGATCGCCGACGTCGGCCGCCACATCGGCAGTGGAGTCGCCAATCTCTGCAATTTGCTGAACCCGAGCCGAGTGGTCCTGGGCGGTGATCTCGCCGAGGCCGGTGAGCTGGTGCTCGGGCCGATCAGGGAGTCCGTCGGCCGCTACGCCATTCCCAGCGCGGCGCGCCAACTGTCCGTTCTCCCGGGGGCACTTGGGGGCCGTGCGGAGGTGCTCGGAGCGCTCGCTCTCGCGCTGAGCGAGATGGGCGATTCGACCCTTTTGGACGGCACGCTCGCTACCGCGACGCCTGCCTTCACTTAGAGAACGGATGGCACCGTTGCCATCTCGTTAAGGATTTACTTCTTGACGTCGCACGTGTGGCCGAGTTGACTTCCAGCCACCTCGGCCGCAACGTCGCGGCCTCGTCAGGGAGGTTTCTGAAGTGAACACGCGTATGCGTCGTGCCGCGTTTGCTGTTGCCGCGAGTGCGATGGCCGTTTCCCTCGCCGCCTGTGGCAGTGCGAAGGAGTCCGGCGGCGGTTCCTCCGAGTCGTCCGCCAAGAAGGGCGACAACATCAAGGTCGGTCTCCTGCTTCCGGAGAACCAGACCGCTCGTTACGAGAAGTTCGACAAGCCCCTGATCGAGAAGAAGATCAAGGAGCTCACGAACGACAAGGCGACCCTCGTCTACGCCAACGCCAAGCAGGACGCGAGCCTGCAGGCTCAGCAGGTCGACACGATGGTCACCCAGAAGGTCGACGTCCTGATCGTGGACGCGGTCGACTCCGCCGCCATCAAGAACTCGGTCCAGAAGGCCAAGGACGCCGGCATCCCGGTCGTCGCCTACGACCGTCTGGCGCAGGGCCCGATTGACGCCTACACCTCGTTCGACAACGTGACCGTCGGCAAGACCCAGGGCGAGGCCCTCCTCAAGGCCCTCGGCTCCAAGGCCAAGTCCGGCAAGATCGTCATGATGAACGGGTCGTCCACCGACCCGAACGCCGCCCAGTTCAAGCAGGGCGCCCTCGACGTGCTCCAGGGCAAGGTGAACATCGGCAAGTCCTACGACACCAAGGACTGGAAGCCGGAGAACGCCAACGCCAACATGGAGGCGGCGATCTCGGCGATCGGCAAGAAGAACCTCATCGGCGTCTACTCCGCCAACGACGGCATGGCCGGCGGTATCATCACCGCCCTCAAGGCCGCCGGTATCTCCAACATCCCGGTCACCGGCCAGGACGCGGAGCTCGCGGGTGTGCAGCGGATCGTCGCCGGCACCCAGTACATGAGCGTCTACAAGCCGTACGCTCCGGAGGCCGACGCCGCCGCCGAGATGGCCGTGGACCTCGCCCAGGGCAAGTCGCTCGACTCCGTCGCCAAGGACAAGGTCGACAGCCCGACCACCAAGCAGATCCCCTCGGTCCTGGTCCCGGTCCAGTCGCTGACCAAGGACAACATCAACGACACCGTCATCAAGGACGGCGTCTACACGGTCGCCGACATCTGCACGGCCCAGTACAAGGCCGCCTGCGACAAGATCGGCCTGAAGTAAACAGCGGCACGTCCCTTCCCAGGTAGGGGAATTCGCTCTTGAATTCCCCTACGGGGACGCCCGCTCCAAAGGCTCCTCCGGCGCCCCGCGCATCAGACAGCCCCGCAAGCTCGTTGCGGGGCGCCGGACGGAACAGCCCCCACATTTCTTTTCTGCACAACCTCCCGCCGGGTCAGGCGGCGAAGGAGATGGTTCACGTGTCCGCTACGCCCGTGCTGGCGTTGCGCGGGGTCTCCAAGCGATTCGGTGCCGTCCAGGCGCTCACCGACGTCGAGCTTGAGGTCCACGCCGGTGAAGTGGTCGCCCTGGTGGGCGACAACGGCGCCGGAAAGTCCACGCTGGTCAAGACGATCGCCGGCGTGCACCCCATCGATGAGGGCGTCATCGAATGGGACGGCAATACGGTCCACATCAACCGGCCGCACGACGCCCAGAACCTGGGCATCGCGACGGTGTACCAGGACCTCGCGCTGTGCGACAACATCGACGTCGTCGGCAACCTGTACCTCGGCCGGGAGGTCCGCAAGTACGGCGTCCTCGACGAGGTCGAGATGGAGCGCCGCTCCCGCGAGCTGCTGGACCAGCTGTCGATCCGCATCCCCAGCGTCCGCATCCCGATCGCCTCGCTGTCCGGCGGTCAGCGCCAGACCGTGGCCATCGCCCGTTCCATGCTCGGCGACCCCAAGCTGGTCATCCTCGACGAGCCCACCGCCGCCCTCGGTGTCGAGCAGACCGCCCAGGTCCTCGACCTCGTGGAGCGGCTGCGGGAGCGCGGTCACGCCGTGATCCTCATCAGCCACAACATGGCCGACGTCAAGGCCGTCGCCGACAAGGTGGCAGTCCTGCGTCTGGGTCGTAACAACGGCGTCTTCGAGGTCAAGTCGACCTCGCAGGAAGAGATCATCTCCGCCATCACCGGCGCCACGGAAAACGCCGTGACCCGTCGTGCGGCGCGCACCAATGGGGAGATCAAGAAGTGAGCATCGACAAGACCTCTGCGGCCCCGGGCACCCCCGAGGACCACGTCGTGGAGAACCCCGAGGCCGCGGCCGGCGCCGCGACCGTCGTCGACCCCCGGCTGCTGGTGCGCGAACAGGGTTTCGCGGGCTATCTCGGCGAGTTCAAGCGGAAGATGAAGGCCGGCGACCTGGGTGCCATCCCGGTGGTCATCGGTCTGGCCATCATCTGGATCATCTTCCAGAGCCTGAACTCCAACTTCCTGAGCGCGAACAACCTGTCCGACATCTCCATCACCATGGTGGGCACGGGCATGATCGCCGTCGGCATCGTCTTCGTGCTGCTGCTCGGTGAGATCGACCTGTCGGTCGGTTCGGTCTCCGGTGTCGCGGGCGCCTCGTTCGCCGTGCTGAACGTCACCCACGGCATGAGCGAAGGGCTGGCCTTCGTGCTGGCCATCCTCACGGGTACGGTCGCCGGAGCGATCCACGGCTTCGTGTTCGCGAAGATCGGTGTGCCCGCGTTCGCGGTCACCCTGGCCGGTCTGCTCTTCTGGAACGGCTTCATGCTCCAGATCCTGGGCGACAACGGCACGATCAACCTGAACAGCGACGGCATGGTCGCCAAGCTGACGACGTACTACTTCTCGGACGTGGCCGCCGCCTACGGGCTCGCGATCGCCGTGACCGCGCTGTTCTTCCTCAGCTCGTTCTTCGGCAACCGCCGCCGCGAGGCCGCCGGTGTGCCGTCCCGGCTGCTGAGCGACACCATCCTGCGCACGGTGCTGCTGGCGATCGTGGCCTTCGCCGCCGCGGCCGTCTACAACCAGTACAAGGGCCTGCCCCTTGCCGTGGTGATCTTCATCGGCGTGCTGCTGTTCACCGACTTCGTGCTGCGCCGCACCCCGTACGGCCGCAAGATCTTCGCGCTCGGCGGCAGCGTCGAGGCCTCCCGGCGTGCCGGTATCAACGTGGAGATGGTCCGGATCTCGGTCTTCGCGATCTCCGGTACCTTCGCCGCGATCGGCGGTCTGTTCATCGCCTCGAAGATCGCCTCCGCCAACCAGGGAGCCGGTGGCGGTGACCTGCTGATGAACGCGATCGCCGCGGCCGTCATCGGCGGTACGTCCCTGTTCGGTGGCCGTGGCCGCACCTGGAACGCGCTCCTCGGCGTGCTGGTCATCGTCTCGATCCAGTACGGCCTTGCACTGCAGGGCATCGCCTCGCCGGTCCAGTACATGATCACCGGTGGCGTGCTGCTGGCGACCGTCGTCATCGACGCGGTCACCCGCAAGACGCAGAAGACGGCCGGACGGGCGTAACACCCCCGAAGATCCTGTGCCCGGTACCAATGGCGGTACCGGGCACAGTCATGTCGTAGGACCGCCACATCTTGGGTACAGCCGATCGCGTGACGTATCACGCACCGCCCGGGCGTCGTCCGCAAAGGCGGAACATTAGACTCGACAAGCCCGGCAACAGCTCGATCAGCTCTACTGCAAGGAGGCACGGGTGCCGCTGCTGACCCGCATCAGGGGACCGCGTGATCTGGACCGGCTCAGCCTGGAGCAGCTGGACCAGCTGGCGGAGGAGATCCGGACCTTCCTCGTCGACGCCGTCTCCAAGACCGGCGGCCACCTCGGCCCCAATCTCGGTGTGGTCGAGCTGACCATCGCGCTGCATCGGGTGTTCGACTCCCCGAAGGACAGGGTGCTCTGGGACACCGGTCACCAGTCCTACGTGCACAAGCTGCTCACCGGCCGCCAGGACTTCTCGAAGCTCAAACAGAAGGGCGGCCTGTCCGGCTACCCCTCGCAGGCCGAGTCCGAGCACGACGTCATCGAGAACAGCCACGCCTCCACGGTGCTCGGCTGGGCCGACGGCCTCGCCAAGGCCAACCAGGTCCTCGAGCGTGACGACCACGTGGTCGCCGTGATCGGCGACGGCGCCCTCACCGGCGGCATGGCCTGGGAGGCGCTGAACAACATCGCCGACGCCAAGGACCGCCCCCTCGTCATCGTCGTCAACGACAACGAGCGGTCGTACGCCCCGACCATCGGCGGCCTCGCGAACCACCTCGCCACTCTCCGTACGACCGACGGGTACGAGCGCTTCCTGGCCCGCGGCAAGGACCTCCTGGAGCGCACTCCGGTCGTCGGCAGGCCGCTCTACGAGACCCTGCACGGCGCCAAGAAGGGCCTGAAGGACTTCATCGCCCCGCAGGGGATGTTCGAGGACCTCGGCCTGAAGTACGTCGGTCCGATCGACGGTCACGACATCGAGGCCCTGGAGTCGGCGCTCGCGCGGGCCAAGCGGTTCGGCGGCCCGGTCATCGTGCACTGCCTCACCGAGAAGGGCCGCGGCTACCAGCCCGCCCTCCAGGACGAGGCCGACCGCTTCCACGGCATCGGCCCCATCCACCCCGACACCGGTCTGCCGATCAAGGCCTCGGGCGCCGACTGGACCTCCGTGTTCGGCGACGAGATGGTCAAGCTCGGCAAGGAGCGCAAGGACATCGTGGCCATCACGGCGGCGATGCTGCAGCCGGTCGGCCTGAAGAAGTTCGCGGACACCTTCCCGGACCGGATCTACGACGTCGGCATCGCCGAGCAGCACGGCGCCGTGTCGGCCGCGGGCCTCGCCACCGGTGGCCTGCACCCCGTCTTCGCCGTCTACGCCACCTTCCTCAACCGCGCCTTCGACCAGGTCCTGATGGACGTCGCCCTGCACAAGTGCGGGGTCACCTTCGTCCTGGACCGGGCCGGCGTCACCGGCACCGACGGCGCCTCCCACAACGGCATGTGGGACATGTCGATCCTCCAGGTCGTCCCCGGGCTGCGGCTGGCCGCCCCGCGCGACGCCGACCAGGTGCGGGCGCAGCTGCGCGAGGCCGTCGAGGTCAAGGACGCGCCGACCGTGGTCCGCTTCTCGAAGGGCGCCGTCGGCCCCGCCGTACCCGCCGTGGGACGGGTGGGCGGCATGGACGTACTGCGCGAGCCCGGCACCGACACCCCGGACGTGCTGCTCGTCTCCGTCGGCGCGCTCGCCCCCATGTGCCTGGAGATCGCCTCGCTGCTCGACAAGCAGGGCATCTCCACCACCGTCGTCGACCCGCGCTGGGTCAAGCCGGTGGACGAGGCCATGGCCCCGCTCGCCGAGCGGCACCGCGTGGTCGTCACCGTCGAGGACAACTCCCGTGTCGGCGGTGTCGGTTCGGCGGTCGCGCAGGCCCTGCGCGACGCGGGCGTCGACGTCCCGCTGCGCGACTTCGGCATCCCGCCGCGCTTCCTCGACCACGCCTCCCGCGCCGAGGTCATGGCGGAGATCGGGCTCACCGCCCCCGACATCGCCCGCCAGGTCACCGGGCTCGTCTCCAAGCTGGACGGCCGCTTCAACCAGGCCGCCGCCCAGGTCGACTCGGTGGAGCCCGCGCGCGACTGACACCTCCGTACGGCCGGACGGGCCGCTTTCGCCACCGCCAAGGGTGGTGAAAGCGGCCCATCTGCGTGAATCCGCCCGCGCCGGGGCATACGCCTTACGCCCCCTCTCGATCATGTCGAGGACGACACAGCGTGGGAGGTACGCGCATGAGCAGCACCCTCTTCCGGACGAAGAACGTCGAGCAGTCCATCCTCGATACCGAGGAGCCAGAACACGCGCTGAAGAAATCCCTCTCCGCGCTGGATCTGACCGTCTTCGGCGTCGGCGTCATCATCGGTACCGGCATCTTCGTCCTGACCGGCACGGTGGCCAAGAACAACGCCGGCCCCGCCGTCGCCCTGGCCTTCGTCGCAGCCGGGGTCGCCTGCGCGCTCGCCGCGCTCTGCTACGCCGAGTTCGCCTCCACCGTCCCGGTGGCGGGATCGGCCTACACCTTCTCGTACGCCTCCCTGGGCGAGCTGCCCGCCTGGATCATCGGCTGGGACCTGGTCCTGGAGTTCGCGCTCGGCACGGCGGTGGTGGCCGTCGGCTGGTCCGGGTACATCGCCTCGCTCCTCGACAACGCCGGCTGGCACCTGCCCGCCGCACTGAGCGGCAGGGAGGGGGCGGACGGCTTCGGCTTCGACATCCTCGCCGCCGCGCTCGTCCTGGTGCTGACCGCCATCCTCGTGGTCGGTACGAAGCTCTCCGCGCGCGTCACGACGGTGGTGGTCGCGATCAAGGTGACCGTCGTCCTTACCGTGATCATCGCGGGCGCCTTCTTCATCCACGGCGAGAACTACGACCCGTTCGTCCCCAAGGCCCAGACCGTCGAGGCGGGCAACAGCCTCCAGTCGCCGCTCATCCAGCTGATGTTCGGCTGGGCGCCCTCCAACTTCGGTGTGATGGGCATCTTCACCGCCGCGTCCGTCGTCTTCTTCGCCTTCATCGGTTTCGACGTCGTCGCCACGGCCGCCGAGGAGACCAGGAACCCGCAGCGCGACATGCCCCGCGGCATCCTCGGCTCCCTCGTCATCTGCACCGTGCTGTACGTCGCCGTGTCGATCGTCGTCACGGGGATGGAGCACTACACCAAGCTCTCCGTGAGCGCCCCGCTCGCCGACGCCTTCAAGCACACCGGACACCCCTGGTACGCGGGTTTCATCAGCTTCGGTGCCGCCGTCGGCCTGACGACGGTCTGCATGATCCTGCTGCTCGGCCAGACCCGGGTCTTCTTCGCGATGAGCCGCGACGGACTGCTGCCGCGCTTCTTCTCCCACGTCCACCCGCGGTTCAAGACCCCGCACCGTCCGACCATCCTGCTCGGCGTGCTCATCGCGATCCTGGCCGGCTTCACCAGCCTCAGCGAACTCGCCGAACTGGTGAACATCGGCACGCTCTTCGCGTTCGTGGTCGTCGCGATCGGCGTGATCATCCTCCGCCGCACCCGCCCCGACCTGCCCCGCGCCTTCCGCACCCCCTGGGTGCCGGTGATCCCGATCCTGTCGGTGTGCGCCTCGCTGTGGCTGATGCTCAACCTGCCCGCCGAGACCTGGCTGCGCTTCGGGATCTGGATGGTCGTCGGCTTCTTCGTGTACTTCCTCTACGGCCGCTCGCACAGCCGCCTCGGCCGCCAGGAGCAGACCCGGGCCGAGGCCTCCTGAAACCGCGGTGACGGGATCACGCCGGCCTGACCGAACGCGGTCCCGTCACCTCCGCCCCCAACTCCGTGACCCTGCGCCGCAGTTCGCGGTCGGCCGTCACCACCAGTACCGGCCGTCCACCCGCGCCGGCGACCAGGTCGACCATGTGGTCGTCCCCGCTGCCGGGCGCCGACTCGACCCGTACTCCCGGCACCGTCGCCACTCCGCGCGCCGCGCCCTCCACCACGAGGACGATCTCCACGGGGCCGGAGTGGCCCGGCAGACCGTCCGCCGCCAGCCGGTCGCGCAGCCGCTCCGCGGCCCCCCGCCGATCGCGCCACCAGCCGTCGGGAACCGACCCGACGACGTTCGCGGCGTCGACGATCACGAGCAGCGGAGTGCTCTCGTCCACTAGTCGGCCCGCTTCTCGTCGAAGCTCGCGAAGTACGCCGCGGCCATGTCCTCGTCGGCGTGGCCCTGCGCGGCGGCCCGCTCCAGGCGTTCGGCGCTCGCGGCGGCCACATCCAGGCGGACACCGTGCTTCTGCCCGGCCTCGACGATCAGACGGGCGTCCTTGGCGGCCGTGTCCACCGCGAACTGGGCCGGAGAAAGCTGGTCGTTGAGGACCAGGGCCGCCTTGGCCTTCAGATAACCCATGTCCAGCGGGCCGCCCGCGATGAGGTCGAAGAAGTTCTGCGGGTCGACGCCCAGGGCCTTGGACAGGGCCAGCACCTCGCCGGTCGCGGCGGTGGCGGCCAGCACCCAGCTGTTGGCCACCAGCTTCAGCCGGGTCGCGCTGCCGGCCGCGCCGTCCTCGCCGGTCCACACCGTGCGGGCGCCCACCGCGTCGAACACCGGCTCCACCACCGCCCGGCCCGCGACCGGCCCGGCGGCCAGGACGGTCAACTGACCGGCTTCCGCGGGCTGGCGGGTGCCGAGCACAGGAGCGTCGTAGAAGACCAGGCCGTGCTCCTCGGCGAACGCGGCCAGGCGGCCGATCGCCTCGATGCCGGCGGTCGTCGACTGCACCCAGGCGGCGCCGGGGCGCAGCGCGGAGGCGGCCTCGCGCATGACGCCCAGGGCGGCCGGACCGTCGTACAGCATGGTCAGGACGACATCGGCACCCCGGACCGCCTCGGCGGGCGTGTCGGCGACATGGGCGCCGTCCGCGGTGAGCGGCTCGGCCTTGGCGCGGGTGCGGTTCCAGGCGCGGACGGTGTGCCCGGCGCGGGCCAGGTTGCGGGCCATGGCGGCGCCCATGATGCCGGTGCCGAGGACTGTCACGGTGAGCTTGTCGGTCATGTGGTCGGCTTCCTTCTCGTACGGTGGTTGCCCGGTGCGAGGGCCCGGGACGCGTTACGTGTACCCGCCCGCTTAGAGTGAACCAGTGAACGGCGACTGGCTCATACGCGGCCGCGACGGCCGGCTCAGTGTCTACCTCCCGACGGGCGACGCCGTCCTGTGCCGCGCGGAACGCGGCCCCGGCGGCCCCTGGTCGGCCCCGCACAGGATCGGCGGCGACCAGAAGCTGCGCCTCTCGCCCGCCGTCGGCCGGGGCGCCGACTCCTACACCCATCTGGTCTCCTGGCGGCCCACCACCTCCGGCGAGTCCGGCCTGGTGCACTCCACCCACTACCGGCCCCGGCTGGCCGCCCTCGACTGGGTCCCGATCGGGCACCCCGACAAGAAGGGCCCCGACACCGGCACGCCCGCCGTCGCCGTCGACGCCGAGGGCCGGGCCCATGTCTTCGTACGCAACAAGGGCGGCGGAGTGAGCATGGTCGCCCAGAAGGAGAAGGGCGGCTGGGACCCCTGGCGCGACCTCAAGGGGCGTGACGTACAAGGGGAGTTGGCGGCCGTGTCGGGGGAGTCGGGGCGGGTCGAGCTGTACGCGGCCGTGCCCGGCGGCATCCTGCACTGGCGGCAGGAGGAGCCCGGTGCGCAGCCCGCCCTGGAGGAGGCGATCGAGGCCCCGGTCCGGCCGGGCACCCTGCGCGCCCTCGCCACCTCCGCGGACAGCACCACCCTCTTCTACACCGACGACTCGGGCGACCTGTGCGCCTGGCGCCAAGGCGGCAAGCCCGTCGCGTTGCTCGCCTCCGCGGGGCCCGGCCCGGTCTCCGCCGTCCGCTGCGAACTCGACGGCCACGACTGCACGTTGCTCGCCCAGCGCTCGTCGAGCGGCCGCGTCGCCTTCGCCGCGTACCCGACCGAACAGGAGTCGGCGGGCGCCTGGTGGACCGAGTCGGGACCCCAACTCCCCGCGGACGCAGGGGTGTCGCTCGCGGTCGACGAGGACGACCGGGTGGTGGCGGCAACGTTGTCCCCGTCG
Organism: Streptomyces sp. NPDC001663; assembly: GCF_042893105.1. Lineage (NCBI taxonomy): Bacteria > Bacillati > Actinomycetota > Actinomycetes > Kitasatosporales > Streptomycetaceae > Streptomyces > Streptomyces sp. NPDC001663. The sequence goes on along the minus strand of NZ_JBIAUR010000004.1, from coordinate 402,626 downwards.
ACCGGACAGCTCCTGCTGACCCGCCGGAAGGACGAACCGGGGCTGGCGCTGGAGGCGTGGCGGGAGGTCTGACAGCCGCCCTTCCGCTTCCGCTTTCCGCTCTGGCCGGTTCCTGTCGTTGCCCGGTACCTTCGCTCGGTTCGTTCCGCTTCCCGTTCGAACGGGCTCACACGTGAGCAGTCGGTGACAGGAGACATACAAGGGGTGGAAAGGGTTGTACGGATGTGTGCGTGACAAGGGGCACTTTGAGCGACTGTGGTGAGAACGTGAAGGTCTTGTTAGCCTTCCACAGCTTGTTCGAATTCCGCGCGGGTGGCCGAAAGCCGCCCGCGCCTTGTCTTGTCGTCGCACGTCTTGCCGTGCCAACGGGGTTGGGAATGATGTCGTGAACAGATCCTCCGCGGTGGATCTTGTCGTTGTCGGGCTCGGTTACGTAGGACTCCCGCTGGCCCGTTCGGCCACCGCGGCAGGGCTGAAAGTCGTCGGTCTCGACCGCAGCCGGCACGTCGTCGAGGGCCTGAACTCCGGCCGCTCGCACGTGGACGACATCACGGACGCCGAGGTCGCCGCGATGCTCGAGCAGGGCTTCGAGGCGGTCGACCGGCCCGAGGTGATCGCCGGAGCCGCCGCCGTCGTCATCTGTGTCCCGACCCCGCTCACCGAGTACGCCCCGGACCTGACCGCGGTGAACGCCGCCGTCGAGGACATCGCCGCCCACCTGGTGCCCGGCACCCTCGTCGTCCTCGAGTCCACGACGTACCCCGGCACCACCGACGAGGTCGTCCGCCCGCGCCTGGAGGCCGGCGGCCTGAAGGTCGGCGAGGACTTCCACCTGGCCTTCTCGCCCGAGCGCATCGACCCGGGCAACCCCTCCTTCGGCCTGGAGAACACGCCCAAGGTCGTCGGCGGCGTCACCGCCGACTGCACCAAGGCCGCCCGCGCCCTCTACGAGCGGTTCGTGACCCGCGTCGTCGAGGCGAAGGGCACCCGCGAGGCCGAGATGGCCAAGCTGCTGGAGAACACCTACCGGCACGTGAACATCGCCCTCGTCAACGAGATGTCGATGTTCTGCCGTGAGATCGGCGTCGACCTGTGGGACGCGATCCGCTGCGCCTCCACCAAGCCGTTCGGCTTCGCGCCCTTCTACCCGGGCCCCGGCGTCGGCGGGCACTGCATCCCGATCGACCCCAACTACCTTTCGTACAAGGTCCGTTCGCTCGGCATCCCGTTCCGCTTCGTGGAGCTCGCGCAGGAGATCAACCAGCGCATGCCCGTCCACGTCGTCAACCGGGCCGCCGACCTGCTGAACGACCAGGGCAAGGCCGTCCGCGGCTCCCGCGTGCTGCTGCTCGGCGTCACCTACAAGCCCGACATCTCCGACCAGCGCGAGAGCCCGGCCCTCGCCGTCGCCGAGAACCTCCTCGCGCGGGGCGCCGAACTCGTCTACTTCGACCCCAGGGTCGAGGACTGGAAGGTCGCCGGCGCGTCGGTCGACCGGACCGGCGACTACCTCGCCGAGGCCGAGACCGCCGACCTCACCATCCTGCTCCAGCCCCACCGCGAGATCGACCTCGGTCTGCTGGCCGACCGCGCACGGGCCCTGTTCGACACCCGGGGCAAGTCGGCCGATCACCCCCGGGTGGTCAAGCTGTGACTGCCGACGATACGTACATACCCGCGGCCGTCGAGTCCGGCGGCCGCCGTGCGCACCGTAAGCGCCGGCACCTGAAGGTGTCGTACTTCGTCTTCCTCGCCCTCGCCGCACTGATCGCCACCCGGCTCGACGCGGGCTCCCTGCACCTGTACTCGCTGGGCGCCATGGGCCTGCTGGCCCTGAAGATGTTCGGCGCCCTCTTCTACCGTCCGGCCAAGGCCGGGCGGGAGGAGCTGGAGTACCTGGAGAACTCCTGGGTCACCGCGGTCATCCCGATCTACAACGAGGACCCGGTGATGTTCGAGCAGGGCATGCGCAGCCTTCTCGCGCAGAGCCGGCTGCCGAACGAGATCCACATCATCGACGACTGCAGCGCCAACGACTCCGGCATCAGGGCCGCGAAGAAGATGCGCCGCGAGTTCGAGGCCAAGGGCGTCAAGTACACGGTCAGCGTGCAGCCCGAGAACAAGGGCAAGCGCGAGGCCCTCGCGCTGGGCTTCGAGGCGGCGCCGTACTCGGACATCTTCCTGTGCGTCGACTCGGACACCGTCCTGTCCCGGGACACCGTCCGTGAGCTGCTGCTGCCGCTGGCCGACGAGAAGATCATGGCCTCCACCGGCATGGTGCTGGCGCTCAACCACGACAGCAACATCTTCACGCGCCTGCAGGACCTGCGCTACGGCAACTCCTTCCTGTTCGAGCGGGCCGCCTACTCCCGTCTGAAGTCGGTCCTGTGCTGCTGCGGCGCGCTCTCCGCGTACCGCGGCACGCTGGTGCGCAAGTACCTGCCGGACTTCCTCAACCAGCAGTTCCTGGGCAAGCCGGCCGTCTTCGGCGACGACCGCCGTATGACCAACTACTGCCTCATGGAAGGCCAGGTCGTCTTCCAGGAGACCGCCGTCGGCTACACGGCCGTCCCCGAGAAGCTCCCGCACTTCCTGCGCCAGCAGGTCCGCTGGAACAAGTCCTTCTTCCGTGAGTCCCTCTGGGCCTTCACACACCAGAAGAAGTACCGCCCGGCCTTCTGGCTGACCTGCATGGAACTTGCGCTGTGGCTGGTCTTCGGCACCGCGATGTTCTACTCGATGGTCATCACGCCGATCCTGCACCCGGACCGCTTCGTCGCCCACATCGGCGACTACCTGGTCTTCATGGTGCTGATGGGCTACCTGCGCAACGTCCGCTACCTCGACTTCCCGCGCCGCGGCATGGGCTTCATCAAGCGCTTCGGCATGTTCCTGCTGGCACCCATCTACGGCGTGATCCAGCTGACCCTGCTCACCCCGCTGCGGTTCTACGCCCTCGTCACCCTGCACAAGGGCAGCTGGGGCACCCGCCAGGGCGGCGTCGAGGTGTCGGTGGCCGGTGACCACGAGGCCGACGTGACGGAGATCTTCGAGGAAGAGGACCCGTACTCCGACAAGAAGGTCACCGAGACGCTCCAGCTGATGCGCCTCGAGGGCGTCGCCCTGCGCCGCACGGCCCAGCGCGTGGCCCCCGCCATCCCCACCCAGCCGCAGCCGCTGCCCGGCTACGACGAGCAGCACGCGTACGCGCCCCAGCAGCGCGTTTCCTGGGGGACGCCGGAAGAACAACAGTGGCAGGGCGGCCAGCACGACCCGTACTACAACGGGCAGCACCCCAACTACCCCGACCACCAAGGGCAGTACGTCGATCCATCCTGGCAGCAGGGCAACAACGGGCACGGACAGGGCTGGTAGTACAGCACGGACGGGGGCGGCTCCTTCGAAGCGAGGAGCCGCCCCCGTCCGTCGTATCGCCTATGTGTAGTACGCCATCGCCTCCGCGACCGTCACCACCGGAATCCCCCGGTCGGCGATCGCCTTCAACAGCGTGCCGAGCCCTGCCTTGCCGATTTCCGTGCTGGCAGCGGGAGCCCCGTCCACCACCCGGTGCAGACAGAGGATCAGCCAGTCCCCGTCGTTCGCGCACCGGTCGAGCCGACCGCCCGCCGCGGTGAGGCTCGCCAGCGCCGTACCGCCCACGCCGGAGCCGTCGCTGACGCCGGTGAGCGCCTTGAGGCGATAGGGCATCGCCGGGGCGAAGGACTCGATCGTCTCCGAGATGATCGACCGGGCGGTGGTGAAGTGCCGGCTCGCGATCTGGTCCACCGGCACACCGTCCGTCGTCTTCTCGAACGCGCCGTGCGGATAGGCGAAGTGCTCGCTGGTGAAGCCGTTCCCGACCAGCCACTCCCGCAGGGTGCGCAGGTCGTCGTCCACCTGCCCGGCGGTGAGCTTGCTGTAGCTCGCGGTGTGCGCGCTCGTCGCGTACGAGTGCCCCGCCATCTCCCAGCCCGAGAAGTCCTGCAGGGAATGCATCTGATCAAGCGTCAGATAGCCGCTGGTGCCGATCGCGTCGGCGATGTTGTACACCGTGCCGGGGAAGCCGTACGAGTCCAGCACGGGCCGGGCCAGGCCGTACACCGACGTGTGGGAGTCGTCGAAGGTGATGGAGACGACGCCCTTGGGGAAGACGGACGCGGTGTCGGGGATGAGCTCGACGGACTGCAGGTGGTACGTCACCGGGCCGCCCGCGTTGTCGTACACCGCGAAGGACATGTCGGTGAACCCGGTCGTCGTGGACGGAACACCGCCGGACGAGATCGAGTACGTCCCGGCCGCGCTCGCGACGTCGGCCCACTGCAGATGCACCGTGACCCACTCGCCGGACTGGACGTAGTTCGTCGCCGTCGTGGAGTGGGTGTGGAACTGCCAGAGGAAGTAGTTGGCCAGCGAGCCGGTGCCGAGGTAGAAGGACAGCTTCGAGAGGTTCGTGGTGTCGTCGATCCGGAAGACCAGCCGGATCGCCTTGCCGGTCAGGCTCAGCGCGGATCCGCCGAGTTTCCTGACGTACGACTGCTTGCCTGCGCCCGTGGTGGTCACGCGCACCGACTGGGTGCCGTGCACGAAGACCGACGTGTCGTTCACGTCGGCGGAGGAGGTGCCGGTGCCCGCGGCACTCCAGCCGTGCCCGGTCTGGAACTGCTGGGACCAGGTCGCGCGCCGGCGTCTGGGTCGCAGACCGGTGGGCGCGTACGTCGGTGGCGTGCCCAGGTTTCCGATGCCGGCGGCGGCCGCCGGTGTGGCGGGCGCGGTGCCGAGCAGGGCACCGCCTGTGGTCACCAGCCCCCCGGTTCCCGCGAGCCGTAGTGCGGACCTACGGCTCAACCCCCGTTTGTTCAGGGACCTTTCCTGGCTCATCTGCGCCCCCCAAGGTCGTCAGGATGTGGTGTTGAAGTAGTTCATTCCGTTCTCGCTGTAGTTCTTGACCGCCGAGTCCACGTCCTCGAGGGACAGTGCGTCCTTGGCGTTGTAGTAGAGCCAGTCGACCTTCATGTCCCAGGAGCGTTCGCCGCCCTTGAACGGCAGGTCGATGAACCAGGTGTTGAAGTTCACGGACATGCCCGCGCGCGGGGCGTACTTGCCGCTGGTGGTGTAGATCTTCTTGCCGTCGACGCGGTAGGTCACGACGCCGTCCTTGACGGTCATCACGACGGTGTGCCAGCCCGCCAGGCTCTTGACGGTCGTGTTGTACACACGGTCGTCGACGGTGTGCCAGGTCACGTTGTCCAGCTTGGGGCCGAGCCGCCCCCAACCGCCGTTCGGCATGTACTCGTTGTCGAGTTCGCTGTACGTCGTGCCCTTGCCGCCGATGGTGTAGAAGGTCTGGTTGACGTGGTCGCCGTTCTTGCCCGTCGTCGGATCGTCGCTGAAGTGGATCCGGGCGGCGTAGGTCCCGGACTTGAACTCCCGGCCGGAGGTGCCGACGCTGGCCTGCTTGGTGCCCGCCTTCGTACCGTCCGTGCTGGCACGCAGGTTGAGCACCTGCCCGTCGCCCAGGGCGTCCTTCTCGGAGGGGAAGGTGACGCCGTCCGCGGACCAGGTGTCCTCGATGCCGGGGCCGCCGTCGCTGGTGCGGACCAGCCAGCCGTGTTTGAAGAGTGCGGGGTCCTTGGCACCGGTGTAGTGGAAGTTGTCGAACAGGACGTCGGAGGGCAGATCCGGCGCCGGGTCGGCGGCGGCCTTCGACGCGTTCTTGGAGTCGCTGTCCGGCTTCTTGCCGTCCGGCTCCTCACCCCAGACGAGCACACCGCGCTTGTACGCGGTGATCGTCTTCGACTCCTTGTACGTGGTCTTCTCGGCGTCGAAGGAGCGGTCGTTCGACTGGTCCAGTTTCTTGTGGTCGACGCGGTACAACTGCACGTCGACGCCCTTGCTGTTGGCGCCCGGCTTCAGGGTGCCCGCCGCGTCCGTGAACCTGAGCTCCAGGTAGTGGTCGGCGGTGTCGGTGGGCTTGTCCAGCTCCACGACGGTCCCGGCGACGTCGGAGCAGTCGAAGGCGGCCTGGACGCAGTTGAAGGCGTACGAGCCGCCGTCCGCGGTGAAGTAGTACCGCAGGGCCACATCGCTGAGCGGCAGCGGCTTCTTGGAGTCGTTGAAGACCTCCAGTGACGGCTCGGCCGCCGTCGCCGTCGCGGGGGTGTCCGTCCGGTACCGCACAGTCAGCTCCGGCGGATCCGGGTGTGCCTTGCGCCAGATCGGATACAACGCGGTGGCGCCCGCGGCCACAACCGCAACAAGGAGCAACAATTTGATCTTTGGCCACACCCGACGTCGGGGCTGTTGGCGGCGGCGGGTGGACGCCACGGAATTCCTCCGCAGGAAATCGATACGTTCCCGATCCGGCTCCGATCGGGAACGTCAAGTGAATGTGAAGAATTTGATCTGGCTGTGTGGAGATCCTAACTGTAAACGCACAGCAAAAGGGGCGGGTCGCCCGGATCGATACCGAGCGGCCCGCCCCCTTCAGAGCAATGCCGTTACGCCGGGACGCTCGCGAGACCCGGAGCCAGGAACTTCTTGCCGTTCACGCGCTCGGAGACACCCTCGCGGTCCAGGTACGGCGTGATGCCGCCCAGGTGGAAGGGCCAGCCGGCGCCCGTGATCAGGCAGAGGTCGATGTCCTGGGCCTCGGCGACGACGCCCTCGTCGAGCATGAGCCCGATCTCCTGGGCGACGGCGTCGAGGACGCGCTCGCGGACCTGCTCCTCGGTCAGGACGACATCGCCCTGCTTCAGCAGCGCGGCGACCTCGGGGTCCAGCTCCGGCTTGCCGGAGTCGTAGACGTAGAAGCCGCGCTTGCCCGCCTTGACGACGGCCGCGAGGTTCGGGGAGACCGTGAAGCGGTCCGGGAAGGCCCGGTTGAGGGTCTCCGAGACGTGCAGGCCGATCGCGGGACCGACCAGCTCCAGGAGCACCAGCGGGGACATCGGCAGACCGAGCGGCTCGACGGCCTTCTCGGCGACCTCGACCGGGGTGCCCTCGTCGATGACGTTCTGGATCTCGCCCATGAAGCGGGTGAGGATGCGGTTCACGACGAACGCCGGGGCGTCCTTGGTGAGGACCGCGGTCTTCTTCAGCTTCTTGGCGACGGCGAAGGCCGTGGCCAGCGAGGCGTCGTCGGTCTGCTCGCCGCGGACGATCTCGAGGAGCGGGAGGATCGCGACCGGGTTGAAGAAGTGGAAGCCCACGACCCGCTCGGGGTTCTTCAGCTTCGACGCCATCTCGGAGACGGACAGCGAGGAGGTGTTGGTGGCGAGGATCGCGTGTGCCGGGGCGACCGCCTCGACCTCCGCGAACACCTGCTGCTTGACGCCGATCTCCTCGAAGACGGCCTCGATGATGAAGTCGGCGTCGGAGAAGCCCTCGGCCTTGTCCAGCACACCGGTGACCAGGGCCTTGAGGCGGTTGGCCTTGTCCTGGTTGATACGGCCCTTGCCGAGCAGCTTCTCGATCTCGGCGTGGACGTAGCCCACACCCTTGTCGACGCGCTCCTGGTCGATGTCGGTCAGCACGACCGGCACCTCGAGGCGGCGCAGGAACAGCAGGGCGAGCTGCGAGGCCATGAGGCCCGCGCCCACGACGCCGACCTTGGTGACCGGGCGGGCCAGGTTCTTGTCCGGCGCACCGGCGGGACGCTTGCCGCGCTTCTGCACCAGGTTGAACGCGTAGATGCCGGAGCGCAGTTCGCCACCCATGATCAGGTCGGCGAGCGCCTTGTCCTCGGCGTCGTAGCCCTGCTGCAGGTCGCCGTTCTTGGCGGCGGCGATGATGTCGAGGGCGCGGTAGGCGGCCGGAGCGGCCCCGTGCACCTTGGAGTCCGCGATGAAACGGCCCTTGGCGACGGCCTGGTCCCAGGCCTCACCGCGGTCGATCACCGGACGCTCGACCTCGACGTCGCCCTTCAGCACCTGGGCGGTCCAGATCAGCGACTGCTCCAGGAAGTCGGCGCCCTCGAAGATCGCGTCCGCGATACCGAGGTCGAAGACCTGCTGACCCTTGAGCTGCTTGTTCTGGTTGAGGCTGTTCTCGATGATCACCGAGACGGCCTTGTCGGCACCGATCAGGTTCGGCAGGATCGTGCAGCCGCCCCAGCCGGGGACGAGACCGAGGAAGACCTCGGGCAGCGAGAAGGCGGGCAGCGCCTTCGACACGGTCCGGTACTTGCAGTGCAGACCGACCTCGACGCCACCGCCCATCGCGGCACCGTTGTAGTACGCGAAGGTCGGCACCGCGATGCCGGACAGCCGCTTGAAGACCTCGTGGCCGCCCTTGCCGATGGCGAGCGCGTCCTTGTGCTCCTTCAGCAGCTCGACGCCCTTGAGGTCGGCGCCGACGGCGAAGATGAACGGCTTGCCGGTGATGCCGACACCGACGATCTCGCCGGCCGTGGCCTCCTTCTCGACCTGGTCGATGGCGGTGTTCAGGTTCGCCAGCGAGGCCGGGCCGAAGGTGGTCGGCTTGGTGTGGTCGAAGCCGTTGTCCAGCGTGATCAGCGCGAAGCGCCCGGCGCCGAACGGCAGGTCGAGGTGGCGTACGTGCGCGGACGTCACGACCTCGTCGGGGAACAGCTCGGCCGCGCCCTTCAGGAGTTCGGTGGTGCTCACTTGTTGCCTCCGTCGAAGTGCGGGTTCTCCCAGATGACCGTCGCGCCCATGCCGAAGCCGACACACATGGTGGTCAGGCCGTAGCGGACGTTCGGCTGCTCCTCGAACTGGCGGGCCAGCTGCGTCATCAGACGGACGCCGGAGGAGGCCAGCGGGTGACCGAAGGCGATCGCGCCACCGTACTGGTTGACGCGCTCGTCGTCGTCGGCGATGCCGTAGTGGTCGAGGAAGGCCAGGACCTGGACGGCGAAGGCCTCGTTGATCTCGAAGAGGTTGATGTCCTCGATCGACAGACCGGCCTTGGCGAGGGCCTTCTCGGTGGCCGGGATCGGGCCGTAGCCCATGACCTCCGGCTCGACGCCCACGAAGGCGTACGAGACGAGACGCATCTTGACCGGCAGGTTGTTCTCGCGGGCGAAGTCCTCGGAGGCGATGATCGAGGCGGTCGCACCGTCGTTCAGACCGGCCGCGTTACCGGCGGTGACCCGGCCGTGCACGCGGAACGGCGTCTTCAGACCGGAGAGGTTCTCCAGGGTCGTACCCGGGCGCATCGGCTCGTCGGCGGTGACCAGGCCCCAGCCCGTCTCACCGGCCTCCGGGTTCGTGCGACGCACGGAGATCGGCACCAGGTCGGCCTGGATCTTGCCGTTGGCGTACGCCTTGGCGGCCTTCTCCTGCGAGCGCACGGCGTACTCGTCGGCGCGCTGCTTGGTGATGTGCGGGTAGCGGTCGTGCAGGTTCTCCGCGGTCATGCCCATGAACAGGGCGGACTCGTCGACCAGCTTCTCGCTCACGAACCGCGGGTTCGGGTCCACGCCCTCGCCCATCGGGTGGCGGCCCATGTGCTCGACACCACCGGCGATGACGGCGTCGTAGGCACCGAAGGCGATGGAACCGGCGACGGTGGTGACGGCGGTCAGCGCACCGGCACACATGCGGTCGATCGAGTAGCCGGGCACCGACTGCGGCAGACCGGCGAGGATGCCTGCGGTACGGCCGATGGTCAGGCCCTGGTCACCGATCTGCGTGGTCGCGGCGATGGCGACCTCGTCAATCTGCTTCGGGTCGAGACCCGGGTTGCGGCGCAGCAGCTCCCGGATCGCCTTCACGACGAGGTCGTCGGCGCGGGTCTCGTGGTAGATGCCCTTCGGGCCCGCCTTGCCGAACGGGGTACGGACGCCGTCGACGAAGACGACGTCCCTGACGGTACGAGGCACGATGGCTCTCCTCCAGATGCGGGATGGCACTGCTGCGGCACGCAAGCGCTGAGCGCGCGCTCAGGTCCCATGCTACTTACGGGTAACGTAGCTGCACAGTCCTGGAGGGGGGAGCGGCGAAGGTCACATCCGAGGAGGGGCCGTCGATCCCCTGGGAGTCAGTACCGGGGTGGGTACGGGATGTGATCCCGGCCCCTCTTCTGTGATCACCCCGAACAACGTCCTGGCCACGTCCGCACCGAATCCGTGCACGTCATGGCTCATGGCGGAGAGGGTCGGGTGGGTGAGCCGGCAGAGCTGGGAGTCGTCCCACGCCAGCAGCGAGACGTCGCCCGGCACGTTCAGCCCCATCTCCGCGGCCACCGAGAGCCCCGCGACCGCCATGATGTCGTTGTCGTAGACGATCGCCGTCGGCCGGTCGGCCGCCGAGGCCGCAAGGAGCGACCGAGTGGCGCGCGCACCCGCCTCGCCGGAGTAGTCCGTGGTGACCTGCCAGGCCCCTGCCAGCTCCAGCGCCTGTGCCGCCTCGTCGAAGGCGGCCGTCCGCATCGCCGTGTGCCCGAGCGCCGCCGCACCCCCCACCCGCGCGATCCGCCGATGCCCCAGCGCCGCCAGATACCGCACGGCCTCCGTCGTGGCGGTCGCGTCATCGGTCCACACCGAGGTCAGGGAGCCGGTCAGCGAGGGATGACCCACGGCTCCCTGTCTGCCTTCGAGATCCCGTACATCATGACCGGCGGCGCGACCGGTACCGAGACCTTCGTGATCCAGACGGTGAAGCTGGCCTTCCAGTTCAACAAGACGGGCCTCGCCTCGGCGGCCGCGGTAGTGCTCCTGCTGATCATCCTGGCGGTGACCTGGCTGCAGCGCCGCCTCGTCCCCGACGACAAGGTGGACCTCGTATGACACGCAGAGCGGTGGCCCGCACGCTCATGTACCTGTCGCTGATCACCGCAGCCGTGGTGGTCCTGCTCCCGCTGGGCGTAGTCCTCCTCACCTCCCTCAAGTCGGACAAGGAGATGGCGAACGACAGCGGAGCCCTGACACCCCCCGACGACCTGCTGAACCTCCACAACTACGTGACGGCGTTCCAGGACGGCCGCATGCTCTCGGCCTTCGGCAACACGGCCTTCATCCTGGTCTTCGCCATCGGCGGCACGGTCCTGATCGGCTCGATGACGGCGTACGCCATAGACCGCTTCACGTTCCGGTTCAAAAAGCTGGTGGTGGCGCTCTTCCTGCTGGCGGCCCTGGTCCCCGGCGTCACCACCCAGGTCGCGACCTTCCAGATAGTCAACAGCTTCGGAATGTTCAACACCCTCTGGGCGCCGATCGCGCTCTACATGGGCACGGACATCGTCTCGATCTACATCTTCCTGCAGTTCGTACGATCCATCCCGACGTCCCTCGACGAGGCGGCCCGCATCGACGGCGCCAACGCCTTCACGATCTACCGAAAGATCATCTTCCCGCTCCTGAAACCGGCGATCGCCACGGTGGTCATCGTGAAGGGGATCACCGTCTACAACGACTTCTACATACCCTTCCTCTACATGCCGTCCCAGGATCTTGGCGTGATCTCGACGTCCCTGTTCCGCTTCAAGGGCCCTTTCGGCGCCCACTGGGAAACGATCTCGGCAGGAGCGATCCTCGTCATCCTGCCGACCCTGATCGTCTTCCTGAGCCTGCAGCGGTACATCTACAACGGTTTCACCCGAGGTGCGACCAGGTGAGGTGTTCCTGAGGGGTGCGGGGCTAGGCGGAAAGCGCCGCCACCAAAACCGGCGTCACCTGCTCAACCTGCCAGGGCCGGGCACCGTACCCTGCCAGCGCGGCCCCAACGGACTCCGCACCCACTTCCTTCGGCGGCTCCCAGCAAACCCGCCGTACCGTGTCCGGCGTAATCAGATTCTCCTGAGGCATGTTGAGCCGCTCGGCCAATGCAGACACCGCCGCCCGGGCCGCCGAGAGGCGAGCCGCAGCCGCGGGATCCTTGTCGGCCCAGGAGCGCGGGGGCGGAGGCCCCGTAACCGGCTGCCCGGGCGCCGGCAACTGCGCCTCGGTCAGAGCCTTCGCACGATCCACCGCGGCCTGCCACTGCTCGAGCTGCCGCCGCCCCATCCGATGCCCGAACCCGTTCAGCGCGGCCAGCGCATGCACATTGGCCGGAAGGGCGAGCGCCGCCTCCACGATGGCGGCGTCCCCGAGCACCTTGCCCGGCGACACATCCCGCCGCTGGGCGATCCGGTCCCGCGTCTGCCACAGCTCCCGCACCACGGCGAGCTGCCGCCGCCGCCGCACCTTGTGCATCCCGGACGTCCGCCGCCAGGGATCCTTGCGGGGCTCGGGCGGCGGAGCCGAGGCGATCGCGTCGAACTCCTGCCGCGCCCACTCCAGCTTCCCCTGCCGGTCCAGCTCCTTCTCCAGCGCGTCCCGCAGGTCGACGAGGAGCTCGACGTCCAGCGCCGCGTACCGCAGCCAGGGCTCGGGCAGCGGCCGGGTCGACCAGTCGACCGCGGAGTGCCCCTTTTCCAGTACGAAGCCCAGGACGCTCTCGACCATGGCGCCGAGACCGACCCGGGGGAATCCGGCGAGCCGACCCGCGAGCTCGGTGTCGAACAGCCGCGTCGGCACCATGCCTATCTCGCGCAGACAGGGCAGATCCTGAGTGGCCGCGTGCAGCACCCACTCCACGCCGGACAGCGCCTCGCCGAGCCCGGACAGATCGGGGCAGGCCACGGGGTCGATCAGCGCGGTCCCCGCGCCCTCGCGGCGCAGCTGGACCAAATATGCACGTTGGCCATATCGGTACCCCGACGCACGTTCGGCATCGACGGCGACGGGCCCGGAGCCGGCGGCGAACGCGGCGATCACCTCGGCGAGCGCGTCCGCGTCGACGATCACGGGCGGAATGCCTTCGCGCGGCTCGAGCAAAGGGATGGGTTCAGGGCCGGGTTCCGCGCTGGGCTCTGGGTCGGGCGCCCCCGTAACAGAAGATCCGCCGGCTTCCGGAGGGGCGCCTCCGGTGGTTCGCAGTGGGCTGTCTGCTGCGGTCTCTTGGGCGTCGGTCACCTGTCAAGGGTATCTGTGTATGGACAGCGCCCGCCGACGTAACGTTCCGTCGACGGGCGCTTGAGGGTCGTAAACCAGTCAGGTCGGTGAAACATCCGGTTCACGACAGGTGGGGTACGGGCGGGAGGACCGGAGGCCGATTCGGTTCACGTCCGTGAATAGTGGGGATTTGAACGACCGGGGCAAGAGGCGGCGACCGGACTCAGTGGATGATGCCGGTCCGCAGGGCCACCGCGACCATGCCGGCACGGTCACCCGTGCCGAGCTTGCGGGCGATGCGGGCGAGGTGGCTCTTGACGGTCAGCGCGGACAGGCCCATCGAGACGCCGATCGCCTTGTTCGACTGCCCCTCCGCGACCAGTCGCAGCACCTCGACCTCGCGGCCGGAGAGCTCGCGGTAGCCACCCGGGTGACTCGGGGCACCCGGGGGGCGGCGGTGCATACGGGCGGCGGCGGACCCGATGGGGGCGGCGCCCGGCCGGGTGGGGAGCCCGACGTTCGTACGGGTGCCGGTGACGACGTAGCCCTTCACGCCTCCCGCGAGGGCGTTGCGCACCGCGCCGATGTCGTCGGCGGCGGACAGGGCGAGACCGTTGGGCCACCCCGCGGCGCGGGTCTCCGAGAGGATGGTCAGGCCCGAGCCGTCGGGCAGGTGGACGTCGGCGACACAGATGTCGCGGGGGTTGCCGATGCGGGGACGAGCCTCCGCGATGGACGAGGCCTCGATGACATCGCGCACACCGAGCGCCCACAGGTGGCGGGTGACGGTGGAGCGGACGCGCGGGTCGGCCACGACCACCATTGCGGTCGGCTTGTTCGGGCGGTAGGCGACCAGGCTTGCGGGCTGCTCGAGGAGAACGGACACCAGGCCTCCTGGGGTGCGGGACGGCTTTCAAGGTCACAGTCGTCTTCGGCACCAAACCCGAAGTCCTTTAGAGAAAGATCACGATTTAGTGAGTAACAATCAGTCAATTCGGACATGCGATCGATCGTTCGGTGAACGAATCGGTTCGTTCGAGATGCGATTCGTGATTGAAAGTGGCCGTATCGACAAAGTGACGGTCAGGGAGGTGGCCGTGCAGACGGTGTGACGGTCAGCGGGACTGCGGGTCCCGTCGCTGCGGCAGCGTCACCACCGACGCGTCGCCCGGGCCGGCCGGCGGCAGGCCCGCGACCTGGGCCAGCAGATCGCACCAGGAGGCCAGATGGGCCGCCGTGTCGGGAACGCCGCCCAGGCCCTCGCGGGGCGTCCAGGAGGCGCGGATCTCGATCTGCGAGGCGGCCGGGCGGTCCGACAGACCGCCGAAGTAGTGGGAGCTGGCGCGCGTGACGGTGCCGCTCGGTTCGCCGTACGACAGTCCGCGCGCCTGGAGCGCGCCGGTCAGCCAGGACCAGCAGACGTCGGGCAGCAGCGGGTCGGCGGCCATCTCCGGCTCCAGCTCCGCACGCACCAGCGTCACCAACCGGAAGGCGCCCCGCCAGGCGTCGTGCCCGTCCGGGTCGTGCAGCAGCACCAGACGGCCGTCGGCCAGGTCCTGGTCGCCGTCGACGACGGTGGCCTCCAGCGCGTACGCGAACGGGGCGAGCCGCTGCGGTGGGCGCGTCGCCTCGACCTCGATCTGTGGCCGCAGCCGCGCGGCCCTCAGCGCGTCGACGGCAGCCCGGAAGGGCGCCGGGGGAGTACTGCTCCCATTCCGGTCCCCCTCCTTGGAGTCGTCCATTCCGTCAGCGCCGTCCGACAGTCGTCCCTGAGCCGCAGCCATGCGGGGAAGATTAAGGGGAACGGGGGCTCCGTGCAGGGAGGGACACCCGTGCGGGGGCCGCCTGTCCGGATCGTGCCCCGCCAACCCCTGCTCCCGTCCCCGTGGCGCCGTGCGAGACTTGCCGTCGTGAGTGCGAACGAGAGCCCCGCGGGCCAGGCCCAGACGCAGCCGGCAGCCACGTACGAATCAGCCTTCCTGAAGGCGTGCAGGCGCGAGCCCGTGCCGCACACGCCCGTGTGGTTCATGCGGCAGGCCGGCCGCTCGCTGCCCGAGTACCTCAAGGCGCGCGAGGGCATCCCCATGCTCGAGTCCTGCACGCGGCCCGAGCTGGTGGCCGAGATCACGCTCCAGCCGGTGCGCCGGCACAACGTGGACGCGGCGATCTATTACAGCGACATCGTCGTCCCGCTCAAGGCCATCGGCATCGACCTCGACATCAAGCCCGGCGTCGGCCCGGTCGTCGAGAAGCCGATCCGCACCCGCGCCGACCTGGCCCAGCTGCGCGACCTCACCCCCGAGGACGTCTCCTACGTCACCGAGGCGATCGGCCTGCTCACCCGCGAGCTCGGCCCGACCCCGCTCATCGGTTTCGCCGGTGCGCCTTTCACCCTTGCGAGCTACCTCGTCGAGGGCGGCCCGTCGCGCACGTACGAGAACGCCAAGGCGATGATGTACGGCGACCCCGAGCTCTGGGCCGACCTGCTCGACCGTCTCGCGGAGATCACGACCGCATTCCTGAAGGTGCAGATCGAGGCGGGCGCCTCGGCGGTCCAGCTCTTCGACTCCTGGGCCGGCGCCCTCGCCCCGGTCGACTACCGCCGCTCGGTGATGCCGGCCTCCGCCAAGGTCTTCGAGGCCGTCGCCGGGTACGGCGTCCCGCGCATCCACTTCGGCGTCGGCACCGGCGAGCTGCTGAAGCTCATCGGCGAGGCCGGCGCGGACGTCGTCGGCGTCGACTGGCGCGTCCCCCTCGACGAGGCGGCCCGCCGGGTCGGCCCCGGCAAGGCGCTCCAGGGCAACCTCGACCCGGCCGTCCTGTTCGCCTCCAAGGAGGCCGTCGAGGCCAAGACCCGCGAGGTCCTCGACTCGGCCGCAGACCTCGAGGGCCATGTCTTCAACCTCGGCCACGGCGTCATGCCGTCCACCGACCCCGACGCGCTGACCCGCCTCGTGGAGTACGTCCACACGCAGACGGCCCGCTGACTCACCAGGTGTGCCGGGGCCGCGCCTTCCTGCCGAACAGCAGGCCGCGCGGTTCCGGTGGCGGTGGGGTGCCCGGTTTGAGCGGCCAGGCGAGCAGCATGCCGGCGAGGAAGCCGACGACATGCGCCGCGTACGCCACCGTGCCCGCCTTCGAGACGCCCTCGCCGGACGAGTAGAACGCCTGCAGTACGAACCAGAAGCCCAGCACCAGCCAGGCCGGCAGTCTCAGCGGCAGGAAGATCAGGAACGGCACGAGGACCCACACCCTGGCCTTCGGATACAGCACCAGATAAGCGCCCAGGACGCCCGCGATGGCGCCGGACGCGCCGATCAGCGGCTCGCCCGAGTCGTCGTTCAGGAGCGCGAAGCCGTACGACGCCGCGTAGCCGCAGACCACGTAGAACAGCACGAACCTGATGTGGCCCATGCGGTCCTCGACGTTGTTGCCGAAGATCAGCAGGAACAGCATGTTGCCCAGCAGATGCAGCCAGCCGCCGTGCAGGAACATCGCCGTGAAGACGCTGACGGCCGGGGACTTGTCGTAGCCCGGCGGGGCCACCACACAGCCCGCGCCGTGCGGGCCCACGTCGCCGGTCGGCACCACCCGCGGCATCTGATGGTGGATCAACTCCCTTGGCACCGCGGCATAGTGGTCCAGGAACGCCTGCAGGTGGCACAGCTGGGACAGGCTGCTCTCACCCGTCACGGAACCGGCGATGCCGGGCGTGGACAGGAAGACGTAGAAGTTCGCGGCGATCAGTGCGTACGTCACCCAGGGGGTGCGGCGCACCGGGTTCACGTCATGGACGGGGATGACCACAAGGAATTAGTGCCCCCGATGCGCCGGGCGAATCGGTGAACACCTGCACGCGCGCGTGCGTATGACTCCTCAACCGCCCGCGGCACGGGGAAGGCGGGTCGCGGGGACGACGTGAGGAACAGGCGATGAACGACCGAGTTACTCCTGCGATGCACGCGACGCCCGACGGCGAGGCGGAGATCTCCCTGGTGGTGAAGCTGCCGTGGGAGGACGTCGCCCGGCTCGGCCAGGAGGCCGGACGGCTGGCTGCACAGATGCAGCGGCCGGTGACACTGGACGAGGCGGTGAGCCAGCGGCTGCGGTCCGTGCGGAGCGCCGCGCATGCGAAGCCGGCGGGGGAGCAGCCGGCGGCGGTGACGTCCACGGCGTCCGTGTCGTCGTTGCCGCCGCGGCCTCCGACGGAGCAGGCGCGGCAGGCCATCGAGCGGATCAACGGCTCGGCGTAGCGGTTTCGCCGAAGGGGTGCGGGTTCCCCGCGCCCCTTCAGGGCAGCTGCTGCACTGCCTTTGACGCCTTGCGGGCGGCGACCAGCACTGGGTCCCAGACCGGGCTGAACGGGGGTGCGTAGCCCAGGTCCAGGGCCGTCATCTGTTCCACCGTCATCCCGGCCGTCAGAGCCACCGCTGCGATGTCGACGCGCTTGCCCGCGCCCTCCCTGCCGACGATCTGTACTCCCAGCAGGCGGCCCGTCCGGCGCTCGGCGAGCATCTTCACCGTCATGAGGGAGGCGTTCGGGTAGTAGCCCGCGCGGCTCGTCGACTCGATGGTGACCGTTTCGAACTGGAGGCCGACCCTGCGCGCGTCCTTCTCGCGCAGGCCCGTGCGGGCGATCTCCAGGTCGCAGACCTTGGACACCGCTGTGCCGACGACACCGGGGAACGTGGCGTAACCGCCGCCGACGTTGGTGCCGATGACCTGGCCGTGTTTGTTCGCATGGGTGCCGAGGGCGATGTGGCGCTCCTGGCCGGAGACCAGGTCGAGGACCTCCACGCAGTCGCCGCCGGCCCAGATGTTCTCGTGCCCGCGCACCCGCATGGCGAGGTCGGTGAGCAGGCCGCCGTGGGTGCCCAGGGGCAGACCCGCCGCCTTCGCGAGCGCCGTCTCCGGGCGTACGCCGATGCCCAGGACCACCACGTCCGCCGGGTACTCGGCGTCCTCCGTCGCCACGGCCCGCACCCGACCGTCGTCGCCGGTGTGCAGCTTGGTGACCTCGGCGTCGTTGACCATGGTGATGCCCATGCCCTCCATGGCCTCGTGCACCAGCCGGCCCATGTCCGCATCGAGCGTGGACATCGGCTCGCTGCCGCGGTTGACGACCGTCACCTCGTAGCCGCGGTTGATGAGCGCCTCGGCCATCTCCACGCCGATGTAGCCCGCCCCGACGACCACCGCGCGACGGCCACGCGTGCGCGTGAGCGAGTCGATGAGCGCCTGGCCGTCGTCGAGGGTCTGCACGCCGTGGACTCCGGGCGCGTCCGCGCCGGGCATGTCCGGGCGGATCGGGCGGGCACCGGTCGCGATCACGAGTTTGTCGTACGACGTCCAGGACTCGGCGCCGGAATCGACGTCACGCGCGCGTACCCGACCGCCCGCCACGTCGATCTCGACGACCTCCGTCCGCATGCGCAGGTCGATGTCCCGCCCGCGGTGCTCCTCGGGCGTACGGGCGATCAACTCGTCCCGTTCCTCGACGTCGCCCCCGACCCAGTACGGGATGCCGCACGCCGAGAACGAGGTGAAGTGGCCGCGCTCGAAGGCCACGATCTCCAGCTCGTCGGGGCCCTTCAGCCGCCGTGCCTGCGACGCCGCGGACATCCCCGCGGCGTCGCCGCCGATCACCACCAGTCGTTCCCGCGCAGCGCTCATGTCCATGTGAACAGGCTACGGGGGCAGGGCATTTCAGGACCGCTGACGGATCTTGCGGTTCAGTCCTCGTCGTTCTCCCGCGGGCTCGGCGCCTGCGGCGCCGGACGGGCCGTGGGCAGCGGGCCCAGCGCGCTCGTCGCCGGTGCGGGGGCCGGGCGGCGCGGCAGCCGGGGCCGGACGAGCCGCAGCCACGCCAACACGACCAGGGCCGCCACCGCCGCGAACGGCAGCACCGCGCCGAACGCCACCGCGAGCCAGCGCAGCATCGTCACGAACGCGTCCCAGCCGCCGGCCAGCGCGTCCACGAACCCCGGGTCGTCGTCCTCGGCGGCCTTCTTCACCGGAGTCTCCGACAGGGACAGGGTGATCGTGGCAAGGCTCGTGCGGTCCTTGAGGGACGCCTGCTGGGCGAGCAGCGCCTCCAGATCGGCCTCCCGGCTGCTCAACTCGCCCTCCAGCTCCACCACATCGCTCAGTTTGGTGGCCTGGTCCATCAGCTCGCGCACCCGGGCCACGCTCGCCCGCTGCGACTTGATCCGGCTGTCCACGTCGACGACCTGGTCGGTGACGTCCTCGGCCTTCGCGGTGCGGTCGAGGAGCTTGCCGGTGCCCTGGAGGTCGGCGAGGACCTCGTCGTACTTGTCGACGGGCACACGCAGGACCACGCGGGTGCGCTCGTGGCCCTTCTCGTCCCGGCTGGTGGTCTCGTCGCCGACGTAGCCGCCCGCGTTCTCGGTGGTCGTGCGGGCCTCGTCCAGGGCCTTGGGCACGTCCTTGACCTGTACGGTCAGCGAGGCGGTGCGGATGATGTGGTTCGCGGTGAGCTTGGGTGCCTTCCTGCTGCCGTTCGCCTTGCCGCGGCCCGACGCGCCCTCCTGCTGGGCGCCCGGTGCGGCGGCCTTGTCGGCCGCGCCCCCGCCGGCGTCGCTGGAGGAGGAGTCGTTGGCGCCGCTGCAGCCGGCCAGCGCGAGGGCCGAGGCCAGCAGGAGCGCGGCCAGGGCCTGAACCGGTCGTACGGAATGAAGTGCGCGCATGTGGCGGTACCCCCGAGGGTCGTGACGACTGACGCTCCTTCGACGCCGGGACGGGCCGGGACGTTGGGCCCGGGCGGTCCCGATGCGGTCACGGTCAGGACTCGTGAAGGACACCGAGGCGCGGGCTGACTGTCAGTGGGGTCTGAGAGGCTTGACGACATGCGCGAAGTGGAGACTCGTACGGGTACGGGGCAGGTCGTCGTCATCGGAGCCGGGATCGCCGGGCTGGCCGCGGCCCACCGGCTGTTGCAGCGCGGTGCGCGGGTGACCGTGCTGGAGGCGTCGGACCGGGTCGGCGGCAAGCTGCTGCCCGGTGGGATCGCCGACGCGCGCGTGGACTTCGGCGCCGAGTCGATGCTGGCCCGCAGGCCCGAAGCGGTCGCCCTCGCGCGCGAGGTGGGCCTCGACGAGCGCCTGCAGCCGCCGGCCACCGCGACGGCCTCGATCTGGACCCGCGGCGCCCTGCGCCCCATGCCCAAGGGTCATGTCATGGGCGTCCCCGGCACCGCGTCCGCCCTGACCGGGGTCCTCTCCGACGAGGGCCTGGCCCGCATCGAGCGCGACGCCGACCTGCCCCGCACGGAGGTCGGCGACGACGTGGCGGTCGGGGAGTACGTGGCGGCGCGGCTCGGCCGCGAGGTCGTCGACCGCCTGGTGGAGCCGCTCCTCGGCGGCGTCTACGCGGGCGACGCGTACCGCATCTCGATGCGCTCGGCGGTCCCGCAGCTCTACCAGGTCGCGAAGACCCACGACTCGCTCACCGAAGGGGTCCGGGAGATCCAGGCCAGGATGGCCGCGGCCCAGCAGACCGGCCCGGTCTTCATGGGCATCCGGGGCGGCGTCGGCAGCCTGCCGCTCGCGGTGGCGGACTCGGTCCGCGCGCGCGGCGGCGAGATCCTTACCGGGACGCCGGTGACGGAGCTGCGCCGCGAGGCACCCGGCGGCTGGCGTGTCGTCGCCGGTGACCGCGTGCTGCAGGCGGACGCCGTCGTCGTGGCCGTCCCCGCCCCCGCGGCCGCCGGCCTCCTGCGCCCCGAGGCACCGGAGGCCGCCACCGAGCTCGCCGCCGTCGAGTATGCGTCCATGGCCCTGGTCACACTCGCCTACCGCCGTTCCGACACCGCACTCCCCGAGGGCAGCGGATTCCTGGTGCCGCCGGTCGACGGGCGCACCATCAAGGCGTCGACGTTCGCCTCGCAGAAGTGGGGCTGGATCGCCGAGGAGAACCCGGACACGGTCGTCCTGCGCACCTCCGTCGGCCGGTACGGCGAGACCGAGATCCTCCAGCGGGACGACGCCGGCCTGGTGGATGTATCCCGTCACGACCTGCGCGAGGCCACCGGACTGGACGCAACCCCGCTCGAAACCCGTGTCACCCGCTGGACCGACGGCCTGCCCCAGTACCCCGTCGGCCACCACGCGCGCGTGGCCCGCATCCGCGAGCACGTCGCCAAGCTGCCGGGCCTCGCCGTGTGCGGTGCGCAGTACGACGGCGTGGGCATCCCGGCCTGTATCGCGAGCGCGTACGCGGCCGTGGACCAGATCGGGGGAGACCTGAGCGGTGTGGACGAGCTCACCGCCAACCCGGTGCAGAGTCTGCACGGCGGAGCGGGAGAATAGCCGCATGAGTGACGACGCCCCCACCACTGCCCCTGACCGGATCGCGAACAAGGGCAAGCTGGCCAAGGACCTCAACGAGGTCATCCGCTACACCCTGTGGTCCGTCTTCAAGCTGAAGGACGTGCTGCCCGAGGACCGTGCGGGCTACGCCGACGAGGTCCAGGAGCTGTTCGACCAGCTCGCCGCCAAGGACGTGACGATCCGCGGCACGTACGACGTGTCCGGTCTGCGCGCCGACGCCGACCTCATGATCTGGTGGCACGCGGAGACCAGCGACCAGCTGCAGGAGGCGTACAACCTCTTCCGCCGCACCAAGCTGGGCCGTGCTCTGAAGCCGGTCTGGTCGAACATGGCGCTGCACCGCCCCGCCGAGTTCAACCGCTCGCACATCCCGGCCTTCCTCGCCGACGAGACGCCGCGCAACTACGTCAGCGTCTACCCCTTCGTGCGCAGCTACGACTGGTACCTGCTGCCCGACGAGGACCGCCGCCGCATGCTCGCCGACCACGGCAAGATGGCCCGCGGCTACCCGGACGTGCGTGCCAACACGGTCGCGTCGTTCTCGCTGGGCGACTACGAGTGGCTCCTGGCCTTCGAGGCCGACGAGCTGTACCGCATCGTCGACCTCATGCGCCACCTGCGTGCCTCCGAGGCCCGGATGCACGTCCGCGAGGAGGTCCCGTTCTACACCGGGCGCCGCAAGGACATCGCGGAGCTCGTCGCGGGCCTGGCGTAGCCAAGGCCGTGTCCGGACCCCGGCCGTGTCCGGACCCCGGCCGGGTCCGGACACTCGCTCTCAGCCTCGGGCCTTCCCCTTCGGCGACTCCTTCAGGGGCGCCGGCTGGGAACGGTCGTCCGCCGTCTTCGGCTCCGGCTCCGCGTGCGGGGCGCAGGCCGCGCGCTGCTCCGGCAGACGGCCCTCCAGCAGATACGCGTCCAGGAAGCCGTTGATGCAGAGGTTCGGGCCACCTCCGATGCCGTGCGTGCCGGCGTCCCGCTCCGTCACCAGGACCGAGCCGGACAGCCGCCGGTGCAGCGCCAGCGCCCCGTCGTACGGCGTCGCCGCATCCCTCTCGGCGGCAAGGATCAGCGTCGGCGTCAGCTCACCCGGCCCGGTCCGCACATCGAGGGGCTGCTGCCGGGGCGCCGGCCAGTAGGCGCACGGCAGGTTCATCCACACGTTGTCCCAGGTCTCGAAGGGCGCAATGCGCGCGAGCCGTGTGTTGTCCCGGTCCCAGACCCTGAAGTCCGTCGGCCAGGGCGCGTCGTTGCACTCGACGGCCGTGTACACCGCGTTGGAGTTCTCCGCCTCGGCCGCGGCCTCCGTGGTCGGCCCGGCCTGCTCGATCAGCGGCTTCGGGTCGCCCTTCACGAACGCCGACAACGCCTGCGCGCGCAGGGGCCAGTAGTCGTCGTAGTACCCGGCCTGCAGGAACGCGCTCTGCAGCTCCGCCGGCCCCACCTTGCCGCCCGCCGGTTCGGCCGCGAGCTGCGCGCTCACCTTCTTGTAGTTGTGCTCGACCACGGTGGCCGTCTTTCCCAGCCCGTAGACGTCGTCGTGCCGGGCCACCCACTCCCGGAAGTCCGCCCAGCGGCTCT
This sequence comes from Streptomyces sp. NPDC001663, assembly GCF_042893105.1. Taxonomy (NCBI): domain Bacteria; kingdom Bacillati; phylum Actinomycetota; class Actinomycetes; order Kitasatosporales; family Streptomycetaceae; genus Streptomyces; species Streptomyces sp. NPDC001663. Next base: position 379,808 of record NZ_JBIAUR010000004.1, on the reverse strand, counting down.
CGAACGCGGCCGACTGGTCGAGGTTGTTGCGGTACCAGATCTGCTCCGGGGACGGGTTCACCACCGAGTCGAAGACCATCCGCCGCACATGCGAGGGGAACAGCGTCGCGTACAGCGCTCCGAAGTAGGTGCCGTACGACGCCCCCATGAACGTCAGCCGGTTCTCGCGCAGCGCCGCCCGCAGGACGTCCAGGTCGCGGGCGTTGTTGAGGGAGTTGTAGAACCGCAGCGCGCTGCCCGTCCGCTTGGCGCACCCGCGCGCGTAGGCCTGCGCCTCCGCGATGCGCTCCTTCTTGTACGACTCCGAGGGGAACGACGGCGCCTCCGAGGGCGCCTTGACGAAGCGCTTGGGATCCTCGCAGGACAGCGGCGCGGACCGGCCGACGCCGCGCGGGGAGTAGCCGATCAGGTCGTAGGCCGCCGCGAGGCGCTTCCACTTCGGCTGCAGGCCGACGAGCGGGAAGTACAGACCGTCGCCGCCCGGGCCGCCCGGGTTGTAGACCAGGGAGCCCTGCCGGGGCACCCGGTGCTTGCTGTTGCCCGGATCCTTGTGCGTGGCCCGCACCCGGCTGACGGCCAGTTTGATCTGCTTGCCGCCGGGGTGCGCGTAGTCGAGCGGAACCGACACCGTGCCGCACTCCATGGTCCCCGGCATGTCCTGCATGTCGGTGCACTTCCCGAAGTCGATGCCGGCGGCACGCGCACGTGCGGCGGCCGCCGCCGTACCTCTCGACTCGGCCGCGCCGGGGGCGCCGGGTGCGGAGCCGGCCGGAGCGGCGGTGAGGGTGGCCAGGAGCAAGGATCCGGCGGCCGAGTAGAGGACGGCAGCTCGCATGACGTATCCCTTCGGTGCACGGCGGCGACAAAAGGGATGTTTCGTTCGATGATCGTCGAAGGCAAGCACCGCCCCGGCGGTGTCGGCGCCAATGCCTCCTATGCGCCCCCGGGTTGCGGTTCGCGCCAGGATGTGCCTCGGCGATCGGCAGGCCTCAGGTGTGCTCCCGGTGCGCGAAGGCGGCGCGCACGTCGGGTTCGCCGACTGCGCGGATGCCTCGTACGGCGACGGTCGTGAGGTAGGTACGGTCGTCGCCGTTCCCGGCGCGCCTGGCGAGGGTGCCGAGCAGCCGCTGTCCGGCGGGGGAGGCCCAGCGCGAGTACGGATGGACCTCGATCCGCGCGACGGCCAGACAGCTCAGGGTCAGGGCCAGCGGCAGCGCGAACCACAGGGCGACCAGGCCGCGGGGCATGTCCGGCTGGGCCGGCACCAGCAGCGCGATCGCGCCCAGGGCGAGGACGGCGACCGCGGCCAGCTGCACCTGGCGCACCCCGGCCGCGACCGTGGTCCGGGCGCCGGCGGGCACGGCGAGCCCCGCGCTGACCAGCCGGTCGGCGAGACCGGCGACCGCGTCCGCGGAGGCCGCCGCCGCCCGCACCGGTTCGATACGGTTCTGCCCCTCGGGCCCGATGGCCCCTATGACGGACCGCTCCATGTCGTCCCGCCCGCGCGGATCGACCACCGTGGCCCACCCGGTGTGGGCGAGCAGCAGCCGCCGCTGCCGGGCCATGGAGACCATGGTCAGATCGGCGACCCGCCTGGGCCCGCCGGACAGGAACGCGGCTTCGTAGAGCGTCAGGTCGTGATCCCGGGAGTCCTCGTCGACGGCCGCCGCGCGTACGGCGGCCAGGCACAGCCGCGTACACGCTGTGCCGGCGACGGCCCAGGCCAGCAGCAGGAGAAGTACCCAGAACATGCCGCGTTTCTATGCCAAAGGCCCAGTGAAACGCCATGGCCTGTTCACAATCCGGACGGAGCGTTGCCTGCATGTGACGTTCCGTTTGTCCTGAAGCGGACCCTCGCTACTGCGGCGGCGGGCTGGAGGCGGCCGGCGGGAGCGTGTAGGTCCCGGCCACCGAGGGCGTGACCGGGACGACCTGGCCGGGGTCGGTCGTCGGGCCGGGCGGGGCAGAGGAGTTGCTGAGCGGCGGAGTGCTCGTGGAGGCGAGGTCCCGGGCCAGGGCGTCCCAGTCGACGTACCCGGTGGCCTCCAGGACCTTGATGTGGTCAAGGACGGTCGTGTTCGCGTCGTCGGCGAGCGCCCGCACCAGCGAGTTGCGGGTGCTCGCACGGACCTGGGCGACGACCGAGAACACCCTGCCGTGCGCCAGCCGCAGGATGTTGGCGAACTTGCGGTCGTAGTCCGTGCCCTGGGCCGCGTTCAGGGTCGCCAGCCAGTCCTTCTGCTGGGCGTTGGGCTCGCCCGGCAGTTCGAGCCCGAGCTTGGCCGCGACGTCCCGTACCCGCTGGTCCAGGAAGGTGTGCCCCTCGACGAGGTGCCGCCCCGCCGTCCGTACGGCCTCGGTGGTGCCCTTCTGCTCGGCCTGCTGGCCGGCGGGCAGCTCCCACAGCCCCGCCAGCCGGACCTTCGTGATGAAGTCGCGGTCGAGGGCAGACAGCGGGCCGTACTGCGTCGACACGGTCTGGGCGTTCAGCACATCGGCGTCGGTCCCGGTCCCGGACCGGTCGGCGTACGACCAGATCGGGAAGATCAACGCCAGCAGGGTGGCCGTCAGGCCGATGATGATGACCCCGGTGCCGCTGACTATGCCTCGGCCGGTGACGGGTGGTCGCGGTCGCATGGTGCCTCCTGTACGGCACCGAATATTACTGCGGGGTTCAGGAGGGCCCAGTCCGGCGGGCTGTTGTCCCGCGCACACTCAGCGGTGCAGCAGCACCCTCCGCGCGGCCCGCGCTATCCCCATCCCCGGCCGCTGCGACCGCGGCACAGGACCCGACCGCTCCAGCCACCACTCCCGCAGCTCCTGCCGGGCCCGGCCCTCCGCCGGCCGCCCGCCGAGCAGCAGATGCTCGGCGAAGTCCAGGGCGTCGCGGCGGTAGCCGCCGGTCATCGGGTGCCCGTGGGCGTACGCGAGGAAGGCGGGCCGGTACGCCTCGCCGAGGATCTCCGGCAGCTCGGGCGCGACCTTGCCCACGACATCGGCCCGCTTCCCGGCGAGCGCCCGCGCCTGCACGCCGAGCCGCACCCGGTCGAACCCCTCCGGCACGGGCGTCCCGGCGACGAGCGCGGACAACAGCGCGGCCTGTGCGAGGCCGAGCCGCTGACGGGCGGCATCGGTGGAAGGAGCGGGGGTGGCGGCGGACGTCGGGGCGGAAGCGGGCGTTGCGGACGGTGTGGCGGTGCCCATGTCCGCCGTCTCCTGCGCCACTGCCTCCGCCCGGGCAGCCCGCCCCATCTGCACGGCCCCCCGGATCGCCTCCAACTCCCCTTCCAGTACCGCCGGTTCGGGGAAGTTCTCGTCCCGCTCCAGCAGGACCCCGGGCGGTGCGACCCGGGACGCGAGGTCGGTCAGGATGTCGAGGACCGGCTGTGGCACCGGGTGGGCGTGGCTGTCGTGCCAGACGCCGTCGCGTTCGAAGCCGCCCGCGACATGGACGTACGCGATGGCCTCCAGCGGCAGCTCGGCGAGCGCCTTGGCCGGGTCCTCGCCACGGTTGACGTGGTTGGTGTGCAGGTTGGCCACGTCGATCAGCAGCCGTACGCCGGTCCGGTCGGCGAGTTCGTACAGGAACTGCCCCTCGGTCATCTCCTCACCCGGCCAGGAGATCAGCGCGGCGATGTTCTCGACGGCGAGCGGCACCGGCAGGGCGTCCTGCGCTATGCGGATGTTCTCGCACAGCACGTCGAGCGCGTCCCGGGTGCGCGGCACGGGCAGCAGGTGCCCGGCCTCGAGGAGCGGGGACGCCGTCAGCGGTCCCCCTGCCCGTACGAACGCGATGTGCTCGGTGACCAGCGGAGCGCCCAGCGCCTCCACCCGCTCGGCCAGCGCGGCCAGGCGCCCGGCGTCGGGCCGGTCCGCGCCGCCGAGGCCGAGCGAGACACCGTGCGGGATCACGGTCACCCCGCGTTCGCGCAGCCGCAGCAGCGACTCGGGGAGGTGCCCGGGGCACACGTTCTCGGCCACGGCCTCGACCCAGTCGATGCCCGGCATGCGCTCCACGGCGTCGGCGATCTCCGGCCGCCACCCGATGCCCGTTCCCAGTCGCTCCATGGTCCGTCCCCTCCCTGCCGTCTCCTCGAAGAACGTGACGGGGGTATGGCCCCACCGCAGGGGCCCGAATCCCGTCCCCGGAACCTTCAGAGCAACATTTGAGGTTCCGTCCGGCTCGCGCGGTTCACTGCAGCACGCCTTCGGAGTCCACCGGATCCGGCCGGCTGGTGTTGACCGTGCCGGGTGCGCCCGGCGACGGCCGGGAGGTCGTACCGATGTCACCGGTGGCCTCGGCTGCCGGCGCCGAGGGCGCGACCTGGCCGGGGACCGGCGCCGACGGACCGGTCGGGCTGGCGGTCGTACCGGACACGGAGTCGTTGGCGATGGCGTCGAAGTCGACCCGCCCGGTCTTCTCCAGGATCGTGATGTGGTCGAGCACCGTCTGGTTGGTGTCCGAGGCCAGCTGCCGTACGAGCGTGTTGCGGGTGGAGTTCCGGACGGTGCCGATGGCCGGGAAGATCTTGCCGTGCGCGGCGCGCAGCAGATTGACGAACTTGTACTCGTACTCGGCGCCCGAAGCCGCGGTCATCTCCTGCAGCCAGCCCTGCTGCTGCTCGTTCGGCTGGTTCGGCAGCTCGACGCCGAGCTTCGCCGCGACGATACGGACCCGTTTGTCGAGGTCGGTGTGGCCGACGATCAGATGGTCGCCGGCCTCCTTGATCGCCTGGCTGGGCGCGCGCTGGATCGCCTGCTGCCCGGCCGGCAGCTCCCACAGCCCGGCCAGCCGCACCCGCACGATCAGATCGCGGTCGGCGGCGGTCAGCGGACCCCACTGGGTGTTCACGGTCCCCGCCGCCACGTTCGCCTGACCGGTGCCCGAACGGTCGGCGTACGACCACACGGGGAACGCGAGCGCGCCGAGGGTGGCGACGAGGGCCGCGATGAGGAGTGCCGTGCCGTTGATGCGCACACTCAAAGGTGCCTCCCGGGGTGAAACCAACTGGTCATCGGCGCAAGGGGCTTGGCCGGCGCCGTGCCAGGAGGTACGCGGGGGACATCACCGTTGTTCAAACAACGGGTAAAGAATTAAACGGCTGGCAAAGTCGCACGACTCTCACCTGCGCATTCGTACGACCTTCACGTCCGCGTCGGCCACTGCTCCGGCGCCCGCCCGAGCAGCCGCAGCGCCTCCTCCAGCGGCCCCGCACCCGCGGGCCCCTCCATCACGGACGCGAACGCGAAGCCCGGTCCCCGCCGCGCCGGGTCGGCCGGGACGCGCCGGGCGACGGCGAGTGCCGCGTCGAGCACCTCGTCCGGCAGCTCCACCGGGACTCCGAGCGCGGCGGCGACGTCCCAGGCGTGCACCACGTAGTCGATGAAGTGGAAGCCGATCGCCATCCGCCCCGGAAAGCTCCCACCGAGCTCCGGCAGCGCGAACTCCCGCTCCTGGACGCCGGGTTCACCGAAGGCGTCGAGGACGGCCGCCGCGGCCGCCCGGTGCACACGCGCCGGCTCGCTCATGTCCTCGGGCTCCCGCCAGTGCGCCGCCTCCCGCCCCGCACCTCGCGCGGCGGCCGCGAACCCGTGATGCTGCGCCGCCATGTGCGCCACCAGCCGCCGCAGGGTCCACCCGGCGCACGGGGTGTCCCGCTCCCAGTCCTCGCCCTGCGCCAGATCCACCACTCGAACCGCCTCGCGCACGGCGGCCCGGTCCAGCTCGACGATGTCCGCTTCGGTGACAGTCATGACCCGAGCCTAAAACTATGCGAACGGTCGTGCTACTTGTTTTCCGCGACCCGCCATCCAGGTACCGGTCAACACACAAGCGGCTCAGGGAACTTGCGGAACCCGCTCCGGATCCACCGCAGCCGCCCTCAACCGCGCCGCGATGCCCACCCGGGCCCGCCTGTACGCGTTCTCCTCGCCGTGCAGCACGGAGACCACGTTGGCCGTCTCCATCAACGCCACGACCTCGAAGGCGAGTTGGGGCACATCCGTGTCGGCGCGCAGCTCTCCCGCGGCGCACGCCTCGCCGATCGTGCGCTCCACAAGAGCCGTCCAGCCGCGCTGGGAGCGCACCACGGCGTCGTGCACCGGCCCGGTGCGGGCGTCGAACTCGGCGATCACCTCGTAGAAGAAGCAGCCGCCCGGGAAGACCCGGCCCCGCGAGTACTCCAGCCACAGCTCGCACAACCGCCACACCCGGCCGACCCCGGCCGCCTCCTCCTCGGCAGGACGGACCACCCGCTCGGCGAAGATGCGGCCCGCCTCGCGCACGGTGGCGAGCTGCAGCTCCTCCTTCGATCCGAAGAGCGCGAACACCCCGCTCTTGCTGAGCTGCAACTCCGTCGCGAGCCGCCCCACTGACAAGGCCTCCAGCCCCTCGACGGAGGCGATCTCGACGGTACGGCCCAGCACCAACTGCCGGGTGCGGTTGCCCCGTTCGACCCTGCCGTCGAGGCGGGTCATCGCAATGCCGGGTGGTCGGCGACCACGGTGCAGGAGCCGGGGGCGATCTCGGTGAACCCCGCGTCGCGCACCAACGGCAGCCCGCTGCCGGTCAGTCGACTCCAACGCGCCGGGTCCGCGGTCCGCACGGCGAGCGGAAAACCGGCGTCGCGCCAGGCGGCCCGCTCCTCGTCCGACAGCTCCCACCAGGCCAGTTGGGCAGCGTGCCCCGCCTGGGCCATGGCCTTGCCGGCCGACATGTCGAGGTCCGGGTTCAGCCACAGCACGGGCTGCGCGGGATCCGCCTCCACCGGCGGCTCGGGGTCGTCGAGGTCGGTGCCGGAGACCTGCAACTTGGCCAGTTCCCTGGGCCATCCGTCGAGCGGCACGGGCGGAAAGACCCGCACCTCGGCCGACTTCCCCTGCACGGTGATCCCGGGCAACGCCTCGGCCCGCCGCCACTCGGCACCACGGGCCCGCCGCACGACCTTCCGGATCCGCGCGTCCTGCCAGTCGCTCATGACCTGCGCCCACTCACCGTCCCCGACGGACCGCTCATCGCTGAGCATCGCGAGCACGGCCCGGGCGGCCGTCTCCAGCGCATCGGTACGCGCGGGCGGCGCCGCCTTCTCGATCCGCACGACGAGGGGCAGCACGAACTGGGGCGCGTCGTCGCGGGCGCTCGCCTCGGACTGGAAGGGGCTGTCGCCGGGGGCGTTCGAATCAAGGCTCACGGCAGCCAACCTTAAGGGGCGCGGGGCGGTGTCAATTTGCGGCTCCGCCGCGTGGGCGCGACCGGCCACAGACGTCCTGCAGACCGAGACGATCATCACCCCCGCGACGAGATCGAACCAAAATACCCTCATGCAACGCGATCTACGGCTGGACAACGTCGGCCGCCGCTACGGCTTCCGCGGCCCCTGGGTCTTACGCGGCGTCCACCTGGCCGTCCCCATGGGCACCCTCACCCGCGTGGAAGGACCGAACGGCACCGGCAAGTCCACCCTCCTCCGCCTCCTCGCCGGCATCGACGCCCCCAGCGAGGGCCGCATCACCGGCCGTCCCCGCACCGCGTACGTCCCCGAACGCTTCCCGTCCGCCCTTCCCTTCACCCCCCTCGGCTACCTCACCCACCTCGGCACGGTGCACGGCCTGTCCCGCCCCACCGCCGAACGCGCCGCCGGCACCTGGCTGGAGCGCTTCGGCGCCGGCGCCTACGCCCGCACCCCCATGGCCCAGCTCTCGAAGGGCAGCAGCCAGAAGGTCGCCGTGGCGCAGGCCCTGCTCGCCGAGCCGGAGTTGCTCGTCCTCGACGAGGCATGGACCGGCCTGGACGAAGCCGCCCGCGCCGAGCTGGAGCGCGCCGTCGCCGAGCGCACCGCGGCGGGCGGCGCCGTGGTGTTCGTCGACCACGACCCGCGCCGCCTGGCGGGTGCGCCCGAGGCGACGTACACCGTCCGCGACGGCGGCCTCGAGCGCCGTACGCAGGAAATCACTCCCGCACCGGCCGGCCCAGGGGTCGCCGTCGAGGTGCAGGGACCGGCGGACGGACGGCCGCCGGCGCATCCGTCGGCGGACGTGACGAGGACCTCGGCGGGTAGGTACCGGCTCACGGTCCCCGCCTCCCATTCGGACGTCGTGCTGCGCGCCCTGCTGACGGCCCGCCCGCCGTGGCATGTGATCAGCGTCCGCCCCCTCGACAAGGAAAGCGACCGATGACGACCGCCCTCCTCCGCTACCAGGCCGCCCTCCTCGTGCGTTCGCAGCGCTGGCTGCCGCCGATCATCCTGTACGCGGCCTTCCTGGGGATCGGCGTGCAGAGCGGGCAGCCGGTGCTGGACTCGCTCGGTTACGCGGCCGCCGCCCTGCTGCCCGTCGCCGCGTGGCTGGTACGCATCTGCGTCACGGTCGAGCCGCCCGCGGCACGCGCGTGCGTGGCGGCGCCCGTAGGGCCGGGGCAGGCACATCTGGCCCGGCTGCTGGTGGCGTTGATTGCGTCGGCGGCGCTCGGCGTGGCCGCGACCGTGGTCGTGGCGCTGATCAGCAGTCCGACGAGCACCGACCACCGCACCCGCATCGCGCTGCTCCCGGCGACCGTGGCCGGACTGCTCGCCGCCCTGGCCTGCGCGCTGCTCGGCACGGCCGTCGGCGCGCTCACCAACTGGCCGGTGCTGCGCTCACCCGGCCGGGCGGTCCCGGCGATGCTGCTGACGGCGCTCCTGTCGGTGGTGGCGACGGGCTCCCCGGCGCAGGCGGCGGTCAGCGGCCTGGTCACCGGCTCTCAGTCGGGCAAGGTCCCTGTACCCCTGCTGCCACTCGCGGCGGCCGCCGTCCTTGCGGCAGCGGCCACCGCGGCGGCCTGCGCGCTGACGTCCCGCCGGTCACCCTGACCAGGCGGTTCACCCTGAACAGGCCGTGCGCTGTGCCTCCTGCCACTCGCAGACCGGGCACATCGTGATCCCCTTGTACGACTCGGGATACTCGGTCGGCTCCCGGCACAGCACGCACTCCGCGTACGGCGGCCCGTCGGCCTTCGGCGGCCGGGTGGCGTCGATCAGGCAGTACGCGTCGTCGCTGTCGTCGCTCATGCCACCAGCGTAAGCCGGTCATCGCAGGCGGTCCTCGGCCCCGATCAGCTCGGAGACCTTCACGAACCGGAAGCCCTGTTTGCGCAGCTCCGGCACGACGGTCCGCACGGCCCGCTCGGTCGCCGGGGCGGCGCTGCGCGTGCAGTGCATGACGACGACCGAGCCCGGCCGCACGCCCTCCAGCACCTGCCGGGCCACCGCGTCGGCGTCCGTCGCGAATGCGTCCCCGCTCACCACGTCCCACTGCACGGCGGTGACGCCGGTCGCGGCCAGCGACTTCAGGGCCTGCCGGTCGTAACAGCCGCCGGGGAAGCGGAAGTACGGCATCGCGTCCGGCACCCCGGCCTTGCGGAACGCGGTGTACGCCCGCTCGACGTCCGAGCGCATCCGGTCCCCGGCGACGGTCGGCAGTCCGTAGCAGTCACCGGTGAAGGCGTAGTGGCTGTAGGAGTGGTTGGCGACCTCGAAGAGCGGGTCCCGCCCGATCGACCGGGCCTGCACCGGGTACTGCTCGGCCCACCGCCCGGTCATGAACACGGTGGCCGGCACCTTCAACGCCCGCAGCGTCGCGATGAGCTGCGGATTGTCGAACCTCTCACCGCGTGCCGCCCGCGCGCCCTCGTCCGCGGTCATGTCGGCGTCGAAGGTGAGCGCGACCGTCCTGCCCTGCGTGCGCGGACCGTTCTTGAAGACGGGGGTCAGTCCGGCGGGCCCCGGGGCGAGGGTCGGCGGCCGGGACGGCGCGGCGGAGGTCGCGGAAGGTGCCGGGCGGGCGGCGTGGGGCGCGTCGGGAGCGCCGCAGGCGGTGAGGACGGCGCCGAGTGCGCAGGCGGCGGTGACTTGTCGTACTCGAATGATCACCGCATGAACATAACCGTACAAATAGGTCGAATGGTGGACCGGCGCGCTTCCCTTCCCCCGCGGCTGGTCCCTTCCGGTCAGCGGCCGTAGCGGCCGGTCAGGGTGCCCGAGGCCACGGTGTGGTCGGCCAGGGCCCGCTTCAGATCGTCGGCCGAGGCGTCGGAGGGGAGGTCGAGGGTGCGGTCGGTGGCGTAGACCGAGAAGACGTAGTGGTGGGGTTCGCTGCCCTTGGGCGGGCAGGGGCCGCCGTAGCCCTGCTTCTTGAAGCCGTTGCGGCCCTGCGTCGCTCCCTCAGGTGCTCGACCTGCTGCCCACCGTGTCTCCTTCGCGTCCGCGTTCCAGAGCAGCCAGTGGGTGAAGGTGCCGTGCGGGGCGTCGGGGTCCTCGACCAGGACGGCCAGGGTGGTGGCCGTGGCGGGGATGCCGGAGAGGGCCAGGGGAGGGGAGACGTTCTCGCCGTCGCAGGTGTACCGGCGCGGGATCGTGCCGCCGTCGGCGAAGGCGGCGCTCGACACGGCGATGCGGTGCGAGGCGCTGGGTGCGGGGACGGCGGAACCCTTCCCGTCGTCCCCGCAGCCCGACGCGAGCCCCGTCACGGCCGCGAGGGCCACGATCACGAGCCTGCGGTCCATGGGCGGAACGCTAGTCGCGCCCCCGGGTCCCCGCTACCTGCGCCAAGGACCCGTCACCGCGAACGTCGTGCCCGGGGTGTAGCAGTTGACGTACATCGTGCCGCCGTCCGGGGAGAAGGTGACGCCCGCGAACTCGCCCCACTCCGGCGCGTCCGGGGTGCCGATGTTCTGCCTTCCGCGTGCCATCGCGTACACCTCGCCGCTCCTCGTCACGCCGAAGACGTGCTGGGCGCCGTTGCCGTCCTCGCAGACCATGAGGCCGCCGCTCGGGGCGAGGCAGATGTTGTCCGGGGACTCGCCGGGGAGTTGTACGTCGGTGTCCGGACCGAAGACGACCACCAGGGTCAGGCGGTGCGACGAGGGGTCGTAGCGCCAGATCTGGCCGTAGTGGTCGGCCGCCGAGCCGTCGGCGCTGTGCGCGAACGACGACACGAAGTACACGCACCGCCCGCCCCAGTAGCAGCCCTCCAGCTTCTGCGCGTGCGTGATGCCCTTCGGGCCGAAGTCCTGCAGGCGGACGGGGGTTTGGGCGGCGAGAGGGTCCGGTACGTCGATCCACTCGATGCCGTCGAAGGTGGCGCCGGGCTCCTGGATCGTGGACAGGTCGGGTACGCCGGGCACGCGCATCGCCTGGAGACGGCCGCCCGCGCGGAGTGAACCGACGCCTCCCAAGGGCCTGTTGGGCAGGAAGCGGTAGAAGAGGCCGAAGGGCTTGAGGAAGGCGTCCTCGGTCTCGTAGACGATCCCGCGTCCCGGGTCGATCGCGATCGCCTCGTGCTGGAAGCGGCCCATCGCGGTCAGCGGTACGGCGCCCGTGCGGTGCGGGTCGGACGGGTCGACCTCGAAGATGAAGCCGTGGTCCTTGGTGTAGCCGTTGGTGCCGGCCTTGTCCTCGGTCTCCTCGCAGGTCAGCCAGGTGCCCCAAGGGCTGGGCCCGCCCGCGCAGTTGACGGCCGTACCGGCGATGGCGACCCGTTCGGACAGGACGTTGTTGCGGGAGTCGAGGGTGAGGGCCGTACAGCCGCCCTTGCCCGCGGGGTCGTAGGTGAGGCCCGCGACGGTCGGGACGGCGTACTTGGCGGTGGGGCGGTTCTCGTGGTTGCGGACCAGGTGTACGCGACCGGCACTGCCGCCTCTCGTGGGCAGGGCGGTCATGCCGTCGTGGTTGGAGGGGACGGTGCCTTCTTTCGAGCGGAGTTGGTCGCCCTCGCGGGAGAGGACCTTGTAGTGGAAGCCCTTCGGGAGGTCGAGCAGGCCGTTCGGGTCGGGGACCAGGGGGCCGTAGCCCGTGTGGCCCAGGGGCTGGGCGGCGGCGGTTCCGGCGAAGAGTTCGGAGAGAGCCCCGGTGAAGGCGATGCCGGCTCCCAGGGCACCGCTGCGGGCAAGGATCTGACGTCGTGTTGCAGACATGAAGGGTGCAACCTTCCTGCTGGCGGACAGGAACTGTGACGCCGCTGTGTCTATCACCCGTCACGCGGTGCGGGAACCACGCGCGTAGCACGTGTCACTTCTCGATCTCGTGATGACCCTGTTGATCGGGCCGGTGATCGGACTGATGGTCGTGCGGGTGCTCCGGCGGATGCTCCTGCGCCCTCTCCAGGAAGCGCAGCAGCTCTACGGGGAAGGGGAGCACCAGCGTCGAGTTCTTCTCGGCGGCGACCGCGACGACCGTCTGCAGCAGCCGCAGCTGGAGTGCGGCGGGCTGATCGGACATCTGCGCGGCGGCCTCGGCGAGCTTCTTCGACGCCTGGAGCTCGGCGTCCGCGTTGATGATGCGGGCCCGGCGCTCGCGGTCGGCCTCGGCCTGGCGGGCCATGGAGCGCTTCATCGACTCCGGCAGCGACACGTCCTTGATCTCGACGCGGTCGACCTGCACGCCCCAGCCGACGGCCGGGCTGTCGATCATCAGCTCCAGTCCCTCGTTGAGCTTCTCGCGGTTGGACAGCAGATCGTCCAGCTCGCTCTTGCCGATGATCGAGCGCAGGGACGTCTGCGCCATCTGGGAGACCGCGAACTTGTAGTCCTCGACCTTGACCAGCGCGCTCGCCGCGTCGACCACGCGGAAGTAGACGACGGCGTCCACGCGCACCGTCACGTTGTCCCGGGTGATGCCCTCCTGGGCCGGCACCGGCAGCGTGACGATCTGCATGTTCACCTTGTTCATCCGGTCCACGAACGGGACGATCGTCGTGAAACCGGGCTCTCGGACGGCACCGGTGAGCCGCCCGAGCCGGAAGACCACTCCGCGCTCGTACTGCTTGACGACCTTCGCCGCCGCGGCGAGGTAGACGAGCCCGGCGGTACCGGCCGCCACGGCCGCCGTCACCAGCTCAGGGACCATCACGACCTCCTCTGTCAGAGGCCTCGTATGTCTGCTTCTGTAACGATATGCCCGGTGGCTGGTCCTGGGCCACGACGGACCCGGGACCAGCCACCCATGCGCTACGGCGTCGTGACCCGCACCGGCTCGGTGCCGACCGCGCTGTGCCGCTCGGCCCAGTTCTCCAGCGCTGTACGGCAGGCGTGGTCCAGGTGGTGCAGACCGGAGAGGTCCAGCTCCACCGGGCGGTCCTGGGGCAGCGCCTCCAGGCTGTCGAGGATCTTCGGCAGCCGCAGGAAGGTGGCGTTGCCCGACAGGTACGCCTGGACGGGGCCCGCGCCCTTGTCGATGACCTCGAGCTTGATGTGCGAGGCCTCCCAGGCGGTCTTGACGACGGCGAGAGCCAGACCGATCAGGACACCCTCGAACATGCTGACCGCGACGATCGACACGGCAGTGACGACCAGGATCAGCGCCTCGCCGCGGTGCTCGCGCCACAGCGACACGATCTCGCGGACGGGGATCAGCTTGGCGCCGGAGTACACGAGGATGCCCGCGAGCGCCGGGATCGGGATGTAGGCGAGGACGCCCGGCAGCAGGGCCGCGAACAGCAGCAGCCACACGCCGTGCAGCACACGGGACGCCTTCGTCCTCGCGCCCGCCTGGACGTTCGCCGCGCTGCGCACGATGACCGCGGTCATCGGCAGTGCGCCGAGCACACCGCAGATCGCGTTGCCCGCGCCCTGCGCCATCAGTTCCTTGTCGTACTCGGTGCGCGGGCCGTCGTGCAGCCGGTCCACGGCCGCCGCGCTGAACAGCGACTCGGCGGACGCGATCAGCGTGAACGCGACGATGGTGCCGAGCAGACCGATGTTCGCCAGGTCGCCGAAGGCGCTCAGCGGGGGTGGCTGGACGGAGCCCAGCAGCCCCTGCACCTCGACGGTGGCCACCGGCAGGGAGAACACCAGCGCGGCGACGGTCGCGAGACCGACGGCGGCGAGCGGCCCGGGGACCGTGCGCACCTGCTTCGGCATGCGCTTCCACAGCACGAGTACGGCGATGGTGCCCGCGCCGAGCCCCAGGGAGGCCAGCGCGCCCGTGTTCCCGAAGGCCTCGACGAGCGCCTCGGGGATGCCCGCTATCTTCGCGAGGCCGGAGGCGGGCGCCTTGGCGTCCGCCATCGAGTACAGCTGCCCGGCGATCAGCACGAGGCCGATGCCGGCCAGCATGCCCTCGACCACCGAGACCGAGATGGCCCGGAAGTAACGCCCCAGCTTCAGGGCGCCCATCAGGAGCTGGAGCACACCGGTGGCGAGGACGATCACGCCCAGGGCCGGCAGCCCGAACTCCTGCACCGCCTCGAAGACCAGCACGGTCAGACCGGCCGCAGGCCCGGAGACCTGCAGGCTGCTGCCGCGCATGAGCCCGGTGACGATGCCGCCCACGATGCCGGTGACCAGACCGAGTTCGGCCGGGACGCCGGAGGCGACGGCCACGCCCACGCACAGCGGGAGCGCGACGAGGAAGACGACCAGCGATGCGGCGAAGTCCTGCCGCAGGTGAGGGTATTTGGTCATCGCGGCGCTCACAGACCCTGGAAGGTGTCGGACCCGGCGTCGTGCGCCAGGACGGCGCCGGTGTGGACCTCGTAGAACCAGGCATGCAGGGTCAGTTGACGGTCCTTCAGCTTCTTCTCGATGTACGGGTACGAGCGCAGCCGCAGCAGCTGCGTCAGGACGTGGCTCTGCACGCCCTCGGTGACGGTCGGGTCCTCGACCGTGCCCGCCGGACGCGGCGTGGCGTTGGACAGCCAGTCGCGCACGGCCGGTACGGCGGTCAGGTCGTCGCCGCGCACCAGGGCGCCCACGGCGCCGCAGTGCGAGTGGCCGCAGACCACGATGTCGCTGACGCCGAGCACCTCCACGGCGTACTCGATGGTGCAGGCCTCGCTGGTGGGGTGCTCGGAGGCGTACGGCGGGACGATGTTGCCCGCGGTGCGCAGCTCGAAGAGCTCGCCCGGGCGGGCGCCGGTGATCAGGGCCGGGACGACCCTGGAGTCGGAGCAGGTGATGAACAGCACCTGCGGGGACTGGCCTTCGGCGAGTTTGGCGAACTCCTCAGGGCGCTGTCCGAACGTACGGGCGTTGTCGATGAGGGGCTGCATGATGTGGTGACTCCTCCTGGCGCGCCGCAATGGCGCGTCGGTGTGGGCAGGACAGATGTGGGGGAGAGAGAAACTGCTCTGCTGTCAGCAGCGGAAGACCTGAAGTGCTGCCGGAGAGTGCGCTGTCGAGGGTCTCGACGTGCGCGGCGCCCTGGGCACGGCCGGTTGGTGTACGGCCGCGGGGTCCTCGGCCGGCAGGCCTCGTTCGGGACCCTCGGGGGCGAAGTCGACCGCGCGGTGGCGGTCTCGGGTGCGCAGGGGGCCCGTCGGGCCTCCGGAGTGGTCGCAGTGACGGTGCGTGAGTGTCTCGTCGCGCAGCGCCTTGCCGGACAGCTTAATTCCGGGCTGGGCTTTGGCCTCGACCTGACGGACCGTGTGCGCGGCTGCGAAGGACTCCGCGGGTGCGAAGAACTGGAAGGCGAGCAGCACGGCGGCGAGGAGCGCAAACGTGGTCCGGATCGTCGTACGTCGGAACATGCGCCCCCCTCCAGGTGATTCACACTTCTCGCATTGACCACCCATTGACCAAGGGCGGGTCAATGACTGGTCAAGAAACACGTTAACCCTGCAAAGTTGTTTGCAGGGTTAACTTAACGTTTCGAGCTGAAGAGAGCCTGAAATGCGCTGGTGGGGTGGCTTGATCTAGTCGCTCTCGGCGAGCCGCTTGCCGTCCCGGGCCAGAGCCGTGAGCCGGGAAATCGCCCTGAAGTACTTCTTCCGGTAGCCGCCGTTCAGCATCTCCTCGCTGAAGAGCCTGTCGAAGGGCAACCCGGAGGCCAGGACGGGTACTTCACGGTCGTAGAGCCGGTCCGCGAGGACGACGAGCCGCAGGGCGGTCGACTGGTCGGGCACTGCCTCGACGTCGGTGAGGCAGACCGCCTTCAGCCCGTCGGTCAGCGCGCCGTAGCGGCTGGGGTGGACCTTGGCGAGGTGGTCGAGAAGGTGCGGAAAGTCGTCGAGCGAGGCGCCCGCGGTGGCGTACGCCGCCTTCGTCACCTGCTCGTCGGAGTACGGCGCCGGCGCCTCGGGCAGACCGCGGTGGCGGTAGTCCTCGCCGTCGATGCGCAGGGTGCGGAAGCGGGCGGACAGGCCCTGGATCTCCCGAAGGAAATCAGCCGCCGCGAAACGGCCCTCGCCGAGCTTGCCGGGGAGGGTGTTGGAGGTGGCGGCGAGGGCGACGCCGGCATCGACGAGCTTGCCCAGCAGGGTCGACACGAGGACGGTGTCGCCGGGGTCGTCGAGCTCGAACTCGTCGATGCACAGCAGCCGGTGGCCGCTGAGGGTCTGCACGGTCTGCTGGAAGCCGAGGGCGCCGACCAGGTTGGTCAGCTCGACGAACGTGCCGAACGCCTTGAGTGCGGGCTCCGCCGGGGTGGCGTGCCAGAGGGAGGCGAGCAGGTGGGTCTTGCCGACGCCGTAGCCGCCGTCGAGGTAGACGCCGCGGGGGCCGGCCGGGGTCTTGGGCGCCTTGGGCCTGCCGAATCCGAAGAAGCCGCGCTTGCCGCCGCCGACGGCGTGCGCCCCGCCGAGTCCGGCCGCGAAGCCATCGAGGACGCGTACGGCCTCGGTCTGGCTGGGCTGGTTCGGGTCCGGTATGTACGTGCTGAACCGGACCGAGTCGAAGCGCGGTGGCGGCACCATCTCGGCGACCAGGCGGTCCGCGGGGACGTGCGGAGTGCGGGCGCACAGGGACAGCGGGGCCGCGGTGGCTATCGGACCGATACCGGGTGCGGAAGGCGAGGACGACACGGTTACCCATGCTAAGCGTCGTGGAACACTGCACGACATGCGACGCCTGTTCCCTGTGACCGACCAGACAGTGCCGGCAGCTTCCGACGAGGAGGGTGCGGCCGGTGGGGGCGGTGTTCCCGGCGCCCTGACCGACCGGGAGTGGAGCCTCGCCGAGCTCGCCGCCGCCTACGCCTGTCCCGAGCCGACCGCCGGCGGGCGGCGCGTGCCCTGGCTGCGGGCCAACATGGTCTCCACGCTGGACGGCGCCGCGCAGCACGACGGCAAGTCGCAGCCCATCTCCAACGCGGCCGACATGCGGATCTTCGGGACGCTGCGGGCGCTGGCGGACGTGGTGATCGTCGGTGCGGAAACGGTACGTCAGGAGGCATACCGGCCCGCACGCGCGCGTGCGGAGTTCGCCGAGGCGCGGCAGGCGGCCGGGCAGGAGGCGGCGCCGGCCGTCGCGGTGGTCACCGCGAGCCTGGACCTGGACTTCTCCCTTCCGCTGTTCACCTCGCCGCTGGTGCCGACCTTGGTTCTCACGGGTGCCGCCGCGGCCCCCGACCGCATCGCCGCCGCCGAGAAGGCGGGCGCGCGGGTCGTGATCGCCGGTGACGGGATGGGTGTGGAGCCCGTCCGTGCCGTACAGGCCCTCGGGGAGCTCGGGCACACCCGGCTGCTGACCGAGGGCGGTCCGCGGCTGCTCGGGCAGCTGGTGGCGGCGGGGGTGCTGGACGAGCTGTGCCTCACCGTGGCGCCGATGCTCACGGCGGGGGACGCGCAGCGGATCGCCGGGGGACCGACTGTCGCGGTTCCGCAACGGTTCGGGCTTGTGTCACTGCTGGAGGAGGAGGGGTTTCTGTTCGGCCGCTACCAGCGGACTTGAAAATCGTTCAGCGGTACCGCAGGTCCCGAAAACGGCGGAATCTACCATTCCGCTTGGCTTTCGGCGGGCACACTGAATCTCGCAGTCCCCGTGACATCACGGGGCAGGATGGTTTCCGCAGAAGGGGCGCCCGGTGTTCACAAGCGTATTGATGATCGAGAAGGCCCTGACGTCCGCAGACGTGGAGTTCGTCACCAGCCTGCACGGGGAGGAGGAGGTCTCCTTCCACGTCCTGCTCCAGCCCCGCGGCGACCAGGCGGACCGCCTGCTGCGGGCCATCGACGACGTCGCGCTCGGCGAGCTGGACGAAGCCGCGCGGGAGCGGGAGGTACCGGAGGGGGCGGCGGCGAAGGACTTCGGGGAGCGCGCACTCGAGGTGTCCCTGCAGGCGCTGCAGGCCACCGGCAGCGAGGCGGAGGGGCGGCTCATCGAGGACCATCCGCTGGACGCCCTCAAGACGCTGGTCGACGAGGTCGGCGCGGACGAGGTGATCGTGCTGACCGATCCCCACTACGTGGAGGAGTTCTTCCACCGGGACTGGGCGTCCAGGGCGCGGCACAAGGTGGGGGTGCCGGTGCTGAAGCTGTTCTCGCACAGCAAGGCTTGAGCAGTAGCCCTGCCCCATTCCGTGTGTCATAGGGTTTGGGTGATTCGACGTTCGCCGCACCATCCCAGGAGACACGCATGGCACCCGGCCTTCCTCCCGCCATGGACCGACCGCACTTCATCGGCATCGGTGGGGCCGGGATGTCGGGGATCGCGAAGATTCTTGCGCAGCGTGGGGCCAAGGTGGCCGGCAGTGACGCCAAGGAGTCCGCGACCGCCGAGGCGCTGCGGGCGCTGGGGGCGACCGTGCACATCGGGCATGCGGCGGAGCACCTCGCCGACGACGCCGGCTGCGTCGTCGTGTCGTCGGCGATCCGCAAGGACAACCCGGAGCTGGCCCGTGCCGCCGAGCTCGGCATCCCCGTCGTGCACCGGTCCGACGCCCTCGCCGCGCTGATGGACGGCCTGCGGCCGATCGCCGTCGCCGGCACGCACGGCAAGACCACCACGACCTCGATGCTGGCGGTGTCGCTGAGCGAGCTCGGGCTGAACCCGTCGTACGCGATCGGCGGCGATCTGGACGCTCCCGGTTCCAACGCGTTGCACGGCGAGGGCGAGATCTTCGTCGCGGAGGCCGACGAGTCGGACCGCAGCTTCCACAAGTACGCGCCCGAGGTCGCCATCGTCCTCAACGTCGAGCTCGACCACCACGCCAACTACGCGTCCATGGACGAGATCTACGAGTCCTTCGAGACGTTCGCCGCACGGATCGTGCCCGGCGGCACGCTGGTGATCAACGCGGACCACGAGGGTGCGCGCGAGCTGACGCGGCGGGTGTCCGGTTCGGTGCGGACGGTGACGTACGGCGATGCGGAGGACGCCGACGTACGGGTGCTGTCGGTCGTCCCGCAGGGTCTGAAGAGCGAGGTGACCGTCGAGCTGGACGGCTCGCCGCTCACCTTCACGGTCTCCGTCCCCGGCCGCCACTACGCGCACAACGCCGTGGCCGCGCTCGCCGCGGGCGTCGCGCTGGGCGTCCCGGCCGCCGAGCTGGCGCCCGCCCTGGCCGCGTACACCGGCGTGAAGCGGCGGCTGCAGCTGAAGGGCGAGGTAGCGGGCGTGCAGGTCATCGACTCGTACGCCCACCACCCGACCGAGATGACGGCCGACCTGGAGGCGATGCGCTCCGCGGCGGGCGATGCCCGGATCCTGGTCGTCTTCCAGCCGCACCTGTTCTCGCGGACGCAGGAGCTCGGCAAGGAGATGGGCCAGTCCCTGGCCCTCGCCGACGCCTCGGTCGTCCTCGACATCTACCCGGCGCGCGAGGACCCGATCCCGGGTGTGACGAGCGAGCTGATCATCGAGGCGGCGCGGGCCGCGGGCGCGGACGTGACGGCGGTCCACGACAAGGCGGAGGTGCCCGCGGTGGTGGCGGGAATGGCGAAGGCCGGTGATCTCGTTCTCACCATGGGCGCGGGCGATGTCACCGACCTCGGGCCGCGCATCCTGGACCGACTTTCGCAGTGAGGGGCTGAGGTTCATGTCGTACGACGTCGACAAGCCGGACGAGCAGTGGCGCGCGGAGCTGACTCCGGCCGAGTACGCGGTGCTGCGCCAGGCCGGCACGGAGCCTGCCTTCACCGGTGAGTACACCAACACCAAGACGACGGGCGTGTACTCGTGTCGCGCCTGCGGTGCCGAACTGTTCACCTCGACCACGAAGTTCGAGTCGCACTGCGGTTGGCCGTCCTTCTACGACCCGAAAGACACGGACGCGGTGGAGCTCATCGAGGACCGGTCGCACGGGATGGTGCGGACCGAGGTGCGGTGTGCGCGGTGCGGGTCGCATCTCGGGCACGTCTTCGAGGGCGAGGGCTATCCGACCCCGACGGACCAGCGGTACTGCATCAACAGCATCTCGCTGCGGCTCACGCCGGAAGAGGGCTGAGTCTGTCGTCCGGTGCCCGCCGGCCGTGACGTCTGTTGCGGGGCGGGCGCTGGGGCCAGAAGAGGACGTAGGCGGCGGAGCCCACTGCGAAGGCCAGGCGGATGAAGCCCTGGGTGGAC
Source organism: Streptomyces sp. NPDC001663 (assembly GCF_042893105.1). Lineage (NCBI taxonomy): Bacteria > Bacillati > Actinomycetota > Actinomycetes > Kitasatosporales > Streptomycetaceae > Streptomyces > Streptomyces sp. NPDC001663. The sequence goes on along the minus strand of NZ_JBIAUR010000004.1, from coordinate 359,557 downwards.
GCCGAGGGGACGAAGAGGGCGCTGCCGTAGAGGGAGATCAGGGCGAGCCAGCTGACCCAGGGGACCAGACGGCGTTGGCCGATGGAGTCCCAGATCAGGGTGCCGAGGAGGACCGAGGCGTTGTAGTACGTGTACACGCTCGGGTCCAGGACGATACGGGCGTCGGCGGCGAGCAGCACCACCGCCGGCCAGCGGTGCCGACGGACGGCCAGGGCGCCCAGGGCGAGGCCGAGGGCCATCTGGGCGGGGCGGTCCCACCAGGGCGTGGCGTCGTGCACGCCCAACCAGCGCAGGGACGACGCGGGTTGGTTGGGGATCGTGAAGCGGGCGGCGGCCAGGGTGTCCAGGTGGGTGAGGTAGAAGGGCAGCCAGGCCACGGCCACCAGGCCTACGGCCCAGACTGCCGAGCGCAGGCGTACGGTGCGCGGCAGTGCCAGCAGCAGGGGCAGGAAGCCGACCGCCCAGGGCTTGGAGTCCACCGCCAGGGCGAGGAAGACGCCCACGGCTGTTGCCTTGCCGCGGACCAGTGCGCGGACGGCGAGGGTGGTGAAGAACAGCGCGAGGACGTCGTCGAGGTGTGCGAAACGCACCGCGACCTCCACCCACATGGGGATGAAGGCCGCTCCGGCGATCAGCACGCGCTGCTGGAGACGTTTGTGGTTGAGCCCCGTGCCCCGGTAGTGGTCGGCGGCGGCACGGCCGACCAGCACCAGCATGTACAGGCCCAGGCCGGACATGAACGCGTCGGCGAGCTTCTCGCCCAGCCCGGCCGGGAACGGCGCGAACAAGCCGGCGACCAGGAAGCTCACCGGGCCGATCTGCAGCTCGGGGTGGTTGGCGTAGAGGGCGAGGCCGCCGCCGGGGATCTGGTTGAAGAGAAGTTGCTGACCGGTTCTCAGATAGTGCCAGGACACCGCTCCATGACGTTCGGCCACGAAGAACCAGACGACCGTCCACAGGGCCAGCAGCGCGTTGTGCCACCGCACCGGATAGCGGCCGATCCGGCCGATCCGCGCCCCGTCCCTGGGCACGGCCGACGCCGTCTCCCGGTTCAGCACCTTCGGTCCTCCCCCTCCGCCCGCGTCCGGCGTCGGGACGGCCGGGATCGCGGGCACTGCGCTGCGTCATCCCTGTAGAGGGGGGCTCGGCGCCGTGGGTTGCTTGTGGCGACCGTGAGCGGGACCGCTACACGAGGGACACGAGGGCCGTACGGGCATCCACGACGGTGCGGTTGCCGACGGAACCCAGCACGCCGAGACCGTCGGTGCGGGTGCCGTAGCCGAAGCAGTCCCGCGGGTCCGCGCGGTGCTCGGCCGCGGCGCGGACGACGGCCCGGGTCTTGGCCGCCGCCGTCATCGGGTGACGCACCTCGCCGGTCAGGCAGCCCCTGGCGTCGAGGACGGGTTCGGTGGAGACGACGAGGTCGGCGCCCATGTCCTTGCGCAGGGGAGCCAGACAGGGGGCGAAGGCTTCGGAGACCAGGGCGGTGAGGTGCCCGGCGTCCTGGTGGGCGCGCAGTGCGGTGAGGGTCTGGGCGACGAACGGAGGGCCTATGCGGCGGCCCCCGCGGACGTCCTCGTACCAGTGGCGGCCCTGCTCCATCAGTTCGGTCAGCGGGGTTCCGGCGTAGAGACGGTAGTACGCCCGCAGGGTGTCGGGAGGGTCGATCCCGAGGGCGGTGAGGGCCCCCAACTGGTCGGCCTCGTAGGCGTATTGGGACTCGCCGAGGCGGTAGCGGAGGAAGTCGTACCGGGCGGGGGTGGTGAACAGCGCTTCGTCCACGTCGAAGAATGCGATCACGGGGGCGGGGCGGTGGGACTTGATGGTCTGGTCCTTCCTGATGTTCGGACTTGTCGGGCGGGAGGGGTCCGAACCGTGTTCGGGGCTGTGGGCATGCGGCTATGGGTGTCCGGAGGTCACCAGGGCCCAGACGGTCTTGCCGTCCCGGCCGCGGTGGTGCACTCCCCAGGTGCGGGCGAGGGCGTCGACGAGGCGCAGGCCGCGGCCGCTCTCCGGTTCCCAGGAGCGGAGGGTCTGCGGAACGGGCGGGGCGGGGCTGTCGTCGGAGACCTCGACGAAGCAGGAGTCGTCCGCGAGTACCGTCACGGCGATCTCGAACTCCCGCTCCAGCACGGGCCCGTGGCGCACCACGTTCGCCGCGAGCTCGGAGACCACCAGTACGGTCTCCTCGGTGATCTCGTCGTCGGCCTTGTGCCCCCACGCGGTCAGATGGTCCTGTACGCGGCGCCGGGCGCCGGAGACCGATGCCGGATGCCGGGGCAGCCGGAAGGCGTCACGTCTCAGCACGGGAGCTCCTCGTTTTGTGCACGGATTTGACACACACAGAAGCGCAGCGTGACTGGTTGATGTCGCTTCGGCCATGACCGTCGTACGGCATTGCGCCAGTCCGGATCAGGCCGGAAGCAGTCGGTTCCGTCTCATCTGGCGGTACGACATCTGCTCGTCGCACCGGCCGAGGGATGTCGACGCCGGGAACCGTGCAGGTCAGAGGGCCGCTGCGGGGTCGGCCGAATATGCACCTGACAGGACCGTCCGCGCTGTCACCTCTTACGTTTGACCAGTCGGACATCAGTACGTCACATGCAGAACGGCCGAAGCCCGACGGTGGGTTCACAGCACTTTCCGCTGCACCAGTGCCGACAGCACCAGCGCCCCCGGCAGCAGGGGCAGCCAGGCCGTCAGGACGCGGTAGCCGATGACGGTCGCCGCCGCCAGGTCCAGCGGGGCGTCGAAGGCGACGAGGGTGAACACCACCGCCGCGTCCACGGGGCCGATGCCGCCGGGTGCGGGTACGGCACCCACTGCCGCGCTCGCGGCGAGGAACGCGAAGGTCACCTCGGCCCAGGACAGCGACAGGCCGAGCGCGGCGCCCACCGAGGCGATCACGCTCCCCTGGAGCAGCGGGGCGGCCACGGCTCCGCCCCAGAGGGCGAGGACCCGGGCCGGGCGGGTGTGCAGCCGCCGTGCGTCGGTGAGGGCGCAGCGTACGGCGGTGAGGAGGGGGCGGCGCAGCGGTCGTACGGCGGTCAGCAGGGCGGTCACGGCGGCCAGGGCGAGGGCCAGGCCTCCCGCGAGCATGGTCGACGTCTGTTTGTCCGGGACGAGTTCACCGATCCGCAGCAGGTCGGGGAAGGCCGCGAGGAAGACCAGCAGTACGGCTGTCCTGGCGATCGGTTTGACCAGGGAGTAGAGCGCGAGGGAGGCCGTGGCGCGGGCGAGGGGGATGCCGCGGTTCTGCAGGAAGCGCAGGGTGACGGCGTGGGCGCCGATGCTCGCCGGGAGCAGCTGGTTGGCGGCGCCGGCGGCGAACTGCGAGGCGAGCAGCGGCCCCGGCGGGAGCCGTTCCGGCACGGCGCCCTGCCGCATGCATGCGGCACACACCCAGCCCAGGCAGTTGAACAGCATCGCGGCCAGCAGCCACCAGGGATCGGCGGAGGCCAGCCGGGCGGTGCCGTCGTACATGGTGCGCCAGTCGATCGCGGCCCATGCGCCGATCAGGAGGAGGGGGAGCAGGACCAGGGCCCGGCGGGCGACTCGGGCCGCGGGGAGCGGTGGTGCGGGGGCGTCTTCGAGCGGGAGCAGGGACACGGCGGAACCGTTCCCGCCCGGTGTGACGCCGCGGTGTCCGGAAGTCGAAGGGGCGCGGGCGGGTGGACGACGTGCCCGGCGGTCATGGCACCAGCAGTCGGTCCTGTTCGGTCGGGGGTGTGCCGTCGTGCCAGGGGAGGACCTTGCCGAAGCGGATCAGTTCGCCGTATGCGGACGGGTCCACGTGGTCGGTGAGGATCAGGTCGAGGACCGGGGCTGCGGCCTGCGCCGGGGTCTGGGCGTGGCTGTAGTCGCTGAACCAGGGGCGGGAGGCGCGGGTGTCGATCATGCCGGGGCAGACGGCGGCGACGAGGGTGCCGGTCGCCAGGTCGTGGTCGCGGCGGGTGGCGGCGACGGCGCGTACGGCGGCGACCTGGGCCACCTTCGAGGGGACGTTGAGCCACAGGGGCCAGCCCTCCTGCTGTGCCGTGCCGTTGCGGACCGACCTGCGCCAGGACTCCACCGTCTGCTCCACCTCGTCGAGCGTCGCGCCGTCGAAGAGGGGGTGGAAACGTGCGTCCAGATGACCGAGCGTGCCCAGGGTGCTCGCCACCACGATCAGGCGGCCGCCGGGCCGCAGGACGGCGCCGAAGGATCGTAGGACCGCGTGGGTGGCCGTGTTGGAGACGGTGATGAACTCGTCGGCCTGGGCAGCCTGTGAGCGGTCGGGCAGGAGCGGGGCGATGGCGTTCGAGATCACCACGTCCACTCCACCGTGGCGGTCGTGGAGTTCGGTGGCCAGCGCGCTGACGGCCGCCGTGTCGGAGACGTCCAGGACCCTGCCCTCCACCCGGGCGCGGGTGCCCGGCGCGTTCGCCACCTCCTGGGCGGCCTCGGCGACGCGGCCCGCGTTGCGGCCGGTCAGCAGGACGACGTCGGCCGGGTTCAGCCGGGCCGCGAGCCCTTCGACGAGTGCGCGGCCGAGCCCCTGGTTGGCCCCCGTGACGAGGGCGATGCGAGAAGAGGTCATACGGCCACGCTAGGAATCCGCACATCCATGCGTCCAACGAAAGTTACGCACTCCTGGTATGCGTGTATGTCATGGACTTCACCGACGTCTCGCTGACCGCGCTGCGGGTCTTCCGGGCCGTGGCCGAGCAGGGCACCTTCACCGCGGCGGCCGCCTCGCTGGGCTACACCCAGTCCGCGGTGTCCCGGCAGATCGCCTCCGTGGAACGAGCCGCGGGCGCACGGCTGTTGGAGCGGCGGCGCGACGGCGTACGGCTGACGGCGGCCGGGCGGGTCGTGCTGCGCCGGGCCGGTGCCGTGCTCGAGCAGATCGACGGCGCGGCGCGCGAGCTGGCCGGTCTGCCCGCGCAGGCCGGTGTGGTGCGGGTGGGCTGGTTCCCCAGTGCGGGCGCCTTCGTGGTGCCCCGCGCCCTGGCCGCGCTGCACCGCACGGATCCGGCGATCACGGTCGAGACCCGCGAGGGCAGCACCCCGGCGCTGGTGCGTGCGCTGCGCGCGGGCAGCCTGGACCTTGCGCTGCTGGCCGCGGCGCCGCCCTTCCGGCCGCCGGACGCCGAGTCGCCCGCGCTGGTCCTGGAGACGCTCACCGAACGCGGCCTGCGTCTGGCGATCCCGGCGGCGCATCCGCTGGCCCGCGGTGACTTCGTCGACGTGACCGATCTGCGCGGGCAGCGGTGGATCGCCGGGCCGGCGTCGGGCGGGGACCTGCTGATGGGGGTGTGGCCGGGGCTCGACGAGCGGGCCGAGATCGCCCACACCGCGCGGGACTGGCTGGCAAAGCTGCACCTCGTCGCGGCCGGGTGCGGACTGACCACCGTGCCGGCGGCTCTGGTCCATGCCGTGCCGGAGGGCGTACGCGTCCTCCCGGTGCGCGGCGGTCCGCAGGAGCAGCGGCGCCTGCTGCTGGCACGGCTGCCCCAGGCGCCGTCGGAACCGGCGGTGCGGGTGGCCGAGGCGCTGCGGGCGGCGGCCCTCGACGCGGGCTGACCTGCTGCGACGGCCATTGATCCGCACCCATCCGATGAATCATTCAGCCAGTGAAGTGTTGACTTTCGGCTGATTAAGCCAGAAGAATCCTGGGGTGACCTCCGAGCGCGTGTCCGTGGGCCCGGCCCTGTCATCCGTCTCCTCCGACCTGGACGAGGCGGTGCACCGCTGTCTGGTCGCCGGGTTCGACGGCACCACGACCTTCCCCGACACCCTCAAGCGGCTCGTCGACCGCGGGCTGGGCGGCGTCATCCTCTTCACCCGCAACGTGCGCGACGCAGAGCAGGTCCGCGAGCTCACCGACGCGCTGCGGGCGATACGCCCCGATCTGCTGGTCGCCATCGACAACGAGGGCGGCGGCATCGGCCACCTGGTCGGCGCGGGCGCCCCCGAGGTCCCCGGCTCCTACGCCCTCGGCGTCGCCGACGACCCGAACCTGACCGCCCGCTGCGCCGACGCGCTCGCCGGGCACCTGGCCACGCTCGGCATCACCGCCTCCTACGCCCCGGTCGCCGACCTGCAGCGCCGGCCGGACAACCCGATCGTGCGCACCCGCTCCTTCGGCGCCGACCCCGAGCTCGCCGCCCGCCATCTGCGGGCCTGGATCACCGCCACCGAGGCCCGCGGCATCGCCTCCTGCGCCAAGCACTTCCCCGGCCACGGCGGCACCGAGACCGACAGCCACCACGACCTCGCCGTCGACCCGCGGCCGTACGAGGAACTGCGGGTCGATCTCGAACCGTTCCGTGCGGCCGTCGCGGCGGGTGTGCCGATGCTGATGAGTGCGCACGTCGTCTTCCCGGCGCTGGATGCCAACCGTCCGGCCACCCTCAGCCGTCGCATACTCGGCGACATCCTCCGCCACGACCTGGGCTTCGATGGGGTGCTGGTCAGCGACGCCCTGGAGATGAAGGCCATCGCCGACCGGTACGGCGAGGCGGCAGGCGCGCGGATCGCCCTCGCCGCGGGCGCGGACCAGGTGATCGTCGCCGTACCGGACCTGGAGGTCACGCTCGCCTGCCGGGACGCGGTGCTGGACGCCCTGGACTCCGGCCGGCTGTCGGAGGAGCGGGTGTGGGAGGCCGCGGGGCGGGTGCGGCGGCTCGCCGAGCGGTACGCCACCCCGGCCGCGGTCGTGGCGGGCTGGGACGGCGAGGCCGGGCTGGAAGCTGCGCGGCGCGCCGTCCGGAGCCGGGGCGTGCCGCCTTCCGTGCGCGGCGCCCACGTCGTCGACCTCTTCCCGCCACCGCACCCCGCCCTCAACTGGGGCGGCGAGGACCTGCTCAGCGAGCTGCGCCCGCTCGACGTCAAGGCGGGCGGCACGGCGGTGAGCGGGGAGCCGGCGGATCCGGCCGCCCTGGTCGACGGGATCCTGCGGATATCCGCCGGCTCGCCGCTGGTCGTGGCCACCTGTGACGCCGGGCTGTATCCCTGGCAGGCCCGTTTCCGCGACGCCCTGCTGGCCCGGCGCCCGGACGCGGTACGCGTGGACACCGGGCTGCCGGAGGGCGGCGACCTGTGCTCGTACGGGCGCGGGCGGGTCAACCTGCGGGCCGTGGCCGAGGTGCTGGCCGGCGCCTGACGGCCATCACCGCAGGCGTACGGCCGTCAGGGCAGTCTTACGGTCTCCGCGATCCCGCGCGCCGCCAAGTACTCGGCGTCGTCCGCCCGTTCGGTGAGCACCACCGCCGGTCGCGCGCCCTGCTTGCGCAGCCGCATCCACTCCTCGAAGTACGCGCCGCCGGGACCGGACACGGAGCGGGTCGCCGGTGTGCAGTCCAACACCAGGGCGGTGTCGCGGGGTTGGGGGGACACCGGCTTCGCGCGCAGTTCGGTGATCGTCTCGGCGAGAGCCCCGGCGATCGGCTTGGTGCCGCCCACCGAGTCGAACAGGCCCAGGGTGTACTCCAGTTCCGGGTAGTCGGCCAGTGAGCGGTCGACGTCGTGGGAGCACCACCACGTCACGCCCCAGAGTCCCTCGCAGTCGGCCGCGTTGAGGACGGTGGCGCGGGCGAAGCCCGGTGCGTCGGCCGCCGGGATGTGCGGCTCGGGTGCGCCCGTCTCCTGGACCCAGACCGGACGGGACGGATCTTCGGCGTATGCCTTCGCGAGCTCGGTGCCGTACTCGGCGAGGTGCAGCACCTCGGGGGAGCGGGGGCCGTAGCGGCGGGCGCAGTCCGCGGAGAACACCCAGGGGTGCACGGTCGTGACGTCGCCCTTGCGGGCCGAGGCCTCCGGCGTGAACGGGTGGTCGTCGCCGTACCAGGCCGCGTCGTAGGCGGAGTGCGTGGCCAACTGGCCCTCGCGCAGGTTCTCGTGGGCCGCCGCCAGCAACGTGTCGAGGTAGCGGTCGACCTCGGCCGCGGTCACCGGGTTGTGCTCGACCAGGTTGTTCAGCTCGTTGCCGAGCTGGAGGCCGATCAGGTTCGGGCGGTCGGCCAGGGCGCGGCCGAGCGTGCGCAGCAGCTCCGCCTGTGCCTCGACGGCCTCAGGGTCGGTGAAGACGTTGCGGTGGTGCCAGCTGCGGGTCCACTCCGGGTAGAAGTCGAAGCTCGACAGATGGCCCTGCACACCGTCCACCATGACGTCGAGACCGGCCTCGGCCGCGAGGTCCACCAGCCGCACCAGCTGGTCGACGGCGGCGGTGCGGATGAGCGTGCGGTTGGGCTGGAGCAGCGGCCAGAGGTGGAAGACCCGGATGTGGTCGAGGCCGAGCCCGGCGATCTGGGCCAGGTCCTCGCGGGCGTGCTCGGGGTCGAAGTCGTGCCAGGAGTGGAACCAGCCGCGGCGGGGCGTGTAGTTGACGCCGAAGCGGAGCGTAGGGATGGGATCCTCCTCGGGTCGCCGACCCTCGTGGGTCGGGGGCTTGTCCTCGCTGAATGTATCAACCACCATGGTCGGTAATGAATAGCGATTTGAACCAAGCTTCCGGCGAACCGGCGGCCGGGCCGGATCCGGAACTGGTCGTCGGGATCGATGCCGGCGGCACCCGCACCCGGGCCGTCCTCGCCGGTGCCACGGACGGCCGCCTCCTCGGTGAGGGCGCCGCCGGTCCGGGCAACGCCCTGACCGTCCCGCCGGCCCAGCTCACCGAGCACCTCGCCGAGGCGGTCGCCGGGGCGGTCCCGGAGGGTGTGCGGGGCAGGGTCGTCGCCGTCGGCGGCGGTTTCGCGGGTGCGACGGGCGTCGACGAGGGCGACCCCGGGCGCCTCAACGCTCTGACCGCGCTCACTGCCGCCCTGCGCCGACTGGGCATCAGCGCCGACTCGATCGCCGTCAGCAGTGACATCGAGGCCGCCTTCGCCTCCGCCCCGGGCACTCCGGCGGACGGTCTCGCCCTGGTCGCCGGCACCGGCGCCGTCGCCATGCGCATCACCGACCGCCGCTGCACGGCCACGGTCGACGGCGACGGCTGGCTCCTCGGCGACGACGGCAGCGGCTTCTGGATCGGGCGGGAGGCGGTACGGGCCGCGTTGCGGATGGCGGACGGGAGGGGTGGGGCGACGGTGCTGGCGGAGGCGGTGGGGCGGGCCCTGGGGCTGCCGGCGGAATGTCTGCCGGGGGTCGGTTCCGGTGGGCGGGACGAGGGGGCCGGTGCGGGTTCCGCCACCCCCGTCGCCTCCGACTGGTCCCGCGTCGGCCGCGAGGCCTACCGCATGCATCTGCTCCCTGTCGTCATGGCCCAGCCCCCCACCCGGCTCGCCCGCCTCGCCCCGCTGGTGGCCGAGGCGGCCCGCGAGAAGGACCCCGTGGCATTGCGGATCCTCGACGAGGCAGTGGATCAACTCACGCACACGATCAGGGCGTTGGAGCCGCGGCCGGGTGAGCCGGTGGTCGCGACCGGCGGGCTGCTCGGCCCCGACGGCCCCCTGACCGCACCCCTCACCGCCCGCCTCCAGACCCTCGGCCTCACCCTCGACTGGGTCGCCGACGGCTGCACGGGAGCCGTGGCCCTCGCTCGCCTCCTCGTCTGACCAGCACGCACGAAGTCCGACCAGCACGCACGAAAGGACCGGCCGCATGCCGACTCCCGAGCCCGCGGCCGCCCGTGCCGAACGCCCACAGGGGAACCGCCCCCTCTATCGCGACCCCTCCGCCCCGCTCGACGCCCGAGTCCGCGATCTCCTCTCCCGAATGACCCTCCGAGAGAAGACCGGCCAGCTCAACCAGCGCATGTACGGCTGGAACGCCTACCGCCGCAACCCTGACGGCGGCTTCGAACTCACCGACGCCCTGTACGCCGAGACCGAACGCTTCGAGGGACTCGGCGCCCTGTACGGGCTGATGCGCGCCGACGCCTGGTCCGGTGTCGACCACACCAACGGGCCCGGCGCCGACGACAGCGCGGCCCTCGCCGACCTCGTGCAGCGGCATGTCCTCGAGCGCAGCCGCCTCGGCATCCCCGCCCTGTTCGTCGAGGAGGTGCCGCACGGCCACATGGCCCTGGACGGCACGGTCCTCCCCGTCAACCTGGCCGTCGGTTCCACCTGGGACCCCGCGCTGTACGAGCGCGCCGCCGCCCACGCCGCCGCCGAACTCCGCACCCGCGGCGGCCACTTGGCGCTGGTCTCGGCGCTCGACATCGTCCGCGACCCCCGCTGGGGCCGCACCGAGGAGTGCTTCGGCGAGGACCCGTACCTCGCCGCCCGTCTGACGGAGGCCCTCGTGCGCGGCATGCAGGGCACCCCGGCGGACACCTTCGCCGCCGACAAGGCTCCCGTCGTCCTCAAGCACTTCGCCGGGCAGGGCGCCACCGTCGGCGGCCGCAACTCCGCCGAGTCGGAGCTCGGGCTGCGTGAACTCCACGAGATCCACCTGCTCGCCGCCCGGACCGGCATCCGCGCCGGGGCCGCCGCCGTCATGGCCGCGTACAACGAGGTCGACGGCATGCCCTGCTCGGGCAACAGGCATTTGCTCACCGAGGTGTTGAGGGAGCAGTGGTGCTTCGACGGGCTGGTCATGGCCGACGGTCTCGCCGTGGACCGCCTGGCCCGGATCACCGGCGACGAGGTCTCCGCGGGCGCCCTCGCCCTCAACTCCGGTGTGGATCTGAGCCTTTGGGACGACGGCTTCACGCATCTCGAGGCTGCGGTGGAGCGCGGGCTTGTCGATGAATCCGTCCTGGACGCCGCCGTCGCCCGCGTCCTGCGTCTCAAGTTCCGTCTCGGTCTCTTCGAACAGCCTTTCAGCGCAGGCGAGTTGCCTTCACCTCGGCAGGGCCGGGCCTTGAGCGCCGATCTCGCCAGGGCGTCCGTCACCCTCCTCCGCAACAGCGACGACACCCTCCCGATCCGGCCGACCGTCTCCCGCATCGCCGTCCTCGGACCCCAATCCGCCACCACCGCCCACCAGTTGGGCGACTACACCGCCCCGCAGCGTCCCGGCACCGGCAGCAGCGTGCTCGACGGGCTCCGCAAGCTCGCCCCGCCCGGCACCGACATCCGGCACGCCCGCGGTTGCGCGCTCACCGGCGACGACCTCTCCGGCATCCCCGAGGCGATAGCCGCGGCCGCCGCCTCCGACCTCGCCGTGCTGGTGCTGGGCGGCAGCAGCGCCCGTACGCCGGAGACGGACTTCGCCGCCAACGGGGCCGCGGTCTCTGCGGTTTCCGAGATGACCTGCGGCGAGGGCGTCGACCTCGCCGGACTGCGGCTGGGCGCGGCCCAGTACGCGCTGCTGGACGCCGTCGTCGCGACCGGCACGCCGACGGTGGTCGTGCTGCTGCAGGGCCGCCCGCACGTGGTCCCTGACACGGCGGCCGCCGTGCTCACCGCCTGGTACCCGGGCCCGTGGGGTGGCGACGCCATCGCCGAGGTGCTCCTCGGACACGCCGAACCCTCCGGCCGGCTCCCCGTCTCCGTCCCGCGCTCGGCGGCCCAACTCCCCGTCCACTACAACCACAAGGACACCGAGTACGGCGGCTATGTGGACGAGAGCGCCGAGCCGCTGCACTCCTTCGGGCACGGGCTGTCGTACACGAGCTTCGAGTACGGAACGCCGAGGACGGACGGGCACACCGTCACCGTCGATGTCACCAACACCGGTGAGCGGCGCGGGCGTTCGGTCGTGCAGGTCTATGTGCGGCGGCTGATCACGGCCACCTGGCCGCGCACCCTCGAACTGTTCGCGTTCGAGGGTGTCGACCTGGTGCCCGGCGAGTGCCGTACGGTCACCCTGCCGCTCGACGGGGACCGACTCGCCGGGACCAGGACCGTGGAGATCCGGGTCGCGCAGTCCGCTCGGGCCGCGCTCACCGCCGTACCCGTCCTGCTGGATCTCAGAGCTTGACGGCTCCCGCCGAGACGCCCCGGTAGAACCACCGCTGGGTGATCACGAAGAGCACCAGTACCGGGATCACGGAGATCACCGAACCGGCCATGACCACCCGCTGGTCGTAGCCGAACGACGAGCTCTGCAGCCGGGAGAGGCCCAGCGTCAGGGTCATGTGGCTCTCCGAGCGAAGCACGATCAGCGGCCAGAGGAAGTCGTCCCAGGCGCTGATGAAGGTGTTGATGGTGACCACCATGATCGCGCCCCAGGCGGAGGGCAGATAGAGGTGGCGGAAGCGCTGCCACTCGCCCGCCCCGTCGAGCATCGCCGAGTCCTCGATCTCGCGCGGGACCGCGAGGAACGCGCCGCGCATCAGCAGGACGTTGATGGCGCCGACGAAGCCCGGCAGCCACACGCCCACCAGGTTGTCGACCAGGCCCAGGTCGCGGATGCTCAGGAACAGCGACACCATGATCGACTCGAAGGGGAACATCATGGAGGCGACCAGCACCACCCAGACCGCCTTGCGGCCCTTCCAGCCGGGCTTGGAGAGCATGTAGCCGGCCGTCGTGGAGAACAGCAGCTGGCTGACGATCGACAGGACGACCACGATCACGCTGTTGCGGATGTACGTGGCCACCGGCACCTGGTCGAAGACCTGCCGGTACGCGCGCAGGGTCGGGTGGTGCGGCAGCAGGGAGGCGTTCGCGCCGAAGACGTCCTCGCCGACGCCCTTCAACGACGCCAGGAACTGCCAGACCAGCGGGCCGACGGTGATGCCGAGCACGAACAGCAACAGCAGGTAGCGGACGACGAGTTCGCGGGGGCGGCCGTAGTCCCGCCAGCGCGGCATCAGGCGCCGGGGCTTGTCGACGGCGGTCGTCATGCCTCGTCCTCCTTCGTCAGGCGCTGCGCCAGCAGGGTCAGGCCGAGGGTCAGCACGAACAGGGCGACGCTGACCGCGGAGCCGTAACCGGCGTTACCGGTGAGCGGATCCAGGCCGACGTCGCGGATGTAGAAGGGCAGGGTGCGGTCGGCGCCGCCGGGGCCGCCGGTCGAACTGCCCAGCATGTAGATCTCGGTGAAGACGCGCAGCGAGCCGATGCCGGTGAGCGTGCCGACCAGCATCATGGCCTGCCGTACGCCCGGCATGGTGATGTGCCAGAAGCGGCGGACCGCGCCGGCGCCGTCCATCTGCGCCGCCTCGTGGAGTTCCTTCGGGACGTTCCCGAGCGCGGCCAGATAGAAGATCATGTACCAGCCGAGGCCCTTCCAGAGGGTGAGGCCCATCGCGGACAGCAGGATCAGCCACGAGTCGGACAGGAACGGGATGGCCGACTTGATCAAGTGGGCTTTCTGCAGCCAGGTGTTGACCAGCCCGTCGTCCGCCAGCAGCCACTGCCAGCTCAGACCCACGACCACGCTGGAGGCGAGGACGGGGGTGTAGAAGGCGGAGCGGAAGAAGCCGATGCCGGGCAGGTTCTTCTCCACCAGGACGGCGAGCATGAGGGGCAGCAGCACCATCAGGGGGACGACTATGACGGCGTAGAGCAGGCTGTTGCGTGTTGCGAGCCAGAAGTCCGAGTCGTCCAGCATCCGGGTGTAGTTGTCCAGCCCGACGAAGCTCGCGGCGCCGCCCAGCGGCTTGGCGTTGGTGAACGACAGCAGGACCGTGTTGAGGAACGGGAACACCCCGAACACCACCGCGCACACGATCGCGGGCAGGGTCCACAGCCAGGGCAGCCACCAACGGCGGTACAGCGCTGCTCCGTTGGCGCCCGGAGCGGGGCCCGGCAGCAGCGCCCGGGCGATGCGGCGGGTACGGGACGGGGCCGGGCCCGGCACGGAGGTGCGCTCCGTACCGGGCACGGTCACCGGCCTCGCGGTTTCGGTCGCCACGCTCAGCCCGCCTGCTTCAGCAGCTCGTTGGCCTTCGCCTGGGCGTCCTTCACGGCCTGCGCGGGGCTCTTCTTGCCCTGCATGGCCAGCTGCACCTGTCCGACGATCGCGTTCTGCACGGCCGGGGAGAGGTTGGTCTGGTAGGCGGTGGTGGTCTTCAGCTGTTCGGCGACGAGCTTGCGGGCCTGGGAGAAGGGGTCGGTGCCGGTCACCTTCTGGAAGAAGGGGTCCTCCAGCGAGGCAGTGGTCGTCGGGAAGATCACGACGTTCGGGTCCTTGCACCAGGCCGTCTGGTTCTCGGCGTTGGTGAGGTACTCGCCGAAGGCGAGCGCAACCGGCGCGTGCTTGCTGGTCGCGGCGACCGAGATGTACTGCGGGGCGCCCGTGGTGTGGCCGAGCGCGTCGAAGGGCTGCTGGCCGACGGCCGTCTTGTTGTAGATCGACGGGCTGTTCTGCTTCACGAAGCGCACGAAGCTCGGGTTCGTCGAGCCGTAGGCGACCTTGCCCTGGCTGTACAGCGTGGAGGGGTCGTTGCTGGAGGACAGCGAGTCCTTCGGCATCGCGCCCTCCTTGTACAGCTTCGCCATCCAGGCCACCCACTGCGTGGTCCTCGGATCATTGGCGAACACGGCCGACTTGCCGTCCGCGGACAGCGTCTTGATGTTCATCTGGTCGAAGTCCGCCGGGATCCGCCAGACCGGGTTGGCCATCGTCGCGTAGTACTTGCCCTTGGCCGCCTTGGCGATCTTCTCGTAATCGGCGAACAGGCCGAACATGGTCGTCGGCGGCTTCGCCGGGTCGATCCCGGCCTTGTCCAGCAGGTCCTTGTTGTACGTCAGCAGGACGCCGCCGGTGTACCAGGGGAGCGTGGTGTGGATCGCCGAGCCCGAGGCGTCCTTGAAGGTGCTGGACTTCCAGAACGCCGGGACGAAGGGCTTGGCGACGTCGGGGTCCTTGACGCCCAGGTTGAGCAGGTAGCCGGCCTTGGTGAGGGCGGTGGCCGTCTCGGCGTTGAGGTTGAGCACGTCCGGCAGGGTGCAGGCCTGGGCGTCGGCGACGGTGCGCTGGGTGAAGGTGTTGTCGCCCGGATCGTCGATCCACTTCACCTTGGCGCCGGGGTGGGCCTTCTCGAAGGACTTGATCACCCCGTTGAAGAAGTCCCCGAAGTCCTTCTTCAAGTTCGTCGTCTGGAAGGTGATCTGTCCCTTGACGTCTCCCGTCAGCTTTCCGGAGCCGACGTTGCCCTTGTCGACCTTGCAGCCCCCGGCGGTGCTGTCCCCGCCGCCGGAGCTGCCGGACAGGCCGCAGCCGGCCGCCGTGAGCGTCAGGGCGATGATTCCCGCCATGGATGCGGTGAGTCTTCCAGCGCGCATGTCCACCCTCCTGGGACCAGCCGAGAGGCTGGTTCAATCAACCAACTTCGACTCCGATTGATGAAAAGGTGGACCAGAATTCATCGGAGGTCAATGGGTTGCCGTGTTGCGTTTCGGTTCCGCCCGTGTTCAGTGGCGGTGTTCGTGGTCCGGGTGCGAGGGATCGCCGGGGTGCTCGTGGCCGGCGGCGTACACCACCGAGGCCCGAGCCTGGTCGAACCAGTCGAAGAAGGCGCGACGGCCCGCGGCCTGCGTGAGCTCGCGTGCGATGCCTTCGCGGGCCTGCTCGTACGGCAGGAAGTCCTCGGGTGCGGGTCGGCCGAAGGGGTCGACTCCACGCCGTAGCGCGTCCGCGGTGAGGTAGCGGTCTCGGTTGCGGTCGTAGTAGTCCCGTACCGCGGCCTCGGGGACCTCCTGCTGCCGCTCCAGCTCGGTCAGCAGCAGCCGGGCGGCCGGGGAGTGGGCGAGGGTCGCGGCGACGATGCTGCCGAGGTCGGCGACGTCGGTCCCGGCGATGGCGAGCACGCCGGACGGCGAGACCTCTTCCGGTGGCTCCAACCCCCGTTCCACGCAGGCCCGTCGGGCCAGTTCGTCCGCGACCACTACCTGGGTGGCCCAGCGCCGCCGCTGCCGTTCGGCGCGGGCGAGGGACTCGGGGTGTGTCTCCCGGTCCCGGGCCGGCACGGCCTGCAGCAGCGCGTCCACACGATGTCTCGGGACCGGTTCGCCCCGTACGACCGCCGCGTGTTCCGTCATGGCGTCACCTCCAGCACGATCGCCTCCGTGTAGGCGACCCGGCCGTGCCAGGCGATCTTCGCCATCAGCCAGTACGAGCCCGGTTCGATCGCGCTGCCGTCCACGTCGACGAGGACGTCGAGCTGTTCCCCGGCGGCCAGGGTGAAGCCCTGGCAGCCCGGGTCGACCCCTCCCCATGTGTGCCAGGAGGACACGGTCCACAGGGTGCCGTTGACCGGGCCGAGGGTGTTGTTGCGCAGGGTCACCGGGACGCGGGCCCGCTCGCCCCTTCGCACGCTGATCTGCTCAACTCCCAGGTCTGCGGAGAGAGTTGGTGCTGCGTGGCGCTCGCCCGGAACGTCGAGCGCCACGACATCCTCGTACGTCTGCCCCTCGTAGGTCAGACGGGCGGTCAGCCAGTGCCGACCGGGCGGGGCCTGACCGGGCGGCGTCACCGTGACCTCGCCGAGCGTGAAGCCGCCGGGGCCCAGTGCGTACGGCACCTCGGCGGGCTCGGCCCGCCAGCCGGGCGGGACGCCGATGGCCACGGTGCCGGAGACGGGCGCGTCGGTGAGCTCCGAGGCGATCCGGACGGTCGCGGTGACCGGGCCGCCGGAGGCGGTCAGCACAGTCGGGGAGACGTACGCGGTCACCGGCATGTTGCCGCGCGGCGCCGGGCCGGAGTTGTGCAGCCAGTAGCGGGTGTGGATCGGCTGCGCGGGCTCGTGGGCGGCGACTCCGGGGTCGTACGGCGGCCTGGTCCCCTCGGGCGGTGTGGCGAGGAGCGTCGCCACCTCGAAACCGGTCAGGCCAACGTCGAGCGCCCCCTGGCCGTCGGGCGCCAGCGCCTCTCCGGGGGTCTCCAGTACGTCCGCCCGGGCGCCCCGCACCCACTCCTTCGGTCCGCGCACCCTCACCCGCACCGGGCGCCCGTTGACCTCGTGCATCCGTACGACGACCCCGCGCTCCGGATCCGCGGGAGCCACGCTGCCGCGGGCGAGCGGCGACCCGGCGGGCTTGAGGGCGTCGAGCAGGACCTCACCCGCGGGCTCCACGGCGAGCAGGGTCGACTCCCGTGGCAGGGAGGGCGATTCCACGTGCCCCCGTATTCGCGCGCTCAGCGGATGGTTGAACTCATGCCCCACGCGCGGAAGTTGCTGCTCCCGCCAGTCGCCCTCGCCCGCGACCACCGCGTACTCGAAGGTGTGGGACCAGCGTTGGAGCTGGAACGCCGAGCCGTCGGGGGCCGTGCGGCGGGGCGGGTCGACCCAGATGCCGGACGGCCAGCCCGTGCAGGAGCGCATCAGCGACATGTAGAGGTCGCCCGAGGAGGTGACGACACAGCCCGGCGTGCCCCGGTTGAGGACGGCGAAGCCGCGCCCGTCCCAGGCGTCGCCCGGCGGCAGCGCCTCGCCGCCGCCCGCCGCCGTGGCCGTGACCGTCGCGTCGTCCAGGTCGGCGATCAGCGCGTCGACCGCCTTCGCGTCGCCCTCGGCGTCGGTGCCCGCGACCACCAGCAGCGGCAGCCGCTCCAGGTCCCGCAGGTCGGCCCCGGGCACCCACTCCTCGCGCAGCGAGGCACGCGGCGCGACCCAGACGGCCGCCACACCGCCCTCGGCCAGCCGGCGCCGGAGTTCGCGCTTTGCCGCCGGGTCCCAGCCGAGCGCCTCGGCGACCAGGGAGTTGCGGTCGGGGCCGCCGACGGCGATCCGGATGTCGGGCAGGTTGGAGTCGACCTCCAGGTCGCCGTAGCGCGGTCCGCCGGCGATCGTCGAGGTCGCCGTGACCCCGGCGCGCACGAGGGCCGCCGCGAGCGCGGTGCCGAGCTCACCGGCCCTGTCCCAGTCGGAGTACACGAGCTCGGCCACCCCGATGGACCGTCGGCCGATCAACTCGCCCGTGTCGCCGCGCAGTTCGACCCGTGCCGTCGAGCCGAGCCCGAACCAGGTGTTGGCCGGGTTGTCCAGCGTCCACGGGAACTGCTCGCTGTCCACGTCCACGAACCCGAACCCGCGCCCGATCACCGCGTCCGCCACCTCGTGCACCGGCACCCCGCCCTGCACGTCGGAGGGCCAGCGCACCCGGATCAGCCGGTCGGAGCCGTCGTAACCGTCGATGGTGGTGGTCACGTCGAGACGGTCGATGCCCTTCCACAGGGTCAGCCGCTGTGTGTACCGGAAGAGCCCGAGGTCCGCGCGGACGGTGATCCGCGATCCGGCCGGCGAGTGATCGACATCGATGTCGGCCCGCACATCACGGCTGCGGGCGGCGGTGGTGCCGGTCGGCGTGAGGTGCCAGGGGCCCTCGCCGAAGCGCGGGTGCCGCGGGTACTCCTCCTGTACGACCAGCTCGTTGCCGATGTCGTCGGCGCGCAGCAGCTCACGGCCGCCCTCGGCGAGCGCGCGCAGGCTGCTGACGCCGCCGCCGCGCGAAGGGTCGACCGTCACCTCGTAGAACTCGTTGGCGATGGTGGTGCCCGCGCCGGGTGCCCACTCGGGGACCGAACCCTCCACGAGCGGGAGGGCCTTGAGGCCCATGCCCGGCAACTCCGGTACGACGAGGTGCAGTCGGCCGTCCTCGCGAACGGCGGGCAGACCGAGCGGCACGAGCCCCGGGTCGTCGACCGTCAGTACGTCCGTCCGCTGCCAGGTCGCGGAGTTGAAGACGACCAGGTCGGTGCCGTCACCCGGCGTCACGTGGTCGGCGAGCGCCTGGGTCGCGTCCGTGTGCACGGTCCCGGCGAGGTCGTACAGCTCGCGCCAGCCGGTCATCAGGTCGATGTAGACCTGGTCCGACTCGGATCCGGTGATGGCGTCGTGGTGGGCGCCGTAGATCAGCTGCCGCCAGGCCTTGTCGAGCGCCGCGTCCGGATACGGGTGCCCGGTGACCAGCGAGGCGAGCGTCGCCCAGGCCTCCGCGTCGGCGAGGAGCGTCTCGCCGTGGCGCTGGGCCTGCTTGGTGTCGATGTAGGAGACGTCCTTGCCGGTGTAGACCGGGTTCATGTCCCGGGTCTGCGGGGAGGCCTTGCGGCCCTCGGCGTCGAGCTGGGCGCGGACCGCGGCGAAGAAGTCGCGCGGGATGCCGCTGACGAACCGCGGCCAGACATACCGCTCGTTCCAGTCCCGGTGGATGGCCATCACCCAGCGGCACGGCGGCGCGTAGTCCCCGCCGACCGGGAGCAGCACGTTGCGCGTGAGCGCGACCTTCTTCAGGCCCTTGAACAGCTTGAGCGCGGCCGCCTCCGCCTCGGGGAGGGTGGGTGCGTTGTCGATCGCCCAGCCGGCGCCGTAGTGGTTGACCATGTAGGCGGTCAGGAGCCCGCGTCCGCTCGGTGCGATCCAGCTGAACTCGGCCGGAAACTGCATGCGTTGGGGGTCGCGTGGCTCCTCGCCGAAGACGGAGAGGGTCGGGCCCCACTGATGGAACGGACCCCGCGCCCACGAGCTGGAGCTGATCCCGGCGTCCGCCATCAGCCCCGGGAACTGCGGATCGTGCCCGAACGCGTCCAGCTGCCAGGCCGTCTCGGGCGATCCGCCCATGATCCCGCGCTGGAACCCGTCGCCGTACAGCGCATTGCGTACGGTCGCCTCGGCTCCGGTGAGGTTGGTGTTCGGCTCGTTGTAGGTGCCGCCCATGATCTCGACGCGGCCGGTGCGCATCAGCTCGCGCAGGAAGGCGCGTTCCTCCGGGAAGGCGTCCCAGTACGGCTTGAGGTAGTCGACCTCCGCGAGCACGAAGGTGTACGCCGGGTCGCGGCGGGCCAGGTCGCAGTGGGCGCGGACCAGGCTCATCCCGGACTGGCCGCGCGAGTCGAAGGTGCGGGCCGGCAGGCCGGTGGTGGCCGGGTCGTCGGCGACGTCCCAGGTCTCGGTGTAGGCGGCCTGGGTGTTCCACCAGACGGGGTCGTAGTGGAAGTGGCTGACCATGAACATGGTCCAGCCGGGCTCGGCGGCCGTGAAGCCCGCCGTGAGCCGGGCGGTGTCGGTGCCGTCGGCCGCCGTGACGGTGACCTCGCGGCGCTCGCCCGGTGCGAGGTCGCAGGTCACGGGTATCTCGGCGCGTACGGTCCCGTCGTCGCCGGTGGTGGCGTCCGTCGTGCCGGAGACGCCCGGGCCGTCGACGGTGAGGCGGACCGTGCGGCCCGGGGCATGGCTCAGTTCGACGGCCATCACCTGGTGGGGGTGCTCGGTCGTCCCGACGAAGAGCTCGGTCGACTCGGCAGAGGTGACGCGCATGGGTCTCCTACGAGGATGCTCGGCGGAGACCCCATCCTGGCATCGCCGGGATGATTCAAACAACCATCTTCATGTTTCTTCGGTGGTTCATCCATGCAGAATGGGTGCAGGCATCCGTGCAGGCGAGGACTCGTTCACCTCGTCCGGCGCGACTTCACCGCATGCTGCGGGGTGATGTGGTCGGTCAGCGCCAGGGAGGCGCTCGCGCGCTGGTAGGAGAGCTGCGCGACCCGGACGTAGAGGCAGTCGACAAGCATCAGGACAGAGTGCCGGCCGCCGATGCTGCCCGTGCGGAAGCTGGTCTCCGAGGTGGCCGAGATGAGTCGGACGTCGGCGGCCCTGGCGAGCGGCGAGCGCGGGTCGGTGGTGATGGCGATGGCGGTGGCGCCACGCTCCTTGGCCATCTCGAACGGTTCCAGAGTCTCCCGGGTGGCCCCCGAATGGGAGATGCCGATGGCCACGTCGGCCGGGGTGAGCAGGGCCGCGGAGGTGGCCGCCCCGTGCACCTCGGTCCAGCCGCGGACCGCGCAGCCGATGCGGAACAGCCGGGTCTCCGTCTCCTGCGCCACCGCGCCGCTGCCGCCGACGCCGTAGACGTCGATGCGGCGGGCCTTGGCCAGGGCCTGGGCCGCGCGTTCGAGTGCGTCCAGGTCGATGCGGTCGATGGTCTGCTGGATCGCGCGCAGGTCCGCGACGCCGACGACCTGGACGACCCGCTCCAGGCTGTCGTCCGGCGAGATGTCGGTGTCGATCTCGGTGGAGCCCCACTCGGAGACCTCGCCGCGGCCGCGCTCCTGGGCCAGCTCGATCAGCAGATGCTGGTAGGAGTCGAGCCCTATGGCACGGCAGAAACGGGTCACCGTCGCCTGCGAGGTGCCCGTACGGCGGCCCAGCTCGGCGGCCGAACAGTGGGTGACGGCGGCCGGATCCTCCAGGATCAGCTCGCCGACCTTCCGGAGGGATCCGGCCAGCCGCGGCAGCTCGGTGCGGATCAGTGTGGTGACGTCCGTCGAGGGCATGTGGAGAAGGTATCAGCCACCGCTTGAGGCTTGGATTGAATACCAGGACCACATACCGGTGGTCCGGAACGGGCCATGCCCACGCATTGCTCGCTGCATGAGCCATGTGATTTATTGATTCACCTGTGAAGTCGTACGGGGTGGTTCAATCCACCAGTGGGGAGTGTCGCGTGTCCGTCGAGTCCGTGAGCGCCGAGGGCTTCGCGCGGGAGAGCCTGGCCGTCCTCCAGGACATCACCGCCTCTGCACACGCCGAGGTGGCGGCCGCCGCCGAACTGATCGCCGACTGTGTCCGCGCCGACGGCGTGATCCAGGCCTTCGGCACCGGGCACTCCCAGGCGATGGTCCTCGAAGTCGCCGGGCGGGCGGGTGGGCTGGTGCCGACCAATCGGCTCCAGATCGCCGACCTCGTCCTGTACGGCGGTGACGCCCCGAGCGTCCTCGACGATCCGCTCCTGGAGCGCGAGCCCGGGGTGGCCGGCCGTCTCTACGACCTCGCCGGTCCGCACGTCCAGGATCTCTTCGTCATCATCTCCAACTCCGGTGTCAACAACGTCATCGTGGAAATGGCGCTGCGGGCCAAGGAGCGCGGGCATCGGGTTCTGGGCATTACCTCGCTCACCCATACCCGAGCTGTTCCGGCCGGGCATTCGAGCGGGAAGAAGCTTGTCGACATCGCCGACGTCGTGCTCGACAACCGGGCTCCGCGGGGGGATGCGCTGCTGGAGCTTCCGGGTGGCGGCGCGGTGTGTGCGCTGTCCACGCTGACCGGGGTGATGTTGGTACAGATGGCTGTTGCCGAGGCGTCGAGGTTGCTGCTCGAGTCCGGTGATCGGCCGCCGGTCTATGTCTCGGCCAATGTGCCTGGTGGGTTTGAGGGCAACTTGGAGTTGGAGAAGCGGTACGCCGGGAGGATTCGGCGTACCGCCAGTTAGGTCTCGGTGAATCTGCGGGTCGGTGGGGGCTGGTCGCGCTCACGCGGCGGTAGCCGCATATCGACACAGCCCCGCGCCCCTCAGGGGGTCAATGTTGCCGCCAGTGGATAGGCGCCCGTGGTGTAGGGGGTCTCCGTCTGCCCGGTGGCCACGTCGACTGGTACCAAGGCGTTTGCGTCAGCTGTTGTCACGTAGGCCTTGGTGCCGTTCCAGTTCAGGGCTATGTCGAAGGCCGACTTACCCACCGTTATCCGCTTGGCCGGGGCGCCGGTCACTGTGTCCATCGGTGTGACCGTGTCGCCGTTGCTCGGGCTCACCCACAGGGTGCGGCCGTCCGGTGAGAGGGCCAGGCCGTAGGCCTGACCTGTGACCAGCAGTGTTGGTTCGGTGTCGTTCGTTGCCGTGTCGATCGGGGTGATTGTCGAGCCGCCGGAGTTGGCGACGTACACCGTCCTGCCGTCGGGGGCGGCGACCACGTTGAAGGGGCTCGGGCCGACCGGGACCGCGGTCTCGGCCTTCCCGGTGGTGAGGTCGACGGGCGAGACCGTGTTGTCGTGGATGTTCGCCACGTAGAGCGTCTTGCCGTCCGGTGTGATCGCCATGTTCTCGGGGCCGGAACCGACGGTGACGGGCGTGCCCGTCTTCAGGGTGTCCGTGTCGATCGGCTGGACCGTGCCGTCCGTGTAGTTGGCGACCCAGAGCGTACGGCCGTCCGGGGTGAGGGCCAGTCCGGCAGGGACGCGGCCCACCGGGACCGTCGCGGTCACCTTGCCTTCGGTCACGTCGATCACGCTGACCGTGTTGGAGCCCTGGTTGGCGGCGTACGCGGTGCGGCCGTCGGTGCTCGCGACCACCTCGCCCGGGTTGGCGCCGACCGTGATGGCGGTGCTCTTGCCGGACGCCAGGTCGATCGAACTGACCGATGCGCCACTGAAGTCGGCCGTCAGTGCCCTGGACGTGCCCGTGCCGTCGGTGACCCGGACCGGGAGCGCCCTGGTGAGGATGCCGGTCCCGGACACGACGAGGGAGTGGACTCCCTGTGCCGTCCCGGCGGTGACCTCGACGGTGGCCGAGGCGCTGCCCCCCGCCGGGACGGTGACCGTGCCCTCGGTGGGCGAGGCGTTGACGCCGTCGGGCACCTCGAGCTTCCAGGAGACCGTGCGGGCGGCGGTGGAGCGCTTGTCGGAGAGATCGAGGGTGAGGGTCTCGGTCGCGCCCGGCTTCAGGCTGAGGGAGCCCGGGGTGAAGGAGGCGTCCACACCCGGGTCGGGAGCGGAATCCAGCATCGTCTTGTAGAGGAACTGGTCCATCACACCCGGCGAGACCTGCTGCGGTATCGCGTCGAGCTCCTTGCGCTCGGACTTGAGGCGGTTCCAGTACGTCGATACGGCTTCGGTGTCGCCCTTCTTGTTCGCCAGCAGCAGGTCCACGGCCGTCTGTCCCGCCGTGCCGTATCGGCCGAGCTTGTCCAGCCAGGCCGAAGTCTCGTCCAGGAAGGAGGAGTTGGAGAGGTGGCTGCGCAACTGGCCGGGCGTGGCTGCCATGTCGGTGAAGTACGCGGAGAGTGCGGCGGACGCCCTGTCGAGGCCGCTGTTGTCGTCGTATGCCTTGCGGAAGGCTGCGATGAGCTTCGTGAGCGTGGGGGATTCGGTTGCGTCCAGCTGGGACGAGTAGTTGTTCTCGGCGAAGATGCGCAGCCACTTGGCGGCGGTGGGTCCGGCCAGGTCGCGGACGGCGGCCAGGAAAGCGGTGCGCGGGTTGTACGCGTCCGGGTTCCAGAGGTAGGCGGCCGAGGTGAACAGGGCGATTCGGCTGGCCTCGCCCTGGATCATCGGGTTGGCGGTCACACCGACCGCCTCGCTCGCGACGCCCGGTTCGCGGCCGGTGTAGGGGCCTAGGAGGAGACGGCTCGTGACGTAGTCGTTCACGGGGTAGTTGTCCCAGACCAGGATCGGGTGGCCGTACACGGTGCGGGCCTGCTTCAGCTGCTCGGTGGTGATGGTCGGCGCGATCACGCCGACACCGGTCCACTCCACGACCACGGACGGGTCGAGCTGCTCGCGCAGGGCCTTCTTGTACGGGGAGTCGGCGAGGTCGGAGTACTCGGTGGGGACCATCTCCAGGGGCTGCAGACCCGTGTGGTGGGCGGAGAAGTCCTGCCAGACCCGGTTGAGCAGATGCGCCTGGGCCGCGCCCGCAGCTCCTCCGCCGGTGCCGAACTCCTTCTCGTCGGCGTCGCAGTTCCACTTGGTGTAACTGATGTCGTCCAGCGGGATCGCGAACGACCGCACGCCGATGTCGTAGAGCGAGTCGAACTTGCGGGTGAGGGCGGCGATGTCGGACTCGGAGGAGTAGCAGACCGACAGCCCGGGGGAGAGGGCGTAGGTGAAGCGGACGTGGTTGGCGTCTGCGCGGTCGACCAGTTCCTTGAGCTTCGCGAGTTCCGCGGGTGGGTACTCGTCGCGCCACTGGGCGCGGAGGTAGGCGTCGTCCTTGGGGGAGTAGACGTAGACGTTCTGTTTTGTACGGCCGTAGAAGTCGAGCTGGTTGAGTCGCTCGGCGTGGGTCCAGGGGGTGCCGTAGAAGCCCTCCACCACTCCGCGCAGAGCGGCGGTCGGCCAGTCCCGCACGGTTGCCACCGGCAACTCGCGCTTCTCCGCGACCAGTTGGCGCAGGGTCTGGGCGGCGTAGAAGGTGCCGGTGGTGTCGACGCCGGAGAGTGCGAGGAGGGTGCGGCCGTTGCTGCGGCCTGAGGCGAGGGTGTAGCCGCCGGAGGGCAGGCCGGTCGGGGATTTGGCGTGCAGGTGCTTCAACGCCCTTGCGGTGGCCGGGTTTTCGGAGGGTCCGCCGAGGTAGACCGTGAGGCCGGCCGGCGGGGGGCTGTCGTCGGCGTTCACCGTCGTGATCCGCTTGGCTCCGGCGTCACGCAGGACGGACTCGACGAGGCGGCGGGCGGAGGGGTCGGTCTTCGGGCCGACGACTTCCACCACCCGCTGGGGGATGGGGAGTTGACCCGGTTTGGTGTCGAGCTGCCGGGGGGTCGGCCATATCGGGGGCGACGGTGCCGGGGTGGCGGCCGCCGCCGTCGACAGGGTCGGGACGGTGAGACCGGCGGTCAGCAGCAGCGCGGCCGCCATGAGGCGCCATGGACGTCTGGCAGGGGACATGGATTCTCCTGAGCCATGGGTGAATGCATCCACCGGATGATGCTAGAGATGCTGAATGGAGCATTCAATGGCGCGTGTTGCGGAAGTCCGCGGGAGTTGTTGAAGAGCTGATGAGAGCTATTGGGGCGCAGGCCCGCTGCTGCGGCGCACGACCAGTTCCACGGGGACGAGCGGCTCGACCGGTACCGGCTCGGTGTCGCCCTCCACGCGGTTGAGCAGGAGGCGCAGGGAGCGGGTGCCGATCTCGGTGAAGTCCGTGCGGACCGTGGTGAGCGGCGGCAGGAGGTGCGCGGCCTCGGGGATGTCGTCGTAGCCGACCACGCTGACGTCGGCGGGGACGGAGCGGCCGGCCTCGTGGAGGGCGTGCAGGACGCCAAGTGCCATCTGGTCGTTGGAGGCGAACACCGCCGTGACGTCGGGGCGTTCGGCGAGTCGGCGGCCGAGTTCGTGGCCGGAGTCCGCGCTCCAGTCGCCGAAGAGGGGTTCGGGGACTTCGGCGCCCGCCCTCGTCAGGGTCTCGCGCCAGCTCGCCACGCGCTGGTCGGCGGAGGTCCAGCCGCGCGGGCCCGCGATGTGGTGGACGGTGTGGTGGCCCAGGCTCAGCAGGTGCTCGGTGGCCTTGCGGGCGCCGGTGCGCGAGTCGGCGGTGACGACCGAGGCGCCGCCTGCGACGTCGTTCTCCAGTACCACCAGCGGGGTGTCGAGCCGGGCCTCCGCGAGCGCCCGGCCCACCCATCGCTGCGGGGCGATCGCGATGACGCCGTCCGCGCCCTCGGCCGACAGGCGGTCCACGGCCCGGACGACGGTCTCCCGGTCGGCCGTGTCCAGGGCGATGGAGCTCACCAGGTAACCGGCTTCCTGCGCCGCGGTGTTGATCGCCGTGAGGACGGAGGCAGGTCCGTAGCGGGCGGCGTCGAAGGAGATGACGCCGAGCATCCGGGTACGGCCGCTGGCCAGCGAGCGCGCGCTACGGCTGGGGCGGTAACCGAGGGAACTCATGGCCGCCGTGACCGCCTCCCGCGTCTCGGGCCGCACGGACGGATGGTCGTTCAGCACCCGGGAGACGGTCTGCTTCGAGACACCGGCCAGCCGGGCCACGTCATCCATCACGGGACGCGCTCCGGCGAAGTTCCGCCGGCGACGCGCCTTGGGGGCGGGGCCGTCGGCGGAGCTGGGGGTCATGGCGGCGCTTTCCTCGGCGGATCGTGTTCGGCGGGCGGGGCCCACAGCATAGGCCGGGAGCCGGGAGCCGGGAGCCGGGAGCCGGGAGCCGGGAGCCGGGAGC
The DNA here is from genome assembly GCF_042893105.1 of Streptomyces sp. NPDC001663. Lineage (NCBI taxonomy): Bacteria > Bacillati > Actinomycetota > Actinomycetes > Kitasatosporales > Streptomycetaceae > Streptomyces > Streptomyces sp. NPDC001663. Next base: position 333,074 of record NZ_JBIAUR010000004.1, on the reverse strand, counting down.
CGGGAGCCGGAGCCGCGGGCCGGGCCCCGAGGTCGAGTGCCCGGGCCGTCGCCCCGCCCGCGGCCGGCGCCTCCCGCGCCGGCCATGTCCGTACGGCAACTCGCCGGCCCTGGCGACCGCGGTCGGTGCCTCGGCCTTCCCGCGCCGGCCATGTCCGTGCGGCGACCTACTCGGCCCTGGCGACCGCGGTCGGTGCCTCGGCCCTCCCGTACCGCCCGCGTGCGTGCGGCGACCTATTCGTGCCCCGCGAACGCGGCCGGCGCTTCAGCCCTCCCGTACCGTCCGCGTCCGTACGGCGACCTACTCGACCCCCGCGACCTCGGCCGGCGCTTCAGCTCTCCCGTACCGCCCACGTCCGTACGGCGACCCACTCGGCCCCCACAACCGCGGCCGTCCCCGTGCCCCCGCGTGCCCGGTCCGGTACGTACACCGGAGCGTCGGTGGCGAGCGGGAGCAGCCGTAGGTGCAGCGGGCCGGGCGGCAGTCGGTCGAGGCCGATGTCCCAGACCCGTCCCGAGTAGAACTGGTCGGCGACCAGGGTGTCTCCCGCGTATGCGCGGGCCACGTCGCCGGTCCAGCGGATCCGCAGGAGCGTCCCCGACGGGAGGTCCTCCGGTACGTCCACGCGGTACTCCGCCGCCGTGGTGTCGAAGTGCTTGTCCGCAGGCGCGCTCGCCCGGTCCAGTACGCCCGTCACGGTCGCGGGCGGTGCGCCGGCCGGCCGCGTCAGGGTGAGGGGCACCTCCGGGAGCTCGCGGGTCTCGCCGGCCTCCACCCGGTAGCGCGTGAACACCCCGTCGGCCGCCTCCCGCACTGCCGCCGCCGGTGCCCGCTCCGGAGCGGGCAGCACCGCGAACGACGGTCGGCCGGCGCGGCTGTGCACCCGCAGCTCGTCCGCCTCCTCGTCGAAGACGACACCGTCCGCGCACAGCACCAGCCGCTCGGCGCCCCAGGCCACACCCCGGTACAGGGTGCGCGCCGTCGCCGCGTCCAGCACCAGCAGACCGGCCCGGCCGCCGTCCGCGGTGTCCACCTCCACCAGTGCGTCGGTGCCGGGGCGCAGGCCGGTGACCAGGACCCGTCCGTCGACGTGGGCGACAGTCCCGGAGGGCGCGGTCACGGACGTCAACGTGTCGGCGTCCAGGGCGAGTTCGGGTGCGATGCCGTCGGTGGCGGCCAGCACCAGGACCGTACGGCCGTCGACATCCACGGTGCACACGGGCTGCGCGGTGGCCCACTCCAGCCGCAGACCGGCGACATCGAGCCGCAGCGGCCAGCAGAAGTAGGCACCCTGCGGGACGGTGACCGGTGTGCTCGGCAGCGTCAATGCCAGGTCCACGCCCGGGAGTTCGACGGTGAAGGAGGTGTCCGGGTGGTCCGGCAGCGGCTCGTGCGGCTGGTGGTTGTTGACGAACAGGAAGCCCGAGGCGGCGTCGGCGCGCACGGCCCAGCGCAGGGTGTCGCGGTCGTCCTGCCCGGTCGGCCGGCGCTCCGGCAGGACCGACTCCATGGGCGCGATCCGATGGCCGTACTCCGCCAACAGCATGTGCTGGAGCCGGAGTTCGTGGTACGAGGGCCGGTACTGGCCGTGCTCGCCGAGCGGTGCCTGGAAGTCGTAGGTCAGGACCGGCAGGTCGTTCGGGTAGCCGGTGGCGTGGGACTCCTGGAGGGTGGTCAGCTCGCCGGGCGGGTTCGTGCCGCCGTGGAACATGTAGTAGCCCTGCCACACCGAGCCGCAGCCGATCTTCGTGAGGCCGAGCGCCCCGATGTCGGCGGCGTCCACGCGCGGCCTGCGGTGGTAGGAGACCATCATGCCGCCGCCCAACTCGCAGGTGGCCCACGGGAACCGGTCCGCGAAGGCGTCCGGGTCGCCGCCCCGGACGGTGGTCGGGCGCAGGTCGGCGCCGATGCCCTCGTCGTCGCGCTGGTGGGTGAAGAAGAAGTGTTTGCGGCAGGTGTCGGGCCAGCCGCCGTCCGCCTCGGTCCAGAAGGTCTCGGTGTAGCCGCCGTAGAGCGGAAGCAGTTCGTCGGGCGGGAGGTGGACTCCGCCCCAGGCCGTCGACGTCCACAGGGGCGCGCTCAGGCCGGCCTCCTGCGCCATGCGCTTGAGGGTGAGGAGGTGGCCGGGCTGGTCGTAGAGCTCGTTCTCGATCTGGACGGCGACGATCGGGCCGCCGTGCGCCCGGTCGAGGCCGCGCAACTGCTCGGCGATCGCCGTGAACCAGGTGCGTACGGGCTCCAGGTAGGCCGGGTCGTCGGTGCGGGGCGTGCAGTCCCGGGCGAGCAGCCAGTCGGGGAGGCCGCCGTTTCGGACCTCCGCGTGGGACCAGGGGCCGATGCGGGGGATGAAGTCCAGGCCGTGGCGGGCGCAGAGTTCGGCGAAGCGGCGCAGGTCGCGGTCGCCGTCGAAGCGAATGCGGCCCTCGACCTCCTCGTGGTGGATCCAGATGACGTAGCTCGCGACCGCCGTCACTCCGGCCGCCTTCATCTTCAGCAGCTCCTCCGGCCATGCGGCGGCCGGGTGGCGCGAGTAGTGGAACTCGCCGGAGACCGGGAACCAGGGGCGGCCGCCGCGGGTCAGCCAGCGGCTCGTCACCTCGATCGGGTCGGGGACGCCGGGGGCGTCGGCGAAGGGGAGATGGCCGGTCAGCGGGGGTGCGGAGGGGACGGGGACGCGCAGGTGGTGCGGTCGGGTCATCGGGGCTTCTCCGGACGGCCGAGGGATGCAATGTTACCGGTAACATAGATCCTCGCCGGGATCTTTGGGAAGGGTCGTGCGACGGGCGCGGGGCGGGGCCGAGAAGGGGGCTGCGACGGGATGTTGCCCCACAAGTGTTCGATGTTGTGGTGTGGGTCACAGCGGGTCTAGGGTGAAACCGCCCGGAGGCTCGGCTCCGGGCAAGGGAAGTGATCTCGTTGTCCGTCGCCTGGGACGACATCGGCGGGCTCGTCGATGCCCATGAACGTTTTCTGGCCGGTGCGCGAGTCGAGGCGGACGTCCGGGGCTCGGTGCTGGAGTCCTGGAAGCGCTGCCGCTCCGCGGGGCTCGAACCGCACCAGCTGCTGGTCCCCTACGCGCCGGATCTGACCCTGGACGAACGGTTCCTGCGCGCGGCCGATCCGGTGCTCGAGCGGCTGACCGCCTCGCTGGCCGAGGTGGGAATGGCGATCGCGCTGTGCGACGCACAGGGGCGCATGGTGCAGCGGCTCGGTGGCGACCCGCAGTTGCGCCACCGGCTCGACGAGGTGAACTTCGCCCCGGGCTACGACGCCTCCGAACCGGTGGTCGGCACCAACGGCGTGGGCACCGCGCTCGCCGAGCGCGGCCCCATCTATGTGGTCGGGCGTGAGCACTTCGCCGACTGTCTGCAGCCCTTCGCCTGCGCGGGCGCCCCGGTCCGCGACCCCCTCAGCGGACGCATCGAGGCCGTTCTCGACCTCACCTGTCTGCGCGACGACGGCGATCCCACCATGCTGCGCATGGTCCGCGAGGCCGCACGGCACATCGAGGCCCGGCTGCTGGACCAGGCCACGCAGCGGGAGCAGGCGCTGCTCGCCGCGTACCGGCGGTCCGGCCGGCCGGCGCCGGGCCACGGCGACGGGAGCGACGGCGACGAGCTCGGCCGTATCGATCTGGCGGTGCTGCGCGAGCGCGCCGAGGAACTCATCGCCTCCCCGAACCGCACCCTCGACGAGGTCGCGCTGTCCGGCGGCCGCTTCGCCACGCTGCTGCGCCGTCAGGTCATGGGGGCGACGGGGGAGACGGGCGCGGCGGTCGAGGCACGCATTCTCGGCGGGCCACGGCTCAGCGACCTCCAGCTGACGACGTCGCCACCGGTCGCCGGGCCGGTGCCGGTGGCGACCCGCGCAGCACCCGCGACCCCGGCAGCACCCGCGGCCCCGACCACCACACCGCCCGTCGTCGTACGAACCGTCGTACCGCCACCGCCTCCCACTCCGCTGTCGGCGCCGCAGTCCGCCGAAACCGTCGGCGACATCCTCGGCGGTGCCGAGAGCCGGCTGCTGCTCGTCGGGGAGCCCGGGGTGGGCCGGCTGGCCGTACTGGCACGCAGGCGGCTGGAGTTGCTGCACGACGCAGGAGTGCGGATCGGGACCACGCTCGACGTCACCCGGACCGCGGAGGAGCTGGCCGAGGTGGCCGTGCCGCGGTTCGCCGACTTCGCCGCCGTGGACCTGCCGGACGCGGTGCTGCGCGGCGAGGAGCCGGAGACGCTCGGCGGCGGGACCGCGCTGCGCCGGGTGGCCATGCGTGCCGTACGCAAGCAGCCCGCCAATCTGTACGACGTCGGCGACACCATCGAGTACGTCCCGTCCACGCCGCAGGCCCGCAGCCTGGAGATCACGCAGTCCGTCATGGAACCCGTCCTGGCCGAGGCGGGCGGCTGGCTCGCACAGGACCCCGAGCGGATGGAACGAGTGCTCGCGGCGGGCGTCCACTCCCTGATCACCGTGCCGCTGCGGGCCCGCGGCACCACGCTCGGCGTGGTCAGCTTCTACCGCTCCGAGCGGCCCGCCGCCTTCGAGGACGACGACCTCTCCCTCGCCCAGGAACTGGTCGGCCGCGCGGCGATCTGCATCGACAACGCCCGCCGCTACACCCGCGAGCACAACACGGCCCTCGCCCTGCAGCGCAGCCTGCTGCCCAAGGGCCGCCCCGAGCAGAGCGCCGTCGAGGCCGCCTACCGCTACCTGCCCGCGCAGGCGGGCGTCGGCGGCGACTGGTTCGACGTGATCCCGCTGTCCGGCGCCCGGGTCGCGCTGGTCGTCGGCGACGTCGTGGGCCACGGCCTGCACGCGGCCGCGACCATGGGCCGACTGCGCACGGCGGTGCACAACTTCTGCTCCCTGGACCTTCCTCCGGACGACCTCCTCACCCACCTCGACGACCTGGTCGGACGGCTCGACCGGGGCGAGGGCTGGGCGGTGGAGAGCACCCAGGCCGACTCCGGCATAGTCGGGGCGACCTGTCTCTACGCCGTCTACGATCCGGTGTCCCGGCGCTGCACCCTCACCCGCGCCGGGCACCCCCTGCCCGCGGTCGTCGCGCCGGACGGCACCGTCGAGTTCGTCGACCTGCCCTCCGGACCGCCCCTCGGCCTCGGCGGAGTGCCCTTCGAGACCGTCGAGCTGGAACTCGCCGAAGGCAGCCAACTGGTGCTCTACACCGACGGGTTGGTCGAGGACCGGCTGCGCGACATCGACTCCGGCCTGGACCGGCTCCGCACCGTCCTGGCCGTGCCCGGCCGCCCGCCCGAGGACACCTGCGAGGCGGTCCTCGACGCGCTGCTGCCGTCCCGGCCGAGCGACGACGTGGCCCTGCTCGTCGCCCGTACGCACGTCCTCGGCCCGGAACGGGTCGCCCAGTGGGACCTGCCCAGCGACCCGGCGGTCGTCTCCCGGGCCCGCACCGCGGTCACCGGGCAACTGTCCGCCTGGGGCCTGGACGACCTCGCCTTCACCACCGAACTGGTCGCCAGCGAACTCGTCACCAACGCCATCCGTCACGCCACCGGCCCCGTCCAGCTGCGCCTCCTGCGCGACCGCGCCCTGATCTGCGAGGTCTCCGACGGCAGCAGCACCTCCCCCCGCCTGCGCCGAGCCCGCACGGAGGACGAGGGCGGCCGCGGCCTGTTCCTGGTCGCCCAGCTCACCGAGCGCTGGGGGACGCGGTACACGCCGTACGGGAAGGTGATCTGGACGGAGCAGCCGCTTCCGCCGAGTTCCTGAACGGCCGTCACCAGCCCGTCAGCAACAGGTGGTTGACGAGCAGGGCAAGGGCTGCCTGTGCGGCCAGCCAACCGCGCACCCCCGTCAGGAACGCGCAGCTCGGCAGGAGCCACATCGCGAACGGGAGCCAGATGCGTTCCGTCTCCGCCTTGCTCATGCCGGACACGTCTGCGACGAGGAGGGCGAGCAGGGCGGCGGTCACGAGGACGGCGAGGCGGAAGGCGGATGCCGGGGCGCGGCTCGCGAGGGTCGTGCCGGTGCGGCGCAGGCCGGCCGCCGTCGCCGGGCCGACGATGAACACCGTGCAGGCCAGGTTCGCCCACACCCAGTAGCCGTACGGCCGGACGCCGCCCGCGCCCTGGTAGTAGCGGGTGACCAGCAGGCGGTACGCCTCCCACCAGTTGAAACCCAGGGCTGTGAATGCGGCCGGGACTACGGCGAGTCCGGCGAGGAGGAAGGGCAGGGGAGGGGCGGGGCGGGTGCCCAGCAGGAGGACGGCGGCGGCGATCAGGGCGAAGAGGGTGAGGCCGTAGGAGAGGTAGGCGGTCAGGCCGAGCAGGAGGCCCGCGGCGAAGCCGGTCCGTCGCGGGTGGTGGCCCGTCACCGCGAGCGCCAGGAACGCGATCGCCCAGGCGGCGGCCGCCGCGAAGTAGCCGTCGGCCGAGGTTCCCACCCACACCGCCGCCGGGGCCAGGACCAGGAAGGGGGCCGCGCGGCGGGCCAGTTGCTCGTCGGCGAGTGTTCGTACGGCGACCAGGACCGCGACCGTCGCCGTGGTGCCGACGGTGATCACGAAGGTGCCCGCCCAGCCGCCGCCGGTCAGTCCGATGCGGTCGAGGAGGACGAAGGCGAGGGTGGCCCCCGGGGGATGGCCGGCGACGTGCGCGGGCCAGTTGGCGGGGGAGTCGATCAGGATGTGGTGGTTGAAGTCCCGCAGGGTGCCGGGGATGTCGTGGAAGCGGTCGACGACCCGGAGGTACTCGTTGCGGGTGGTCAGCTGCTCGGCGATGCCCCGGTACCAGCCGTCGACCAGGGCGAGGGACCAGGTCCAGGCCAGCGCCGTGGCCCAGGTCGCGAGCAGCAGAGGGCGCCAGGGCAGGCGGGCGGCGAGGAGCGGGCCGTAGGCCACCACTGCGGCCGCGACGGCGATCGCGGCGGGAGTGCCGGGGCCGATGTGCGGGTCCCAAGTCGCCAGCAGCGGAGGCCGGCCCACGCGCAGGGTGCCGTCGCGGTGCTCGATGCCGGTGCCGATCAGGACGGCCGCCACGACGAGCAGCGCGGCGGCCGCGGCCGCGTAGAGGTCACGCAGGAGGTCGCGGTTCACGCGGAAACGCTAGGTCGCCGCGTCTCCTCCGGACGGCTGACATGCGAGGACGTCAGACTTTCGTCATGGTTCGCGAACCCGTTCCGGGGGCGGTTCGGACCTACGGTCGGGGCATGCGACGGACCCCCTTCTCGCCCTCCTTCTGGCGCAGCCCCCTGCGCGGCCCCTGGTTCACCTCCGTGCTCGGCGTCGTCCTGCTCGGCGGAATCACCGTGCTGTTCGTGACGGGACTGCTGTCCTACGCCGCCTACAACCCGGACCTGTCGCCGGTGAACGACAAGACCCCGGACAAGGGCGTCCTCGGCTTCTACCTCTTCTCCTGGCCCACCGACCCGCACTGGCTGTACCGGCTCACCCAGGGCACCCACGTCACGCTCGGGATCACCCTCGTGCCCGTCCTGCTGGCCAAGCTGTGGTCGGTCGTGCCGAAGCTGTTCACCCTGCCGCCCGCCCGCTCCCTCGCGCACGCCCTGGAGCGGATCTCGCTCCTGCTGCTGGTCGGCGGCGGCCTGTTCGAGTTCGTCACCGGCATCCTGAACGTCCAGCTCGACTACGTCTTCCCCGGCTCCTTCTACCCGCTGCACTTCTACGGCGCCTGGGTGTTCTTCGCCGCCTTCGTCGCGCACGCGGTGCTGAAGACGCCCATGGCCCTGCGTAATCTGCGTCAACTGCGTGAGGAGCCAGGTGAGTTGGTGTCTCCCGATCCCGATCCGCCCACCGTTTCCCGGCGCGGTGCCCTCGGGCTGGTCGGGGGCGGTTCCCTGCTGCTGTTCGGCACGACGGTCGGCCAGAACTTCGACGGACTGCGCTGGACCGCGCTCTTCGCCCCGCACGGCCGTCGCGACCCCGGAACCGGTCCCGGCGGCTTCCAGATCAACAAGACCGCCGCGTACGCCGGGATCCGGCCGGCCGAGACCGGCGAGGAAGCTTGGCGGCTGGTGGTGAAGGGGCCGGGCCGGACCGTGCGGCTGAGCCGAGCCGAGCTGCTTCAACTGCCCCTGCACAGCTCGGCGTTGCCGATCGCCTGCGTCGAGGGCTGGTCGACCTCCGACCAGTGGTGGAGAGGTGTACGGCTGCGGGACCTCGCGGCGCTCGTCGGGTACGACGGCGATCCGCCGGACCTCTTCGTCGAGTCGCTGCAACGCCACGGCGCCTTCCGCCGGGCCGCCCTGCGCGCCAACCAGGTCGCCGACCCGCGTTCCCTGCTCGCCCTCTTCGTCAACGGCGAGGAGCTGACCCCCGACCACGGCCACCCGGCCCGGGTCATCGTGCCCGCGGCACCCGGTGTGCTCAACACCAAGTGGGTGGCGCGGATGACGTTCGGAGACCTGTGATGCGGACCGGGATCGTCATCGGCAGCCCGCTTCAACTCCTGCTGCTCGCTTGCTCGTTCGCGCTCGCCGCCTATGCGGGAGTGCAACTGCTCGCGGGGGACTGGTTCGGGGTCGCGCTGTGGTTCGTGGGGGCGGCTCTGCTGCACGACCTGGTGCTGCTGCCGTTGTACGCGGCGGCGGACCGGGCCCTGGTGAAGGCGGCGGGCCGGCACCGGGGCCTGGTGATGTACGTCCGTGTGCCCGCCGCCCTGTCCGGGCTGCTGCTGCTCGTGTGGTTCCCGCTGATCGGCGGGCGGGTGGCCGGGCGTTACGCCTCCGCCACCGCCCTGTCCACGGACGGTTTCCTCGCCCGCTGGCTGCTCGTGACCGCAGTGCTGTTCGGCGGCTCGGCGGTGCTGCTCGTGCTGCGGCTGCGCAGGGCGACGAAGCAGCGGCCGCCGGTCGTCCACTGATCGACGGCACGCCAGCGGTTCGCGTGCCGCAGCAGGGCGGATGTGCCGAGCCGGGCCCAGGGAAACGGGCTGCCCTGGGCCCCTCGTGCGTCGGTGACGTGCACCTGGACCCGCTCGTCGATGTCCGGCTCGGGGGCGGTCTCGGCGATCAACAGGCCGCCCGGGGCGAGGAGTTGGGACATCCTGGCGAGCAGAGCCTGCGGGTCGCCGCCGATGCCGATGTTGCCGTCGATCAGGAGGGCGGTGCCCCAGCGGCCCTCGGCGGGGAGCGGTTCGAAGACGGAGCGGCGCAGGGCGTGGCCGCCGAGGGCGATGGCGCGGGTGACGGCAGCTTCGCTGACGTCGATACCGAGCGCTGAGCGCGCTGCTGGAAACGGCTCTGTACGTCGTCGGTCCTCTGCGGCGCCGTCATGGCCATGGGGCGATCTGGTCAGCGCCGCTACCAGGCGGCCTGGCCCGCAGCCGACGTCGAGTACCGCGCCCTCGCAGCGGCGTAGCACCTCCAGGTCGGCGGCGTCGGCCGCTGCGCACCACCGCTCCACTTCCAGCGGGAGCAGCCATCCGTCGGCACGGCGCAGGAACAGGGGGCCCCGGCCGGTGCGCAGGGCGTGGGTGTAGGGGTCGGCGGACCAGGTGCCGGTGTCCGACGGAGCAGCCGGCTGTCGTCCGATCCGCGTCGCCGTCTGCTGCGTGCCGCTCACCGGCGTGCCGTCGTCAGGTGTGCAAGGCGGGCCGCGAAGCGGCCCTCGGGTGCCGTCTTCGCGACCAGTTCGGCGTCGTACGCCGTGTCGACGTCCCGCAGTCGGGGCAGGTCCCGTACCCGTAGCCCCGCCAGCCGGGCGCGCTGGGCGGCGCCCGTGTGGGGTGTCGACATCGGGACGCCGCGCAACAACCCCGGGTCCGGGGCCGCCAGGCCCAGCGCCCAGAAGCCGCCGTCCTCCGCGGGGCCGAAGTACGCGTCGCAGCCGTCGAAGTCGATGGTGAGGAGGTCGGGGGTGACCTGGGGGGTGTCCATGCCGATGAGGAGGGCCGGGCCGTCGCAATGCGCGAAGGCGGCGGCCAGCCGTTCGTCCAGGCCGCCCGCGCACTGCCGTACGACCTCGAAACCGGTCGGCAGCCAGGGGCCCGGCTCGCCCTCCAGGACCAGGACCCGGCGGCCGGCCGGGGTGCGCGCGACCGCGTCCAGGGTGTCCGCGAGGGACGCCTCCGCCAGCTCGGCGGCCTCCTCCGGCGTGAACGGCGGCGTCAGCCGGGTCTTGACCCGCCCGGGCAGCGGCTCCTTGGCGATGACCAGCAGGGTGGTGGTCACGGGCGGGCTCCTTCCTGGACCGGCGGCTCGGCCAGTACGCGGCTCATGTCCCGCACCGCCTGCCAGGTGCCGCGCCAGGTGCCGGTCACCTTGGAGGCGCCGGTGCGCGGGCGGTACGGGACGTCGGACTCGGCGATGCGCCAGCCCGCGTCGGCGGCGCGGACGACCATCTGCAGGGGGTAGCCGCTGCGGCGATCCGTGAGGCCGAGGGCGAGCAGCGGCTCGCGGCGGGCGGCGCGCAGGGGGCCGAGGTCGTGCAGCCGCAGGCCGGTGCGGCGGCGGAGGAGGCGGGAGAGGGCGAGGTTGCCGGCGCGGGCGTGCGCGGGCCAGGCGGTACGGGACTGGGGGCGCCGTCGGCCGAGCATCAGATCGGACTCGCCGGCCAGGATCCGGTGCACGAAGGGCACCAGGTCGCCGGGGTCGAGCGAGGCGTCGCAGTCGCAGAAGCAGACGATGTCGGCCGTGGCGGCGGCCAGGCCGGTGTGGCAGGCGGCACCGAAGCCGCGCCGCTCCTCCTGAACGACGGTCGCGCCGAGGGCCCGGGCGATGTCCGCCGAGCCGTCCACGGAGCCGTTGTCGACCACGAGCGCGCGCCAGCCGGACGGGATGCGGCTCAGGACCCAGGGCAGGGCACCGGCCTCGTCGAGACAGGGGAGCACGACGTCCACGGACGCCGTGACCAGCTCTCTTTCGTTGGATACGTCTTCGTCGGAAGGGGTTGTCACGGCACTCACCCTACGAGCGCGAAAAGGGCATACCGGACTTCGGCTCCTTACGAAACAGGGACGTCGGAGGCCGTCGGCCGCGTATGCGCGTGCGCGGTGCGAGGCTGGCCTCATGGAGCAGCAGCACGGACAGACCGGCGCCCGGGTGCTCGTCGTCGACGACGACCCCACCGTCGCCGAGGTCGTCACCGGATATCTCGACCGGGCCGGATACGTCGTCGACCGGGCCGGCGACGGCCCCGACGCGCTCGCCCGGGCGGCCGCGCACTGGCCCGACCTCGTCGTGCTGGACCTGATGCTGCCCGGCATGGACGGCCTCGAGGTGTGCCGGCGGATGCGGGGGCGCGGGCCGGTGCCGGTCATCATGCTGACCGCGCGCGGTGACGAGGACGACCGGATCCTCGGCCTCGAGGTGGGTGCCGACGACTACGTCACCAAGCCCTTCAGCCCCCGCGAACTCGTCCTGCGCGTCGAGTCCGTACTGCGCCGCACCCGCCCGGCCCAGCCGCCCGGCCACCTGCGCGCGGCCGGGCTCTCCGTCGACCCGGCGGCCCGCCGCGCCCTCAAGGACGGCGCCGAACTCGCCCTCACCATCCGGGAGTTCGACCTGCTCGCCTTCTTCCTGCGGCACCCCGGGCGGGTCTTCAGCCGAGAGGACCTGATGCGCGAGGTGTGGGGCTGGGACTTCGGCGACCTGTCGACCGTCACCGTCCATGTGCGACGCCTGCGGGGGAAGGTCGAGGACGACCCGGGCAGACCCCGGCTGATCCAGACCGTGTGGGGCGTCGGCTACCGCTTCGACGGCTCGCAAGCGGAGGCGTGAGCATGCGCAACAACCTCCTCATCGCCCTGTTCGCCTTCCTCGGCGCCGCCGCGGCCGGGCTGGTCGGAGCCTGTGTGCTGCTGCTGATCCGGCGGCGCTCGCTCGCCCTGCACCTCGCCGTGGTCGCCGCCGTCGGCGTCGCCGCCATGCTCGCGGGCACGCTCGCGGTCGCCCGGGCGATGTTCCTGTCGGCGCACGACCTGAAGGTGGTCACGACGGTCGTCGCGATGGCCGCCGCGGTCTCCCTGATCACCGCCCTGCTGCTGGGCCGGTGGGTCGTCGCCCGCAGCCGGGCCCTCGCGCTCGCCGCCCGCTCCTTCGGCGACGGTGGTGGCTTCACGTCACCGCAGGGCCCCGTGGCCGCCGAACTCGCCGCGCTCAGCCGGGAGTTGGAGGCCACCAGCGTCAAGCTCGCCGAGTCCCGGGAGCGGGAACGCGCCCTGGAGTCCTCCCGGCGGGAACTCGTCGCCTGGATCTCCCACGACCTGCGCACCCCGCTGGCCGGCCTGCGCGCCATGTCCGAGGCCCTGGAGGACGGCGTCGCCACCGACCCCGACCGCTACCTCAGACAGATGCGCACGGAGGTGGAACGCCTCAACGACATGGTCGGCGACCTCTTCGAACTCTCCCGCATCCACGCCGGCGCGCTGGCGCTGAGCCCGAGCCGGATCTCGCTGTACGACCTCGTCGGTGACGCGCTCGCGGGCGCCGATCCGTTGGCGCGCGAGTGCGGTGTACGGCTGGTGGGTGACCTCGTCGAGCCGGTGCCGGTCGAGGTGGACGGCAAGGAGATGAGCCGGGTGCTGGGCAACCTGCTGGTCAACGCGATCCGGCGCACCCCGGCCGACGGCACGGTCGCCATCGCCGCCGAGCGCTCGCCGGACGGTGTCGTCCTGTCCGTGACGGACGGCTGCGGAGGCATCCCGGAGGAGGACCTGCCGCGCGTCTTCGACACCGGGTGGCGGGGTACGCACGCTCGAACTCCGCCTGCGGGGGCCGGACTTGGGCTTGCGATCGTGCGGGGGATCGTGGAGGCGCACCAGGGCACGGCCACCGTACGGAACGTCCCCGGCGGGTGCCGGTTCGAGGTGATGTTGCCGAGGGCAGAGGCATGATCTGTCAGTCGGTCTCCGCGAACTCCCGCATCCCTTCCTCGAACCCCACCTCCGCCTTCCACCCCAACTCCGCCCGCAGCCGCGAGGAGTCCGCCGTGATGTGCCGTACGTCGCCCAGGCGGTACTCGCCGGTGACGACGGGCGCCGGTCCGCCGTAGGACGACGCCAGCGCCTGTGCCATCTCGCCCACCGTGTGCGGTTCACCGCTGCCGGTGTTGTACGCGGTCAACGCACCCTCGCGCGAACTGGCCTCCAGCGCAGCCGAGTTGGCTGCCGCCACGTCCCGTACATGCACGAAGTCCCGGAGCTGACGGCCGTCTTCGAAGACCCGCGGCGACTCACCCCGCGCCAGCGCCGAGCGGAAGAAGGAGGCGACGCCGGCGTAGGGGGTGTCGCGGGGCATGCCCGGCCCGTACACGTTGTGGTAGCGCAGCGACACCGCCGAGCCGCCCGTCGCGCGGGCCCATGCCGCCGCCAGGTGTTCCTGGGCGAGCTTGGTCGTCGCGTAGACGTTGCGCGGGTCGACCGGAGCGTCCTCCCGGACCAGACCGGGCGACAGCTGTGCGCCGCACACCGGGCACGGCGGCTCGAAGCGGCCGGCGTCCAGTTCGGCGACGGCGCGCGGACCCGGTCGTACGACGCCGTGACGCACACACTCGTACCGGCCCTCCCCGTACACCACCATCGACCCGGCCAGCACGAGCCGTCGTACGCCCGACTCCGCCATGGCGGTGAGCAGGACGGCGGTGCCGAGGTCGTTGTGGGAGACGTAGTCGGGCGCGTCCGCGAAACCGGCGCCCAGGCCGACCATCGCCGCCTGGTGGCACACGGCGTCCACGCCGGTCAGCGCACGGCGGACGGCGACGGGGTTGCGCACGTCCGAGCCGGGGTCGGCGCGGACATCGTACACCACGGGCTCGTGTCCGTGGGCCTGAAGCGTCCTCACGACCTGGGATCCGATGAAGCCGGCACCGCCGGTGACCAGTACGCGCATGCGCCCACGCTAGGGCCGCACACCCCGCGGACCGGCGGTCCGCGCCCGGCACGTCACCGGTCCGTAAGACCTGCCGCGCCGAGGGGGAGGGACACCGTGAACACCGTCGCGCCGGGCTCGCTGCTCAGCTCGATCGTGCCGCCGTGGGCGCAGACCAGGGAGCTGGCCACCGCGAGGCCCAGGCCGCTGCCGCCGCGGTCGCGGCTGCGGGCCTTGTCCACGCGGTAGAAGCGGTCGAAGACGCGCTCGCGGTCGGCGGCCGGGATGCCGGGACCCGCGTCGGCCACCCGGACCGAGGCGGAGTCCTTGCCTGCCGACACCGTCACCGACACCTTCGTGCCGACCGGTGTGTGCACGGCCGCGTTGGTGAGCAGGTTGTCCAGGACCTGGCGGATGCGCTGAGGGTCGACGCGCAGCCGCAGCATGTCCGGGTTCGCCGTCACCGTCAGGGGGTGGCCGGAGTGGCTCGCACGGAAGGCGTCGGCCGCCTGCTCGACCAGGTCCACCAGATCGGTGTCGGCCGGCCGCAGCGGCGCGTCCACCTCGGCCGCGTCCAGGCGGGCGAGCAGCAGCAGGTCGTCCAGGAGCACGCCCATGCGGGCGGCCTCGGCGCGCAGCCGGGCCAGGTGCTTGTCGCGTTCCTCGGGGGCGTTGGCGGCGGCGTACTGGAAGAGGTCCGCGTAGCCCCGTACGGACATCAACGGGGTACGGAGCTCGTGCGAGGCGTCCGCGACGAAACGGCGCAGTCGCTGCTCCGCCTCCGCGCGGACCGCGAGGGAGTCGTCGATGTGCTCCAGCATGGTGTTGAAGGCGGTGCGCAGGTCCTCGACCTCCGGGCCGCCACCCCGCTTGTCGGCGCGCAGCGGCAGCCGGGACGCCGTCTCGCTGAGGTCGTGCGAGGCGATGCCGTGCGCGGTGTGCGCCATGTCGCTCAGCGGGTTCAGGCCGCGGCGCAGCAACCGGCGGCCGAACACCACCAGCGCCAGCAGCGCCAGCCCGAACGCGACCACCTGGACCGTGATCAGCCGCCGTACCGTGTCGTCGATGTTGTCCGTCGGCGCCCCGCTGACCAGCACCACCCCGGGCTCGACCTCACAGGCACGCAGCCGGTACTCGCCCTCGCCGGTGAGGTGCGCGGTGCGCAGCATCTCGGTGTCCGTGGCGGCCTGCGCCCTGGCCAGCGAGGTCAGCGGGGCGATGTCCTTGGGCAGGTCGCCGGTCTCCTCGGGCTTGCGGAGGACGGCGGTGCCGCCCGACACGTCGTACACGGCGTAGTACCAGCGGTAGTACTTCTTGCCCTGCAGCGTGCCGTTCTCCGCGATGCTCTTGGACTGCGCGACCTGGGCGAGCCCCAGCTGGTCGTCGAGCTGGTTCGACAGGTAGTCCCGCATATAGGTCGTCAGGGCCGTGCCGACGACGGCGAACACCACCAGCGCCAGCGCCCCGAGCCCCAGCGCCAGCCGGGTGCCCAGCCGCAGCCTGCGGTACGACCGCAGCAGCCGGCGGATCACTCGGCCGCCTGCCGGATGACGTACCCGAAGCCCCGCACCGTCTGGATCAGCGGCTCGCCCGTGTCGTCGAGCTTGCGGCGCAGTCGGCTGACGACCAGCTCGACCACGTTCGAGCGGCCCCCGAAGCCGTACTCCCACACATGGTCGAGGATCTGCGCCTTGGTCATCACGGTCGGCGACTTGCGCATCAGGAAGCGCAGCACCTCGTACTCGGTGGGCGTGAGCGTGAGCAGCTTGTCGCCGCGGCGCACCTCGCGGGTGTCCTCGTCCATCGTCAGATCCGCCACCCGCAGCACCGAGCGCTGGAACGCGGGTCCGGCGCTGCGCCGCAGCACCGTGCGCAGCCGGGCCATCAGCTCCTCCACCGCGAACGGCTTGACCAGGTAGTCGTCACCACCCCGGGTCAGCCCGGCCACCCGGTCGGCGACGCCGTCCCGTGCCGTGAGGAACACCACGGGCACCATCGTCCCGGAGCGCCGCAGCCGGTCGAGCACGCCGAAGCCGTCCACGTCCGGCAGCATCAGGTCGAGCACCACGATGTCCGGATGGAAGTCGCCGGCCAGCCGCAGCGCCTCCTCACCGGAGTTCGCGGTGACCGCGTCCCAGCCCTCGTAGCGGGCGACGGTCGCGACGAGATCGGCGATGGGCGGGTCGTCGTCCACGACGAGGAGGCGTACTTTTTCCACCCGCTCATAGTGCGTCACATGGCTGGTGAGGCCATGTGGTCCGGCACACAGCCGGCACATCGATAAGTACTTGTAAGTAGTCCGACAGGTTCTCGACAGCTCCCGCCCGCCAAGCTCGGTTCTCACAGGACCCGATCAAGGAGCTGCCGACCCGTGACGACCGTCCAATCGCCCCCCGCGCCCCCCACGGCGATACGGCCCAGGGTGGTGGCCCGCACGGGCCTTTACGCCGTACTGGCCGCGAACGCGGCCGTGGTCGCCTACTTCTTCGCCGAAGCGGGCTTCGCCTCCAACGCCCTGATCGTCATCGGCCGCCTCACCGGCCTCTACGGCGCCCTCGTCATGGCCTTCCAGCTGGTGCTGGTGGCCCGGCTGCCCTGGCTCGACCGCCGCATCGGCATGGACCGGCTGACCTCCTGGCACCGCTGGACCGGCTTCGCCCTGCTGTGGACGCTGCTCGCGCACGCCGTCTTCATCAGCTTCGGCTACGCCGACGGCGCGGGCGTCGGCCCGATCAGCGAGCTCGTCGACCTCGCCGAGACCACCGAGGGCGTGCTGCGCGCGATCGTCGCGCTCGGCATCATCATCGTGGTCGGCGCCGTCTCGGCCCGTTACGCCCGCCGCCGCCTCGCCTACGAGACCTGGCACTTCATCCACCTGTACACCTACGTCGCCGTGGTGCTCGCGTTCACGCACCAGGTCGCGGTCGGTACGACCTTCACCTCGTCGTCCGCCGCGAAGACGTACTGGTACGGCGTGTGGGGGGTGGCCCTCGGCGCGGTCGTCCTGGGCCGGCTGATCCTGCCGCTGTGGCGCAACACCCGCCACCAGTTCCGTGTCTCCGCGGTCGTCCCCGAGTCCGACAACGTCGTCTCGATCTACATCACCGGCCGCGACCTCGACAAGCTGCCCGCCAAGGCCGGTCAGTTCTTCATGTGGCGCTTCCTGACCCGCGACCGCTGGTGGCAGGCCAACCCCTTCTCCCTCTCCGCCGCCCCCGACGGCCGCACCCTGCGCCTGACCGCCAAGGCGGCCGGCGACGGCAGCGCCGCCCTGCGCCATGTGCAGGTCGGCACACGCGTCTTCGCGGAGGGCCCCTACGGCGCCTTCACCACCCTGCACCGCACGAAGCCGGAGTCCCTGCTCATCGCCGGAGGCGTCGGCGTCACCCCCATCCGGGCCATCCTGGAGGACATCGAGGGCCACGCGGTCGTCATCTACCGCGTCTCCTCCGACCGCGACGCCGTCCTCTACGACGAGCTGCGCGAGCTGGCGGTGGCGAAGGGTGCCGAGCTGCATCTGGTCACCGGATCGCCGGTCCCCGACCGGCTGGCGCCGCGCGAGCTGGCCCGGCTGGTGCCGGACATCGCCGACCGGGACGTCTTCCTGTGCGGGCCGCCGCCGATGATGAACGCGGTGCTGCGCAGCCTGGCCGACCTGGGCGTGCCCAAGCAGCAGACCCACTTCGAGCGCTTCAGCCTGGCTGGATGAGGGAGACGGGGAAAACATCGTGAAGCGAGCCATACCTGTCGTCGTCCTGAGCATCGCGGGCCTGGTCCCGGTCTGGCGCTACGAGCCGTCGATCGGCGGTACGACGTCCACCGCCGAACCCGCGTCGACGCCGTCCGCGTCCGCCTCGTCGGGCTCCTCGGGAACCTCCTCCGGCACGGTCGTCAAGGGCACGACGATCAAGACGGAGAAGGGCCCCGTGCAGGTCCAGGTCACCTTCTCCGGCGACAAGATCACGGCTGTGAAGCTGCTCCAGCAGCCGAACCATCCGCAGACGACGGCCGCGGTGCCGAAGCTGGTGGCGGAGACGCTGAAGGCGCAGAGCGCGGACATCGACACGGTGTCCGGTGCGACGATCACCAGCGACGCGTACAAGGAGTCCCTGCAGGCGGCGATCGACAAGAACGCGAAGTCGTCCTCGTCTTCCTCCTCTTCGCCGGCTTCGCCGTCGGCCTCCGCCACTTCGTCCGCCGCCGCCGAGCAGACTGTGGCGGGCTCGACCGTGAACACCTCCAAGGGCGCCGTGCAGGTCCAGGTGACCTTCACGGGCGACGAGATCACGGCCGTGAAGATGCTCCAGCAGCCGAACCATCCGCAGACGACGGCCGCGGTGCCGAAGCTGGTGGCGGAGACGCTGAAGGCGCAGAGCGCCGACATCGACACCGTGTCGGGTGCGACGATCACGAGCGACGGCTACAAGGAGTCCCTCCAGGCCGCGATCGACGCGAAGGGCTGACCGGAATGCACCGCGTCGAACACGTCATGAGCTTCCCCGTCTCGCTCCGCGTCGACGACGAGGGCTTCGACGAAAGCGGGGCGTCGGCCGCCGACGCGGTCTTCGCGTGGCTGCGCGAGGTCGACGCCCGGTTCAGCCCGTTCAAGCCGGACAGCGAGGTGTCCCGCCACGACCGGGGCGACCTGGCGGCCCATGAGCTCAGCGACGACCTCGTCGAGATCCTCGAGCTGTGCGAGCACTACCGGATCGCGACGGGCGGCGCCTTCGACGTACGGCTGCCCGGCCGGCGCCTCGACCCCTGCGCGGTGGTCAAGGGCTGGTCGGTGCAGCGGGCCGCGGAGCTGCTGAAGGCGGCCGGCGCGAAGAGGTTCGTACTGAACGCCGGCGGTGACGTGGTCGCCGCCGGCGGCCCCTGGCGGGTCGGCGTACGGCACCCCGAACACGCCGACAAGCTGTGCACCGTCCTCGAGCTCACCGACGGGGCGGTCGCCACCTCCGCGCGCTACGAGCGCGGTGATCACATCATCGACGGCCGCACCGGGGAGCCTGCGACCGGACTGCTCAGCATGACCGTCGTGGCCGCCACCCTGACGGAGGCGGACTCGGTCGCGACGGCGGCCTTCGCGATGGGCGTGCAGGGCATCGAGTGGGCCGCCTCACTGCCGGGCTGCGAGGTGTTCGCCGTGGACGCCGGCGGGCATGTGCTGCGGACGGAGGGGTTTCCGGTCGCGGGCGAGACTTCGGCGGCCGCGTGACCGACTGCCTGCGCGGCCGGGGAGCCGGCGTCTGCTCGACTGCCTGCGCGGCCGGGGAGCCGGCGTCCGCCCGACCGCCTGCGTTCCCGTTCGCCGCGGCGCCCCACGTAGCCGCGTGAGGCTCCCGGCGGCGGGGCGCCGGCCGGTGTTTCCCGCGCGGCGGGCTTTCCCCTTGGGCCCCCGGGGTCGACTCGCCCGCCGGGCCTGCCCCGGGCGGGTCCCCTGGCGAGGGCGCGGCCCCGAGCCTCCCGCGCCTGACTAACCTGGCGCGGTGACCATCGAGTTGACGCTGCTGTCGTCCGTCTCCCACCGGGGGCAGGAGATCACCGCGCCCCGGCTGCGCGGGCTGCTCGCGCTGCTGGCGGGGGAGTTGCGGGCGGGGTGCGGTGCCGGGCGGCTGGTCGACGGGCTGTGGCCGGACGAGCAGCCCGAGAACCCGACGAAGGCCTTGCAGATCCTGGTGTCGCGGGCCCGCAAGCAGCTCGGCGCCGAGGTCATCGCCAGTACGCCCACGGGTTATCGGCTCACCCTGCGCGAGGACCAGGTCGACTCCTGTGCCGTCCTGCTGTTCGCCGCCGCGGCCGCCGAGAAGTCACGGGCCGGGGACCACGCGGGCGCCCTCGCCGAGGCCGAGGAGGGGCTCGCCCTGTGGGACGGCGCGGCGGTCGACGAAGCCGGCACCCTCGGCGATCCCGTCGGCGAGCTCCGCGCCGAGCGGGCCGTCACCCACCACGCCCTCGCCCGCTCCCGCGCGCTTGCGCTGTCCCGCACCGGCCGCCGGGACGAGGCCGTCGGCCCGCTCGCCGAACTGGCCGCCGCGCACTCCCGCGACGAGGAGCTCCTGCTCGAGCTGATGCGCTGCCAGTCGGCCTCCGCGGGAGCCGCCGTCGCCCTGGCCACGTACGACACCCATCGGCGCCGCCTGCGCGACGAGCTCGGCACCGACCCGGGACCGGCCCTCCAGGAACTGCACCAGGAGCTCCTGCGCGGCGAGGCGCCGGTCGTGCGGCGCGGCGTACCGCACGAGCCCAACCCGCTGCTCGGCCGGGACGCCGACGTCGCCGCCGTGACCCGGCTGCTGCACAGCGCCCGCGTCACCTCGGTCGTCGGACCCGGCGGCCTCGGCAAGACGCGGCTCGCGAGTGCCGTCGCCCGGGACGCCGAGCTGCGGGTCGTGCACCTGGTGCCGCTCGCCGGTGTCCGCCGCGACGCGGATGTCGCCGCCGAGGTCGCCTCGGCGCTGGGCGTCGGCGAGAGCCTGCGGCCGGGTACGGGCGGCGACGTGGTCGCCGGGATCGTGGGTGCGCTGGGCTCCGGACCCGCGCTGCTCGTCCTGGACAACTGCGAGCAGGTCGTGGCCGGGGTCGCCGACCTCGTGCAGGTACTGGTGTCCCGGACCCGGGACGTACGCGTCCTCACCACCAGCCGTGCCCCGCTCGGCCTCTCCTCCGAGACCGTCTACCCGCTGCCCGAGCTCGATCTCCCCACCACCGTCGAGCTGTTCGAGCAGCGCGCCCGTGCCGCCCGCCCGGACGCCGACCTGCCCGCCGACACCGTGGCCGCCCTCTGCCGCCGCCTCGACGGGCTGCCGCTGGCCGTCGAACTCGCCGCCGCCCGGATACGGGTGATGTCGGTCGCCGAGATCGCCCGCCGCCTGGAGGACCGGTTCACGCTCCTGCGGGGCGGCCCCCGCGACGCACCCCGGCGCCACCGCACCCTGCACGCAGTCGTCGACTGGAGCTGGAACCTCCTCGACGAACCGGGGCAGTCCGCCCTGCGCGCCCTGTCCGTCTTCCCGGACGGCTTCACCGCCGAGGCGGCGGAGCAACTCGTCGGCGGCATCGAGGCGTTGGAGGTCCTGGAGGATCTCGTCGACCAGTCCCTGCTGAAGGTGACCGACACCCCGTACGGCACCCGCTTCCGAATGCTGGAGACCGTACGGGAGTTCGCGGCCGCCCATCGCGAGCGGACCGGTGAGGAGGCGGCGGTCACGGGGCGATTCCTGGACTGGGCGAGGGAGTTCGGCGTCGCCCACCACGACGCCCCCTTCGGCACCGACCCCTTCGCGTCCTGGCGGCTCGTCCGCGCCGAGCAGGACAACCTCGTCCAGGCACTACGGCTCGCGCTCGCCCGCGAGGACCTCGACACCGTCGCCACGGTCACCGCCGTACTCGGCGGCCTGTGGACCACCGAGACCAACTACCCCCGGGTGATCGCCCTCACCGAGGACACCGCCCGGCCCCTGTCCCACTACCGGCCCGGCCCCGAGTACGTCGAGCCCACCCGCACCGCCGCCGCCCTGCTGACCGCCAACCTGTTCCTGGGCGTCGGACCGGGCGCCGTCCGCACCCTGGTCACCCTGCGCCGACTGCCGCCCGCCGAACCGGACACGCTGGTCCGGGCGATCGCGACGGTGCTGTGCGCCTTCCCGCGGGTGCTCGCGGACCATGACGCGCTGGCCGAACTCTGCGACAGCGAAAGGCCGTTGCTCGCGGGCGTGGCCAACTGCGTGGCCGGCTATGTGTGGGAGAGCGAGCACCGGCCGGACCTCGCCCTCGCCGCCGCCCGCCGCATGGTCGAGGCGCTCGGTGACGGGGACATCCCGCTGCTGCGGATCTGGCCGGCCTCCCGACTCGCCGAACTGTGCCTGCAGACCGAGCGCGGGGGCGAGGCCCTGGTGCACATGGAGCGCGCGCTGGACACCCTGGAGGGCCTCGGCGAGTGGAGCGACACGATCGGCATGCGATGGGGCCTCATGCTCGCCAACCTGCAGATCGGCGACCTGGACGCGGCCGAGCACTGGCTGGAGGAGGCCCTGCGGAACCAGCCGGAGGGCAACGCCGCCGACGCCTTCACCCCCGACCTGGGCGCCCGTGGCGAGATCGCCCTCGCGCGCGGCGACGTCGAGACGGGACTCGGCCTGTGGCGCCGGGCCCTGGAGCGGATCGAGCGCACCTCCAGCCCGGTCTTCGGCGACGAACTCGTCATGGAGGGCTGGGTGCTGGAGCTCCAGTCGGTCGCCCTCATCGCGCACGCCCGGCACGGCCGCACCCACCTCCTCGCCCCGCTCGCCGCCGCGCTGCCCGGACGTCTCGCCGCCCTGCTGACCCGCCCGACGGCCGCCCCGCACTACGTGACCGTCGACTTCCCGGTCTGCGGGGCGCTGCTGCTCGCCCTGGGAACGGTCGCGCTGGCCGACGGCGACGGCGTTCGCGGTGCCCGTCTGACCGCCCTCGCCGAACGCTTCCGCGCCCTGCGCAACTTCCAGCCGACGATGTCCTCGGCCCGCGCCCGCGAGGACGCCGAGAACGCCGACAAGGCGGCGTACGAGGACGCGGTGTCCTCGTACGCCGCCCTGGATGCGGAGGGGCTCCGGGAAGCCGCCCTCAGCCTGGTGCGGGTCACAGCCTGACGGGCAGGCTCAGCAGGTGGAAGCCGTCGCCGGGCCAGTGCCCGAACCGCACGTCGGCACGGTCCACGGCCAACTCCGGTGCCGCCGACCGCCGTACGAGAAGCTCCTCGAGGACCACGCTCGTCACCAGGCGGCCGAGCGCCGCGCCGATGCAGTAGTGCGGGCCGTGACCGAAGGCCAGATGGCCGTCGCCGCGGCCGAACTCCCTTGTCACGTCGAGGCGTTCGGGGTTGTCGTAGGCCGCCGGGTCGTGATCGGCGGCGAACAGGGCGACCGTCACCGCCTCGCCCTTCCGCAGCCGGGTGCCGGCGAACACGAAGTCCTCGGTGGCGTAGAGGGTGGCGCCCATGCGGACGAGCGTGACGTAGCGCAGGAGTTCCGGGACCGCGCGGCCGAGCAGTGCCGGCTCGGCACGCAGTCGTGACAGCTGGTCGGGGTGGTCCAGCAGGGTGAGGAGAGCGTGGGCGAGGAACAGGGCGGGCGGGGTGATGCCGGTGTTGATCAGCAGGAAGAAGACGGTGACGATCTCGTCGTCGGTCATCCCGCCGTCCGCGAGCAGGGCGGAGACCAGGTCGTCGGCGGGTTCGGTACGGCGCCGGGTGACCAGGTCCTTCGTGTACTCCACGACTCCGCCGAGCCCCTCGAGGACGCGGCTGCCGTCGCCGTACGCGAAGTCGCGGATCCAGCCGCAGACCTTGTCCTGGTCGGCCGCGTCCACGCCGACGAGCGCGCAGATGACGGCCGTGCTCAGCGGGTAGGCGAACTCGGCCAG
Organism: Streptomyces sp. NPDC001663; assembly: GCF_042893105.1. Lineage (NCBI taxonomy): Bacteria > Bacillati > Actinomycetota > Actinomycetes > Kitasatosporales > Streptomycetaceae > Streptomyces > Streptomyces sp. NPDC001663. Next base: position 309,869 of record NZ_JBIAUR010000004.1, on the reverse strand, counting down.
CAGATCGGCCTGTTCGCGCTCGGCAAGGGCCTCGATCAGCTCTCGTGCCGTCCTCTCCACGAAGGGGCGGAGCGCGGCCACCCGGCGGGCCGTGAAGGCGCGGGTGAGGGGGCTCCGGCGGCGGGTGTGCTCGTCGCCGTCGAAGAGGGCCAGGTGTCCGGAGAGGTACTGGGCGTACTCGGGCGGGAGGCCGTCTGTGCCCTGGGCCAGCAACTCGGCCTGGGGATCCGGCATTTCGGAGTCGGGGACGGTCGATCTGTCCCGGACCAGCCGCGGTTCGGTGAGTGCGGCCTTCACGTCCTCGTGGCGGGTGACCAGTCGTACGGGGGTGTTCAGACCGGGGAGGACGACGTGGCCGAGGCCGGGGCGGGAGCGGAGCTCGGCGTAGGCGCCGACGGGGTTCTCGACGAGTTCGGGGGTGAGGTGGAGGGCGTCGGAGGTCATGTCGCTTGCCTTTCCTGGTGGTTGGCGTGAGTTTCAGCTTGGGTCGCGGTCGAAGAGGCGGAGCGACCACACGAACCCGAGGACCGCGATGGCCACGCTCCACGCCACGGCCATCCAGCCGTTGTGGCCGATCTCCGTGCCGGTGAGCAGTCCGCGTACGGTCTCGATGACCGTGGTGAAGGGCTGGTACTCGGCGAACCAGCGGATCCAGGACGGCATCGAGTCGACCGGCACGAAGGTGCTGCTGACGAACGGCAGCAGGAACGAGATCGGCAGCGGGGCGTTGCTGGCCCCCTCGGGCGTCTTGCTGACCAGCCCGAGGCCGACCGAGAGCCAGGTCAGCCCGAGGACGAAGAGGACGAGCAGCCCGATGGCCGCCGACCACTCCAGGAAGCCCGCGTTCGGGCGGAAGCCGATGGCGAGGGCGACCGCGGTCACCAGCACCAGGTTGATCACCGTCTGGATGACCGACCCGACGACATGGCCGACCAGGATCGACGCCCGGGAGATCGCCATCGTGCGGAAGCGGGCGACGATGCCCTCGGTCATGTCCGTGCACACGGCGACCGCGGTCGGCACGGCGCCCGTGCCGGCGGTCATCAGCAGGATGCCGGGGACGAGATAGGCGAGGTAGGCGGTACGGCCTCCGCCCTGGCCGATCCCGGTGCCGAGCGCGTCGCCGAACACGTAGACGAACAGGAGCAGCAGGAAGACGGGGATGAGCGCGACCTGGAGCGTCATCGAGGGGTAGCGGCGGGCGTGGAGCAGGTTGCGCCGCAGCATGGTGAGCGAGTCGCGGGTGTGGAGGGTCTGGATGTTCGTGCTCATCGGGCCTGCACCTTCTCGTGGTCGGGGCGGCCGGTGACCGCGAAGAAGACGTCGTCGAGATCGGGGGTGTGGACGGTCAGCGAGTCGACGGTGATGGAGGCGCCGTCGAGGATGTCGAACAGGGCGCGCAGGGTGTGGACGCTGCCGTCGCCCGGGACCTGGAGGGTGAGTGCCTCGTCGTCCCGCATTCCTACGTCCAACACCTGGGCGGCGCGGGTGAGTTCGGCCGGGTCGAGGAAGCGGAGGCGGACATGGCCGCCGGGGACCAGCCGCTTGAGCTCGTCCGGGGTGCCCTCGGCGACGATGCGGCCGCCGTTGAGGACGGCGATGCGGTCGGCGAGCTGGTCGGCCTCCTCGAGGTACTGCGTGGTGAGGAAGACGGTGACGCCGCCGTCGACGAGATCGCGGATGATCTGCCACATGGTGTGCCGGGAACGCGGGTCCAGGCCGGTCGTCGGCTCGTCGAGGAAGATCACCTCGGGGGAGCCGACGAGTGTCATCGCGATGTCGAGGCGGCGGCGCATACCGCCCGAGTAGGTGGAGGCGGGCTTCTTCGCGGCCTCCACGAGGTCGAAGCGCTCGAGCAGCTCGGCGGTGATACGGCGGCCCTCGGCGCGGTCCAGGTGGTGCAGGTCCGCCATCAGGGCCATGTTCTCCTCGCCGGTGATCAGGTTGTCCACGGCGGAGAATTGGCCGGTCACCCCGATCGCGGCCCGTACGGACTGTGCGGCGGCGGCCACGTCGTGCCCGGCGACCCGGGCCGCGCCGCCGTCGGCGCGGATCAGGGTCGAGAGGATCTGGACGGTGGTGGTCTTGCCGGCGCCGTTCGGGCCGAGCAGGGCGAAGACCGTGCCGCGCGGGACGTGCAGGTCGATGCCGTCGAGGACGAGCTTGTCGCCGTATGCCTTGTGGAGGGCGGTGGCCTCGATCGCGGTTGTCGTCGGGTTCATGCCGCAGAGCTTGCGGGGGGCCGGATTCAGGGCGGCTTCACGGCGGTTTCAGCGGGGCGGGTGGGCTGAAACCGGTCGTGGCATGAAGAAGGGCGGGCCGCCGGTAGGGGATCCGGCGGCCCGCCCGCTGTGGGTGGGGGATGGGGGGATCAGCTGACGTCGGAGGCGTCCAGGCGGTAGAGGCCGCTGTAGGCGCTCACGGCCGTGCCGTGTTTCTTGACCCAGGTCGAGATCTCGGAGTTGGTGGACTGGCCGCCGTTGCTGCTGACGACGATGTAGTGCAACTTGCCGGACTTCACCAGGCTCTTCAGCTTGGCGAGGGTCATCGCGTTGTCGCTGCCGGACCAGCCGCCCATGGAGATCACCGGCTGACCGGACTCCAGGATGATCGAGGAGGCCGTCTGGTCGGTGGCCACCGCCACCAGCCAGGTGGCGCCGTCCTGGTGCTTCTTCAGGTACGTGATCATCGCGGAGCTGACCTGGGAGCCACCGCCCATGCCGCCACCGCCGCCCGTCTGACCGCCGGTCTTCGACGAGGAGGAGGAAGAGGAGGACGAAGAGCCCTTGTTCGACGAGGAGTTGGAGCTGCCGGACGGAGGCGTACCCATCGACTGGCTGCTGGAGCTACCGGAGCCGCTGGAGCCGCCCGGTGCGGTCCCGCTGGGCTTGGTGCCGCTCGGCGCCCCGCCCTTGCTGCTGCCGCTCGGAGCGCCGCCCATGCCGCCACCGGTGTTGGGGCCGGCCGTCGGGTTGGTGCCGTTGGTGCTCGCGGTGGTCGCCGCCGAGACCGAGTAGGCGGCCGGACCGGCGAGCAGGGCGACGATCGCCGCCAGCGCGGCGAAGCCGACCAGCTTCTGCCGCTTCATGAACCGCCCGACCAGCAGGCCGAGCACAGAGGCCGCACCCGCGAGGCCGACCACGACCTCGGCGACCGTGTACAGCGTCCCGGAGCCGGAGACCCGCTGGAGCAGGACGATCGCCCAGACCGAGCTGACGGCGATCGCCGCCGGGAGCACCCAGGCCCACTTCGCGGCCGAGCCCTCCTTGAAGGCCTTGTGGAGCATGACCCCGCCCGCGCCGGCCAGAGCAGCGATACCGGGCGCCATGGCGGTGACGTAGTACGGGTGGAAGGTGCCCTCGGCGAGGGCGAAGGTCAGGTAGTGCAGGACGAACCAGCCGCCCCAGAGCATCAGCGCCGCCCGCTTGGCGTCGGTCCGGGGAGCCCGGCCGCGCAGTGCCAGCCCGCCGATCAGGGCGATCGCCGCGAAGGGGATCAGCCAGGAGATCTGGCCGCCCATGATCTCGTTGAACATGCGGTAGATGCTCGCGCTGCCGCCGAAGCTGGCGCCGTTGCCCTGCGAGCCGACCGACGAACTCGCCCCGAAGATACGGCCGAAGCCGTTGTAGCCGATGACGAGGTCCCAGACGGTGTTGTCGGTGGAGCCGCCGATGTAGGGGCGCGAGGAAGCCGGAATGAGATCGACGATCACCATCCACCAGGCGCTGGAGGCGATCAACGCCACCGTGCCGACGGCCAGGTTGCGGATGCGCCTGCCCAGGCTGCACTGAGCCGCCCACAGGTAGACCAGGAAGAACGCGGGCAGGACGACGTACGCCTGCATCATCTTCGTGTTGAACGCGAAGCCGATCGCGACGCCGGACCACACCATCGGCATCAGCCGGCCGGTGCGCACGGCCTTCAGCAGCGCGGCCGCGCCGAGCAGCATCAGGAAGACGAGGATCGGGTCCGGGTTGGTGTCGCGGTTGATGGCGACGGTGATGGGCGTGAGGGTCAGCGTCAGGGCGGCGATCGTGCCCGCCACGACCCCGAAGTCCCGCTTGACGAGCCGGTACAGCAGGGCCACGGATCCCGTGCCCACGGCCACCATCGGCAGCATCAACTGCCAGGTGCCGTAACCGAGGACCCGGGCCGACAGGCCCATCACCCACAGGGCGAACGGCGGTTTGTCGACGGTGATGAAGCTGCCGGCGTCCAGGGCGCCGAAGAAGAACGCCTTCCAGCTCTTGGTGCCGGAGTAGACGGCCGCGTTGTAGAAGGTGTTGCCGGTGATGGAGGAGAGGTTCCAGGCGTACAGGGCCGTGGCCAGGACCAGGATCGCCCACAGGGCGGGCCGGGCCCAGCTCGGGTCCTCGGGGGCGCCCATGAAGAGCCTTCTCGCGCGGGACGCGACGGGCGGGGCGGCGGCCCGGTGCCTGCCCTCCTGGGCGGGCGCGGGGGGCGGGGCGAGGGTCGTCATGACGCGTACTCCAGGGTGTCCAGGGAGGTGGCCGCCCGGGCGGGCAGGATTTCGGGGGACTTTCGGGCGGCCGGCACCTGCGGAGTGCGGGCCTGCCGGGGTACGGCGATGCGGGTACGGCCGGTGACGTGCTGTGCAGCATCCGGCGCACGCCCTTCAGGTCGTCGAGGGCGGTACGGACGATGTCGACCCAGTCGACCGGGACCTCGTGGATGCGGAGTCCGTTGCGGTGGGCCAGGACCAGCAGCTCGCCGCGCACCACGTCCGACTGCCGGTGCAGCCGGCTGCCGATGGCGAGGTCGCTGTGCCCGGACAGCAGCGGGGCCACCAGGGGCAGGAAGCCCTGCGGAAGGCGGAGGGTCAGGTCCGACGCCTCCCGCGTTCGTTTCGTTCATGACCATGACGATCGGGCGCTTGGCTGTGGGATCACTGAGCGGGTTCTGAGCGAAGGGTGAGAATCAGCGGACTCACAGGTCGGCCATAGGTGAGTGATGCCGGACCCCAAGGCTCGGCCCCCGGAAAGGCCGTTCCACGGGGCGATCGGATCCCGCCAAGTTCCCGCAGGAGTCGTGAAACAAAACAGGTCTAGACTCGGCCTCCAACAGTCCAGACCCGAAGGGTATTCGGCGTTTTGATACGGATAGATTCAGTCACCAAGCGCTATCCCGACGGCACGGTGGCGGTCGACAACCTCTCCCTGGAGATACCCGACCGATCGATCACCGTCCTCGTGGGTCCGTCGGGCTGTGGCAAGACGACGACCCTGCGGATGATCAACCGGATGATCGAGCCGAGCGAGGGCACGATCACCATCGACGGCAAGGACATCACGCAGCAGCCGGTCAACACGCTGCGGCGGTCCATGGGTTACGTCATCCAGAACGCCGGTCTCTTCCAGCACCGCACGATCGTCGACAACATCGCCACCGTGCCCCGGCTGCTCGGCTGGAGCAAGGACAAGGCCCGGGAGCGGGCGCGGGAGCTGATGGGGCGGGTCGGGCTCGACGGTGCGCTCGCCAAGCGGTACCCGTACCAGCTCTCCGGTGGCCAGCAGCAGCGCGTCGGCGTGGCGCGGGCGCTCGCCGCGGATCCGCCGGTGCTGCTGATGGACGAGCCGTTCTCGGCCGTCGACCCCGTGGTGAGGAAAGGGCTGCAGGACGAACTGCTCCGTATCCAGGAGGAGTTGGGCAAGACCATCGTCTTCGTCACCCATGACATCGACGAGGCCGTGAAGATCGGCACCATGGTCGCCGTGATGCGCACCGGCGGCCACCTCGCCCAGTACGCGCCGCCCGCCGAGCTGCTGTCCGACCCCGCGGACGCCTTCGTCGAGGACTTCCTCGGTGCGGACCGCGGCATCCGGCGGCTGTCGTTCTTCTCCTCCGCCGGACTCGAGCTGCTGACCGCCCCGATCGTCGCGGTCGACGCCACCGCCGAGCAGATCGCCGAGCGCAGCGCCAACGACGTGCCGTACGTGCTCGTCACCGACGTGGACGGCAAGCCGCTCGGCTGGAGCGAGCCTGCCGCCCTGATCGCCGGCGACATCGACCCCGCACAACTCCTGCCGTACGGAAGGCCCTTCGAGCAGGGCAAGGAGTCGCTGCGCGCCGCGCTCGACTGCGCCGTGCTCTCGCCCACCGGATGGGCCGTCGCGGTCGGCGCCGACGGCCGGGTCGCCGGCGTCGTCTCGCAGCAGACCATCGGCGAGGCCATCCGCACCGCGCACGCCGAGGGACGCAGCGACGAGAAGGTCGCCGGATGAACAGCGGCATCTTCGACATCCCGAGCGACCTGCAGAACACGTACTGGGGTCTGGTCGGCCTGCATCTGCGGCTGGCCCTGATCCCGGTCGTGGCCGGGCTGGTGGTGGCGCTGCCGATCGCCCAGTTGTGCGTGCGGCTGCGCTGGCTCTATCCGCCCGTGCTGTGGGTGACGACGATCCTGTACGCGATTCCGTCGCTGGCCTTCTTCGTCGTCCTCATCGACTACACCGGCCAGACCGAACTCACCGTGATGATCCCGCTGGGCGTCTACAGCCTCGTGGTGTTCGTCCCGGCGATCGTGGACGGCGTGCGGTCCGTGCCGCAGGAGACGCTCGACGCCGCCACCGCGATGGGCCTCGGGCCCGTACGCCGTTATTTCCAGGTCCAGTTGCCGATCGCCGCGCCCGCGATCATCGCCGGGCTGCGCGTCGCGACCGTCTCCAGCATCTCGCTCGTCAGCGTCGGCATGCTGATCGGCAACCAGGGCGGGCTCGGCAACCTCCTCAACGACGGCATGATCTACCACCAGCCGCGCCTGGTCTGGCTGTCCGTGATCGGTACGGCCGTCCTCGCCATCCTCGCCGACGCGCTGCTGGTCGTCGTACGCATCCTGGTGACGCCGTGGATGCCGCGCGGCGGCCTGCGCAGGCAACGCCCCGTCGACGAGCCCGAACCCGTCACCGCCGCCCTGGAGGACGCCGTCCGATGAACGTCCTCCACTTCATCAACGCCTTCTTCAGCGACAGCGCCCACTGGCACGGCTACGACGGCATCCCCACCCGGCTGCGCGAGCACATCCAGTATTCGCTCACCGCCCTCGCCATCGCGGCCGCCCTCGGTCTGCCGGCCGGACTGATCACCGGCCACACCGGACGCGGCGGCAACACGGTCGCCTTCATTGCCACCGCAGGGCGCGCCCTGCCCAGCTTCGGCCTGCTGGTGCTGATGTTCGTGCTGCTCGGCCTCGGTCTGACGCCCGTGATGATCCCGCTGGTCGTCCTCGCCGTCCCGCCGATCCTGGTCACCACCTACGAGGCGGTGCGCTCCGTCGACCCGTCCCCGGTGGACGCGGCCCGCGGCATGGGTATGGCCGAGCCGCGCATCCTCTTCCAGGTCGAACTGCCGGTCGCGCTCCCGCTGATCCTCAGCGGCCTGCGCTCGGCCGCCATCCAGATCGTGTCGACGGCCACCATCGCCGCGTACGTCTCCCTCGGCGGCCTCGGCCGGTACATCGTCGACGGCCTCTACCAGCGCAACTACGAGAAGGTGGTGGGCGGTGCGACCCTGGTGGCCGTACTCGCGCTGCTGACGCTCGGCTTCTTCTGGGCGGTGGCGCGGTTCACCGTGTCGCCCGGGGTGCGCCGCAGCAACTGACCCCCGAAGCCGCGGGCCCGGGGCGGATCCTCCATCCGCCCCGGGCCCGCTCCTGTCCCGGCGCTCAGCCCTCCGAACGGGCCAGAGCGAGTTCCAGTACGACGAGCAGCGCGTCCCGCACCGAGCCGCGCTCGCGGGCGTCGAAGACGACGACCGGGACGCGGTCGGCGACGTCGAGGGCCCAGCGGACCTCGTCCAGGGTGTGCTCGACCTTCCCGTCGAAGGCGTTGACGGCGACGGCGAACGGGATCTGGCGGTGCTCGAAGTAGTCGACGGCCGCGTAGCAGTCGTCGAGCCGGCGCGTGTCCACGATGACGAGGCCGCCGATCGCGCCCTCCACGATGTCGTCCCACATGAACCCGAACCGCTCCTGGCCGGGCGTGCCGAACAGATACAGCTTCAGCGTCGGGTCGATGGTGATGCAGCCGAAGTCCATCGCCACCGTGGTGGTGGTCTTGGCCGGGGTGTGGCTGAGGTCGTCCACGCCCGCTGCGACCTCTGTGATGGCGGCCTCGGTGGTCAGCGGCTCGATCTCGGAGATCGCGCCGACGGCGGTGGTCTTGCCCACGCCGAAACCGCCCGCGATCACCATCTTGACCGGCAGCGGCGTCGATACGGCGGCCACCGGAGCGGCCGCGTAGCGGGCGGCCGGTTCAGTCCGAGTCACGGATTACCCCTCGGGAGTCGGGGATGGCACGCAGGGCGTCGATCACCCTGCGCAGGACGGAGGCGTCGTGGGTGACGCCGGAGTCGGGGACGTGCACCGCCAGATACCCGGCGCCGCGCAGGTCCTCGGCGAGGACCCGCACCACGTTCAGGTGCAGCCGCAGCCGGGCCGCGAGCTCCGCGACGGACTGCGGCCGACGGCAGGCGGCGACGATGTCGTACTGCTCGAAGGTGAGCCCTTCGAGCACGGCGAGGCCCTCCGCGGTGGCCACCACCTGGGTCTCCACCGGAACCGGCCGACCGGACGCGGTGGGCGCCACCCGGCCGGCGGTGACCAGGAACGGCCGCACGGCGGAGGCGGGACCGACCGGTTCCGGACCGTCCGGCGGTGGTGAGCCGTCCGCCATGGCTTGTCTTCTTCCTCCTCGACCGCGCCCTCGGCGGCGGCGACCGGTCAGCGTCCGGAAGCGACGCCGACGCTGTTCTTGAGCTGGAGCACGAGCTGGGGGCTGAGCGCGCTGCCGGCCCGGTTGGCGAACAGGGTCATCTCGTAGGCGATGTTGCCCAGCTTGGCCTCCTTGTCGGCGACGACGCCGAGCACGGCGCCGCTGCCGATCGCGGAGACGATGACATGACCGCCCTCCAGGTCGATGATGACCTTGTTGAGCCCGCCGAGCCCGTAGTTGCCGGAGGCTCCGGCGGCCAGGCTGGTCATGCCGGAGACGATCGCGGCCAGCCGCTCGGAGTGGGCGCGCTCGTGCAGCTCCGCCACGGCGATGAGCAGCCCGTCGGAGGACACCGCGATGGCGTCGACGACGCCCGCGGTCTCGGTGGCGAATCGGTTGAGCAGCCAATTGAAGTCGGCTGCGGCGGCCTGCAGTTCGGCCGGCGTGGTGGCTCCCGCGGGGGGAGTGTCGCCTGTCGACGTGCTCACTGCTCGGCTCCTTCCGGGAGGTGGTTCTGGTCGTGCGGGTCGGTGGTCGTGGGCCGGTCGCCGACGCTGTCGCGGTGCGCCCGCTCCACGGCCGCCTCGAACTCGTCGAGCGCGTCCCGTACGGCGTCCGCGTCGGCGGGCCGCGGTGCCTGCCACGCGGTCTGCCGTGCGGCGTCGGCGGTCGTACGGAGGGTGGCACCGCGTACGCGGCGGCGCAGGGGGCGGGAGCCGGCGGGGTCGCCGGGGGACGGGGAAGCCGGTGACGGGGGGCCGCTTTCGGGCTCGGCGACGGGGGTGGCCGAGCCGGCCCGGGACTGGGCGGACGGCGTTGTCGCGCCAGGCCTGACCTCGGACGACGATACCGGTCGGCCGACCTCTGCCGGGCGGGCGGGGGCTGCTTCGTCGGGCCGGGTGTGGGTCACGCCGGAATCCGTCTCGGTTCGGGCCTGCGGGATGAACGGGGTCTGCGCGGCGCCGGGTTCGGAACCGGGCTCGGACGGCAGAGCGGCCGCCGCTTCCGAGGACTGCGCTTCGGTCGAGTCCGCCTCCCGGCGCGGCACCCGGCGGGGGAGCGGCCCGGGGTGGCCGCCGGCGTCCTGGGCGGTGGCGGAGGGGCGCGGGCCTGGCGCGGCAGCGTCTTCCTCGGCGGAGGACCGCGGGCCGGAAGCGGCGCCGACCGCCTCGTCGGAGGGGCGCGTTGCGGTGAGCGGTGCCGACTGCGAACCGAACTCCCGCCCCGTCGGTCCCGCCGCCGAGCCCGCCGTCGACCTTGCCGCCGAACCGCCGGAGGCCCCCGCCTCCACCGGACTCATGGCCAGCAGCAGCGACGAAGGAACCATCACCTCGGCCGTCACACCGCCACCCGGCGTGCGGGACAGCGTGACCCCGACCTCCCAGCGGCGCGCCAGCGCGCCGACCACGAACAGGCCCAGCACCTTCGTCGGCACCACGTCCAGGCGCTCGCGGCGGATCAGCCGGGCGTTCTCCTCGGCGAGCCGCTCGGCGCCCATGCCCAGGCCGTGGTCGGCGATCACGATCGTGGCGCCGCCCGCGGACTCCTCCTCGGCGGAGTCCCGGACGTACACCTCGACGGGGCTGCCCGCCGGTGAGAACGCCACCGCGTTCTCCAGGAGTTCGGCCACCATCAGTGTCAGGTCGCCGATGATGTCCGGCTCCACCATGACCTCGGTGCGCGCGTGCAGCCGTACCCGCTGGAAGCCCTCGATCTGGCCGAGCGCGGCGCGTACGACGTTGGTGAGGGCCGTCGGGCCGGAGTCCAGGACCGTCTCGCGGATGCCGGCGAGCAGCATCAGACTGTCGGCGTTGCGGCGCAGACGTACGGCGATGTGGTCGATGGAGTAGAGGCGTTCGAGGAGAGCCGGGTCGGTCTCGCCGCGTTCCACCGCGTCGATCAACGCCAGCTGACGCGTCGTCAGGTTACTGACGCGGCGGCCGACGTTGCCGAACATCTCGGCGACGTTGCGGCGGCTGAGCACCTGGCGTTCCAGCAGCGCGATCGAGGTGGTCTGCACACGGTTGAACACCCGGGCGAGCTCACCGATCTCGTCGTCCGCGGTGACCGGCATCTCGCGCAGCATGGGCGGGCTGTCGTCCTCGGCGTCGTCGTCGGCCACGCGGGCGAGCTCGCGGCCCGCCACCTCGGCGACCTCCTGTGCGGCACCGGTCAGAGCCGTCACGGGCCGCACCACCGACCGGCGCACCAGCACCGAGAAGGCGAGCCAGAGGACGAAGCCGAGCAGGGCCGCGGCCAGCAGCAGGCCCGCGCGCCACCAGGCGCCGGTGGACGCGCTGTCGGCGCCGTCGGCGATCTGGTCGATGAGCGACGAGGTGATCTGCAGCCGGGCCTGCGCCTGCTTCGGGTAGGCGGGGTAGTCGGCGAGCGCGTCCTGGAACGCCGCCTTGATCTCCGCCGGGGTACTGGCCTGGAGCGTGCTGGGGGCGACCTGGAGCTCGGCGTACGCCTTGGCGATGTCCCGCTGGGCACTGGTGTGCTCGATGCCGCCGAGCTCGTCGGCCTGCTGCTCGGTGGCGAACCGGGCGAAGCGCTCGGCCTGGTTGGTGTAGAGCGTGTACGCACCGACGGCGGTCGTGAACTCGATCTGCGCGTTCGTGTCACCGGTCGTCGCGGAGAACACGCCCGTCTCGAAGGAACCGTGCGCGGCGTCGGCGCGCAGCAGGGAGTCCAGCAGGTTGCCGGTGAAGGTGGCCGCCAGCTCCGGGTTGCGGTCCAGGCCGAGCCCGGCGATCACGGTCTTGGCGGCGTTGTCGTAGGCGGGGTCGATGTTGCTCGCGGGCAGATAGCTCTGCTCGACGGTCCCGCGCAGGCTGGTGAGGCCCTCGACCTCCTTCAGCGCCTGCGCCTCACTGTCCGGCAGCCCGTCGCCGAAGGCCGCGCGCACGTCTGCGATCTGCGTGTCGACCGCCCTCTGCGCCTTGCGGTAGGCGATCAGCGTGGACTGGACGCCCTTGCTGCCCGCCTCGTAGCGCACCGAGAGCAGGATCGCCAGCTGGTGCTCGCTCTCGATCTCGTTGACCAGCGAGGCCACCTGCTCGCTGTTGCGCACGAGGTCCGCCGCGGACGCCGCGTCCCGGGCCTGGCCGACCTGGCCGGCGATGAGATAGGAGAGCAGTACGGCCACCACGGCCAGGGGCACGCCGACCAGGAGATTGAGCTTGCGCCGGAACGGCCATCGGTCGGCGAAGCCGCGTATGCCACCGCGCCTGGTCTGGGGCATGACTGATTCCGATCGATTCTGGACCTGAGGAAAGGTGCACATGACGCCGAAGCGGCCCCCGCACACCGCTGTGACCGACGTCAACTGCCGTGAGACTACCGCCACATTGAATGATCAAGCACGTCGCCCTAAGTCAAGAATCCATTACAAAGCGCGTCCGCTTCCACCTCGTCCTGTTCACGCTCCATTCACAACTGATCACGCATTGAGGCCAATTGGTGACCAGGCTGCTCTTGACTGAGTGAGAACTGGCTGGATTGGATCAGTTCCAGAGTTTGTTTCTCATCAATCCCCCGAGTCCGGAACGGGAATCGTGACTTCCAACGCCGCACGCAGCAGGTCCATCAAGAGCTACTCCGCGACGGCCGTCGCGCTCGCCGCGACCACGGCCCTGCTGGCGGGATGTGGTTCCTCCTCCGACAGCAAGTCCGACAACCCGCTCGACGGAGGGAAGTCCGACGGCAAGACCGTCGTCGTCGGCTCCAACAACTTCGCCGAGAGCATCCTGCTCGCCGACATCTACGGCGAGGCCCTGAAGGCCAAGGGTGTCAAGGTCACCTACAAGCCGAACATCGGCAGCCGCGAGACCACGTACGGCCTGCTGAAGAACGGCTCCATCACGGTGCTGCCGGAGTACAACGGCGCGCTGCTGGCCTACCTCGACCCCAAGGCGACGCCGAAGACGGTCGAGGCGACGACGGCCGCGATCGAGGCCAAGCTGGACTCCAAGCTGGCCCTCCTGAAGCCCGCCTCCGCGCAGGACAAGGACTCCGTCACGCTCAACAAGGCCACCGCCGACAAGTACAAGCTGACGTCCGAGTCCAGCATCGCGGACCTCAAGGACATCGCGAAGGACCTGACCATCGGCGCCTCGCCGGAGTTCCAGACCCGGCAGCAGGGCCTGGTGGGCCTGAAGTCGGTCTACGGCCTGGAGTTCAAGTCCTTCAAGGCGCTGGACGCGGGCGGCCCGCTGACCCAGGCGGCGCTGAAGAAGAACACCGTGCAGGCCGCGGACCTCTTCACCACGGACCCGACCATCGTCAAGGAGCAGCACGTCGTCCTCCAGGACCCGAAGAACCTCTTCGGCTTCGAGAACGTGCAGCCGCTCGTATACAAGAGCGGTCTGTCCTCGGCGGGCCAGGAGGCGCTCGACGCGGTCTCGGCCAAGCTCGACACCAAGGCCCTGCTGGACCTGGACTCCCAGGTCCAGCTCGACAACAAGGACCCGCTGGACGTCGCGAAGGCCTGGCTGAAGTCGGTCGGCCTGGGCTGACCCGAGTACGGGCCGGGCGGTGAGCCCGGCCCGTTCTCAGTACCCGACGTAGAACGTCGCGTCCTGCTTCTCGGTGGTGGTCGATATCGGGTCGATGCGCAGGACGTAGTTGGAGTGGCGGATGTAGCGGGTCGGGTTGTTGTACGACCGGAACGACGACCAGGAGGCGTCGGCGAGACCCGCGGTCCTGTAGAACGTGGCGTCCGCGGCGAACGTCGACGTGCCGTCGTTCACGTCCAGCTGGAGCGCGTAGTTGTAGTGCCGCAGGTACCGGGTCGGGTAGTTGACCGACTGGAACGAGACGCCCGAGGAGTCCGCGAGGCCCGGCACCAGCTTCCACTGGGAGTCGGTGTACGGGTCGAAGGCGTACTCGTCGATCCGGCCGACGAAGTTGGAGTGGCGGACGTAGCGGGCCGGGTAGTTGTAGGACTTCAGCCGATTCCAGGCGGGGGTGCCCCACTTGGCGATCAGGTTGTTGTACTCGGTCGAGGTGATCGGCTGGATGCCGCAGTGCTTGGAGTTGAGCGGCTGGGTGTAGATCTTCTGGTCCAGCGCGGTCCAGGTGCCGGCGGCCAGGCTGCTGGTCTGCCAGGCGTAGAAGACGCCGTTCGGCGACCAGGTGTCGCCCCACAGGTACCAGGTCGAGCTGGACGTCAGTGACTTGACCAGGGTCGGGGCCTCGGTGCCGTTGTGCGAGACCGCGGTGCTGAACTCCGTGAAGCTGCCCGGGTCCAGCGAGGTGGAGCGAGCCCCGACCAGCGTCGAGTTCTTCTTGAAGTAGAGGTAGTTGACGCCGTTCACGCCGATGGCCAGGTCGCCGTCGATGACGTCGTAGCCGGGGTCGAAGAAGACCTGGGGGCTGCCCGCGGTCACGAAGTCGCTGGTGTAGTTCACCATGATCACGTTGTGGCCGCTGGAGTTCACGGCCGAGTAGATCACGCCGTACTGGCCGCGGCTCGCGTCCCAGTAGGCCTCCGGCGCCCAGCTGTGGGTGTCCATGCCGTGCAGCTTCATCCGTCGGTAGCCGGTGAAGGTGCGCAGGTCGGTGGAGTCCCAGACGTGGATGTACTGGCTGACGTACGTCCAGTCGGTGCCCTTGAGGTCGGTGGCGAGCACCACGAACGTGCCGTCCTGCTTGCGCAGGATGAAGGGGTCGCGCAGGCCCGTGGAGCCCGCGGTCGGGGTGGCGACGGGGTCGTTCTGGTTGAGCGGGGTCCACTGCAGGCCGTCGGGGCTGACGGCCAGGTGCAGGCCGTAGTTGGCGGCCAGCATGTCCGGGGACTCGGTGAAGTAGCACATCACGTACGCCGAGTTGGTGGCCGCGCGAGCGGTTCCGGCGCCGAGCGCCAGCGCGCCGGTCGTGGCCAGCGGAACGGTGGCGGCCAGGCCGAGGAAGTGGCGGCGGGAGGGGTGGGACATCGGCTCTCCAGGGGTGCGACTCTGTTCGGTAAATCGAACAAGGTTCGAGCGAGCGACCAGAAGCTAAGGAGAGTGGTGCGTACGCGTCAATCATGCGGCCGCGCTTGGCTGGTTTTAGTCGTTCACCTTGCCGTCTGCTGTGCGGCTCCCCTGTGGATCTCGGCCCGCGCCCGCGCCGCCGCCCCGACCGCCACCGCGTCGCCGCCGAGCCCGGCGGGCAGGACGCGGACCGGGCGCCCGCTGACGGGGGGTTCGGCGGCCAGGGCCCGCCGGATCGACGGCTCGACGAGCGACCAGGACCGGCTGACGCCCCCGCCGATCACGAACGTGGTGACGTCCAGCAGACCCGCCGTGATCAGGACCGCCCGGGCCACGCCCGCGCCCGCCGCCTCGTACACCGCCAGCGCGTCCGGGTCACCCAGCCCCGCCGCCGCGGCGACGGCCTCGGCGGTCACCGTCCGGCCGGTGCGCTCGCCGTAATGGGCGGCGATCGAGCGGCCGGACGCGAGGGTCTCCAGGTGGCCGCGGCCGCCGCAGGTGCACGGCAGTTCGCCGAAGCCGGGGACGTGCCCGATCTCGCCCGCCGCGCCGTGCGGACCGTCGTAAAGGGCGTGATCCAGCCACAGCGCGCCGCCCACACCGGTGCCGAGCGTCATGCCGAGCACGTCCGGCTCGCCCGCGACCGCGCCGGCAGTCGCCTCGCCCCGCAGGAACGCGTTGACGTCGTTGTCGAGGAACGCCGGTACGCCCAGGACCCGTTCGACCTCGGCGGTCACCTCGAACCCGGCCCAGTCGCGGAAGGAGTCGCTCGCCACCAGGATCCGCCCGGCCCGCGCGTCCACCACTCCGGCCGCTCCGACCCCGACACCGAGCGGCCGCCCGGGCGTACGGTCCAGCAGATGCCGTACGGCGGCCAAGGCGGCGCCGACCATCGCCGTGCCGCCCTCGGCCGCCGGGGTCGGCACCTCCAGGCGGTCGACGATGCCCAAGTCCTCTGTGCACAGCGCCACTTGGGTGGTCGTGCCGCCGATGTCGACGCCGACGACCACCTCGGGAGCACGGATCACGCGGTGGCCCCCGTCCGGTGACCGGCGCGTCGCCGCCGTTGCACCACCGGGTCCGGCACGGGCACGGCCGCGATGAGACGGCGCGTGTACTCGGTCTCCGGACGCAGGAGGGTCTTCATGGTCGGCCCTTCCTCCTCGACCCGACCGTCCCGCATGACGACGACCCGCCCGGCGAACTCCTGCACGACGGCCAGGTCGTGGGAGACGAACAGGCAGGCGAAGCCGAGCTCGCGCTGCAGCTCGGCGATCACTTCGAGGACCGTGCGCTGCACACTCACGTCCAGTGCGCTCGTCGGCTCGTCCGCGACCAGGAGCCGGGGTTCGAGGGCCAGGGCGCGCGCGAGGCTCACCCGCTGGCGCTGACCGCCGGACAGCTCGCGCGGTCCGCGTCCCGCCAACTCCCGTGGCAGCCGCACCAGTTCCAGCACCTCCGCGATCCGGGCCCGCCGCTCGGCCGCCGACATGCCCCGGCGATGCATCCGCAGCGGCTCGGCGACACACTCGGCCACGCTCATCCGGGCGTCCAGCGAGGCGACCGGGTCCTGGAGCACCACGCCCACGCGGGACAGCAGGGCCCGCCGCTTCCGGCCCCGGGAACGCCCCAGGTCGGTGCCGAAGAGCGACACCGTGCCGGAGTCCGCCGGGACCAGACCGAGGGCGACCCGGGCCGCCGTGGACTTGCCGGAGCCGGACTCGCCCACGAGACCGACGGTCTCGCCGGGCCGGACGTCGAGCGACACGCCGTCGAGGGCCCGTACGGCCCGGGGGCCTCGGCCGAACTGCACGGAGACGTCCCGGAGTTGCACCACCGGAGCATCCTCCTTCGGGGGAGCGTCCTCGCCGCTGAACACCAGTCGAGGCACCGCCGCCAGCAGCTTCCGTGTGTACTCGTGCGTCGGCCGCAGCAGTACCTCGTCCACCGGGCCCGTCTCCACGATCTCGCCCTGCAGCATCACGGCCACGCGGTCCGCGAAGTCGGCGACGACGCCCATGTTGTGGGTGACCAGCAGCACGCCCGTGCCCGAGTCGGCCGCCAACTCCCGTAGCAGATCGAGGATTTCGGCCTGCACGGTGACGTCGAGCGCGGTCGTCGGCTCGTCCGCGACCAGCAGGGCCGGCGAGTTGGCGATCGCCATCGCGATGACGACCCGCTGCCGCTGTCCGCCGGAGAGCTCGAACGGGAACGCGGACGCCCGCCGCTCCGGCTCCGGAATGCCGACGCGGCGCAGGAGCTCGACCGCCTCACGGGCGGCTTCCGTCCGCGAGACGGGACGGTGGTTCCGGATGACCTCGGCGATCTGCGCGCCGACCCGGGTGAGCGGGTCGAGGGCGGTGGCCGGCTCCTGGAAGACCATCGACGCCGTACGGCCGCGCAGACGGGCGAGTTCGGCTTCGCGGGCCCCGACGACGTCCGTGCCGTCGATCGCCACCCGGCCCGACACCCGCGCGTTGCCGGGCAGCAGGCCCATCGCGGCGAGGGCCACGGTCGACTTGCCGGAGCCGGACTCGCCGACCAGGGCGAGCGTCTCGCCGGGCCGCACCTGCAGTGCTATGTCACACACCGCGGGTACGTCACCGGTGTCGGTCGTGAACGTGACCTCGAGCCCCTCGATCTCCAGCACCTTGTCCCGCGCGTTCATCCGCGCCCCCTCACGTCGAAGGCGTCGCGCAGCCCGTCGCCGATCGCGTTGAACGCGCACACGACGAGGATGATCGCGAGACCGGGTGGAACGATCAGCCACCAGCGCCCGGAGTACGCCGCCGTCAGACCGGCGGACAGCATCCCGCCCCAGTCGGTCTTCGGCGGCTGCACACCCAGGCCGAGATACGAGACATAGGCGACCAGCAGGATCGCGTCGGCGACCTGGAAGGTGGCCGCGACGACGATCGTGGACACCGAGTTGGGCAGGATGTGCCGGGCGATGGCCCGGCCGTGAGTGCCTCCGGTCGCGCGCAACGTCAGCACGTAGTCGCGGCTCTTGAGCGTGAGCGTCTCCGCCCGCACCAGCCGGGACGGCACCAGCCACGACACCAGACCGAGGACGAGGATCAGCCCGAGCGTGTCCGGAGTCGTGATCGCCGACACCACCAGCAGGATGAACAGCGCGGGGATGGCGATCCCGGCGTCCACGACCCGCATCATCACCGCGTCCACCCAGCCGCCCGCGTACCCCGCCGCCGCGCCCCACAGCGTGCCGATGACGGTGGCGAGGATCCCGGCCGCAAGCCCGACGAGCAGCGAGACCCGCCCGCCGTACATGAGCCGCCCGAGCTCGTCGTGTCCCACGGCGTCCGTGCCGAGCCAATGGGAGCCGCCGGGCGGGAGGTTGACCTGGGTGAGGTCGGTGTGGGTCTGGTCGGTGGAGTGGAGGAGGGGGCCGATGAAGCAGAAGAGAAGGAAGAGGACGACGACGGTGAGTCCGGCGACCGCCAGCTTGTTGCGGGTGAACCTTCTCAGGGACAGCCGGTAGTTGGCGACCGGCTCGACCGTCGGCGTGGTGGTCTGCAGTACGGCGCTCATGTCCTGGCCGCCTTCACTCGGGGATCGACGATCCGCTGGACGACGTCCGCGAGCAGCGTGCCCACGACGGTCGCCACGGAGATGACCAGCACACAGCCGAGCAGCACCGGATAGTCGGAAGACTGCGCGGCACTCCAGAACAACAGCCCCATCCCCGGGTAGTTGAACAGCTGCTCCACCACGAGCGCACCGCCGAACAGAACCGGCACGTAGTACCCGAGCATCGCCACAACCGGCGTCAGCGAGTTACGAAACACATGCCGGAAGAGAATCGCCCCCTGCCGCGCCCCACCCGCCCGCGCCGTACGCACGTAACCCTCGGACAGGTTCTCCAGCGTCGCCGCCCGCATGTACCGACTGAACACGGCGACCATCGACGCGGCCCCCGTGACGACCGGCAGCACGAGCGCCACCGGATCCGCGAACACCTGGGCCACGGTGTCCCCTTGCGGCGCCTGGGACGGAAACCACCGCAGCGTCTGCGTGAAGACCAGCACCAGGATCAGACCCAGGAAATACACCGGCGTCGAGTACGCGACGAAGCTCAGCGTGGTGATGACATAGTCGGCAGGCTTGTTGCGCCGCACCGCCTGCCACATGCCGAGCGGAATCGCGAGCAGCAGCCCGACGAGCGCGGACAGGACCGTCAACACCAGGGTTTTCGGGAGGCGTTGCTCGATCAGCTGCGACACGGCCTCGTTGAGTGTGTACGACGTCCCCAGGTCACCGTGCAGCAGCGTGCGCAGGTAGTAGACGTACTGGACCGGCAGCGGACGGTCCAGGCCCTGTTCGTGGTTGAAGGCCGCGATCTGCTGGGCCGTCGCCTGCGGGCCGAGGATCCCGCGTGCGGGACCCCCGGGCAGCGCGTGCAGCAGGCAGAAGACCACGACCGTGACGATGAGGACCACCACGAGGGCCTGGGCGACCCGCCGGGCCAGGTAGGCGAGAGTCTCCATGCCTCAGCTGGTCCACTTCCACTGTGCGGGGTGGAAGTTGGCGAGCGAGTCCTGGGAGAAGCCGCCGAGGCCCTTCTTGACGACGGAGATCTGGTAGTCGGGCTCCGGCAGCCAGATCACCGGCAGGTCCTTGGCGAGGGCCGCGCTGTAGTCCTGGATCGCCTGGTTCGAACTCGACGTCGTGGACGCGGAGATGAGCTGGTCCACCGCCGTGTCGGAGTAACCGCCGAAGTTCGAGCCGCCCTTGGACTGGAAGAGCGAGTCGCCGGTCGGGAAGGCGTTGAAGTACCAACTGCCCGCCGTGCCGAAGAAGGACAGCTGCCACTTGCAGATCGACTGGCTCGCCGTGCACTGCGGGGTCTGCGACAGCACCGAGTTGACCGGCGCGGTCTTGATGGAGAACTTGATGCCGGTCTTCGCGAGCGAGGACTGGATCGCGCTCATCATGTTGTCGGTGACGGTCGAGCCGGACTGCGACAGCACCTGCATCTCGAACTTCGTCCCCTTGGCGACCCCTTCACCGCATTGGGAGGCGCCACTGCCCGGGCTCGTGCAGGTCATGACCCCGCCCTGCTCCGTCCAACCATGGGCGGTGAGAAGGGACTTGGCCGCGCTCGTCGAGAACGGATACGGGTTGTCCTTCTGCGTCTGCGAGAGGAAGTCGGAGGTCTGGGCCTGCGGGATCGGCCCGTAGCCCGGTACCGCCGTCCCGTTGAAGACGACCTTCGCGAGACTCGTCTGGTCGATCGACCGCTGGACCGCCTGGCGGGCGTACAGCTGCTTGAACACGGCACCCATGGCAGGGTTGTTGAAGTTGTACGGCATGTAGGTGATCGCCCAGCCCGACCACGGCTTCACCTCGTAGCCCTGTGCGGTGAAGCTGTCCTTCTGGTCGAGGTCGGTCGCCTCGATGTAGCCGTAGTCGACGCTGCCCGAGCGCAGGGCGTTCTTCTCGGCGTCCGCCGTGGTGAAGGGCAGCAGGTTCACCGTGGGGATGCCGGGCTTCTCGCCGCCGTCGTACTTCTTGTTGGCGCTCAGGACGACCTTGCCGGCCGTCGAGAAGGACTTCACGGTGTACGGGCCGCTGATGGTCTTCCAGAGCGGGTTGGAGGCGTAACTACCGATGTTCTTGGCCGCGTTGTTGAGGTACGTCCAGGTCTGCTTCGGACTGCCCTTGTCCCAGACGTGCTCGGGCAGCGGGGTGATGCTGTTCAGCTCGTTCGCCAGCATCCACTGCGGGTTGTACGCCTTGTCGAAGGTGATCGTGAAGTGGCGGTCGTCCTCGGCCTTGAAGGAGGTCCAGTTGTCGGGCGCCTTGCCGGGCGTGTAGCCCGCCCACTGCGCCTTGTTGGCCTTGATGAGGTCGAACCAGAACTTCACGTCGTCGGAGGTGATGGGCTTTGAGTCGCTCCAGTGGCGGTCGCCCAGGGTGATCTTCACGCTCTTGTTGTCGGACGCGAAGTCGGCGGCCGTCGCGATCGAACCGGCCTTGTTCCAGGCGATTTTGCCGGTCGAGCCGTCGTACGCGATCAGCGGCTCCCACAGCGTGTTCGCAATGGAGATGTTGTTGGTGTTCAGATGCGCGGCCGTGCCGATCGGCAGGATCCAGTTCGGCGTGAAGTTTGCCGGCAGCGCGTAGTTGATGGAGTCCTTGGACGTGGACGACGTGCCGCTCGTCCCGGAGCAGCCCGCGAGCAGCAGCGTGCCCGCGGAGAAGGCGACACCGGCGGCCAGGAGTCTGGTGCGGGCAGGGGACATGGCTCTCCTCGCAGAAAGGGGGGAACTCAGGCGGGGGCGAGGACAGTCAACGACCCGAGTGTTCGAAGAAACAGGCGTGCAGCTGTAAAAAGCCTGTTACTGCTGTTCTGAAAAAAGCGCGGGGAGGCCGGAGTTGACCTACGCTCGTCGCTCCGAACGCCGTCGACGGAAGTTACTTCGTCCATGACCGAAAAAAGTCCGCCACGTCGCAAGAGCGGCGTCGGGGTCTCCTCGCTCGCCGAGCGCGTACTCGAACTCCTCGCCTCCGGACAGGCCACGACGCGTACGGAGATCGCCGCGCTGCTCGGGGCCGCGCCCTCGACGATCTCCTTCACCGTGGGCCAGTTGCTGGAGCACGGGCTGGTCGCCGAGGAGGGCACGGTGTCCTCCGCAGGCGGACGCCCGCGCAAGGTGCTCCGCCTCGGCGGCAGCGACGGCTTCGCGGTGGCGGCCGAACTCGGCGGCAGACACGCGCACGTGGGCGTGGTGCTCCCCGGCGGCGGCCTCACCGACGTCTCGACGGTGCCGTTCCCGACGGCCGACGGCCCCGAGGCCGCGCTGCCCGGACTCGCCGAGACGCTGGAAGGGCTCGCGGACAAGCACGGGCGGGCCCTGCTGCGCGGAGTCGGCCTCTCCCTGCCCGGCCCCGTCGACGTCGCGTCCGGCGTCGTCACGCTCCCCTCCCGCATGCCCGGCTGGAACCGCTTCCCCGTCCGCGCCTGGCTGGAGGACCGCTTCGGCGTCCCCGCGGCCATCGAGAACGACGCCAACTGCATGGCCGTCGGCGAGCACACCGTCCAGCCCGCCGGGCGCCGCCAGTCGATCATGGTGAAGACCGGTACGGCCATAGGCGCCGGCGTCATCGCCGACGGCCGCCTCTACCGCGGCGGCACCGGCGCCGCCGGCGAGATCACCCACGTCCGCGTCGAGGCCGCCCACGACATCCCCTGCTCCTGCGGCAACACCGGCTGCCTGGAGACCGTCGCCTCGGGCGCGGCCCTCGTCCGCATCCTGCGCGAACGCGGCCTGGAGGTGACGTCAACCGAGGACGTCGTACGCCTCGCCTCCGACGCCGACCCGGAAGCGACCCGCGCGGTCCGGCAGGCCGGCCGCTACCTCGGTCAAGTCCTCGCCGCCAACGTCAACTTCTTCAACCCCGACGCCGTCTACCTCGGCGGCATCCTCTCCACGCTGGAGCCGTTCGTCGCCGCCGTACGCAGCCAGTTGTACGAGGGCTGCCATCCGCTGGTGACCGAGCATCTGGCGATCGAGCGGGCCAGCCTCGGCGCCGATGCGGGCCTGGCCGGCGCGGGCCAGTTCGCGCTGCAGCGGGCGCTGGCGCACGCACTGCACGCCGTGACCGGCAACCACCACCCCTGACCTCCGGAGCAGCCATGTCGCCACAGCGCCCCGTCATCGCCGTCGCCGGACTCGGCATCGAGTCCTCGACCTTCTCCCCGGCCCGTACCGAGGCCCCCGCCTTCCACCCCCTGCGCGGCGCCGACGTCCTCACCCGCTACCCGTTCCTCGCCCCGGACGCCCCGCTGCGTGCCGCCGCCGACTGGCGCGGCGCCCTGGTCGGCAAGGCACAGCCCGGCGGCATCGTGACGGCGGCCGCGTACGCCGACCTGTCGGGTGAACTCATCGACCGGCTACGGGAGCTGGGGCCCGTCGACGGTCTCTGGTACGACATCCACGGCGCGATGACCGTCGAGGGCCTCGACGACGCGGAGGTCCAACTCCTGGACCGCATCCGGGAGGTCGTCGGCCCGGACGTCCTCGTGTCGACCTCCATGGACCTGCACGGCAACGTCTCCCGCGAACTGGTCCACCGGAGCGACCTGATCACCTGTTACCGCATGGCCCCGCACGAGGACGCGATGGACACCAAGGAGCGGGCCGCCCGCAACCTCGTCGGCCTCCTGGCGAGCGGGGCGCCGCGCCCGGTCAAGGCCTGGATCCCGGTGCCGGTGCTGCTGGCCGGGGAGCAGACCTCGACCCGTATCGAACCCGCGAAGAGCGTGTACGCGGCGGTCGAGGACGTGGAGGCGCTCCCCGCGGTGACCGACGCCGCGATCTGGGTCGGCTACGCGTGGGCGGACGAACCCCGCAACCGGGCCGCGGTCGTGGTCACGGGGGACTCGCCGGACGTCGTGAAGTCGGGCGCCGAGCACCTCGCCCGTGGCTTCTGGGCGGCCCGGCACGACTTCGACTTCGTCGCACCGACCGGGACCCTCGACGAGTGTCTCGACGAGGCGCTGGCCTCCACCGCCCGCCCCTACGTCATCAGCGACACCGGCGACAACCCCACCGCGGGCGGCGCGGGCGACGTCACCTGGAGCCTCCGACACATCCTGGCCCGCCCGGAGTTCGCCGACCCCTCGGGGCCGACCGTCCTCTACGCCTCCCTGCCGGGGCCGGACGCCGTCGAGATCGCCGAGAAGGCCGGCGTCGGTGCGACGGTCACCGTCACGGCCGGTGCGGAGGTCGACGACCGGGACGCCGGTCCGCTCACCATGACCGGCGTGGTCCACGCGATCCGGCACGGCGACGTCGACGCCGAGCTCGAAGTGGTGCTGCGGGTGGGGAGCGTGCACGTGATCCTGACCCGGCTGCGCAAGCCGTACCACCTCGAACGCGACTTCACCGACCTGGAGTTGGACCCGCGCACGGCGGACATCGTGGTCGTCAAGATCGGCTATCTCGAGCCCGAGCTCTTCGCCCTGCACGCCGACTGGAAGATGGCCCTCACCCCGGGCGGGGTCGACCAGGACCTGGCGCGCCTGGGCCATCACCGCATCCGTCGCCCCATGTTCCCCTTCGACCGGGACATGCCGGAGCCCGATCTCACGGCCCGGGTCGTCCCGCCCTCGAACGAGCCGCTCAGCGGCCCGGACGAGTGAGCCGCCCGTTCCCGTTCGACTGCACCGCCGAAGCGATCAACTGGTCGATCAGGGCGATCAGTACGGCCTTGCACGACTCGCGCTCACGGGCGTCGCACAGCAGCACCTTCACGTCGTCCGGGAGGGCCAGCGCCTCGCGGATCTCGGCGGGCGGATAGGGGTGCTCGCCGTAGAAGCCGTTGACGCCCACGACGAAGGGAATGTTCCGGCGTTCGAAGAAGTCGATCGCGGCGAAGCTGGACTCCGGGCGGCGCACGTCCAGCAGGACGACCGCGCCCAGGGCACCGAGGGCGAGGTCGTTCCACATGAACCAGAACCGCTGCTGGCCCGGGGTGCCGAAGAGGTAGAGGATCAGTTCGCGGCTGATGGTGATGCGGCCGAAGTCCAGGGCCACGGTGGTGGCGTGCTTCTCCTCGATGCCGTCGAGGTCGTCGACGCCGAGGCCCGCGGCGGTCAGCGGTTCCTCGGTGCGCAGCGGCACGATCTCGCTGACCGAGCCGACCATGGTGGTCTTGCCGACGCCGAAGCCGCCGGCGATCAGGATCTTCACCGTGTCGGGTGCCGACCGGGTGATGGTGTCAGAGGCGGCCAAGACCGTCCCTCACTTTCTGCAGCAGGTCCAGGTCCGGGGTCCGGGAGACCGGGTGCGGCGGACGGGCGGTGATGCGGCCCGCCTCCAGCAGGTCGCAGAGCATGATCACCACCACGCTCACCGGAAGGTCGAGCAGCGCGGACAGCTCCGCGACGGCGATCGGCTCGACGCAGCTGCGCAGGATGCGCTGGTGTTCGGGCTGCGGCCGGGTGGCCCAGGTCGGCGGCGGGTCCACCGCGGTCACCGTCGTGATGAGCGTGAAGTCGGCGCGGCTGGGCCGGGTCCGTCCGCCGGTCAGCGCGAACAGCCGGACCAGACGGCCGTCCGTGTCGCCTCCGCCCACCTCACGCGCCGGAGTCGACAGTGGGGCCGATGCCTGCCCGCGGTGCCGCGCTGAGGTGCTCGCCGATCTTCTTCACCAGCATGTTCATCTGGTACGCCACCACGCCGACGTCGGCTCCCGCGTTGGTGAGGACGACCAGATGGGCGCCCGGACCGGCTGAGGTCAGTATCAGGAAGCTGTTGGCCATCTCGATCAGCGCCTGGCGCACCGGGCCGCCGCGGAAGTCCATGCTGACGCCCTTGCTCAGGCTCATCAGACCGGACGCGGTCGCCGCGAGGCGTTCGGCGTCGTCGCGCAGGAACCCGGTGGACTTGCTGACGACCAGTCCGTCCTCGGAGAGCACGACGGCGTGGTTCACCTCCGCGACCCGCTCCACGAGTCCGGTCAGCAGCTGGTCCAGCTGGGTGTGGGTGGCGGGGATGGGGCGTGTCATGACGGTGTCCTTCGTCAGCGGTCGGCGGGCGGAGTCGAGGGGACGGTGGTGCCTTCGGCGGGGAGGTGCTCGTCCGGTTCCCGAGATACGGCTGCTTCCTCCTGGTCGTACTGCGTTTCTGCCTCGTCGTCACGCGCCCGGAGCGTGCCGCGCTGGAAACACGCGAGCGAGGAGGCGGCCTGCTCCGCCGTGAACTCCTCGGCGTGACCGTTGTGTTCACCGCTCGGCGCGTCCTCGCGCAGCTCGGCGGCCAGGCTGGTCTGGGGGACGCGGCGGGGGAGGGGCGTGAGACCTTCGCGCCGGGCGGCGGGCTCCGGTGCGGGTGCGGGTGCGGTGCGTGCCGGGGCGGCGGGGCGGGGCTCCCGTACGGGCTCCGCGGGCTCTTCCGCGGCGGCCGGCTCCTCCTCGGCAGCGGAGTCGGAGGGGACCGGTGCCTCCCGTACGACGATCTCGTGCGGGAGGAGCACGATCGCCGTCGTGCCGCCGTACGGCGACGGGCGCAGCGTGACCGCGATGCCGTGCCGGGTGGCGAGGCGGGCGATCACGAACATGCCGAGCCGGAGGTCGCCGGCCAGCGCCACCACGTCGAACTGCGGCTCCACCGCCAACTGCTCGTTGAAGGAGGCGTAGTCCTCCTCGGACAGGCCGAGCCCGCGGTCCTCGACCTCCACGACGAGGCCCTTGGCGACCATCGCGGCCCGCACCCCGACCGGGGCCGGCGCCGGCGAGTACGCGGTCGCGTTGTCGATGAGTTCGGCCAGCAGGTGGATCACGTCGGCCACCGCGGGCGGCGCCAGGTACACGTCCTCGTCGGTGTGCACGTCCACCCGCTGGTACTCGGCGACCTCGCCGACGGCGCTGCGCAGGATGTCGATCAGCGCGACCGGCTCCCGCCAGCTGCGCCGGGGCTGCTCGCCGCTGATGATGACCAGGTTCTCCTCGTAGCGGCGCAACTGGCTGGCCGTGGAGTCCAGTTCGTACAGGCCCTTGAGGACGTCCGGGTCGGAGTGCTCGCGCTCCAGCGCGTCCAGCTTGGTGAGCTGCAGGTTGACCAGGTTCTGGCTCTGCCGGGCGATGCCGAGGATGACCTTCTGGAAGCCGCGCCGGGTGTCGGCGAGTTCGACCGCGGTGTGCACGGCCGTGCGCTGCGCCTTGTTGAACGCGCGCGCCACCTGGCCGAGTTCGTCACGGCCGTAGTCCAGCGGCGGGGTCGCCTCGTCCGCGTCGACCGTCTCGCCCCGGTCGAGCCGGGCCACGACCTCGGGCAGCCGCTCCTCGGCCAGGCTCAGGGTGGCCTCCCTCAGGCCGCGCAGGCGCCGGGACAGGGAGCGGGTGATCCGCCAGGACATGCCCACGCACAGCAGCAGCGCGATCAGCCCGCCCGCGCTCAGCGAGGCGGCGGTGAGCAGCGTGCTGTCGGCCTTGTCGGCGCTGCGGTCCAGCAGGCCGGTCGTCTGGTCCTCGATCAGCTCCGTGTACCGGTCGCCGACCGTGTTCAGCGCGGCCGTCCACTGCTTCTGCATGGCGGGCAGCGGGATCTTCCCGTCGGCGGCGGAGGCGCGGGCCGCGAGCACCCTGTCCTCGACGTCCTGGAGGGTCTGCCACTCGGAGCTCTGCAGGATCCGCTCGGTCTGCGTCTTCGCGCTGCCCTGCAGCGAGGGGACGATCTGGTCCTCGACCAGCCAGCGCCGCGTGTTGACCAGCTGCGCGAAGTCGGCCCACGTCTTCGCGCCCAGATGCCCGGACGGCCAGGCCAGGGTGAGCCGGGCGTCCTCCTGCGAGACCAGCTCCGCCGCGTGCTCCAGCGCGACCAGCGGGCCGGCCTGCGAGGTGAGGTCGCCGTCGTCGACCTGGGAGAGCTCCTGGAAGGCGTGGATCTGGTCGTCGATGATCGAGCTGTACTGGTCCAGCGCCTGCGCGGCGGTGATGTCGGTCGGGTCGTCGACCTGGCTGCGGTAGTACTCGAGGCTGCTCACCGAGCCGAGCACCGAGTACAGCCGGTCCGAGATGCGCGAGGGTGCCTTGTTGATCGCGTCGGTCTGGCCGACCAGCTTGGATACCGCCCGGTCCGTCTTCTTCCGCTGCGCGTCCAGCGCGTCCCGCGAGCCGTGCGGATCGGCCAGCCAGGCCGCCGACAGGCTGCGCTCCCGCTGCAGCGCGAGGGTCGCGTCCGTGCCCATGGCACCCGTCGACCGGCTCAGTTCGGTCTGCCCGCGCAGTCGCAGTCCCTCGGTGAACATCTGCGTCGTCGTCACGCCCCACATGGCGGCGAGGGTGACGCTGGGCACCAGGGCCAGCAGGATCAGGGAGAGACGTATGGAGCCGAGACGGCGCCGGGCACCTGTCCGTGGAGACATCGTCGTCCTAGGCGGTCAGCGGAGCGGAGGGGGAACACGGGGGGTGGCCGTGGGCGGGGAGAGATGGGGTGCACAGGATGCTATCCGTACAAGTGACCGCACGTGCCACGGGTCTGCGAATCTTTCGAGACATTGACGTACGAAGTGTCGTTCAGCGCGTCCCGCGCGCCGCGAACTTCGCGACCGTGGCCACGTTGGTCCTGGTCACGAACGCCGGGCCGGTGAGGACGGGGGAGACACCGCCGCCGCTGATGTTGCCGTTGGTCCGGTACAGCCACAGTGCGTCGATCGCGAGATAGCCCTGCAGATACGGCTGCTGGTCCACCGCGAACTGCACGCCGCCGTCCTTGATCGCCTTCACCAGGTCCTGGTTGAGGTCGAAGGTGGCCACGTGGGCCCTGCTGCCCGACTGCTTCACCGACTTGACCGCGGTCAGCGCGAACTGGGCGCCCAGGGTGACCACTTCGTCGATCGTCGGGTCCTGCCGCAGCCGGGCCGTGAGCACGGCGGCGGTCGCGTCCGCGTCGTTGCCCTCCACGTAGACGATCTCGGTCCGGCCGCCGAAGGTCCTCTTCACGCCGGCACAGCGGGCCTCCAGGGCGACGTTGCCGCGCTCGTGGATGACGCACAGGGCGTGCTTGGCCCTGAGGTCGTCCAGCTTGTCGCCCACCGCCTGGCCGGCGACGCTCTCGTCCTGGCCGAAGTACTCCAGGATTCCGGCGGACTGCCAGTCGGCGATGCCGGAGTTGAGGCCGACCACCGGGATGCCCGCCGCCTTCGCCGCGGCCACCGGGGCCTTCATCGCCTGCGGTTTCGCCAGGGTCACCGCGATGCCGTCGACCTTGTCGCGGACCGCGTCGCGCACCAGCTCGGCCTGTCCCGCCGAGTCGGGGTCGTTGGTGTAGGTGAGGTCGATGCCGTCCTTGGCTGCGGCTGCCTCGGCGCCCTTCTTCACCAGGTTCCAGAAGGTGTCGCCGTTGTCGGCGTGCGTGACCAGGGTGACCTTGAACCGGCCGTTTCCGGCCTTGCCGAGGGGGTCCGCACCGGAGGCGGACGTGCCGCCGGAGGCGGAGCAGCCGGCCGCGAGCAGGCAGCCGGCGACGGCCAGGGCGGCGACCGCCCGGGATCTGCGGGGGACGGCGGGCGGGGGAGGAGTGTTCATGAGGGGAGCGGCACCTCGCTGTGCGGCCGAGCTGGAGGAACGGCGAGAGGGAGCCCCCGGACGACGTCCGACGTGTCGTACGCCGTGCGGGTGACTCTCGCTGGCCGGAGCCAATCGCGTGTGACCGCCGGTAGTCAAGTGATCAGCAACATTGAGTGAGTTCTCGCTGCCGCATCGTGATGATGCCTTTCCTGCCGGCAGGGGGTGTGTCTACGGCTTTCGGGCCACCGCCCCGTACATCGCGATGTCCTCGTCGCGGACCGTCCCGGCGTCCGCGCCGTCCGGACGCCACTTGTGGACCTGGACGATGCCCGGCTCGACGAGGTCGAGGCCCTGGAAGAACTCCTGGGCCTCGGCGAAGGTGCGCAGCCGCATCGGCATGTCGCGGGCCGCGTACTCGCGGGCGACCCGGCCGACCTCCTCGGGCGCGAACTCGGCCGTACCGATGGACATGGCAAGGTAGCTGCCCGACGGCAGCGGTTCGAGGAGCCGGCGGACGATGCCGACGGCGTCGTGCTCGTCCAGCAGAAAGTGGACGATCGCGATGACGGTCAGGGCGACGGGCTCGCCCAGGTCCAGGGTGTCGCGGAAGGCGGGGCTGTCGAGGACGGCCTGCGGATCGCGCATGTCCGCCTCGACGTACGAAGTCCGGCCCTCCGGCGTGCTGTTCAGCAGGGCCTGGGAGAGCGCGAGGACGAGCGGGTCGTTGTCGACGTACACGACCCGGGACGCGGGGGCCGCCGACTGGGCGATCTCGTGGATGTTGGGCGAGGTCGGTATGCCGCTGCCGATGTCGAGGAACTGCCGTATCCCCGCCTCCTCGGCGAGCCAGCGCACCGCGCGGTTCATCCAGTCGCGGTTGGCCCGCATGTGGATGGGCAGGGCGGGCCACTCGCGGCACATGGCGTCGCCCGCCTCCTGGTCGGCGGGGTAGTAGTCCTTGCCGCCCAGGATGTAGTCGTAGATCCGCGCGGCGTGCGCGGTCCCGGTGTCGATGCCGGTCGGCCGGGCACTGTCCTCGGGCACGTGGCCCCTCCCGTCACGTCGTCGCTCTCCCGGAAGCCTCGACAACCACCTTCGCCAACTCACGGCCCCCGCAAACCACTTGAGCACCAAGGCGCCGGAGTCACACGAGTCACCGGCTCACCCGCGGCGGGATGTCAGCCCGCGTGTGTGATCGCGCCGGCGGGCTTTCTTGTGCGCAGCACGGGCGTGTTCCCGGGGCGGATGGCCTTGAGCGCGGCGTTGCAACTGCTTGGGCGACAGTGGCGGTCACTCGCTCGCTCGCGGCTGTCCCGTGAGTGTGATCGTGCCGATGGGTTTCATTGTCTGCAGCGCGGGCGTGTTCCCGGGGCGGATGGCCTTGAGCGCGGCGTTGCAACTGCTTGGGCGACGGCGACGACGGCGGCGGTCACCGGCTCACTCGCGGCGGCCCCGCGGGTGTGAGGGTGCCCACCGCCTTCAGGGTGCGCAGTACCGGGGCGGTCTCCAGGGTGCGGATGGCCTTGACCGAGCCGAGGCCGTGGGTGAGGTAGTGGTAGAGGGCCGTGGTGTCGCGGCACAGGGCGTGGGCGACCAGGTTGGTGGGGCCGGTGGTGTGGGCCACGAAGGCGAGTTCGTCGTGGCCGGCCAGTGTGGTGGCGACCTCGTCGAGGTGGGCCGGGGCGACCGCCATCCACAGCAGGGTCTTGGCGCTGCCGCCCAGCAGGCCCGGGTCGAGCTCGATGTCGAAGAAGATCGCCCCGCAGGCGCGCAGATGGTCCAGACGGCGCGAGACCGTCGCCGGCGACCAGCCCGTGCCGGCGGCGAGTTCACCGACGGCGGCCCGCCCGTCCCGCCGCAGCGCGTCCATCAGGGCGTGGTCGGCGGGCGTCAGCTGCACCTGCGTGTCCTGCCCCGGCCCGCCGTACCCGTAGGACCTCGGTGCACCCAGCATCCGTTGCTGCCGCGCGGTCAGTGCGTTGGCGCTCATCCGCCACGGGGTGCGCCAGCCCAGGTAGGTGTGCAGCAGATGGTGCGCGGAGACGGCGGTGAGGCCGACGCTGGGCGGCAGTTCGTGCAGCAGCAGCGAGTGGCCGTGCGCCATGCCCAGCGGGGTCTCCAGCACGGCGACGATCTCGGTGCCGCCGCCGGTCAGGTACACCCACGAGGTGTCCGGGCGGCGCACCAGGGCGTGCGCGAGGTCGAGCGCGGTCTCGGGCGCCGCGGTCAGCCGCAGCAGCCACTGCTCGTGCCCCGTGAGCTGCGGGTCGGGCAGCCCCACCACGCGCAGTGCCGCCTGCTCGCGCAGCCGTTCGTAGCGGCGGGAGACCGTCTGCGGGGACACCGCCAGCACGGCGCCCAGCTGGGTGAAGGAGGCGCGTCCGTCGATGTGCAGGGCGTGGATCAGGGCGCGGTCGATGTCGTCGAGCATGCGCACACCATCCTTCGGGCGCCCTGCCGGCAGGGCGCGGACACGGCCGCCGACGGGAAGGACCCTCCCGCAGGATCTCCCCGTCGGCGGGGGCGGTGGGCAATCACCGCCGCGGACAACGGCAGTCGGTCAGTCCCTGATCACCGACTTGCAGCGCATCAGGAACTCGGCGAGGTACCCGTCGTGCGGCAGCCCCGGCTCCATCCGGTACGTCGGCACGTCCCCCACGTACACATTGCCGATGGACGGCTCCTGCACGAGCTCGGCCACCAGCCGGTCGTCGCTCGTGATCGCCGTGAGGACAAGGCTGTTGCGGAGAGGTCCGAGACCGGCCTCGCGGCTCCAGGGGGCCACCCACACACAGGGGAACGGCAGTTCAGCGGCAGCCTGCGGCGCGTCCGGGCTCCCCAGCTGGTGGACCGCGGCACGCAGTACGGCGCTGCCGTCACCCAGGTCGCCGAGGATGCCGTCGCCACCGAGCCACGCCCGGGTGCCGGCCGCCCGGTGCAGCAGATGCGCCTCGAGCGCCTTCGCGGTGGCGAGCGGCTGGACGGGGAAGACCGCCGCAGGATCCTCCGGAGGCAGGCTCGGCACCGCCGCCAGCCGCTCGGCGAGCGCGGCGCACAGCGGAGCCGGATCGCCCTCCACGAAGACGGCCGTCGTGTTGACGCAGCCCGTGCCGCCGTGACCGCTCACCGAGTCGGCGATCGTGTCGAGGTGCTCGCGCCAGTCGACCTCCCGGGTCAGCAGGATCTTCGACCGGCCCGGCCCCTGCGGCAGCACCGACGGGTCCCCGGCGTACTTGCGCACCACGTCCTCGCCGCCGTACACCAGCCCGAGATCCGCGCCCCGCAGCAGCGCGTCCGCGGTGGCGTGGTCGGTGGGCAGCAGCGCCACCCGGTCGTCGCCGAAGCCCGCCGTCCGCAGCGCGGTGACCAGGCGGTGCGGGGTGAACGGCTCGCGCCGGGACGGCCGTACGGCGACGCGGTAGCCCAGCGCGAGCGCCTCCGGCCACAGGCTGTGCGGGCCGGGGTGGTTGCCTGCGGCGTGCACCGCGAACACGTCCCCGCGCCGCACCCACACCGCGCGCCCGGCACGGGTCAGCGGATCGTCCCACCGGCCGACCGCGCCGACCGGCCGTGCGTTGTCCACGCTGTGGTGGACCTTCCGCAGCCGCGCCGCGATCGCCGCGACGGTGGCGCGTACGACGGAGATCGGCGTCCCCCCGACCCGGCTGACCCGGTACGTGTACTCCTCGGCCGTCAGCCCGTTCAGGGTGGCCGTGGCGAAGAGCTCGGCGGCCCGGCCGATCATGCCGGTCCGCGCGTCGGGCCCGGGCGGGTCGGCACGGTGCAGCGCCTTCAGCGTACGGTCCACGAACAGCGGTGGTACGAGGCTCAGTTCGGCGCTCTCCCGGCCCGCGACGTCGGTCACGGTGAGGCGACCGCGGGCACGGTACGGCCCCCGGGCGCCCAGCGCGTCGAGCGCGACCACGTCCGTGTGCGTCGCTGCCTCGTGTGTCTCTGCCATGTCCGGCCCCGTCATCAGTACACGCCCTCGATCACTGCCTCGTTCTCGAAGGTCGCCACCGGGGCGATGTCCGCCACCGCGTCCCCGGCCTGACCGTCGAGCGGCTCGATCCGGGTCGCCACGTCCCGCTCCAGGTTGTTGGGGAGGAAGAACGACTTGCTGACGTGGTGCACCAGCACCCGCCCGCGCTCGCCGTACGCCACCCGCCGCAGCGTCTCGGGATCGACCACGGAGAAGGTGACGTACGGGCTGTGC
This sequence comes from Streptomyces sp. NPDC001663, assembly GCF_042893105.1. Lineage (NCBI taxonomy): Bacteria > Bacillati > Actinomycetota > Actinomycetes > Kitasatosporales > Streptomycetaceae > Streptomyces > Streptomyces sp. NPDC001663. The sequence continues at coordinate 276,914 of NZ_JBIAUR010000004.1, read as the reverse complement.
GGGTCGAAGACGCAGCCGGCGTCGTCGGGCAGGCCGGGACGCTCGCCGGCGAAGCCGAGGATCATCGTGCTGCCGTAGTTCCCGCACAGCACGGTGTCCGGGAAGACCTCCGTCTTGTACAGGTACCGGGAGTCGGGGTCGAGTTGCGTGCCGCCCCAGCGGATCGCCCGTACCTTCTCGCCCACGAGTGCCGCCAGGTCGTCGCGCCGGGCGATGCGTTCGAGCAGCGGGGGAGTGATCGTCAGGACGCCGATGTCCTGGGTGCGCAGCACGAACGCGGCCTGGTCGACGAGGTGTTCGGCGTACGCGTCGGCGTCGGCGCCGCGGCCGGCGGCGATCAGCTTCTTCACCCAGCGCGGGTCCAGGTCGACGGTGAAGCCGTGCCGCCCGTGCGTGGCCGCGGACCGGCGGAAGTACTCGCCCACGATGTGCGGGCCGGTCGGCACCAGGCCGAGCCAGTCGGCGCCGCGCACGAAGCCGTGGGCGTCGAGGTTGCGGTTGCTCCAGTGGAGCATCCGCTCCAGCCAGTCCCGCAGCAGCACGACCCGCTTCGGGGCGCCGGTGGTCCCGCCGCTCTCGAACACCCCGACCACGTCCGGGGATTGGCCGTACCCGCGCGGTATGAGGTCCCGCACCGGCACGTCCCGCAGCTCGGCCGTCACATTGGGGAAGAGCGTCAGGTCGTCGTGCGTCCTGATGTCGGTCAGCGGATCGAAGGGCAGGCTCTTCGCCCGCTCCAGCCAGAACGGCGACCCCGTCCCGGGGCCGAAGTGCCACTCCATGGCGGCACGGATCAACTCGTCCGGCTCGGGCCGGACATCGAGGGGAAGATCGAGGATCTCGGTGGCAGCTCGCGACACTGGGACTCCTGAACTCGGTGGGCGGATACGGCGGTTGGGCCCTGGGGAGCTACAGCTCGACGACGACGGCACCGATGTGCCGTCCCTCGATCACCTCCAGCAGGGTGCGGGGTGCGTTCTCGATGCCCTTCACGCGTACGTGCGGGAAGATGATCTCGCCCGCCCTCAGCCAGGCACCGAACCGCTCGGTCCACTCGTCCTTGTCGGCGAAGTCGTCCGAGCTGAAGCCGCGCATCTCGATCCGCTTGTGGATCAGTGGCAGCGAGTCCAGCTCCACCGGCGCCGACGTCCCGGTGCCCTCCTCGGCCAACTGCCCGGACAGCGCGCCGATCAGCACGAACCGGGCGCCGGGCCGGGCCGCGTCCACCGCCGCGCGCAGCTGCTCGCCGCCGACGTTGTCGAAGTAGACGTCGATGCCGTCGGGCGCCGCCTTCGCCAGCTGCTCGGCGAGCGGGGACTCGCCGCGGACCACCACGTCGTCGTAGCCGAGTTCGGCGCGCAGCCGCTCGGCCTTCTCCCGGGAGCCGGCGCTGGCGATGACCCGCCCGGCCCCCAGCCGCCGCGCGATCAGCCCGGCCATCGAGCCGATCCCGCTGCCGCCGGCGGACACGAACACCGTGTCCCCGGGCCGGAGTTCGACCCCGCGGGTGAGCGCCGCGTACGCCGTCCAGCCCTGTTGCAGATGGGCGGCCGGGTCCGGCAGCACCGTACGGTCGATCGGGCTGCACTCGGCGGCCGGGACGACGGCGTACTCGCGCCAGCCCTGCCAGTGCTGCACCAGGTCGCCGGGCATGAGATCGCTGTCCTCGGGGGCCTCGACGACCTCGCCGATCGCGGCCCCGACCAGGGTGTCGCCGGGGTTCAGCACCGGGAACGGGGTGTCCCGGGTCGCCCCCGCGATGAGGATGCGCAGGGTGGCGAAGACATGGAAGAAGAGGTTGCGCACCAGCACCTCGCCCTCTCCGGGCGGTACGACGGGTGTCTCCACGACGCCGAAGTGCTCCGGCCGGGGCAGCCCGGTCGGCTTGGCGAGCAGGCGGACTTCTCTCTGGGTGGCGGGCAGGACTGCCATGCACGCTCCTGAACAGGATGAACGTAAGGGAGTGAACCCCCGGAACACAGGGGGTGACCGGAGGACTCCAGCGTGAAGTGATCACGGCCGTCCGCTCCAGTCGCGGCGGTGGACTGGAGCATTTCTTCCATCCGGGGCGTCCCGGTGAAGGAACCTGACACGGCGCGTGGGGCGGGACGCCCGGCCTGTGGTTTCGGCGGGGACGTACGCGCGCCGGGGGTGGTGTGGGAAATCGACACCGCGGAGGCGGCCGGTGGAAGGAATCCGCCATCTCCCCGCTGTGGCTGGAGGACCCTCTTCCGCCGCCTCCACGCTGAGTCGTGGTCGGCCGGGGTGCCCCGCCGGAAGGGGACCGGGCCGGCGTGTCGACAACGGTGGAGAGGAATACCGATGACTGCTGAGCGTGTGCTGACGCCGACTCCCACGGCGTACCGATGGCGGTGGCTGGCGCTCACCGCCCTGCTGCTCGGTGAGGCGATGAACCTGTTGGACGCGACCATCGTGCAGGTCGCCGCACCGGCGATCCATGCCGACCTCGGCGGGTCGGTGTCCGACATCCAGTGGTTCACGACCGCGTACACCCTGCCGTTCGCGGTGCTGCTGATCACCGGTGGCCGGCTGGGGGACATCGCCGGCCGCAAGCGGCTGTTCGTGGCCGGTGTCACGGGATTCATGCTCGCGTCCGCAGCGTGCGCCGTGGCGCCCTCGGTGGGGCTGCTGATCGCCTTCCGGGTGGTGCAGGGAGCGGCGGCGGCCGTGATCATTCCCCAGACCATCGGTCTGATCAAAACGATGTTCGCCGGGCCCGAGATGTCCAAGGCGCTCGGCAGCATCGGGCCCGTGATGGGTCTGGCGGCCGTGTGCGGGCCGGTGCTGGGCGGTGTGCTCACCCATGCCGACCTGTTCGGCTCGTCGTGGCGGGCGGCGTTCCTGGTGAACGTGCCGGTCTCGCTGGTGGTGTTGGCGATCTCGCCGAAGCTGATGGAGAACCGGGCGCCGAAGCGGCCCACGCTCGACGTGACGGGCACGCTGCTGGCCATGGCCGGGATCGGGCTCGTCGTCTACCCGCTGATCGGCGCGGATCTCGCCGCGCTGTCGGGGTGGAGCTGGGGGGCCATCGTGGCCGGGCTGTGCCTGATGGTGGTGTTCGCGGTGCATCAGCGGGGCGTGGCGGCGGGCGGGCGCAGCCCGTTGGTCGAGCCGAGCCTGTTCGGTCACCGCGGCTTCCCGGCGGCGCTGGTGACCTCCACGACCTTCTTCGCCGTCACCAACGGACTGATGATGGTGATCGTGCTGCAGCTCCAACTGGGGCTGGGGACGGACGTGTTGAAGGCGGGTCTGACGCTGGCCCCGTGGTCGGTGGGGCTGGCGGTCGCGTCCTGGATCGCGGGTGCGCATCTGGTGAAGCGGTACGGGCACCGGATGATGTCGCTCGGTCTGGCGGTGCTGTTGGTCGGCGCGTTGGCCGCGATCGCGGTGTACCACGCGGCGGACCCGGAGAAGTACCCCACCCCGCTGCTGTTCGCGCTGGGAGTGGTGGGACTCGGGGTGGGACTGTTCAGCCCGGCGTTCTTCACCATCGCCCTGAGGCCGCTGCAGCCGCAGGAGATCGGCTCGGCCGCCGGGCTGCTCAACGCGGTGCAGCAGTTGGGTGCCACGCTCGGGGTGGCGATCCTGGGCAGCGTGTATCTGGGCAGCGCGCACTCCGGGGACGCGGGGTCGGCGTTGCATGCGGTGCAGTTGGCGTTCTGGGTGGCGGTGGCCCTGGTCGTCGTCAGCTTCGTGACGAGCCGGATGATGGTCGACAGGAACGCGCCGGTGGATGCCGGGGCGGGACATTAGCCGGGCCCTTTCGAGCGGGGGGTGTGCGGCGGCCTTCGGGTCGCCGCTTCGGCGTGTGCGGGTGCGTCGGGGTGCGCCGAGGGGTGTTTCGCCCCCCGCCGCCCCTACCCGTCCCATCCCCAGGGGCGCTGCCCCTTCGACCCCGCCAGGGGCTCGCCCCCGGACCCCCGCTCCTCAAACGCCGGAGGGGCTGAATTTCCGCCGACCGGAGCCCCCAGGGACGGTCACCCCCGGGTGCGGGTCGGTACGGCGGGGCGTCTTGTTCGGGAGAGGTCCGTGATGATCGGGCTGGCGGCCTTGAGGTTCTGGAGGACCGGGCTGGTTTCCAGGGTGTGGATCGCGTCCAGGGAACCCAGGCGGCGGGCCAAGTAGTGGTGCAGGTCCGCCGGGTCGCGGCACAGGGCCTGGGCCACCAGGTTCGTCGGGCCCGTCGTCGCCGCCACGAAGGCCAGCTCGTCGTGGCCCGCCAGCGTCGTCGCCACGTGCTCCAGGTGCGCCGGGCTCACCGACATCCACAGCAGCGCCCGCGTGTTCGCCCCGAAGTGCCCCGTGTCGACCTCGACGTCGAAGAAGATCGCCCCGCCCGCCTGCAGATCCGCGAGCCGGCGCGCAACGGTCACCGGGGACCAGCCCGTCGCCTGGGCCAGCTCCGCGTGCGTGGCCCGCCCGTCCTTCTGCAGCGCGACCAGCAAGTCGGCGTCCCCCTCCGCCAGTTGACGCGGCACGGGCACGTACGAGGTGTCGGCCGCCTCGTGCTCCCGCAGGATCGCCTGTTGCTTGTCGTCCAGTGAGTTGGCGCTGCGCCGCCAGTTCGTCGGGCCGCCGAGGTACGTGTGCAGCAGACAGTGCGCCGACACCGCGGTGATGTTGTTCGTGCGCGGAATGTCGCGCAGGAGGAGGGAGTTGTTCGCCGCCGCGTCCGTCGGTGTGTGGATGATCGCCACGATCTCCGTGCCGCCGGATGTCAGTTTCACCCATGAGGTGTCCTGTCGGCGTACGAGCGCATGCGCCAGGTCCTGCGCGGAACTCGCCGCCGCGGTCAGGCGCACGATCCACTGCGTCTGGCCCGCCTGATGTGGGTCCGACAGCCCCACGACCCGCAACGACGCCTCCGTACGCAGCCGCCGATAACGGCGCGCGACAGTCTGCGGCGACACGTCCAGCGCGGCGGCGATCTGGCTGAAAGGCGCGCGGCCGTCGATGTGCAGCGCGTGGATCAGGGCACGGTCCAGGTCGTCCAGCATGCACACATCCTTCAGTGGGGGCCTGCTCCGTGGAATAAAGTTGAAGATAGCGCAGAGCACGCTACCATCGCAGCCGCAAGGCCCCACAGAATTCCATCAGTTCACCCGGTTCAGTGCTCGGGCGGAGATGAGAGGGCTTTCAACGCCCCCGCTCGCCAGGAAATCGTAAGCGATTTTGACGAGATGTTTCACGCTTAACGATCTACCTGCGTAGATCGCGCCTTTCCGTTGAATTGAACTCGCCTTGGGGAGGATTTTATGGTGGAGCTGAAGACGCCTTCCGTCGGGGTCGGCCAGACCGCACTGTTCATCGCCTGGATGCGGCAACTGGAAAGCGAGCGTCCGGATGCGCTGTTCCGGGATCCGCTCGCCGCGTCGATGCTCGCGGCGCTGGCCGAGGACCCGGTCCTGGCCGACGTGGCCGCCGTGATCAGGCAGACCCACACCAGTGCGGCGGGCTTCCCCACGTACTTCGCCGTGCGCACACGCTTCTTCGACGACGAGATCCTCGCCGGTGTCCGGGACGGGATCCGCCAGGTCGTCACGCTCGCGGCCGGCGTGGACGGCCGCACCGTACGACTGGATCTGCCCGCCGGGACCCGCTGGTTCGAGGTCGAGCTGCCGGAGATGACGCAGTTCAAGGACGCCCTCGTCGAGCGCTCCGGCCTGCCGCTCGCCTGCGAGCGCCGCGGAGTCGCCGCCGACCTGCGCGAGGACTGGCCGTCGGCCCTGCGAGCTGCGGGTTTCGACCCGGCGCAGCCCACCGTCTGGCTGATCGAGGGGCTGCTGATGTACCTCACCGACGAGGCCGGCGAGGCGCTCCTGACCGGTGTGAGCGAGCTGTCCGCACCGGGCAGCCGGCTCATGCTGGAGCACCTCAAGGCGGCCATGCTCGAGGAGGAGGGCAAGCCCGTGCGCGAGCGGGTCGAGGAGCAGGGTGCCACCTGGCTGTCCGCCCGCGACGACCTCGAGCAGTGGCTCGGCGGCCACGGCTGGCAGGCCCGGGTGTACGCCGGCGACGACCCGCGCATCGGCCACGGGCGCACGGTCGCGCCGCTGCCGGCCTGCTGGCTGGCGACGGCGGCGCTCACCGGGCCCGAGGTCTGACGAAAACTCCGCGGGACTCCTGTCCCGGCAATTCGGAATTGGATATTCCGCCGCCGACGCCATTGTCGGGGACTTGTTTTCCGCCATCGCACCGACGCTGTCCCGACGGTTGGCCGAGATGAGCCGTACGCCTCGGGTTTGCCTGAGGTGGTGAAAGGGGAAGGAGCGCCGAGTGCGATCCCGTGCGGGCTCTTTCCGTGAGGTTCATCTCACCGTTAATCGAGGCAACTTCGCAGCGGGTTATGGCGTCTGCCGGAACATCTGCCGGTGAAGGTTTCGGAAATTGCACGGCCCCCTCTTTTCCGGAAGGATTCGCATGTCTCACGAGACCGCACACCCCCACGACCCCAAGGAGCCGCGCGCCCGCAGCAGCGGGCACTGTGTGGTCCTCGGGGCGAGCATCGCCGGCCTCTTCGCCGCCCGGGTGCTGTCCGGCACGTTCGACCGGGTCACGGTGGTCGACCGGGACGCGCTCCCGGAGGCGGACGAGAACCGCCGCGGGGTGCCGCAGGGCCGGCACGCCCATGCGATCCTGCCCGCCGGCACCCGGGGGCTGCAGCAGATGTTCCCCGGTCTGCTGGAGGAGTTGGAGGCGAGCGGGGTCCCGGTGGTCCGCGAACCCACCGAGATGCACTTCGCACCCGGCGGCCATCTCCTGTGCCAGGAGGGCCGTTACGCCGACCCGACCCCCACCTACCAGCCGACCCGGCCCCAACTGGAACGCCAAGTCCGGCTCAGGGTAAGGGAGTTGCTGGGCGTGGAGATCGTCGACCGGTGCGAGGCGGCGGGACTGCTCAGCACCCCGGACGGCGCCCGCGTCACCGGCGTACGCCTGGTCCGGCGCGACGACGGCACGGAGCGGGAGCTCGCCGCCGACCTCGTCGTCGACGCGACCGGCCGCGGCGGCCGCACCACCCGCTGGCTCGCCGACCTCGGCTACGACCAGCCCCGCGAGGACAAGCTCGCCGTGGACATCAAGTACGTCAGCCAGAACCTGCGCCTCACGCCCGGCGCCCTCGGCCGCAGGAAGGTCGTGATCGTCGGCGCCGAACCGGGACGGCCCACCGGCGCCACCTTCCTCCAGCACGAGGCCGACCGCTGGATGCTCACCCTCATCGGCTACGGCGGCCACCACCCGCCGACCGATCCCAGCGACTTCCTCGAGTTCGCCAAGCCCATCCTCCCGTCGGACGTCTTCGAGGCCCTGTGTGCCGCCGAACCGCTCGACGACCTGGTGGCCCACCGCTACCCGGCCAGCGTCCGCCGCCGCTACGAACGCCTCGACCGCTTCCCCGAAGGACTCCTCGTCTTCGGCGACGCGATCTGCAGCTTCAACCCCGTCTACGGCCAGGGCATGTCCGTGGCCGCCCTCCAGGCCGAGGTCCTGCGCGAGTGTCTCGCCGGCGGGCCGGACCGGCTCGCCCACCGCTTCTTCCGGGCGGCCGCCCGCCGGATCGAGGTGGCCTGGCAGATGGCCGTCGGCAGCGACCTGGCGCTCCCCGAGGTCGCCGGACCCCGGCCGCTCCCGGTGCGCCTGACCAACGCCTACTTCGGCGCACTGCTGACCGCCGCGGAGCGGGACCCGGCGCTCACCCAGGAGTTCGTCAAGGTCAGCTCGCTCCTGTCGTCACCCCTGATCCTGCTCAACCCCGTCACCGTCGGCCGGGTGGTGCTCGGAAACATCGTCCGGCGTCACTGAAGAGGCCCCGGAAACGAGGCCCGAGAAACACGGTCCGTAAAAGGCGCCGTGTCGCTGAAAGCTGCCCGAATTCGGCATTCTGAATTCCCGGTGAAGCCGAGAAAAGCGCCCTTGACTCCCGGCTTTTCGGGCCCCTAGCGTGCCGAACGTCCGAGAAATTCGAAAGGAATGATTCGGAATGACGAATTCCGTGATCTCTGCCGACGTACGGATTCCCGACCGTACGGAACTCGTCGCACGGGCCGAAGGTCTGCGGGAACTGCTGTGGGAGGACGCGGCCGAGTGCGAGCGCGAGCGGCGCCTCTCCGACCGGGTCGTCACCGCCATGACCGAGGCCGGACTGCTGCGCCTGCAGACCCCGCGCCGCCTCGGCGGCTACGAGACCGACATGCGCACCCTCCTGGACGTCGCCACCACCCTCGGCCGCGGCTGCCCGTCCGCCGCCTGGATCGCGGGCGTCCTGAACGCCGGCAACTTCATGGCCGCCCTGTTCCCGGCCGCGGCCGGCGACGAGGTGTGGGGCGACGACCCGGACGCTCGGTGCGCACTGGTCCTGGGCATGCCCTCGCCGGCCGTGGAACCGGTCGACGGCGGCGCGATCGTCAGCGGCGAGTGGGCGTACGTCTCCGGCTGCCTGCACGCCCAGTGGGTCAGCGCCCTGATCGCCGTACCGACCGACACGGGCCGCCCCGACGTGCGGTTCGCCCTGATGCCGGCCGACGAGGTCGCGGTGAAGGACACCTGGTACTTCGCCGGGATGCGCGGCACCGGATCCAACACGATCGTCGCCGACCGGATCTTCGTACCCGACCACCGCCTGGTGCCCTACCTGCCGGTCCTCAACGGCGAGACCGACGGCGTCGTCGACCCGGCCCTGCCCTACCGCAACAGCCTGACCGGTCTGTTCGCCATCGGGCTGATCGGCGCCCTGATCGGCGGCGCCGAGGCCGCCCTCGACTTCGTCCGCGCCAAGGGCCCCACCCGCCCGGTGGCCGGCACCACCTACCGCGACCAGACCCAGTCGCCGACCTTCCAGCTCGACCTCGCCGAGGCCACCTCGAAGATCGACACCGCGAAGCTGGTCGCCGCCCGCATCGCCGACACCGTCGACGAGCTCGCCCGGGCCGGCGTCAACGCCGACCTCACCGTCCGCGCCCGCAACCGCCTGGAGTCCGCGCAGGTCGGCCGGTTGTGCCGGGAGGCCGTCGACACCCTGCTCACCGCCCACGGCTCCTCCGCCTTCAACGAGTCCAACCCGCTGCAGCGGCTGTGGCGCGACATCAACGTCGGCAGCCGCCACGCCGGCTTCGGCATGGGCATCCCCGAGCAGGTCTACGGCCGAGCCCTCGTTGGCGGCGACCCGCGCGACATCAGCTTCATCGTCTGAACCGCCTCCCCCTACCACGAAGGACAGCCATGTCGGACCCCCGAATACCCACCGACCAGAACGAGCTGCGCGCCCACAACCGGGCCGTCGTCGAGCAGTACATGAACACCCGTGGCGAGGACCGGCTCCGCCGCCACCTGCTGTTCACCGAGGAGGGCACCGGCGGTCTGTGGACCACGGAGAGCGGTGAACCGATCGTCATCCGCGGCCGCGACCGGCTGGGCGAGCACGCCGTCTGGTCGCTCAAGTGCTTCCCCGACTGGGCCTGGACCAACATCGAGATCTTCGACACCCAGGACCCGGACCGCTTCTGGGTCGAATGCGACGGCGAGGGAAAGATTCTCTTCCCGGGATATCCGGACGGCTACTACCGGAATCACTTCCTGCATTCCTTCCTCTTCGAGGACGGAAAAATCAAGCAGCAGCGCGAGTTCATGAATCCCTGCCGGCAGTTCAAGGCCCTGGGAATCGACGTACCGCGCATCCAGCGCGAAGGAATCCCCACCTGACGCGCCGCATCGCAGCCGCGGCTCGTCATGACCCGAACGTAAACCCTCTCCGTCCACGGGGGAATTGTCGTGGGACAAGCACTGTCCGAAATGCAGAGGACCGAAATCCAGCGGGCCAAGGCCCTGCAGCAGCCCGAATGGCCAGACCCCGCCCAGGTCCAGCGGGTGCGGGAGATCCTCGGCTCCCGTCCGCCCCTGGTCCGCTTCGACGACGTCCGCACCCTGCGGTCGCTGCTGGCCTCCGTCGCCACCGGTGAGGCGCTCGTCGTCCAGGCCGGCGACTGCGCCGAGGACCCGGAGGAGTGCACGGCCGAGCACGTGCGCCGTAAGACCGCCGTGCTCGACCTGCTGGCCAGCACCCTGAAGATGCTCACCGGCAAGCCCGTCCTGCGCGTGGGACGGCTGGCCGGCCAGTTCGCCAAGCCCCGCTCCAACAACTTCGAGCAGATCGGCGAGCTCGCCCTGCCCGTCTACCGCGGGCACATGGTCAACAGCCCCGAGCCCGACCCCGAGAGCCGCCGCCCCGACCCGCTGCGCATCCTCACCGGGTACATGGCGGCCGGCGACATCGTCGAACACCTCGGCTGGCGCGCCCCCGCACTGCGCGCCTGGCCCGGCATCGAGCCCCTGGTGTGGACGAGCCACGAGGCGCTGCTGCTCGACTACGAGGTGCCGATGATCCGCGAACTCGGCGACTCCACACGGTGGTTGGGCTCCACCCACTGGCCGTGGATCGGCGAGCGCACCCGCCAGCTGGACGGCGCCCACGTCGACCTGCTCGCGGACGTGGCGAACCCGGTCGCCTGCAAGGTCGGCCCGTCCATGACGGTCGAGGAGATCACCTCGCTGTGCGAGCGCCTCGACCCGCTGCGCGAACCCGGCCGCCTCACCCTGATCTCCCGCATGGGCGCCGACGTGGTCGGCGAACGGCTGCCTTCCCTGGTGGCGGCGGTCCGCTCCGCGGGCCACCCGGTGATCTGGCTGTGCGACCCGATGCACGGCAACACCATCACCGCCCCCGGCGGCAAGAAGACCCGTCTGCTGACCACCATGGCCCGAGAGGTCCAGGACTTCTGCCACGCGGTCGCGGCGGCGGGCGGCATCGCGGGCGGACTCCACCTGGAGACCACCCCGGACGACGTGGCGGAGTGCGCCGCGGACGCCTCGGCGCTCGGCCTGATCGGCGAGCGGCACACCACCTTCTGCGACCCACGCCTCAACTCCCGGCAGGCCGTCTCCCTGGTCACGGCCTGGGCCGACGCTCTCTGACTCACGCCCGCCGACGCGGCCACCCCGCCGGAAAGGAGCTGACCCCATGGCCGGCCTACCCCCCATCGCGTCGTACCCTCTGCCCACGGCCCACGACCTGCCCGAGAACGTGGCGCAGTGGCGCCCGGACCCGGACCGTGCCGTCCTGCTCGTCCACGACATGCAGCGCTACTTCCTGCAGGCGCTGCCCGACCCCCTGCGCGGCCAACTCGTCCACAACGCCGCGCAGTTGCGCAAGCGTGCCGCCGCCCTCGGTGTCCAGGTGGCGTACACCGCGCAGCCCGGCCGGATGACCGAGGAACAGCGCGGCCTGCTCAAGGACTTCTGGGGCCCGGGCATGCGCACCGACCCGGCCGACCGCGAGGTGGCGCAGGAACTCGCGCCCACCGAGGACGACTGGGTGTTCACCAAGTGGCGCTACAGCGCCTTCTTCCGCTCGGACCTGCTCACCCGCATGCGGGCGGCCGGCCGCGACCAGCTCGTGCTGTGCGGCGTGTACGCCCATGTCGGCGTGCTCGCCACCGCCCTCGAGGCATACGCCAACGACATCCAGGCCTTCCTCGCCGCCGACGCCCTCGGCGACTTCTCCGAGGCCCACCACCGGCTGGCCCTGGACTACGCGGCCCAGCGCTGCGCGGTGGTCCTCCCGTCCACGGAGGTGTTCATATGAACGCGTCGTACGGCAACGACCTGTTGGGCCGCGTACTGGACCTCCAAGCGCCCGCCTTCGCCCTGCTGCACCGCCCCGAGACCGGCGTCCCGGACACCGTCGACATCCTCGTCGGCGACGTGACCCTGCCCGGAACGCTGGCCGACATCCCGCTCACCCGTGACTCCGGCACCGAGCACGACGTCCTGGTCCTGGTGCCCTACCGCAGTCTCACCGAGCGCGGCTTCACCGCCCCCGACGACGGCGCGCCCCTCGTCGCGATGTCCGTCACCGGCCAGGACCGGGTGCCCCTGCCCGAACTCCTGCTCCGGCTCCCGGACAAGCCGACGTCCGTGACCGCGCACGGCTTCGACGTCGACGACGAGCGGTACGCCGAGACCGTGCGCCGGGTCGTCGCCGACGAGATCGGCACCGGCGAGGGCGCCAACTTCGTCGTCAAGAGGACCTTCCTGGCCGACCTCGGCGACTACTCGCCGATGGACGCGCTGGTGTTCTTCCGCCGGCTGCTGGAGCGCGAGCAGGGCGCGTACTGGACGTTCGTCATCCACACCGGCGAGCGCACCTTCGTCGGGGCCACGCCGGAGCGGCACATCTCGGTGAGCGGCGGGACCGCGGTGATGAACCCGATCAGCGGCACCTACCGCTACCCGCCGGCCGGCCCAACGCTCGAGGGCGTCACCGAGTTCCTCGCCGACCCCAAGGAGACCGACGAGCTGTACATGGTCGTCGACGAGGAACTGAAGATGATGGCCCGCATCTGCGAGGACGGCGGCCGGGTCCTCGGCCCCTACCTCAAGGAGATGGCCCGCCTCGCCCACACCGAGTACTTCATCGAGGGCCGCACCGACCGCGACGTGCGCGACATCCTGCGCGAGACCCTGTTCGCGCCCACCGTCACCGGCAGCCCGCTGGAGAGCGCCGCCCGCGTCATCGCCAAGTACGAGCCCGAGGGCCGCGGTTACTACAGCGGCGTCGCCGCGCTGATCGGCCGCGACCGCAACGGCGAGCGCGCCCTCGACTCGGCCATCCTCATCCGCACCGCCGACATCGACACCACCGGCCGGGTGCGGATCGGAGTGGGCGCCACTCTCGTACGGCACTCCGACCCGCACTCGGAGGTCGCCGAGACCCGCGCCAAGGCGGCCGGCCTGCTCGGCGCCCTGGAGTCCGGACGCGGCATCCGCTACGGCAGCCACCCGGACGTCCGCGCGGCACTGGACCGCCGCAACGACGGCATCGCGGAGTTCTGGCTCAAGGGCGGCGGTCAACCACGGCCCGCAGTACCGGAGTTGACCGGTCTGAGCGCACTGGTCGTCGACGCGGAGGACACCTTCACCGCGATGATCGGACACCAACTCCGGGCCCTGGGACTGGAGGTGACGGTACGTCGCTTCGACGAGCCGTACACCTTCGACGGCCACGATCTCGTGGTGATGGGCCCGGGTCCCGGCGACCCCCGAGCGGCCGACGACCCCAAGATCCGCCATCTCCGCACGGCCATCGGTCAACTCCTCACCGAGCAGCGGCCGTTCGTCGCCGTGTGCCTCAGCCACCAGGTGCTCAGCCTGAGCCTCGGCCTCGACCTGGCCCGCCGGGACGTGCCGAACCAGGGCGTGCAGCGGGAGATCGACCTGTTCGGCAGCCGCGAACGGGTCGGCTTCTACAACACGTTCGCCGCCCGCAGCGCCGAGGACAAGCTGGACCTCGCCGGGGCCGGACTCGTGGAGGTCAGCCGGGACCCGGTGACCCGCGAGGTGCACGCCCTGCGCGGGCCCGGCTTCGCCTCGATGCAGTTCCACGCCGAGTCGGTGCTCACCGTCGACGGGCCGCGCATCGCCGGCCGCACCATCCGGGAGGTGCTCGGCCGTGCGGGTTGACATCGCCTGGTGGGACCTCGACGGCACCCCGCAGACCATCGACTCCCTGCGCGCCGACCTCTGCGACGAGGCGGTCGCCGAGTGGAACGACGTACCGGGCCTGCGGCTGAAGCTGTGGCTGGCGGACCGGGAGTCCAACCGGTGGGGCGCGGTGATGGTGTGGGAGGCGGACCGCCCGGAGGAGCTGCCGCCCAATCGGGCAGCGCGGCTGATCGGTGGCCCGCCCTCGTACCGCGGCCGCTTCGACGTCCAGGCAACGGCAGCTACCAGTGGGGATCAGTCACCGTGCACGAATACATAGTCGTCGACGCCTTCGCGCGCACCCCGCTCGAAGGCAATCCGGTGGCGGTGTTCTTCGACGCCGCCGAGCTGGGCGCCGAGCTGATGCAGCGCATCGCGAGGGAGATGAACCTCTCCGAGGTCACCTTCGTGCTGCCGCCCGAGCAGGGCGGTGACGCCCGGATCCGTATCTTCACGCCGGTCAACGAGCTGCCGTTCGCGGGCCATCCGCTGCTCGGCACGGCGGTGGCGCTCGGCCGCACGCTCAAGGAGGACCGGCTGCGGCTGGAGACCGCGATGGGCGTCATCCCCTTCGAACTCGCGGAGGACGAGGGCGTGTTGAGGGTACGGATGCAGCAGCCGGTGCCCACCTGGGAGCCGTACGAACATCGCGAGGAGCTGCTCGCGGCGCTCGGTGTCGAGGAGACGATCGCGCCCGTCGAGGTCTACCGCAACGGGCCCCGGCACGTCTTCGTCGGTGTCGAGAGCGTGGCCGCCCTGTCCGCGCTCCGGCCCGACCACCGCGCCCTGGTCGCCTTCCCGGACATGGCCGCGAACTGCTTCGCCGGCGCGGGCACCCACTGGCGGACCCGTATGTTCTCGCCCGCCTACGGCGTCGTGGAGGACGCGGCGACCGGCTCGGCGGCGGGCCCGCTCGCCATCCATCTGGCCCGGCATCAACTCGCCGACTACGGGCGGCAGTTGGAGATCCTCCAGGGTGTCGAGATGGGCCGACCCTCCCTGATGCTCGCCACCGCCGAAGGCTCCGGTGACACGGTCCGCTCGGTCGAGGTCGGCGGCCACGGCGTCGTCGCCGCGCACGGCACCCTCCACGTCTGATTCCGTCCAGCGAGGAACTCGTGAACAGCAGCCGATTCGAAAGCCTCACCGGCGAAGTCGACCTGGACTTCCCCGAGTACGACGCCCCGCCGGCCGAACCGATGGGCCTCGTCCACCAGTGGATCGCCGAGGCGACCGCCCGCGGCGTGCGCGAACCGCGCGCCCTGGCGCTCGCCACCGCCGACAGCCGGGGACGCGCCTCCAACCGCATCATCTCCGTCACCGACATCACCTCCCGAGGGCTGGTCTTCGCCAGCCACTCCACCAGCCAGAAGGGCCGCGAGATGGTCGCCACCGGCTGGGCGTCGGGCCTGCTCTACTGGCGCGAGACCGGCCAGCAGCTCATCCTCTCCGGGCCCGTGTCCCGGCTGAGCGAAGCCGAGTCCGACGCCCTGTGGTCCGGCCGGCCCATCCCGATGCACTCCATGTCCGCGGCCTCCCGGCAGAGCGAACCCCTGCGGGACGTGGCCGCCCTGCGCGCCGAGGCCGACCGCCTCGCCGCCCCCGGCACCCCGCTGCCGCGCCCCGACCGCTACGCCGGTTACCTGCTCGCCCCGGTCGCCGTGGAGTTCTGGGCCGCCGACTCCGACCGACTGCACCGCCGGCTGCGCTACGACCGCTGCGACCGCGGGTGGCGCACCAGCCGCCTTCAGCCCTGACCGCCACGACACCGGAGAGTGAGCAACCCATGTCTGCCGCAAGCGGCAAGGCCCTGACCCACGCCATGTCCAGGGTGCCCGGACCGGTGACCGTCGTGACGACCGTCGACGGCACCGGACGGCGCCGGGGGTTCACCGCGACCTCCTTCTCCTCCCTGTCCCTGGACCCGCCCCTCGTCCTGGTCTGCCTCAACAAGACCGCCAGCACCCACGTCGCGTTCACGAGCACCGACCGTTTCCTGGTCAACCTCCTGGCGCACGGCCAGGAGCAGGTCGCCCGGCGCTTCGCCCGCTCCGGCGTCGACCGGTTCGCCGAGGGCGACATGCGGCCCTGCGAACTGGGCCTGCCCGGCTCGCCGGACGCCTGCGCCCGCGTCGCCTGCGCCCTGCACGATGTCCTCGACGGCGGCGACCACAGCATCCTCGTAGGCCGCGTCCTGGACACCTACGTCGACGACGACCGCACCCCGCTCCTCTACTACGACCGGACGTTCACCCACCCGGCCTCCGCGCTCGACGTACCGGACCCGCTCGCCTCCCTCCACCTGGCGGACTGGTGAGCACCGCCATGAACAGCGTGAACGTCGCCGTCGTCTATTACTCCGCCACCGGCCACGTCGCCGAGATCGCCCGCGAACTCGCCGACACCGCCGAGAAGTCGGGCGCCGAGGTCCGCCTGCGCCGGGTCGCGGAACTGGCCCCGCGCGAGGTCGTCGAGTCCCAGCCGGCGTGGGCCGCCAACGACGCGGCGACCGCCGACATCCCCCTCGCCGCCGTCGAGGACGTCCTGTGGGCCGACGCCGTCCTGTTCGGCTCCCCGACCCGGTTCGGCAATGTCGCCGCCCAGCTCAAGCAGTTCCTCGACACCCTGGGCGGCGCCTGGAAGAAGGGCGAACTGGCCGACAAGGTCTACAGCGCCTTCACCTCCACGGGCAGCCCGCACGGCGGCAACGAGTCCACGCTGCTCGCCCTCATGCACTCCTTCCACCACTTCGGCGGCATCGTCGTCGCCCCCGGCTTCACCCACCCCGACAAGTTCGCCGACGGCAACCCGTACGGCACCGCCCACCACGACGCGGGCGGCACACTCCCGGTCGGCGACGTCACCCGCAACGCGGCCCGCGTCCAGGCCGAACGCGTGGTGCGCATCGCCAGGGCGCTCACGAAGGCCGCCCTCTGACCACCACTCCGAGCCGGGCCGGAGAGCTTCCACATCCCCCGAGGAGCTCTCCGGCCCCCTTCTCGCACCGTCCTTCATCAGTCAGCAGCCGCTGCGACCCCAGGGAGAGCCATGTCCCGCCGCCTGTTCACCTCGGAGTCCGTCACCGAGGGACACCCCGACAAGATCGCCGACCGGATCAGCGACACGATCCTCGACGCCCTCCTCGGCCAGGACCCGCACGCCCGGGTCGCCGTCGAGACGCTGATCACCACCGGCCAGGTGCATGTCGCCGGAGAGGTGACCACCACGGCGTACGCGGACATCCCCGGCCTGGTCCGGGAGGCCGTCCTCGACATCGGGTACGACGCCTCCCAGAAGGGCTTCGACGGCCGCTCCTGCGGGGTGTCCGTGTCGATCGGCGCCCAGTCCCCGGACATCGCGCAGGGCGTCGACACCGGCGGCGCGGGGGACCAGGGCCTGATGTTCGGGTACGCCTGCGACGAGACGCCCGAACTCATGCCGCTGCCCATCCAGTTGGCGCACCGGCTCGCCCACCGTCTCTCCCAGGTCCGCAAGGAGGGCCTCACCCCCTACCTCCGCCCCGACGGCAAGACCCAGGTCACCGTCGAGTACCTCGGCAGCCGCGCGGCCCGCCTGGACACCGTCGTCGTCTCCACCCAGCACGCCGCCGACGTCGACCTCGACGGCCTCCTCGCCCCCGACGTCCGCGCCCACGTCGTCGAGCACGAACTGGCCCGGCTCGCCGACGACGGCATCAAGTTCGACACCGAGGACTACCGTCTCCTGGTCAACCCCACCGGCCGCTTCGAGATCGGCGGCCCGATGGGCGACGCCGGCCTCACCGGCCGCAAGATCATCATCGACACGTACGGCGGCATGGCCCGCCACGGCGGCGGCGCCTTCTCCGGCAAGGACCCGTCCAAGGTGGACCGTTCGGCGGCGTACGCGATGCGCTGGGTGGCGAAGAACGTGGTCGCGGCCGGTCTGGCCCGCCGCTGCGAGGTCCAGGTCGCGTACGCGATCGGCAAGGCCGAGCCCGTGGGTCTCTTCGTCGAGACCTTCGGCACCGCCGCCGTACCGCAGACGGCGATCGAGCACGCCATCCGCCAGGTCTTCGACCTGCGCCCGGCCGCGATCATCCGCGACCTCGACCTGCTCCGCCCGATCTACGCCCAGACCTCCGCGTACGGCCACTTCGGCCGCGAACTGGCCGACTTCACCTGGGAGAAGACGGACCGCGTGGACGCGCTGCGGCTCGCGGCGGGGGCCTGACATGCGGATCGCCGTCACCGGCTCCATCGCCACCGACCACCTGATGACCTTCCCCGGCCGCATAGCCGACCAGCTGCTCGCCGACCGCCTCGACCACGTCTCGCTGTCCTTCCTGGTCGACACCCTGGAGGTGCGCGACGGGGGAGTGGCCGCCAACATCGCCTACGGCCTGGCCCAACTCGGCCACCGGCCGCTGCTGTTGGGAGCGGTGGGCGCCGACTTCGCCCCGTACGGACAGCGGCTCGCGGCACTCGGCGTGGACGTCTCCGGCGTCCACGTCTCCCGCACCCGTCACACCGCCCGCTTCCTGTGCACCACCGACCAGGACGGCAACCAGATCGCCTCCTTCTACCCGGGCGCGATGACCGAGGCCGCCGACATCGACCTCACCGAGGTCCTGCGCCGGCACGGCGGCGCCGACCTCGTCCTGGTCGGCGCCGACGACCCGGCCGCGATGCTCCGGCACACGCGCGCGTGCCGCACCCACCGCATCCCCTTCGCCGCCGACCCCGCGCAGCAGCTGGCCCGGCTCGACGGTCCGCAGATCCGCGAACTCGTCGACGGCGCCGACCACTTGTTCACCAACGAGTACGAACACGCCCTGCTGCTCGCCAAGACGGGCTGGACCCACGCCGACGTCCTGCACCGGGTCGGCACCTGGGTCACCACCCTCGGCGAGAAGGGCAGCCGCATCGAACGCGCCGGCGACCCCCCACTGGACGTCCCCGCCGTCCCGGCCGCCGAGGCCGTGGACCCGACCGGCGTGGGCGACGCCTTCCGCGCCGGATACCTCGCCGCCCTGGCCGCCGGCCACGACACCGTCCACCGCGCCCGGTGGGGCTCCGCCCTGGCCACCCTCGCCCTGTCCCACATCGGCACCCAGACCTACACCGCGACCGGAGGCGACCCGACATGACGGCACCCGCACTCGTGGCCGTCCGGCCCCGCCGGGGCCCCGCCGAACTGATCGCGGCCGGCCACCGCTCGTACTCCTTCGAGTTCTTCCCGCCCAAGACAGGCAAGGGGCAGCGCGCCCTGTGGAGCGCACTGCGCCGAGTCGAGACCCTCAACCCGGCCTTCGTGTCGGTGACCTACGGTGCCGGCGGCACCTCCCGTGAACTCACCACGGAGCTCACCCGCCGTATCGCCGAGGACACCACCCTGCGCCCGGTCGCCCACCTCACCGCCGTCGGGCACTCCGTCAACGAACTGCGCGGCATCATCGGCCGCTACGCCGACGCCGGCATCCGCGACGTCCTCGCCCTGCGCGGCGACCCGCCCGGCGACCCGCAGGGCCCCTGGGTCCCGCACCCCCACGGCCTGGGCCACGCCGCCGAACTCGTCGAACTCATCCGCTCCTGCGGCGCCTTCTCCATCGGCGTCGCCGCCTTCCCGGAACGCCACCCGCGCTCGCCCGACTGGGACAGCGACGTTCGCCACTTCGTCGCCAAGTGCCGGGCCGGCGCCGACTACGCCATCACCCAGATGTTCTTCCGCGCCGAGGACTACCTCCGGCTCCGCGACCGCCTCGCCGCCGTCGGCTGCGACACCCCGGTCATCCCCGGCATCATGCCCGCCACCCGCTACGAACAGATCGCCCGCTTCGCCCGCCTCAGCAACGCGACCTTCCCCGACGACCTCGCCCTGCGCCTGCGCACCGCGCAGTACGACCCCGCCGAGTCCCACCGCATCGGCGTCGACCACGCGACCGCCCTCGCCCAGCGCCTCCTCGACGAGGGCGCCCCCGGCCTGCACTACATCACCCTCAACCACTCCTCGGCCGCCATGGACATCCACCGCGGGCTGCGCCTGCCCGCCGCACCCGAGGAGCCGAGGTGAGCAGACTGCGCTGGCTGACCGCGGGGGAGTCCCACGGCCAGGCACTCGTGGCGACGCTGGAGGGGCTTCCGGCAGGGGTGCCGGTCACCACGGAGATGGTGGCGGATCACCTGGCGCGGCGCCGGCTGGGGTACGGCCGGGGCGCGCGGATGAAGTTCGAGCGGGACGAGGTCACCTTCGTCGGCGGCGTCCGGCACGGCCTCACCCTCGGTTCCCCGGTCGCGGTCCTGGTCGGCAACACCGAGTGGCCGAAGTGGGAGCAGGTGATGTCGGCCGACCCGGTCGACCCCGAGATCCTGGCGGGCCTGGCCCGCAGCGCCCCGCTGACCCGCCCGCGCCCCGGCCATGCCGACCTGGCCGGCATGCAGAAGTACGGCTTCGACGAGGCGCGGCCGATCCTGGAACGGGCCTCGGCGCGGGAGACGGCGGCCCGTGTCGCGCTGGGTGCGGTGGCGCGGTCGTATCTGAAGGAGACGAGCGGCATCGAAGTCCTGTCGCACGTCGTCGAGTTGGCCACCGCGAAGGCGCCCTGCGGGGTCCTTCCGGCCCCGGCGGACGTGGTGCGGCTGGACGCGGACCCGGTGCGCTGTCTGGACGCGGACGCGTCGAAGGCGATGGTCGCCGAGATCGGCCAGGCCCACAAGGACGGCGACACGCTCGGTGGTGTGGTCGAGGTGCTGGCGTACGGCGTCCCGGTCGGCCTCGGCTCGCATGTGCACTGGGACCGGCGGCTGGACGCCCGGCTGGCCGCGGCACTGATGGGCATCCAGGCCATCAAGGGCGTCGAGGTCGGCGACGGCTTCGAACTGGCCCGGGTGCCGGGCTCCAAGGCCCACGACGAGATCGTGCACACCGAGGACGGCATCCGGCGGTCCTCCGGGCGCTCCGGCGGCACCGAAGGCGGCCTGAGCACAGGGGAGTTGCTGCGGGTACGGGCCGCGATGAAGCCGATCGCCACCGTGCCGCGGGCCCTGCGGACCGTCGACGTGGCCACCGGCGAACCCGCCCTGGCCCACCACCAGCGCTCGGACGTGTGCGCGGTACCGGCCGCCGGGATCGTCGCCGAGGCGATGGTCGCGCTCGTGCTGGCGGACGCGGTGGCGGAGAAGTTCGGCGGCGACAGCGTGACCGAGACCCGCCGCAACGTGCGGTCGTATCTGGACCACTTGGCGATCCGATGAGCGGTCCGCCGGTCGTCCTGGTCGGACCGATGGGCGTCGGGAAGTCCACGGTCGGGCGGCTGCTGGCCGAACGGCTCGGCATGGCGTACCGGGACACGGACGACGACATCGTGGCCGCCGCGGGCCGGACCGTCGCGGAGTTCTTCCGCGACTTCGGCGAGGCGGCCTTCCGTGCGGTCGAGAGACGGGCCGTGCACCGCGCGCTGGCCGAGCACGACGGCGTCCTCGCCCTCGGCGGTGGCTCGATCCTGGACCCGGACACGCGCGGGCTGCTGGCCGGACGGTACGTCGTCCACCTCACAATGGGCGTCGAAGAGGCCCTCCGCCGCCCGGGGTTGACCGCGGACCGACCCCTCCTCGCCGCCGACCCGCGCACGCGGTGGCGCGAGCTGACCGAGTCCCGCCGACACCTGTACGAGGAGGTCGCGACGGCCGTCGTGGCTACCGACGGCCGTACGCCCGAAGAAGTCGCCGAGGCGATCGCGGTGGACGAATTCACCGCGAAGGCCGGGGCGCATGGAAGGAATCCGCGAGTTGCCGGCGCCGGCTGGAGCGGTCCGTGGGGCGCGGCCAGGCTGGACGAAGATCGATCGTTGCGACCCGAGGAGAACCGATGAAGATCTCTCGCCACCCGGCCGGCGCGCCCTGCTGGGCGGACCTCGACACCCCCGACGTCGACTCCGCCCGCGCCTTCTACGGCTCCCTCTTCGGCTGGGAAGCCCTCCAACTCCCCACCGGATACGTAAACTTCACGCTGAACGGGGAGAAGATCGTGGGCGCGGTGAAGCTCCGGGAGGGGCAGGAGCACTCGGCCGGCTGGAGCGTCTACTTCATGTCCGAGGACCTGGCCGCGACCTCGAAGGCCGTCGAGGCCGCCGGCGGACGCGTCGTCAGCCCGCCCACCAAGGTGTCGGTCGCAGGCAGCGCCGCCGTCTACCAGGCCCCCGACGGCGCCCTGTTCGGCGCCTGGGAGCCGGACAAGCACCCCGGCTCCGGCCTGGTCCGCGAGCCCGGCACCCCGTCCTGGTTCACGCTGAGCACCCCGGACACCGAGGGCGCCAAGGCCTTCTACGGGCAGGTCTTCGGCTGGAGCGCCGCCGTACCGCCGGCCGGGGGCGCCGCCGCCCACCTCACCTTCGTCGACGGCAGGGCGGAGTTCGGCGGCATCACGAGCGGGCCCGAGGGCAGGGCCGGCTGGACCCTGCACTTCGGCGTCGAGGACATCGACGGCGCTGCGGTCGCGGCGGCCGCCCTCGGCGGCACCGTCCTCAGTCCGCCCACCGAACTGCCCGGCGTCGGCCGAACCGCCGTACTCCGGGACCCGGCAGGCGTCACCTTCGCCCTCGTCCAACTCGCCTGACCCGACGCCCCCCCCACACCGCCCCGGTGGGCCCAGCGCTCCCCACCGGGGCGGCCCCTTGATCACCTGCACGCATCCTTCAGCCCACTCGACCGGCATGGAGGAAAACCGGCAGATATGCCGCACCGCTCGCCCCGGCCGGCGGCGGTGCGCACCATCTGGCTGTCGGCCCAGGACCGTCGTACGCGACGCGCATGCGGAGGGAGGTGGTTCGCCGTGCAGAGCGAACCTCCCAGTCAGCCCCCGTACATCCGCCGCCCCGCGTCCCGCCGTCCTGCCGAGGTGACCTGCCATGACGTACACCCAGCTGCCCGAAGACCGCCACGCCCTGCACGCCCGACCCCTGCCCGACCGACGCCCGCCGCACCTCACGGCCGGGCCGCTCGGCTTCCCCGAGGGCTCCGTAGGGCGTTGCGCGACCTCTGAAGTCCTGGTTCTGGAAGAGCATTTGACGGTGCATCAGGCGTTGGAGCGAGTACGGCGGGAGGGCGCCGACGCCGAGACCGTGTACACCCTTCCCGTCGTGGACCACGGGCGGCGGCTCAGCGGCGTGGTCTCGCTGCGCGAGCTGGTGCTCAGCCCGCCGGACGACGACCTCGCCGACCACGTCGTCCGCGGTGCCGCGCGGGCGCACGCCGCCGACTCCGCCGAGGACGCGGCGCGGCTGATGCGCGAGAGTGACGCGCTCGCCCTGCCCGTCGTCGACGACGAGGAACGGCTCGTGGGGCTGCTGACCATCGACGACGCCGTGGACGTCATCGAGGACGCCGACACCGAGGACGTCGCCCGGCAGTCCGGGGCGGCCCCGTGGGCCGGGCACTACATGGCGGCGAGCGTGTGGCAGCTGGCGCGCTACCGGGTCGTGTGGCTGCTGCTCCTGCTGCTGGCCGCGACCCTCACCGTCACGGTGACCGAGGCCTTCGAGAGCACCCTGGAGAAGGTCACCCAACTCGCCACGTTCATTCCACTGTTGATCGGCACCGGCGGCAACGCGGGCGCGCAGGCGGCCACCGCCGCGGTCCGGGCGCTGGCCGTGGGCGAGGTGCGGGTCTCCGACCTGCCCGCGGTCGTCTGGCGCGAGTGCCGGGTCGGTGTCGTGCTCGGGGCGATCCTCGCCGGGCTCGGGCTGGTGCTGGGCACGCTGTTCGTGGGCGCGCACATCGCCGTGGTGGTCGGTGTCGCCCTCGTCATCATCTGCGGCTGGGCGGCGACGGTCGGCGGCACCATGCCGCTGCTGGCCAAGCGCCTGCACATCGACCCGGCGGTGGTCTCGGCGCCGATGGTGACGACCCTGGTGGACGCCACCGGCCTGGTCATCTACTTCCTCACCGCCCGCGCGGTGCTCGGCATCTGACCGGCCGGTGCGTCGGCGCCGTCAGCCGTAGGTCAGGTTCGAGCAGGGATCGTCGTCGGCGGACCGCGCGCCGGCGGCGACCGAACTCGGGACGGCCGTCGGGGAGGCGGTGGCGGTGGGCGTGTTCGCGTACGACTGCCCGAGTACGACGCTGACGCCGGCCCGGGTCACCGACTGCAGCACGGCGCCCGGGAACGCCTTCGCGACCGTCTCGGCGGCGGCCTGCTCCCCGGCGCCGTACTCGACCAGCGTGGTCGTGTGGTCCTGCGTGGACGCCGTCGCCGTACCGGTGACCGTGAAGCCGTCCGAGGTCAGCGTGGCGGCCCCGCGGGCGGCCAGGCCGCCGACGGTGGTGCCGTTGTAGACGGTGACGTCGATGCCGGCGCCGGACACGGGGGACGCCGAGGGGGAGGCGGGCGCGGTGGCCTTGGCGCCGCTCTTCCTGCCGCTCGCGTTCTTGCCGTCGATCGTGTGGTCCGCCTTGAGCGCGGCGAAGAGGTCGTCGGCGTCCGGCTGCACGATCGCCACCCGCGAACCGTCGTACCGCCAGGGGACGGTGACGAACTTGGTGTTGTGCAGGTCGATGTCCTTCAGTGACATCGCGAAGGAGATGAGCTTGTCGGCGGAGCCGAGGCCGGGGTCGACGGTCAGCGACTTGGTGGCGGCGTCGGCGAGCGGCAGCAGCCTGGTCGGCGTCAGACCGTTGCTCTTGACCTCCTTCAACAGGCTTGCCACGAAGGCCTGTTGGCGTTTGATACGGCCGATGTCGGAGCCGTCGCCGATGCCGTGCCGGATACGGACGTAGTCCAGCGCCTTCTGCCCGGAGACGGTCTGCTCGCCCTTCTTGAACAGCAGCTTGCCGCGGGTCGTGCGGTTGGGGTTGAGATCGTTCTCGTAGACGTCGTTCGGGAGGCACACCTGCACACCGCCCACCACCGACGTCAGGCTCGCGAAGCCCTTGAAGTCCACGACGACCGTGTGGTCGACCCGCAGTCCGGTGAGCTGCTCGACCGTGTTCTGCGTGCAGGCGGGGTTGCCCTTCGCGGTCTCGCCGACTGAGTAGGCCGCGTTGAACATCGTGTCGGGCTGGGTCTTCGTCCAGGTGCCGTCGGGGAGCTTGCACGGCGGGATGGTGACCAGGGTGTCGCGGGGTATGGAGACCGCCAGGGCGTGCTTGTGGTCGGCGTATATGTGCAGCAGGAAGGCGGTGTCGGAGCGGCCGACGTCGTCCTTGTTGCCGCCGCCGAGCCTGTCATTGCCGCCGGTGCGGGTGTCGGAGCCGATGACCAGGACGTTCTCGCCCTTCGAGGAGCCCGCCTTCGGGCGGTTGTCGGACAGGCCGCCCGAGTCGAAGGTGTTGATGTTGCCGTCCAGCTTCAGATAGAGCCAGCCCGCTCCGGCGAGCGCGAGCACCACCAGCGACAGCACGAACGCGAGCGCGAAACGTATCCGGCGGCCGCGCCGGCGCCTGCGCTCCCGGGCGGCGGACCGGGCGCCGCCCCCGTCCGATCCGCCCTGGCCGGCGCGGTGGCGCGGGGGTGCAGTCGTCCGGCTGTTGGTGACGGTCATCGGCGCCTCTTACGTCGCTGCCATGGTTGTACAGTTGCGCAATGTAGCAACCGTCGATGTGCGGACGAGCAGCGGCAAGTGTCCCCTGCCGACGTAAGAAGAAGTTGAGGAAAGGGAGGGTGCGGCCATGCTCCGCAACGGACTGGAACCCTGGCATCTGCTGATCGTGGCGATCGTCGTGATCGTGCTCTTCGGCTCGAGGAAGCTCCCGGACACCGCCCGCGCCCTGGGCAAGTCCATGCGCATCCTCAAGAGCGAGGCGAAGGCGATGAAGGACGAGGGCGACCACTCGGCCGCCCCGACGGTCGTGGAGCCGGTGGACGTGCCCCGGGGCCCGGCCGCTTCCTGACCAAGGCCGACGACCCCGGAGGTGCGGGCCTCCGGGGTCGAGTCGAAGGGCGCCGCTCGGCCTGGTCGAAATCGGGCGACGCCTACAGCTGGACCGCCTCCGCGGCCCGCGCCTGCTTCCTGCGTTGCCGGCGGCTGACGCGCGGCTCCTGGTCCGGCAGCCAGCCGAAGGTGAGGCAGCTGCCGACGGCTCCCAGGAGCAGGCCCACGAAGAAGCCGCCCAGGTTGGAGGTGAGCCAGGTGCCCAGGGAGGCGAGGACGCCGATGATCGAGTAGAACAGGCGCTGCGAGGGGCTGAAGAGGATCAGCAGTCCGCACAGCAGCATCACGGTGGGCAGAAGGTAGCCGGCCAGGTTCTGCGCGCCGGAGTGCATGATGACCTTCACCGAGGCCTTCTCGGTGAGCAGGATCTCCGCCCCGCCCAGGGCGAGCAGCAGCCCGCCCCAGAAAGGACGGCGGGCCCGCCACTCACGGAAAGCGGGCCGCACGCCTTGTTTCGGGGTGTCCGACATCAGCAACCCGAGTCGCTGAAGCTGAGTTTCAGGCCCGGAAGCTTGAACACCCCTGCGGTGGTCGCGTAGTTGGTCTGCCGCAGGTTGTTGATGTGCACGGTGTCGGCCTGCTGGCTGAAGACGCCCTTCGGCCCCTTGACCCCGGCCTTGGTGAGCGTGCTCGCGTCGTTGCCGATCTCGATGTTGTTGAAGGACGCGTCGCCCGTCAGCTCCGTCGAGTCGGTGGTCAGATCGGTCGCCTGCACCTTCGACGAGCCGCTGCCCGCCTTGATGAGCAGGTTGGTGCCGCCCAGGTCCACGCTCTGGCAGAGGCTGTCCAGCGTCGCGTTCTTGATGGCGGAGGTGACGACCAGCACCTGGCCGCCGGTGTCGCCCGCGTTCGGGCTGTCGTCGATCATGCTGTCCAGCCCGCCGAACTGCTCGAATCCGGTGCCGTCCAGCGACTTGGCGGTGACCGTGAAGGGCATCCCGGAGATCGAGAAGGAAACCCCCAGCGCCCCCTCGGCGGTCATGATCGCGAGGCCGGCGGCGACCGCGACGGCCGGCACGGCCATCACCGCGGCACGGCGCAGCCGGACCCGCCCGCGTCTCGCGGGGTCGGGCGTGGAACCGCTTTCGGTTCCGGGGGTGTGGTCGGCGGACGAGTTGACGTCCGAGGACGAGGCCATTTCTGCTCCCATGTGCATTAGTCAGTGCGGGTTGGGCATCAGCGGCACGTTGTCCTGGCGCGGACAGCGCACTGGGGCGCACGACCCCTCACAACTCCCGGCGGGCGTAAGGGCTTTCTCGTACTCCGCAGTAGCCGTCGAGGAAGTTACCCGTGGTTACTTTTAAGGGTCAAGGGAGTTGTGAAAAAAGAGTGTTCGTTGTGCCTCACCTGTGCGTCGGTGGTGTACGCCGGCTCCCGCCATCTCCTTGAACGATCGTCAACTCCCTTGATCTGCCTTGACGTTGACTGACCCTCAGGTCTAGAACTTGCCCTGGCTTCCCCCGGATCCGTGGCGCCGGATCCCGCCGCGCGGCATCGTCCGCGTTCCCGGAAACCCCCACGCCCTCCGACGGTCCCGCACGGGCACTTCCCCCCTGGTCCGTGCGGGCCCGCCTCCCCCGCCCGGTTCGGCAGGCGGCCCTCCCCACGGGTCTTCGGTCGGTCACCGGCCGGTCGTCGTTGCCGGTCCGTCGCGTACGGAGAAGGCGTCACGGGCCGGCAACGGCGGACGCCGATTCGCGTCCCCCCACGCCTGTTTCATCCCAACTCTGCAGAAGCAGCCCCCCAAACCCTCAGAAGCAGCCCCCACATCTCAGAAAAGAGACCCCCGCATGCGCACTCGCACCCTCTTCACCCTCGTCGGCGCCGTCGCCGCCCTCTCGATCCCGGCGGCCGTCCCGGCCTCGGCGGCCGATACCGCCGTACTGACCACCGGTTCGGCGGGTGGCACCGCCGTCGCGGTCGGCGATGTCCTCTCCGCCCCGCTGGCCAGCGGCACCAGCGCCACCCTCTACTCCAGCGCGACCGGCACCAGCGGCGTGAAGTGCACGTCTTCCACGTTCACCGCCACCGTCACCGACAACCCGGCCGCGCCGGGCAGGGCCACCGAGTCGGTCAGCGCCCAGACCTTCGACAAAAGCAGCTGCACCAGCAACGTCGTCGGTGTGCTCGGCGTCAGCAGCATCACGGTCGACAATCTGCCGTACACCACCACCGTGGCCTCCGACGGCACCATCACCGTGACCCCGGCGAGCGGTTCCACCATCCAGACCACGGTCAAGCTGACCACCCTGCTGGGCAGCATCACCTGCGTCTACCAGGCCGCCAGCCTGACCGGCACGGCGAGCAACGACGACAACAGCATCAACTTCACCAACCAGGCCTTCACCAAGACGTCCGGTTCGTCGCTGTGCTTCAGCAGCGGCTACTTCACCGCCAAGTACGCCCCGGTGACCGACAACGGCGCGACGGTCTACGTCAACTGACGGTCAGTCAAAGGCAGTTCAGCGTCGACGCAGACGCAGTGCCAGGGCGGCGCCGCCGGTGAGGACCAACACCGCAGCGGCGCCGCCCGCCAGCATGGGCGCGGACGGGCCCGAGTCGGCGGCGGACGTCGAGGCCACCGGGGTGCTGTCGGGGGCGGCGGTGTCCTTCTGCCGCGGGCTCGCCGCGGCCGCGGCACTGCGGGAAGGATTCTTACGAGGTTCGGGCGTCGCCGAAGGGCTGCCGCTCGTCTTCTTCTCGCCGCTCGGCGATGCCGACGCCGCCGAGCCCTCGCTCTTTCCGCTGCCCTTGGCGGCCGGGAACACCACGTCCGAGCACGAGTAGTACGTGTCCGAGGTGCTGCTGTTCTGCCAGATCGTGTAGAGCACGTGGTGCCCGGTCCGGTCGGACGGCAGCTTCGCGGTGATGCGGTAGGCGCCGTTCGTCAGCGCCGGGTCCTTGACCGAGGCGAAGGGCTGCGCCGGCAGCTCGGACCAGGTGAGCGGCTTCGTCGGGTCGTAGCCCGGCTTGGTGAGGTAGAGCTTGAACGTGCCGGTGTGCGGGATCGTCGAGGCGTACTTCATGGTCATCGTCGCGCCCGGCGTCAGGGTCGTCGTCGGCCAGTCGGAGCGCGCGAGGTCGAGGCCCTTGTAGGCGGGCAGGTTTCCGCTGCACAGCTTTCCGTCGGGGATGACCTGCCGGTCCCGGCCGTTCACGTCCGCCACCCGCAGGTTGTCCCAGTACGTGAAGGGCTGGCCGTTCGCGGCGACGGCCGCCTTGCAGGCCGCCGTCCTCGCGTTCGCCCCGCCGTCCGGCGAGCAGGCGTACACCCGGCTGACCGGATCCGTCGGCGCGCCGTGCGCCTGTGCGGGGCCCGCCGTCCACAGGGACAGCAGGAACGGGGTCACGAGGGCGGCCGCCAGGGCGGTGCGGTGTGCGGTCATCCGGGACATCCGGAACGTCTCCTCGGCCGGCGCGGGAACGGGTGCTCCCGTGGAGTACGGGGAAACGGCCCGGCGCGTTCACCGCGTGACGTTCGAGGTGAATCGGGGCAAGGCAGGTCAACCGGCCGACGCCGAGGGTGTGTTTCCGGCCTGATCGAGGGTTTCCCCTGTATCCCCATGACCATCTCTTTGCCTATCGTTCCTGCACAGCCGACCCACAGGCAACCCCGAACGGGTCCGCGCTCGCGCCTGGCCGGCCACCGCGCCGCTCTCTGCTTTTCGCACCACCCCCCGCCGCTTCGACGACGAAGCGAATCCCCCTGCCGCTCCGCGCTGTCCGGAGCCGGCCACGAAAGGCACGCCCGTGCGTACACCCCGAACCGGCGGACGGAAGCTGATATCCGTCGCCGCGGCCTCGGCCGCCCTCATCACCGCGGCCACCGCCTCGGTAGCCGTCGCCGCCCAGGAGCCCGCCACCGAGCGGGCCGCCGTCCCGGCCGCCCAGGCCGAGGCCGCCCCCGGCACCCCGGCCGAGCGCCTCATCGTCGGCTACAAGTCCGGCGCCGAGGAGGCCAGGTCGAACAAGGCCGCCGCGGCCGACGCGGAAGCCAAGGGCAAGGAGGCCGGCGAGGACGTCGACTTCCGCCGCCGTCTCGGCACCGGAGCCGCCCTCGTCGACCTGGGCGAGAAGGTCGGCACCGCCCAGGTCGCCGACGTGGTCGCCGAGTTCAAGGCCGACCCGCAGGTCGCCTACGTCGTACCGGACCGGCTGAACCGGCCGCAGGCCGACCCGAACGACACCGAGTACGCCAAGCAGTGGGACCTCTTCGAGTCGACGGCCGGTATGAACGTGCCCGGCGCCTGGCCGACCTCGACCGGCTCCGGCGTGACCGTCGCCGTCATCGACACCGGCTACGTCACCCACTCCGACCTCGCCGCGAACATCGTCGGCGGCTACGACTTCATCGCGGACACCGCCGTCTCCGTCGACGGCGACGGCCGCGACAGCAACCCGGCCGACCCGGGCGACTGGTACAACGCGAACGACTGCGGCTCCGGCATCCCGGCTTCCGGCTCCTCCTGGCACGGCACGCACGTCGCCGGCACCATCGCCGCCGTCACGAACAACAACAAGGGCGTCGCGGGCATCGCCTACGGTGCGAAGGTCTCCCCGCTGCGCGTGCTCGGCAAGTGCGGCGGCTACGACTCCGACATCATCGACGCCATCACCTGGGCGTCCGGCGGCAGCGTCTCCGGCGTGCCCGCCAACTCCAACGTCGCCAAGGTCATCAACATGAGCCTGGGCGGCGACGGCGCCTGCTCCTCGGCGACCCAGAGCGCGATCACCGCCGCCGTGAACCGCGGCACCACCGTCGTCGTGGCCGCGGGCAACGAGAACGACAACGTCGCGAACCACTCGCCGGGCAACTGCAACAACGTGATCTCGGTCGCGGCCACCAACCGCTCCGGTGCGAAGGCCTCGTACTCCAACTACGGCTCCGGCGTGGACATTTCGGCGCCGGGCGGCCAGACCAGCACCGGGACCGCGAACGGCATCCTGTCCACGCTCAACTCCGGTACGAAGACGCCCTCTTCGGAGTCGTACGCCTACTACCAGGGCACCAGCATGGCCACCCCGCACATCGCGGGTCTGGTGGCACTGATGAAGTCCGCGAACGCGTCCCTGACCCCGGCGCAGATCGAGACTGCCATCAAGAACAACGCCCGTGCCCTGCCCGGCAGTTGCTCGGGCGGTTGCGGTGCGGGTCTGGCGGACGCGGCCAGGACGGTGCAGGCGGTGAGCGGCTCCGGCGGCTCCACGGGGGGCACCACCTTCACCAACACGACCGCGGTCGCCGTACCGGACAACGGCTCGGCGATCGAGTCCTCCATCGCCGTCAGCGGCCGCAGCGGGAACGCGCCCTCCGCTCTCCAGGTCGGCGTCGACATCACCCACACCTACCGCGGTGATCTGGTGATCGACCTGGTCGCACCGGACGGTTCGACCTACCGCCTCAAGTCCGCGAGCTCCTCGGACTCGGCGGACAACGTCAAGACCACCTACACGGTGGACGCGTCGAGCGAGGCGGCGAACGGCACCTGGAAGATGCGCGTGCAGGACACGGCCGCGCAGGACACGGGCACGCTGAACAGCTGGAAGCTCACGTTCTGAGGAGCGTCCGACGACCCTCTGAGGCGCAACCCTGAACGGGCGGGCCGGCCGGTGCGGATGGGGCACCGGCCGGCCCGTCGTCGTCACGGCATCGCGGCCAGGACCCGGGGCCCGCGATCGGGGGCGGCGTCGATACGGGGGAGCAGCCCCGGCACCGCGACGCTGGGCAGGATGTGGGACCACAGGACCGAGATGCGGTGCGCGAGGTCGTC
This sequence comes from Streptomyces sp. NPDC001663, assembly GCF_042893105.1. NCBI lineage: Bacteria > Bacillati > Actinomycetota > Actinomycetes > Kitasatosporales > Streptomycetaceae > Streptomyces > Streptomyces sp. NPDC001663. The sequence continues at coordinate 245,681 of NZ_JBIAUR010000004.1, read as the reverse complement.
CCGGTCGGTCAGCGCCCGTGACATCAGCTGGATCCCGGCGAACGCGCCGACCAGCAGCTCCACCGTGTCCCTCGGCTGCACCGCGGGCAGCAACTCGCCCTGCTTGTCGGCCTGTTGCAGCAGCTCGACCAGATGGTCCGCCCACTGTCTGAACGGCCCGCTGTGATCGACACCGGGCGGCGCGGACTGGTCCACGGTCAGCCGGACGCTCCCCTTCAGCAACGCGTTGCTCAGCAGCCGCTGCCCGAAGACGAAGGTGATGTCGATGATCTCCTGGAGCTTGCACGGCTGCGGCGGCACGGCACCGAGGGGGAGTTGCTCGTCCAGCACGGCCTGGGCGAGGGACTCCTTGGACGGGAAGTGGAAGTAGAGGGCGCCCTTGGTGACGTCGGCCCGCTCCAGCACCATCGCGATGGTCGTGGATGTGTAGCCGTGCTCGTCGAAGACCGCGCCCGCCGCTTCCAGGATCGCTCTGCGCGTCCGGACGGCGCGCTCCTGTTTCACCATAAGTGCCCCTCCACCACGCCGAGTTGGCCGATGCCCCGGACCTACGCGGAACCGGTCGCACGCCCTTCGGGGTCACCTACGTCTCATTGAAAACCAACCGGTCGCCTCGTACTCTAGCGCTCACCGGCTCGGGCACCTCGCCCTCTGGTCTGTCGTCCGCGTTCAGGGGGACCGAGGGAGGGACATGTCGCACATGACTCTGACGGCCACCGTGCCCCGCGAGTTCGTGCATCGCGCGGCGGTTGCGGAAACGTTCCTGACGGGCTGGCGGCAGACCGGACCGGACCAGTTCACGCTATTCGGTCAGTGGCCGCGGGCACATCAGTTACACGTGTCGCCGGACCGGTCCGCGTACGAACCGCTGCTCGTCGCGGAGACCGTCCGCCAGTGCGGGGCGCTCCTCGCGCACGCCGAGTACGACGCCCCGCTCGACCACTGCTTCGTCCTCCAGGAACTGCAGTTCACCACGCATCCCGAGCACCTCGCCGTCGGCGCCGTACCCGCCGAACCCACCCTCGACGTCACCGTCGTGGACGTCCGCCGGCGCGCCGGCCGCCCCATCGCGTTCGCGTACGACACCGCCGTACGCATCGGCGGCGAGCGCGTCGCGACCGCGCACCTGGCCGTCAGCTGGACCAGCGAGTCCGTCTACCGGCGACTGCGCGGCGGCCGCACCCCGGAGAACATCTCCGCACTGCCCCTCCCGCCCGGCCTGCCCGCGACCGAAGTAGGCCGCACCCTGCCGGCGGACGTGGTCCTGGCCCAGCCCGAGCGCCCCGACCGCTGGCAGTTACGAGTGGATACCGCGCATCCTGTTTTCTTCGACCATCCACTCGACCACATACCCGGCATGCTTCTTCTGGAGGCGGCCCGCCAGGCGGCGCGGGTGCGGGCCGCCGACCCGGGATCCGGGGCCTCCTTCCATGCCACCTTCCACAAGTACGCCGAGCTGGACCGACCCGTGTGGATCGAGGCGACGGACGGGAAGGGAAGCGACCTCCAACTGGTGGGAAGGCAGGGCGAGTCCACAGTGTTCGAGTGCGCCGTCGACGCCGCCGCACGGTGAGATATCGTGTACATGGAGTAAGAAACAAACGGCATGACCCGTTCTTTCCCGTCCCAGAAGGGTTCAGTTTCTTCCCAGGAGTGTTCGGTTCCGGTCCCAGGAGAGTTCAACCGATGGCGAGGCAGTTACGCGCCGAGCAGACCCGCGCGACGATCATCACGGCCGCAGCAGACCTGTTCGACCGCCGCGGCTACGAATCGACCAGCCTGAGCGACATCGTCGAACATGCTCAAGTCACCAAGGGAGCCCTGTACTTCCACTTCGCGGCGAAGGAGGATCTGGCGCACGCCATCATGGAGCTCCAGTCCAAGGCCTCGCGCGAGGTGACGACCGAGCTGGACGGCCGGGGCTACACCTCCCTCGAGACCCTGATGCGCATCACCTTCGGCATCGCGCGGCTGTCCGTGGAAGGCCCCATCCCTCGGGCCGGACTGCGCCTGGCCACCGGGGGTCTCCCCGTCCGGCCGCCGCTCACGCACCCGTTCACCGAATGGCGCGACATAGCCGGCCGTAAACTCCTCGGCGCCATCAAGGAGTCCGACGTCCACCCGGACATCGACGTGGACGCCGTCGCCCACTCCCTCGTCAGCTTCTTCGTCGGCACCCGAGTCGTCGGCCGCTCCCTGGAACCCGTGGCCCGCCAGCCCCGCCGGGTCGCCGAAATGTGGCACGTCATGATCCGCGGCCTCGTCCCGGTGACTCGCCGGGCCCGCTATCTGAGCCTGGCGGCACGGCTGGAACGGGAGAGCAGAACGGCGTAGCGGGAGTCCGGAACAGCGGGGCACTAGGGTGAGGCGCATGTCCGACATCCCGTTCGCGTCCGTGATTCTCGGCAACGAGCCGGGTTCGTTTCCGCACAGCGTGCTCGCCGAGCGGCATCCCGCGATCATCCGGCAGGTCCGGGAGGCCTTCCCGTACGGACCCGACCGGCACCGCGCGCTCGACGCGCTCCTCGCGAGCTGCGCCAAGGGCGTGATCGAACCGCTGCCCGATGACGCGCACGACCGGGAGCGCTGGCAGGCCTGGGGCGTGGACGAGTACGCCGGACGTTCCTGGTACGACATCCCCTGGCTCTGGTCGGAGAGCTACTTCTACCGCCAACTCCTCGAAGCCGTCTGCTACTTCGCCCCCGGCCCCTGGCAGGGCATCGATCCCTTCCGCCCCTTCAAGCTGGCCGAGCTCGACTCCTCGGAGACCGACGAGGAACTGGCCGCCCTCGACGCCCTGTCCGGCGAGGACCAGGACCGGGCCCTTCTGCACGGCTCCCTCTGGGGCAACCGCGCCGACCTCGGCTTCCGCCTCTCCGACGCGACCGCCGACACCAAGGAGGCCGCACCCGGGCTGGTCGCCGACGACAGCGAGACCCTGTGGTCCCTGCTGCCGCCCTCCGGCGCGGCCACCGTGCACCTCATCGCCGACAACGCGGGCCGCGAACTCATCCCCGACCTGCTCCTGATCGCCCACCTCCTCGAGCGTGGGCGCGTGGAACGGGCCGTCCTGCACGTCAAGCCGTACCCGTACTACGTCTCCGACGCGACGACGACCGACGTGCTCGACGCCCTGCGCAGGCTGACCGAGGGGCAGGGCGCCGCCGCCGAGTACGGCCGCCTCCTGTGGTCGGCGATGACCGACGGCCGCCTCACGCTCCGCGCCCACCCCTTCAGTGCCGCCCCGCTGCCGTACGCGGACATGCCCGACGACCTCCGCCAGGAGCTCGCCGCGGCCACGGTCACCATCGTGAAGGGCGACCTCAACTACCGGCGTCTGGTGGGCGACCGGCTCTGGCCCCCGACCACCCCGTTCAGCGACGTAACCGCTCACTTCCCCGGCCCGGTCGCCGCCCTGCGCACCCTGAAGTCCGACGTGATCACGGGCCTGGATGCCGAAACGGAGGCCACGCTCGTGGCCGCGGAGGGACAGCGCTGGCGGACCGGCGGGACGCACGCGCTGATCCAGGTCCGTCCCTGACCCTCAACCCACCCGCACCGGCAGCGACTTGATCCCGTTGATGAAGTTCGACGTCAGCCGCCTCGCCGGCCCCGCCGTCCGCAGCACCGGCAGCGCCCGCAGCGCCTCCCCGTACAGCACCCGCAGCTGCAGCCGGGCGAAGTGGGCGCCCAGGCAGACGTGCGGGCCGTCGCCGAAGGACACGTGCGGGTTCGGGGTGCGGGACAGGTCGAGGCGGTCCGGGGCGGTGAAGACCCGCTCGTCGCGGTTGGCGGAGGCGTGGAAGACGACCACCTTCTCGCCCGCGCGGATGCGCTGCCCGGCCAGCTCGGTGTCGTGCCGGGCCGTGCGGCGGAAGGTGAGGACGGGCGGGTGCCGACGGAGCAACTCGTCGACGGCGGAGGGCAGTTCGGCCTTACCTGCCCGGAGCAGCTCATACGCGTCCGGGTGTTCGGCCAGGGCGAGCAGTCCGCCGGGCGCCGCGCTGCGGACGGTGTCGTTGCCCGCGACGGTGAGCAGGAAGAAGAACATCTCCAGTTCGGCGTCGGCGAGTTCGGGATCCTGGGCGAGCGTGGTCATCACGTCGTCCGCGGGGTGGCGCCGCTTGTGCGCGGCGAGCTGCTGGGCGTAGCCGAACATGTCCCGGAGCATCGCGGGGGAGCGCGGATTGACCGGCTTGCCCGCCGCGTCCAGCACCGGTGCGCCGGCCTCGTCCGGGTCCTGGTAGCCGATGACCCGCTGCGTCCAGTGCAGCAGCAGCCCGCGGTCGCTGTCCGGGACGCCCAGCAGGTCGGCGAGGTTGAGCAGGGCGTAGTCGTCGGTCACGGCGGCGACGAGGTCGACGGTGCCGTCCGTCGCGCGGGCCGCCCGGACGGCCTGCGCGAACAGGGTGCGCGCCCGCTCCTGCGCGACGGCCGTGAAGCGGTCGATACGGCCGGGGGTGAAGGCCCGGCTGACCAGCCGTCGCAACCGCCCGTGTCCCGGCGGATCCTGATTGAGCATCATGCGCCGGATGAAGGGCAGGTCGTCCGGATCGGGGTCGCGGATCTGGGTCGCGCCGAGGTACGAGGAGTACGTCGCCGAGTCCTTCAGCACGCGAACGACATCCGCGTGGCGGGTCACCGCCCAGAATCCGGGCCCGGCCGGCCAGCCCAGCACCTCGGGCTCGTCCTGCCGGGCCACGGGGTGGTGGTCGCGCAGGACGCGGTAATCGGCGTACGGCACCCCGGCGGCATACCGCCGTGGATCGAAGACGTCCGGAACGGGTGGGGCCTCGTGCACGGTCATGCGACCATTTATCGGCCACAGTCCGACGGGGGCAACACCTTTCAGCAATTCGAGGAGGCGTTGTGGGCAAGCGCAGCCGTGAGCGGGAGAAGGCGCTGGCCATGGGGGCGGACGCCCGTTATGGCCGGTACGTGAGGTTCGCGTGCCCTGCCCATTCGCACGCCTGGATCTTCTTCGGGCCCCTGGCGGTGGGCATGGGATGGGGCACCGCGGTCGATCTCATGCACATCTTCAAGGGGGAGGGCGGCATGTGGCACGGCTGGTTCGCCCCCTTCGGCGGGCTCATGACCGTGTTCCTGGCCTACTGCACCCTGGTGTCCCGGATCGAGCGGCGCGCAGGCGGCCCCACCCCCCGGCTGTACTGCTTCCAACTCGGCGTCGTGGTCGCCACCGGCGATGTCCTGCGGTCCTATCGGTGGACCGATCTCACCATTCACCTCAAGGCGTGGCGCACCGGGAGCGGGGAGAGCGCCGACTGGGGAACCAGACGCACCATCGTGGCGCGGGACGGCAGCGTGGTCGTCGTGTTCCCGGGGAACGAGCCGGACCGTGCCGGTTGCTACGAGGTGGAGCAACTCCACAAGGCGGCGATGCGCGGACCCGGGAATCCCCGGCCCACGAAGCAGTGACCGGGGAACCGCTTTCGTATTTCTCCAAAGAGTGACGGTTCGGCCGACTGTTATGTGGTGATCATGACAATTCCCTGATAGTCATGCCGCATGGCGTTACGTCGATTGCGGACGGGAATCGGGAAAGCGGTGGCCCTCGCGGTCGCCCTGACACTGCTCCTCGCGGCCTGCGGTGACGACGACGGCGGTTCCACCTCCACGGGCGGCGGCGGGCACACGAAAATCACCGTCGCCGCCCTGCCGTTGACGGACTCCGCCGCCCTCTACATCGCCCGGGACCGCGGGCTGTTCAAGAAGGAAGGGCTGGACGTGAGCATCCAGCCCGTCCAGCAGAGCATCCAAGCACTGCCCGCCCTGGCCAAGGGACAGGTCGACGTGATCGCGAGCGCGAACTACGTGACCTTCCTCCAGGCCGACGAGAAGGGCACCCTCGACGTCCGCATCCTCGCCGAGGGCGTACGGGTCGCGCCGCACATGATGGACGTACTGGTGCCGAAGGACTCGAAGATCAAGACCGTCGCCGATCTCGCGGGCAAGAAGGTCGCCGTCAACATCCTCAACAACATCCAGTCGCTCACGCTCAACGCGATCCTGGACGCGAAGGGCATCGGCCGGCCCGTCTACCGGCAGATCGCGTTTCCGCAGATGGGGCCCGCGCTGGAGCGGGGGCAGGTCGACGCCGTGCACGCGGTGGAGCCGTTCGACAGCGCGATCCGGGGGGAGTTGAAGGCGAGGGTGCTGCTGGACGGCGGTTCGGCGCCCGTGCAGTCGCTGCCCATCAGCGGGTACGTCACCACGTGGAAGTTCGCCGCCGAGCATGCCGAGACGGCGGCCGCGTTCCGGCGCGCCATCGAGGCGGCCTCGAAGATCGCCGCCGAGGACCCGTCGGCCGTACGGGAAGAACTCCCCAAGTACACCAAGGTGACGGCGGACCAGGCCAAGTCCATTGGTCTGCCCGCGTATCCGACGTCCGCTGACGCGGCACAGCTGCAGCGGCTGACCGAACTCATGCAGAAGCAGGGGCTGTTGAAGAAGGCCGTCGACCCGGCGACGCTGCTGGTCAAGTGAAGAGGTGACGGGGCTGAGGCGGCGTCAGGAGCTGTGGCTCGGAATCCTCGGGGTGCTGCTGGCCTTCGGCGTCTGCGAGATGGTGGGGCGGGCGGGTCTCGTCCGGCGCAGCTATCTGCCGCCCGCCTCCGAAGTACTCGTCCGTGCCGCCGAGTTGGCCGGTGACCGTGCCTTCCTGGACGGCGTCGGCGCCACCCTGTGGGCGTGGGCGCTGGGGCTCGGGCTGGCCGTGGCGATCGCCGTTCCGCTCGGTCTGCTGCTCGGAAGTGTGCCGGTCGTCGACTCCGCCGTGCGTGTGATCGTCGAGTTCCTCAGGCCGTTGCCGTCCGTGGCACTGATCCCCCTCGTCTCCCTGCTCCTGGGCGTCGGCACCGGGACCGAGGTCGCGCTGATCACGTACGCCTCGGTCTGGCCCGTCCTCTTCAACACGATCTACGGCCTCGGTGAGACCGACCCGCTCGCCAAGGAAACCCTGCGTGTCTTCGGCTTCGGGCGCCTCGCGGTACTGCTGCGCGTCGAACTCCCCGCCACCGCCCCCTTCATCGCCGCCGGCATCCGCATCTCGGCGGCCGTCGCCCTCATCCTCGCCGTCGCCACCGAGCTCCTCTCCGGCTTCGGCGAGGGCCTCGGCATCTTCATCGCCCAGGCACAACTGGCCACGGACGGCACGCGCGACGTGCTCGCGGGCGTGGTGTGGGCAGGTGTGCTCGGGCTGTTGATCAACGGGGCGCTGGTGTGGGGGGAACGGCGGCTGTTTCCGTGGACGCCGGAGCGGCGGGCGGTCGAGCGGGGGAGTGGGGCCGTGAGGGGGCGGGTGCGGTCGTGACGGGCGGGCGGGGCGACAAGGGGTCGGGCCGGGCCATGAAGGCGCCGGGCGGAGTCACGAAGGGACACCTCCTGCTCCGCCTTCTCGTGCTGCTCCTCGCCCTCGCCGTCTGGCAGGTGGCGGCCCAGGCGCACGGCAGCGTCTACTTCCCGCCGCCGGGTCGAATCGCCCACCGCGCCTACGAGTTGTGGTTCTCCGGGCCGGTCCGGCATCTGTTCCTCACCGGGGCCGCCGTCCAGGACGTCCTGCCCAGCCTGGGCCGGATGGCGGCCGGGTTCGGGATCGCCGTCGTCGCCGGGACGGCGCTGGGCGTGGCGGTCGGGCGCTCGCGGCGGGCGTATGCGCTGTGCAATCCCGTGCTGCAGTTCGCGCGTGCCGTGCCGCCGCCGGCGCTGGTGCCCGTGTTCGTCGTCGTCCTCGACTTCGGTACGTCCATGCAGATCGCGTCGATCGCCTTCAGCGCCGTGTGGCCGGTGCTGGTCAACACGGCGGAGGGGGTACGCAACACGGACCCGCTGCGGCTCGACGTCGCCGCCGTCCTGCATCTGAACCCGCTCGAACGGCTCCGCTTCCTGCTCCTGCCCTCCGCGCTGCCCCGCATCTTCGCGGGCCTGCGCCTCAGCCTGTCGCTCGCCCTCGTCCTCATGGTCTTCTCGGAACTGCTGCCCGGCACCGCCGACGGCATCGGCTACACGCTCACCGACGCCCAGTCCCGCTCCGACCTGCTCACCGTCTGGGCGGCGCTGCTCCTGCTCGGCGTCCTCGGCTACCTGCTCAACACCGCGCTGCTGGCCGTCGAACGGCGGCTCGTCGGCAGGGGAGGCACGGCATGACACTCCGCCTGGACTCCGTCGGCCAGCGCTACGGCGACCAACGCGTCCTGCACGACATCACGCTGACGGTGCCCGACGGCCAACTCCTGTGCGTGGTGGGCCCGTCGGGGTGCGGCAAGTCCACACTCCTGCGCACCATCGCCGGACTCCGACCCGCCCACGAGGGCACGGTCACCGTCGACGGGGCCCCGGTCACGGGCGTGCCCGACCGGCTCGGCGTCGTCTTCCAGGACTACGGCCGCTCCCTCTTCCCCTGGCTCACCGTCCGCGACAACGTCGCACTGCCGCTGCGCCGCCGGGGCCTGCCGCGGGCCGGCCGGCGCGCCGAGGCCGAGCGCATCCTGGAGCGCGTCGGCCTCGACGGAGCCGGCCGCCGCCACCCGTGGCAGCTGTCCGGCGGCATGCAGCAACGCGTCGCCATCGCCCGCGCCCTGGTCCACCGCCCCTCCCTGCTCCTCATGGACGAACCCTTCGGCTCCCTCGACGCCCAGACCCGCGAGGACCTCGAGGACCTCCTCCTCGAGGTCCACCGCACCGAGGGCACGACCATCGTCTTCGTCACCCACGACATCGACGAGAGCGTGTACGTCGGCGACCGAGTGGTCGTCCTGTCCCCGGGCCCGGCCTCCCGTGTCGTCCTGGACCTGCCGGTCGAACTCCCGGGCAAGCGCGAGCAGATCGCCACGAGGGGACTGCCGGAGTTCGTGGCATTGAGGACGGAGGTGGGGCGGGCGGTGCGGGGCGCCTGACGCGGTGAGGCCGACCGTCCCCGCAGCCCGACGCACCCCGTCCGCTTCCATGCGCCCCGTCCCAACTTGCCCGTCCTCCTGCGGTGTTCGGCGGCGATCGCCAGAATCGGGGGCATGGCCATCCGTGAACTCAGCTACGTGCTCCGCCGCGACCCCGACTCCGGTACCGACCGGCTCACCCCCGTCGCCCCGGTGCCCGACGGCGTGCCGGAGGACCTGATGCAGCGGATCATCGCTGCCACGCACCGCGCCGTACCCGCCTCGGAAGCCGTGCTCAGCTACACCCGTCTGCCCCACCGCGACGGCGGCGGTCTGCTGTGCAGCGCACGCCCGGACGAGGAGTCCGCCGGGCTGCGCGTCGACGCACGCTATGAGGCGGGCGACCCCGATGACACAGACGACCCCGAAGAAGCCCGGCGGCGCTGGCCCGTCGACGCCTTCCGCAGGCGCAACCTGGGCGGCGACGGCGGCGACGCGTTCGCGCCGAAGGGCTGGTTCTGGGACGACGCACTGCTGATGAAGTTCGCCTCCGAACAGGGCCCGCGCATCGCCCCGTTCCTCGCCGACGTCCGCCGGCTGTTCGCCGACCCGGCGGGCCGCCAGATCGTGCTGGCCGAGCGCGACCAGGAGACCGTCGCCCGCTGGATCGCCCTCGCCTGCGCCTCCCTGCCCGCCGAGTACGCGCGAGCGCTGACGTTCACCACCAGCTGCGCCGACCCCGGCGCCGCCCCGCAGCAGATCCTCGGCATCGGCCCGGAGACCGACGACGAGGTCTTCGACCGGCACGACCCCTCGACAATCACCCACCTCTTCCGCGTCCACGACGGCCTCGGCGGCCCGGGCAGCCGGCCCCACCCCGACGGCTGGGCGACGGTCGCCGCCTGGCTCTGGCAGGAGCAGGTGGTCCCACGGCCCGACGAGCCCGGGGACACGACCACCGCCCGCGACACCGCCGACTCCAACGGGTCCGGCGCCGCAGCCGACGCCGGTGCCACAGCACAGGGCCAGGACCCTCAACTCCCCGCTTCCCAGGACCCTTTCGCCCTCCTCCCCCTCGTCCGCCGGGCCCTCACCGCCCGTAGCGGCAACGCATTCGCCTCCCTTCCCGACGAACTGCTCCGCGAGATCCTCGCCGCCGCCACCCGCGCCGCCGAACAGGGCCCGCTCGACGAGGCCACCGCAGCGGACCTCGCGGAGATCGCCCGACGGATCGCGACGCACCGGCGGGACGCGGTCCAGCCGCTCGTCGCCGCCCTGCTCCGCCGCCAGGCGAAGGCGGCGCCCCCGCAGGACGTGGTGCCCGTGCTGGAGGCGGCCCGCGGCGACCTGCCCTCCGACGACGGAACCTGGCGTACCGTGCGCTCCGAGTTCGGCCCGCCGCCCGAGGACGAGCTGCGCAGGCTGGTGCGCCAACTGCCGTCCCCCGCCTGGGAGAAGCCGCTGCGCGCCCTGCTCGCCCCCGGCGCCGAGCGCAGCTCCACCGTGGACGACGCGGTGCTGCGGCTCGCCCAGGCCCTCAGCCGGCCCGACGACCGACAAGCCTGCGCCGACGCCGTGGCACTGCTCGCGGCCCTGGGCGACCGCGCGTTCACCCGCCGGGTCCTGAACCGGCTCGCCGAGGGCGCGGAGGACCGCCGCATCGGCGCCATCCGGGACCTCGCGGCCTCGCCGCACGGTGTCTGGCTCCGCGACCACCTGGACGGAGCGCCCTTCGTCGTGGCCGTCGCGGCGTCGGCGGCGGACCTCGGCCGCCCCCCGTACGGCCGCACCGGCGTGGAACTCTGGACGGAACTCGCGAAACTGCACCTGGGCGGACAGGTGCCCGACGTGCCCGCCCTGCGGATCCTCTGGACGCTGGCCTGGCCGACGAGGGGCGGCGTACCGCCCCACCAGGAGCAGAGCAGGATCACCGACGTCTGCCCCCCACGGCTGATCGTCGAGGCGGGCTGGGAGATCCGTCTCAGCCACTGGCTCAAGCACCCGGGGCAGGTCACCCAGGAGTACTACGACTTCGCCCGCGCGGTCTCCGGGTCCCTCAGGCCCACCTCCGAGCGGGCCCTCGCCCAACTGGTCGTCCTTGCACGCGACTTCGCACGCGGGGAGGAGACGGTCGCCTCCTTCATGGACCGCGTGCACGCACTGGAGCAGGAGGCCGGACGCCTGGACGACACGGTGCGGTACCGCATCGACCGCTGGATCGCCCACGGCATGGCCGAGGCCGAGCCCGTCGAGCTGTACCGCACCCACGCCCTGGAATACATCGCCACCAGCCATGTGGGACTCATCCGGGAGTACGGCAAGGCCGTGCGGAACGCCCAGGGCAAGGGCGGCAGGCTGGCACCCGCGGCACTGCGCGAACCGCAGCGCGTGGCCGCTCTGTTCGTCATCTGGGACGAGTCCCACCGGGGCGCCAAGGGCGGCTGGCGCGAGCTGTCCAAGGACCTGCTGTACGACGTCCTCGGCGCCGTCCTGCCGCACCTCGACGAGCGCGACCTCGCCAAGGTGGCCGCCGTGCTGTCGAACGTGGGCCAGCGGCATGTCCGGGCGTGGGACGACTGGCGCGGCGGACGGCGGTGACACCACGGACGGAGGCGACGGGGGGCGCACGAGGGGCGCATGTGAAAACGGTGAACATCCCTGTGCCCCGCCAATCGTCGAAGGCACCAGATCTTCCCCTCCGTTCTCAACTAGGCTTGTCCGTAAGGAAGTCCACGGGCCCCGCACGGCCCGGCCTCGGGGGAGAGGACCAGCGTGAGCGACACCTTCGACCTGCCGGGCGGCAGTATGGCCAGCCGCCCCGTCCACTTCATCTGGCTGCTCGACTGTTCCGGCTCGATGAGTGTGAACGGAAAGATCGCCGAGCTGAACTTCGCCATCCGCGAAGCGATCCCGGAGATGCAGTCGGCAGCCCTGTCCAATCCCGGAGCCACCCTGCTGGTGCGCGCCGTGTCGTTCGCCAGCGGCGCCAGCTGGCACATCAACGACCCCACGCCGGTGGACCAGTTCACCTGGGAGGACCTGCACACCTACGGCGGCACCGACATGGGCGCCGCCTTCCGTCTCGCGGCCGGCGCACTGCAGACGCCGCCCATGCCGCAGCGCGCCCTGCCGCCGGTGCTGGCGCTCGTCTCCGACGGCCAGCCCACCGACGACTGGCGGGCCGGACTGCGCGCCATCGACGACACGCCCTGGGGCAAGCGCGCGGTGCGGGTCGCCCTCGCCATCGGTGACGACGCGGACAAGAGCATGCTCAAGGAGTTCCTCGCCAACCCGGAGCTGGAGCCCCTGCAGGCGAAGAACCCGCGCCAACTCGCCGCCGCCATCCGCTGGATGTCCACCGCGGTGAAGGCCGCCTCCACCCCGAAGGGCGACGGCGCGGGCCCCGTACAGGCCCCGCCGCCCGTCGCGCTGGGCAAGGACGAGGACGAAGACCCCATCTGGTGACGGGCGTCGTGGCACCGGTCGAGCGGTGGGAACTGCTCGAGGGCGCGGTGAAGGGCGCGGGCAAGAAGTACAGCCAGGACCGCTGCGCCGCACGGCACGTGGCCGAGGGCCGCGCCGTCGTGCTCGCCGTGGCCGACGGACACGGCTCGGCACCCCACTTCCGCAGCGACCTGGGCGCCCGCTGGGCCGTCGAGGAATTCGCCGCGTGCGCCGGGGAGTTCGCCCTCGCAGCGGTGCGCCACGACGAGGAGGCCGAGCGGCTCGGCGACGACAGCGTCTGGTGGAGCGCCCTCGCCGAACTGCGCGCCGAGGCCCGCCGGTTGCCCCAGCTGGTCGCCCACCGCTGGTACGAGCGCGCCACCCTGCACGACTTCAACTCCCCGGCACACGGCGCACCCCAGCGCGCGCCCAGGGGCCCCGACCTCACCGCCTACGGCACCACCCTCGTCGGCGCCGTCCTCACCCGCCGCCTGCTGGTGTGCTGGCAGCTGGGCGACGGCGACATCGTCGTCCTCGACGCCGCCGGCACCCCGGAGACCCCCCTGTACACCGGCCCCGACCTCGGCGACGAGACGGACTCCCTGTGCGCGCCGGAGTCCTGGCACCGCGCCCGCTGCCACTGGCAGCCGCTGACCAGCGAGGGCCCCTCGGGCATGCTGCTGTCCACCGACGGCCTGTCCAAGAGCTTCACGGACCACCAGGGCTTCCTCGACTTCGCGGCCGGTGTGCAGGGCCGCGCCCACGAGCTGGGGATGCCCGCGGTGCGCAGCCGGCTGACGGAGTGGCTCGGCCACGCCGCCCAGTACTCCGGCGACGACACGACACTCGTGGGCGCCTTCGAGGCCGTCGGCCCGGCCGCGCCCCGGCAGCACGACGCGCAAGACACGTGAGCCACGAGAGGAACCGCATGGTGAACGGCATGCTCGCCCCCGGGCAGACCCTGGTGACCGAAGAGGGGGAGAAGGTCAAGGTCGCCGACATGTTCGGCTCCGGCGGCCAGGGCGAGGTCTACCGGGTGAAGACCCGCAAGGGCGACCGTGCCCTGAAGTGGTACTACCCACAGCTCGCCGACGGCCGGCAGCGGCAGATCCTCGAGGGCCTCATCGCCTGCGGCTGGAGCGACGACCGCTTCCTGTGGCCGCAGACCGTCGTCGTCGACGCCGACGGCAGGCCCGGCTTCGGCTATCTGATGGACGTACGGCCCGAGCGCTTCCACGACCTGCCCGCGCTGTTCCGCCGCGACCCCGCGCTCGCCGCGACCACCCAGCGCACCCTCGTCATGGCCGCCCTGCACACCGTCGAGGCCTACCGCGCCCTGCACGGCAGGGGCATCGCCTACCGGGACATCAACTGGGGCAACATCTTCTTCGACCCGCGCACCGGCGACGTCCTGGTGTGCGACAACGACAACGCGGTCTTCGAGGGCGAGAGCGCGGGCGTCGCCGGCACCATGGACTTCATGGCACCGGAGCTGGTCCGCGGCGACCGCGGCGCCCAGCCCGGCATCCAGAGCGACCTGCACTCCCTCGCCGTACTCCTCTTCCTCCTCCTGATGAACCATCACCCGCTGGAGGGCGCCGAGGCGTTGAAGATCCGCTGCCTCGACGAGAAGGCCCGCACCAAGCTGTACGGCACCGACCCGGTCTTCATCTACGACCCGAACGACACCCGCAACCGGCCGGTGCCCGAGGAGCAGCAGACCGTCGTCGCCACGTGGGGTGCGCTGCCGCCGGTCCTGCAGCAGCTGTTCGTCGCGACGTTCACGGAGGGGCTGAAGAACCCGGTCAGGCGTGTCCGTGAGGGGACGTGGCTCGCGGCGCTCAGCGAGGTCCTGGACACCATCTGCGCCTGCGGGTCCTGCGGCCGCCAGAACCTCACCGAACCGGACGGCCCCGCCCCGAACTGCTGGAGCTGCCGCCGCCCGCTGACCCTGCCGCCGCGTCTGCACCTGACCACGGGCACCGCGACGGCCCGCAACCGGCCCCGGTCCATCCGCCTCGGCCCGCAGGCCCGGATGTACGCCCACCACCTCGCCGTGGAGACGGAGCGGCACGACTTCGGCGCCGTCGTCGCCGAGGTGACCGAACACCCCAAGCAGCGCGGCCGGTTCGGCATCACCAACCGCTCGCAGAACAGCTGGACGGCCCGCCGCTCCGACGGCTCCGTGCACGACGTCGACCCCGGCCGCACCGTCGCCCTGAGCACGGGCCTGCAGCTGGAGTTCGGCAGCGGGGCCGAGGCGGTCGTACGGGACTGAAGGCCCGAACGACCGCCGAGCGCCCGGGACTTCAGCGGCGGAACGGCCACCATCTGCGCCGGACGCGGCCCCACCAGGTGAACGGCGACAGCGCCGCAGGAGGCGGCAGCAGCCGGGGTGGTACGGGGACCGCGGGAAGGTCCGCGTACGCCGCGTCGGCCGGGACGGCGATCGCGTCGGGGCGCGGCACCGCGGTGACCGTCACCCGGTACGCGTCCGGTGTCACCGGGAGCTCCACGAGCCCGTCGGCGAGGAAGCGGCTGCGGGCCACCCGCCGCTCCTCGCGCCGCCCGCCGCCCGCCCAGGCCACGAGCACCAGCACGGCGGGCTCCGGCCACTCGAACCGTACGGCCGCCCGGTCCGCGGCGATCCGATGTGCCGTCAGATCCCGTACGGTTCCCGGCCGTTCGACGACCACGGCGGGTCCGGTCAGCGCCCGGTCGCCCAGCGCGCTCACCGCGGTCATCCGCACCCGCGAGTGCTCCGGCACGGCAACCTCCAGGAACGGCTCGGGCTCCACAGGAGCCTCGGGCACCGTCAGGTCCGTGCGCCGCGACACGTCGGTGCCCGGCCGTACCGGACCGCTCGGCCAGGCCACCACCGCGCTTTTGCCCCGCTCGGGCGGACGCCAGGTCAGCGCGACCCGCTCGCCCCCGGCGACCAGCCGGCCCATCAGGTCCTCCACCAGATCGGGCCATTCCCTGGCGGTGACACTCACCCGCACCCCGTCGGACCAGACCGTCTGCCCGCCCGGTCCCGGATAGCCGCAGCGGATCGCATACGAGTAGGAGCCCGCGGCGAGCGGCACGTCCAGCAGCCCACCCCGCTCGCACGGCACGGGCTCGGGTCGGCCCCCTGCCGAGGCGCGTTGGACCGACACCGCGACACAGGCCGCATCGACCCGCCAGCGCAGCCGTACACCGTCCCGCACGAGCTCGGCGACCACATCGGCCGCGTCCGGCGCGATCACGACGGGCGGTGACACCAGCGGAACCGCGGCGATCACACCCTGGCGCAGCGGGACGACGGCGTAGCGGAGGGCCCGGCCGACGGGGGCGTCCGCGTCCGCGTGGTGGAGCGGGGTCTCGACCTGGCCTCCCTCCCCGGGCACGGCCAGCTCCGTCGCGTCCCACGGTGTGCCCTCCGGGAAGCGCACGAGGCGGAAGGACACCGGGGACTTGCCGGGCCGGGCCGCCGGCCAGTCCAGCCGTACCGTCCGTTCCTCAAGGACCGCCTCCAGGCGCGCACCGGCGTCCCCGCGGCCCGCGTCCGCCAGCCGCGCCGCCGCGCCGAGCAGGCCCGCCTCGACCGCCGGGTCGTCCACGGCCCGGCGGGCGGCACCGAACCGGGCCTTGACCGCGGCCCGTACCGAACCGCCCGCCTCCAGCCGGGCCGCCGTGTCGATCAGCCGGTGCACCTCGTCGCGCTGGGCGCGCAACTCGCCCAGCAGCTGCGTCAGTACGGGGTCGCGCCCGGTGTCGGGCACCCGCGCGGCCGTCTTCTCGGCCCGCTGCAACCGCCGGTCCGGCCATACGTCGCCCAGGCGCTCGGCCGCCTCCCGGGCCGGCCCTGCGGCGGGGAACCCGAACGCCACCGCCGCCGCCAGATACCCCGCCTCGTCCCCGTGCACACCGAGCGCGGCGGCCGCCTCCGGAGTCGATCCGGCCGGGTCGTCGCGCAGCAGACAGCCCAACTGCCACAGCAGCAGCTGCCGTAGCCCCATCGGGTCGTGCCGGACGAACCCCTCCAGCGTGTCCACGACGGCGGCCGCCCTCGCGGCCCGCGGATCGGCGGAGGCCAGCCAGCCGGCCCGCGCCTGCCGTACGTACTCCTCGTCCACCCGCGCCCACCGTGTGCCGCGGCCGCGGAACCACAGCCCGTCCAGCACCCGGAAGCCGTCGTCGGTGTCGGGACGCGGCAGCGACCCGAACGCCGCGTTCCCGGCCGCCGCGGGCGCGCGCAGGGCGTCCGCCACATGCCGGAAGTCCAGCGCGTCGAGCTCCTCGCGCAGCTTGGTGTAGCCGTGCATCGCGGGGAAGCAGGGCAGATCGGGCAACGGCGGCCGGGGGCCCACCTCGGCCCCCGACTCGTCCCATGCCGCCCGCTGCCCGGGCCGCCACTGTGCCACGCCCTGGTCCTTCCTAATCGCTCAACTGCGTGTAGAAGTACACGCGGACCAGCGCCGTGTCCGGTGTCTCGCTCAGGTCGTGGAAGTCGTCCGTCGCCATCCGCCTGCCGAACATGTCGGACCGTGCCTTGGAGAGCAGCCCATTGACGTTGTGCGCGTACACCGTTCCGTTCGGCCCGCCGCCGAACGTCAGCACCAGGGCCGCCGTACGGCCCTTCCACCTGGCCGTGCCGGAGCGGATCTGGCGCTCCAGGGCCTTCTTGTCCGTGCCGTGCACCCGGAACTGCTGCGGCGTCTTGGACACTCCCTGCGGCCCGGTGGGCGAGGGGCTCGGCGACGGCGACGCGGAGGCCGACGCGCTTGCGGACGGCTTGGGCTTGTCGTTGGCCAGCGGGTCCGGGCGGTCGGCCATCGACACCAGCGCCAGCACCAGCAGCAGGTCGGCGAAGAGCCAGCCCGCGAGCACGACCGCGCCCGGACCGCGCAGCCGGCGCCTGGGGCGCCCGCTCACACGTCACCGCCGTCGGCCTGTTCGGGCCGGCCGCCGAACCGCAACTGCATGGTGCCCTGCGTCCCGAGCGCGCCGTTGCCGCCGTCGGGGTACTCGTTCGCCTGGCGCTGCGCCGGCGGGGTGCCGTTCGGTCCGCGGACGCCGTTGACCTGCCCGGACTCACCGGACCCGGGCGGCGCCTGCCGTACGGCCAGGGCGTGGATCGCCTGGTCGAGGCGCGCCGCCGCGTCCTGCCAATGGGCGGCCGCCGCGTCCCAGCGCTCGGTGGCCTCCCGCATGCCGTCGACGACGTCGTTCGTACGTCCGGCGCCCGCGGCGATCGCCAGAGCGGCCTGCTGGGCCGACTGGGCCGCGGCCTCCGACTTGGACGCGAGCGCCTTCTGCTCGGCGACCAGCGACGAGAACGCGGTCTGCACCTCCCCGGCCGCCGACTGGAGCCTGTCCGCGATGACGCGCGCCGACTCCTTGCTGTCCTGCCGCACCTGGTCCGTTGCGCTCGTACCGGCCTTGACGGCGGCCTCGACCCGGTCGGCCGCCGTCGCCAGGCGTGGCACCTCGGCCGACAGCGCCCCGGCCGCCTGCTGCAGCGCGTCGGTGGCCTTGGCGACGGCGTCCGCGCCATCCGCGAGCCGCTTGTGGCTGCCGTTGGCCGTCTTCAGCAGGTTCTGCAACTGCTGGGCGGCGCGCGTGAGTTCCTTGGAGAACTGGTCCGGGGAGGCGGCCCGGTGCGGGGCCAGGCACAGCTGCACCCGGCTCAGCAGAGAGGCCAGCGAACCCAGCAGCCGCTCGTCACCGGCCTGCCGGTTCTCCTCCTCCCGCTCGGCCCGGGTCCGCGTGTGCGCGTGCCACACCGACAGCAGCACAAGGAGCGTGATCAGTACGACGGCCATCAGGGCCACGTTCTCGAACCGGCCCACCTCCGCCAGGTGCCCGCCGAAGCCGGTCTGCCACAGCTGCAGGAAGGGACGCGTCGCCTGCTTGGGGTGCTCCCGGCTCAACTCCCCGTAGGCGCGCACCGCTTCGCGCAGCCCGAACCAGGTGACCAGCAGCGGGATGAACACCAGCACGCCGAGCACGGCCTCCAGCACGCCGTCGCGCGGGGCCCGCCGCCACCAGGGCGTGCCGGGTGGCGGGCCGGCCGGCGGGGCCGTGAGGCTCTCCGGGCGCACGAAGGCCTCCATCAGGTCGATTTCGGCCCAGGTCTGGAGCCGGTTGCCCTGGTTGAGGTCGTCGGCGAGGGTCTTGAGTTCGGGCCGGCGCGCGGCGAGTCGGTCGGGATGCTTGTCGAGCAGGTCCGTCAACTCCGTGCTGAGGACCTTGCGGTCCAGAAAGGTCGGTCCGAGGGGATTGGCTGCGGTGGGCAAGCGCGTTCTCCTGACTCGGCACCGGAAGGTCCGGTGCTTCCTGCGATCGGCCGGGCACTCCTCAGCGGGGGACGCCGCCTCTGTCCCGGTGGTTCCTGTCGCGACGGCTGATTCGCTCCAACAGGGCCTGTGCGGGCCCGTGTTCGGGATTCCACGAAAGACACCGCTCCAGCGCCTCCACGGCGTCGTCGCGGCGCCCGCGCCCCTCGAGCCGCTCCGCGTGCCGGTAGGTGCGCTCGGCGAGCAGCTCGCGCACGCGCGCGTTGGTGGGGTCGTGGCCGTAGGCGCAGCGCAGCCAGCGCTCGGCGTCGGGGAAGTGCTCGGGCGCGGAGGAGGCCATGGCCGCCGCGCAGTGCACGCCGATCATGGCGTCCATGACATCGGCCCCCGAGGTGCCGCTCCCGGCGGTGTGCCAGGCGGCGTGCGAGGCCTGCACGGCCTCCTCGTAGCGCCCCTCGGTCAACAGGTCCCGCGCGGCGGTCAGCCGCCGGGCCGCCTTGTGGTCGATCCAGCTCTCGGCGTCGGCCTCGGGCACGGCGGACCTCTGCGCGAGGGACTCCAGCAGCGCCCCGGCCTCGGACACGATCGCCTCCAGCAGCGCCCGGGCCTCCTCCACCCGCCCCTGCTCCGCCAACTGCCGTGCCAGCGCGACGTCCAGGGGTACGGCCGACTCCGCCCCCGGCGGGGCGGCCTCCGCGGCGGCGGGCGCCGGCGCCGGCGGCAGCAGCGTCACCGACAGGCGCGGGGCGTCCGAGAGGGTGTCGTCGGCGGTGTCCGAGGGGGCCGGCGCCAGCCCCTCCAGGCCCGCGGCCGGTACGCCCGCGAGCTGGGAGGCGTGCAGCAGGGCGCCCGTGGCGAGCAGGTCCTCGGGGGCCCGGACCACCTCCCGCCCCAGTCCGCGCACCCCCGACCGGACCGCCTCCAGCCGGGTGCCGCCGCCCACCAGGAGCAGCGTGTCCACCTCCCGCCGGTCCATCGCCGTCCGCTCCAGCAGCGTCTGCGCGCGGTCGAGCGTGCGGCGCACATGCTGCCCCAGATACGCCGCCAGCACCTCGCGGTCGAACTCCAGCTGGACCGGCAGCCCGCCGCCCAGGTCCAGTTCCAGCAGCGCGCCGCCGTCACCGCCGGGTGCGCACAGCTCCTCCCGGATGCGCTCCACCCGGGCACGCAGCCGCAGCCAGTCCGCCTCCTGCAGACGCGCCGGGTGCGCACGGCCCCGGGCGGCCCGCAGCATCGCGGTGAGCGCCGCGTCGTCGAAGGCCCGCCCGCCGGTGCTCGACGCCGATTCGTGCCCGAGCGCCCGGTACCGCTCCCGTGCGCCGCGCACCAGGCCGAGCTCGAAACCGCCGTACCCCATGGAATAGACCAGGCATGTAGTGCTGCCCCGGCCCTCGGTGTGCCCGATGACCGCGGCCATCGCGTCGCCGATCAGCCGCACCTCGTCCAGTCCGGCCTGGCGGGCCGCGTGCAGCAGGGCGGTGCGCTGCGCCGACCGGTAGCCCACCGGGACGCTGACGACGGTCAGTGTGACCCGGCCGCCGGCTTCGGCCTCGACCCGCTCCCGCACCTGCCGCAGCAGCCCGGTCACCAGCTCGTCCGGCGCCCTCGCCACCCCGCCGACCAGGACCGGACGCTCGCTGCCCAGCCGGGACTTCAGGCTCGGGAACGTCACCGGCAGCGGCCCGGCCACCGTCGGCTCGCACAGCAGCCAAGGCCACCCCGCGTCGGACAGCGCCAGTCGGCGCACCGGGCCGCCTGGCCGCCCGAACACCGCCCTCAGGCCCGTGCTGCCGAAGTCGAGGCCGAGCCCCAGCTCGTGCCCCGGCCCGTCGGGGCCGTGCGCCGCCGTCACGTGTCCGCCGCATCGTCGGGGACCCGCAGGATCCCGTCGAATCGCTCCGTGTCGCGCAGCGTCGAGACCCGGCGCGCGTCGTAGGCCTGCGCCACCAGGTTGGCGAGGTTGCGGGCCTGCTGCGCGGCCATGACGCGGTTGCCCTCGTTGTGGGCCTTCTTCACATAGCCGACCGCCTCGTTGATCAGGCCCGCCGTCTCCGGGGGCGCGCCGTAGGAGGCGTCCTCCGCGTGCAGGAACTGGCTGGCGAAACCGCAGTGGTGGTACATGTCGTCCAGGAGCAGCTCGGTGAGCCTCTTGTACTCGCCGCTCTCGCCCTGCCTGAGCACCTGCTCGGCCTGCTCCAGGTCCCGGCGGACCTTCATCTCCTGCTGGTCCTCGACGAAGTTGCCGTAGCGCTGCAGGAACTTCTCCGCGTCCCGCTTGGCCCACTCCAGGCGCTGGCGCAGCGTGGCACTGTCCGGTCCGAGGGCCGGGGCGGGCGGAGGGGTGCGGGGCTTCTCGCGCTTGGGTGCGGTCGGCGGGAACTGGATGCCGGTGCCGGGCACGTTGACCGACACGGTGATGGTGCGGTTGGCGTCGTAGTTGAACGACACCTCCACGCGCTGGTTGAGTTCGATCTCCTGGGGCAGCTCGAACTCCACGACGCCCTGCTCGTCGTTCTTGCTCGCCACCGGGGAGTTGCCCTCGTACACCGGCACCCGGATGACCTTCGGGTCGGTCGCGTGGAACACCTTGGTGTACGGGCTGGGCAGCGGGTACGCGGTGCCGCTCTCGATGATCGGCACGAACACGTCGCGCTGTGTGCCGCGCACCGCGGCGATGCCCATGGCGACGCCCGTCACCTCGTACAGGCCGGTCGAGCCCACCGCGCGGGCGTTGGCCAGGCTCGTGCCGCAGGCCGAACAGACCGTCGCCGCCTCGTCGTTGACCGTCCGGCAGCCCTTGACCGGGCACTCCACCCCGTCCAGCGTCCCCGCCAGGATGCCCGCGCCGAGCGCCACGCACTCCATGGGGTTGATCTGCCGGCGGACCTTGTCCCGGCCGAACAGCGCCTCGACGGCCTCGTACACCGAACGCGTCAGCGTCCCGCCGCCGACCAGCAGCACGTCGGTGATCTGGGCGGTGGTCAGCTGGTCCTTCTCGAGGGTCGCGGTGACCAGGTCCATGGTGCGCTGGACGAGCGGGTCGGTCAGCAGCCTGAACTCGGCCTGGGTGAGCGGCATGTAGACGTCGACGTTCACCCCGTCGCGGCGGAATCCGCCGGGGATGTTGATGACGGTCTCGGGCAGGGTGTTGAGCTGTTTCTTGGCGAGTTCCGCGTACTTCTTCGCGGTGAACCGGAACTGCTTGTCGTCGGACGGGTCGATGCCGCACTCCCGCTGGACCCACTCGAAGATCCGCTTCACCACGGCCAGGTCGAAGTCGTCGCCCCCCAGCCAGTCGTCGCCCGCGAACTTGCGCACCGCGAACTGGGCGGTACCGTCGGGGCCCTTGGTGGAGTCCAGGATGGAGATGTCGAAGGTGCCGCCGCCCAGGTCGTAGACGAGGATGCGGCTGCGCTCCCCGGCCCGCTTGTCCATGCCGAAGGCGATCGCGGCCGCCGTCGGCTCGTCGATGATCTTCTTGACGGTGATCCCGGCGATCTCCGCCGCCTCCCGAGTGGCGGCCCGCTGGGCGTCGCCGAAGTGCGCCGGCACCGTGATCACGGCGTGCGTCACGTCCTCGTTGAGGTTGCGGGAGGCGTCCTTGACGAGCTTGCCGAGGATCGCGCTGGAGACCTCCGCCGGTGTGACCGTGCGGTCGCCGAACACCACATGGGCGCGCGGGTCCTCGTCCTCGCCCGGCACGATCCCGTAGCTGAGCTCGCCCCGCGCCCGGGCCACCTTGTCGTCGGTGAAGTCGCGGCCCATCAGCCGCTTCACCGACAGCACTGTGTCCTCGGGGTGCACCTCCGCCCAGTTGAGCCCCTCCTGCCCGACGAGCAGCAGCTCCGAGCCCTCCCGGCGCAGCATGCCGACCGCCGACGGGGTCAGGTTGCTCGCCTCGCCGTTGGGGACCACATGGGCCTCCCCGCGGTCCGGGTCGTAGCGTGCGACCACGCTGTTGGTGGTGCCGAGGTCGATACCGATCGCCGTCATCCCAGGTCCCCCCTCTTGTTCGCCAACTTCCCTCTCTCATCGGCTCGTTCACCGTCCGGTACGGCGATCGCCACGCGCGCCGGGCGCAGCACCCGGCCGTCGTGGCCGTAGCCGCGCTGCAGCACCTCGACGACCTCGTCCCCGGCGGCCGACACGGACGGCCGCACCTCGACCACGTGATGGGTGGCGGGTTCCGCCCGCTCGCCCGGGACACCGATCGGCTCGAGGCCCTCGCCGCGCAGCGCGGTCTCGAAGCGCTCGGCGATCCGCCGCATGCTGCAGCGGTAGGCCTCGCTGTCGCGCACGGGCCCGTCGGCCAGCACCCGGTCGAAGTCGTCGAGGGTGTCCGCGCACAGCAGCAACAGCCGTTCCAGGTGCGCCCGGTGGGCCGCCTCGCGGGCCGCGAGCTCCCGCGCGTGCTCGTAACCGAGCCGGGCCGCGGACATGTCTGCTTCGGTCATCGCATCCCTCGCGGTCACCGGTCGAACCGGATCAGGTCGTCCAGCAGCCGGGCCGCCCACACCGGAGGCGGCCCGGCGGGCCGTGCCGCCTCACCGCACTCCTCCGGCACTTCCTCCGCCTCGGGCCCGTCGCCGATGTCGTACAGGAACAGGTCGAACAGCAGCCGGCGGCGGGTGCTGCGCAGGTCGTTCCACGCCTGCTGGGTCTGCGGCGACATCAGTCCCCGCTCGGCCAGTTCGAAGGACACGTCCTGCATCTCGGCCTGCGCCGTCCACGGCGTCACGCCCGCCGGAGCCAGCGCCGCGTAGGGCGACGTCCCGGTGGGGCCGCCGGCCGGGTCCTCGATCAGCATGCGCCGTCCTCCTTGTCGCCGCGGACGCGCGGCCGATCGTGCGTGCGGCGGACCGTGTTGTGGAGGGGATTGTGGGTCTGTGCCGACGAAGGATGCGTACGGGTCGCGCCTTGCTCGGCCGACGCCGCGTGGGGTGGCGTCCGGGTGGGGCCGCCGGTCGGGTCCTCGATCAGCATGCGCCGTCCTCCTTGTCGCCGCGGCCGCGCGGCCGATCGTGCGAGCGGCGGACTGTGTTGTGGAGGGGATTGTGGGTCCGTGTCGACGAAGGATGCGTACTGGTCGCGCCTTGCTCGGCCGACGCCGCGTGGGGTGGCGTCCGGGTGGGGCCGCCGGTCGGGTCCTCGATCAGCATGCGCCGTCCTCCTTGTCGCCGC
>NZ_JBIAUR010000004.1:0-221788 GCF_042893105.1 Streptomyces sp. NPDC001663 | reverse complement strand
CCGCGGCCGCGCAGTGTTTCGCGCCAGCGGCCGACCGCGTCCAGCAGGAAACTGCGGACCTGTGCCGACGACGGGTCCGTGCGGGCCGCGCGGATCAGCAGATGGACCGCCAGCGCCACGTCGCCGTCCTCCTCGAGCGCCCGTCGCGCCCGGTCCGCCAAGTTCCTTGCCAGCCCGGCGAGATCGTTCTCGTCCGCGGGCTGTTCCTGCGCCATCGCCCGCATCAGCTCGGCCAGCCCGTCGATGCCGATGCGCTCGGACACCAGCCGCTCCAGCGCGTTCAGCGTCTCGGCGAGGGTCTCGCGGTAGTTGTGCGCCAGCTCCTGCCGCAGACCGGTGTGCAGCAGGCCGATCGCCTCGTGCAGCACCCCCAGCTGCTCCACCGGATCGGCGGTCCGCTCCTCGAGCGTGTACACCAGGGCCCGTACGAGGTTGCCGCGGGCGTGGCCCGACTCGGGGTTCAGCTCCAGTGCCCGCCGCAGGTCGGCCTCCGCGGCCGGCACGTCCAGCGGCAGACCGTGGCGCCCGCGCGAGGAGGCCCGCCACACGCCGCGCATCGACAGCACCAGCGACAGCTGCGCGTCCAACTGCCCGGCCAGATCGTGCGCGAGCGGCTGCAGCACCGGCTTGACCTGCTCGGCCAGCACCACCGCCTCGTCCAGCGCGGCGTCCCGCTGTTCGTACGGCGTGTCGATCAGCGCCTCCATACGGCCGAGAACCATCTGTACGACCGCCCGGTTGGTGCGGGCCTGCATACCGGCGCTCTTCGACACCAGCACGGCCTGCGACCATTGCGCCAGCGCCCGGTCCAGCCCGCCCAGGCCGCTGGTGAGCGCCGTCTGCGCTAGCGAGAGCCGCACCTGCACCGCGAGCGCCGCACCGTCCTGCACGAACCGTGCCTGCCGCCGGGTCAGCCGCAGATACGCCGGGTCGCGGCGCACGAAGTCCCGGCAGTGGCCGCAGCCCTGGACGTGCGCGGCCGGTTCCGCGCCGGGCCCCGCGCAGTCCTCGGGCAGCTCGGTGAGCGCGGCCAGCGCCGGCAGTGCCACCAGCGCCTCCTCGAACCGGTGCGCCTCGGCGAGCGCATACGCCGGTGACAGCACCGAGAAGGCCCAGCGCAGCTTCCGCACCGCGAACTCGCCCGGATCCTGGCCCTGTTGGGCGGCCGCGCTCAGCTCGGCGACCCGCTCGGCCAGCGGCACCTCAAGCCGCAGCATGCGCAGATACCGGGGCCCGCAGGCCAGGGCGACGGCCGTGCCCGGCACCGTCGGCAGCCCGCCGACCTCCTTCAGCACCCGCGCCCCGCCCAGCTCCGCCTCGAACAGGGCGGTCAACTGCCGGTAGGCCCCGGCCTGTTCGGGCCTGTCCTGGTCGGTGTGGGTCTCCTCGCCGGCGGCCAGATGCTCCGACAGCCGCAGACTGAGGTCCCGGCGCAGCCGGGCGAGGTCGTCGAGCGGCACACTCCGCTGGTAGCAGCCCGCGCGTTCGGCGCGCCAGCCGTCCCAGTAGCCCTCGTCGCTCAGCACCGCCGCCCAGTAGGCGAGGGCCTCCTCCCAGGCCCGCACAGCGTGCTCCCAGGCGCCGCTGTGCTCCAGCTCCCGCGCCTGCCACAGCCGGGCCACGGCCAGCCCGTGCACCACCGTCATGTCGCCGGGCGTCTTCGCGAGCCGCTCCTCCCAGGCCGCGACGGCCGCGTCCCGGCCCCGGGCGAGCAGGAGCAGCAGCGGGGCGTCCTTCGGGAACCGCTCGCACAGCGCGTCCAGCGGATCGGAGCCGTCGTCCGGGGCGAGGTGCGCGACCGCCTCGCGGACCGCGGCCGGGGCGTGCCAGCGGTACAGCAGGGCGTCCAGCTCCAGCCGCCGCGCGGGCACCCGCAGCCGGTCCCAGGCCACCCGTTCCGGCCAGGTCCAGGTCGTGCCGTCGCGCTCCATCAGCGTGAACGACAGGTTGTTCACCACGTCCATCGACGAACCGGGACCGACGCCCGCGTCCCGCAGCGCCAGATACGGGAACGTCTCGTCCCGCAGCGCGAACGGGTCCGCCACCAGCGGTTCGCCGATCGCACCGTCCACCCAGGCCAGCCGCAGCACCCCGCGCAGCCGCACCGCCTGCGCCCGCGCGCCCTCGTGGTCGCCGCCGGCCCGCTCGTAGGCCTCCGCGGCCGCCGCGAACCGGCCCTGCTCCTCCAGCAGCCGCCCCTCGCAGTGGGCGAGCCGCGCCTCCGCGTCCCGGTACGGCCCGCTCGCGCGGAAGGCGTCCACCGCCCGGTGCCAGTCCCGCTGCGCCTCCGTCAGCCGGCCCCGCGCATAGGCGGCCACCAGGGGCGCGTCGGCGTGGCCGCGCAGTGCGTCGGCCGTGCGGCACGCCTCCTCCCAGTCGCCCTCGGCCTCGGCGTGCCGGGCACGCGCGTACCGGGCGCGCACCGCGGCGTCCGCGTAGCCGCCGTCGTCGGCGAAGGCGTCCGCCAGCTCCGCGTACAACTCCCGTACGGCACCCCACTGTTCGGCGGTTCCGGCGACCGCCTCGGCGACCCGCGCCCGGGCGTACCGGGTGCGCGGCGCCACGTCGGCATGGTGGCCGGGCAGCTCCTCGTAGGCGGCGAGCGCCTCCTCCCACGCCTGGTCGCGCTCGTGCAGCCGCGCCAGCACATAGCCGTGCAGCAGCGCGAACTCCGCGTCGTCCGCGGCGTACGGCTCGAACAGGCCGCGGGCCCGCTCCAGTTCGGCCAGGCTCAGCGCATGCTGCCCGGTGGCCTTGCGGCGCAGCAGCCCGACCGCCCCGTCCAAAGCCTCGTCCGGTACGCCGTCCAGGTGGCCGAGCACGGAGGTCCAGGTGTCCGGTCTGGCGTCCTCCTGCTGCTCGGCGACCCGTGCGCGCGCGTACTTGCGCCGGTGGCCCACGTCGCCGTCCGCATGGCTGTCCGGCAGCCCGCCGAAGTCCAGTACGGCGGCCTTCCAGTCACAGCGCGCGCCGGCGGCCCGGCCCTGCGCGTAGAGCCGCAGCGCCTCGGGCGGCTCCGCGAAGTCATGGATGTGGTCGGGCACTTCGGCGAAGTGCTCCCGGGCCGCGTCCCATTCCTCGCACAACGCCGCCGCCCGCCCGAGGGCGTACCGCAGCCGCGCCTGCGCATCCGGTTGCCCGGCCTCGGAGTACGCCTCGGCCGCCGCCGACCACTCCCCGGCGGCCTCCGCGACCCGCCCCTCGGCGAACCGGCGCTGCGCCCAGGTGTCCTCGTACGCGTCCGGCAACAGCCGCAGACAGTCCAGCGCCCGCTCCCACTGCCCCGACTCCGCGGCGGCCACGGCACTTTCGCGCACCCGCTCCTGCAACTCCGGGATCCAGGAGGCCGGAGCGGGGAGGCCATGGGCCAACTCGACCGGGGCATCGGCCACTTGGGTCCCACCGATGACCGCGACGTTTCCCGGCTCCGGCTCGTGGGCCCGCGCGGGTCCGCCGCCGTCGGCCTCCGGGGCCGGTTCGGCGACGGCCGCCCGCATCGCGGCCAGCGCCTCGCACCAGGCACCGTCCTTGACGGCGGCACGGCCCCGCGCATGGTGGGCCCGCACCACGGCGTCATCGAATCCGACGGCCACGGCGAACCGCTCGGCCGCCTCCTCCCACCGCTCCTCGCCCTCGGCGACGCGCGCTGCGGCGTAGGCGAGCCAGGAGGGGAGTCCGGGGGAGTGGGCGCACGGGGGGTGGGCGTGTCCGTTCGAGGCCGCGGTGCCGGTGAGCGGGGCGAGGGTGACGTCCCCCGAGTCCGGGACGGCCGGGTGTCCGTTGCGAGCCGCAGCCTCCTGCGGTACGTCTTCCTGCTGTACGTCCGGTGCCGTCACGTCGGCGGCGGAGTACAGCGCCGACGCCTGCGCGAACGCCTCGTGGGCCGTTCTCCAGTCGCCGGCCGCGGCGGCCGCCCGGGCGCGGGCGTAGGCTCCGCGGGCCGTCGCGTCGTACAGCTGGGGGCAGCGCCCGAAGGCGTCCGCCGCGGCGGGCCAGTCACCCGCGTCCTCGGCACTGCGGCCGTGCGCGTACGCCGTGCCCGCCAGCGCAGGACGGTGGTCGCGCCGCAGGTCGAGGGCGTGGCCGTAGGCGGTGGACGCGCCGGCCCAGTCACCCATGGCGCATGCCGCGGCCGCGCGCTCGCAGGCGTCGGCCAGTGCCAGCTCCTCGGCGGCGGCCTCGCGCAGCCGCACCGTGTCGCCGAACCCGGCCGGTCGCTCGGCGAGGAGCTCCTCGCACAGTTCGTGCGCCGTGGCCCAGTCCGCCTCGCGCCCGGCCGTGTGCGCCCGCTCCAGCAGCCCGGTGAGCCGGGAGAGGTCCAGCACCTCCTTGTCGAGGAGGGGCAGCCAGGCCCGATCGCCGTCCGGCAGGGCGCTGCGGACCGCGGACAGCGCGTGCTGCGCGGCCGGCGCCTCCTCGTCCGCGAGCAGCTCGCACAGCCCCTGCACCTTCGGCCAGGCCAGCTCGTACGCCGCCTCCTCCCGCAGCAACTGCTGTTCCTTGCGGTACCGCTGGGTGTCGGTGGCCAGGATGCTGTGTACGTCCTCCCACTTTCTGCGCAGCCGCTGGAAGCGGGCCGCCTCGATCAGCTGGGCCGAATTCACGTCCCCGATGGGGTTGTTGAAGGCTCCCAACGCCGCTGCGCCCTGCCGCAGCGGATCGTGCGCGGCGCGTTCGCCGTCGCGTACCTCGCGTGCCTTGAACAGCCAGCCGTGGCGGCATTCCTCGTGCAGGAACAGCGCGGGCGTCGCCCACTCGGTGGCGGTGTGCCCGCGCTGGTAGGAGATGGTGCGGCGGGCGTGTGCCATCGCCTCGTCGATCGTCTGGTTGGCCGCGATCTTCTTCAGAAGCGCGGGTCCGAACAGCCCCGCCGACCGGTCGCTCACCCGCCCGTGCATGGCCACCACGGCGGGCACCCCGCCCCCGATCAGCGCCTGGGCCAGCCCCGAGAACGGCTCGGTGTGCGAACTGTCCGCCCCGGAACAGAGGTTGAGCACCGCGAGACGTAACCCGGCCGCCCGCAGCAGCATGCCGCTCAGCAGGTCCGCGGGCACCAGGTCGGTGCCGCCGCCCGCGGTCTCCAGATGCACCATGCCCTTGCCGAGCTCGGTGTCGTACGAACCGTGGGCGATCAGCAGGACGGCCGTGGGCAGGTCCGAGCGCTCGCCCAGCGCGGTCTCCAGCCGGTCCCGGGTGGCCGGCCGCACCAGCGTCGTCTCGACGGCGACCTGCGGCAACTCCCGTAAGAGTAAGGCGATTTCGTCCTCGCCGACCGGCAGTGTCTCGCCGTCCGGCGAGGCGTGCACGACCAGCAGCCGGATCTTGCTCGGCGCGTCCTGCGGCTCGGGCAGCCGGTGGCCGATCGGCCCGCCCCGCAGCGACCGCACCAGCGACAGGTTGTCGTGCAGGGCCGTCGACTGGCCCGGCTCGGTGGCGGGCGCGCACAGTGCCTCCAGCGGCAGCGAGCGCAGGGCCGGCGGCAGATCGAAACGCAGGCGAAGCCCGCGCGCGGGCTGCAACTGCCGTACGTACTCCTGTGCCTCGCCCAGATACTCCGCGGCCCGCGGGCCCAACAGCAGACCGAAGACGTCCCGGCCCAGGTCCCGCAGCCGGGAGGCGGCATCCTGGTCGCCGAGCGGCGCGTACCCCAACTCGGCCTCGACCAGACGCTCCCAGCGCCTGCGATACGCCTCGGGCCGGCCGTCGTCCACCGCGAGCACCTCCGCGGCGCCGCCGACCCCGCTGACCGTCAGCACATGACGGTGCACGCCGACCGGGCGCACCCGGAAGCGCAGTTCCTCGTACTCCATCACTCCGGCAGTCCCCCGATCCGCCCCTGCTCCAACTCCGAGTGAACCAGGGCGAGATCGTCCTGCACCAGATCCCGGAGCTCGGCGAGTTCCGGATCCTCGGGAAAGTGCGCCAAGGCGTCCGTGAGGTGGTCCACCGCGTCCTTCAGCTTGTTCCTGGCTCCCACAAGACTCCCCGACCAGCGCATACGGGCCCCGAGGATGCGCAGTACGACGCCAAGGTTGACCTGGGCGCGGTGCAGATGCGGGTTGAGCTCGACCGCGCGGCGCAGATCGGCGGCGGGCCCCTCCAGCCGCTCCATGTCGGCGTTGGCCCGAGTGATGCCCCGCTCCGTGAGCACACGCGCCAACTGCCCCTTGAGCCGGTCGTGTTGCCCGTCGTCGAGCAGTGCATGGGCGGCTTCCAGCGTCGCTCCGGCGGCATTGATGTCACCGCTTCGGTGCAAGGCCTTGGCCGCACCGAGCGCGGTGTCGGCAACGATGGCCTCGACCTCCGCGCCCTGCCCGATCGCCCGCGCATGCGCAAGCGCCTTCTGCCAACTCGCCGCCGCCGTACGCACATCGGGCGCGACCGGGGTGAGCGCCACCCGCCCCTGAGCAAGCCGCGCCGCCATGGCCAGCGCCCGCCCGTCCAGCATCAACTGCCGGTGTTTGCCGGCCTGTCCGGCGTATGCAGGGTTACGGGCGTCGAAGTGGGCACAGTCGGGGTCACAGACGGCGGCGCGGTCGGGGCGGCGGGGGGTTTGGGCGGGGTGTGCCTGCGCGTGGTCGTGCGCCGTGGGGTGGGTTGGGGGTGGGTCTGTTTCTACGGCGGCGGAGGTGCCGTTCGGGCTTTCAGCCGGGGGCTGTCGGCGGTCTGCGGCAGCGTGGGCTGCGGCTGGGGCAGTCGTGGAGGCCGGTGCTGTGGCGGTCCGGCCGGTGGCTGAACGGGCGCGGCAGCTCGGGCAGCGGAGGCCGGTCAGGGCGGCGAGGGCCTCGCCGGGACGGTCGAGCCTGAGCAGGGCCTGGGCCAGGCCGAGGTGCGAGAAGGCCTGGCGCAGCGCAGGTGCCGCCTCGCCCGCCGCACTGACGAAGGCTCCCAACTCCGGTTCCCTGCCGAGCTCCACGATCCGCAGGGGGCCGCAGACAAGGGGCCCGGAAGCGGTCGCGAGCGGCAGCCCGCCGCCCTCCGCCAGCAGCCGCGCCGCCTCGATCTCCCGGTGCAGCAGCGCCTCGGGAGAGGTACGGCCGGCGGCGTCGCCCTCGGGCATGAGCGCCTCGAGCCGATCCTGGAGGTCACCGCGGAGCGTGACGAGATCCTTGTCCTCGACGGCCACCCCGTACCGCTCGGCCGCCTCAACCCGCCGCCGCTCCCAGAAAACGGAGTCGTGCAACAGGCCGCCCCAGAGCGCGACGCAGCGCTTCCAGGCACTTGCCAGGTCTGCGGTGGCTTCGTCGGGGGTGCGGCCGGCGCCGGGGGTTGCCGCGTTGTCCGTGCCGCCTGCACTGCCCGAGCCGCCCGGACCGGCCGGCCGACCGGCGTGGGTGGGGTCGGCGGTATCGCTTGGTCGGTCCGCCTGGCCTGAGTCGATCGTGCCACCCGCGTCGATCATGCTGCCGGCAGCCGTCGTGATGCCCTCGTTGCCGGGCACGCCGGCCTGTCCGACGCCCGTGCCTCGCTGCTCGGCCGTGTCGCCAGTGCCTGTCACGGTGGCCGCACTGCCTGGCTCACGCTCGCCGGTTGCCCCGGTCGTGCCCTTCGCCCCGCTGGTTCCGACCGTGCTGCCTCCGCGCGCCGTGCCGACCTCGGCGGTTTCCCCGTCAGCAGGCGTCAGCGCGTGCCAAGCCATCAACGCCAGGTTGTGGGCGAGACGGCGGTCGGTAGGAGCGGAGCGGGACGCGGACGTGAGTACGGCGAGGCCGTCGTCGCGGCGTCCGCTCAGGCAGAGGGCGACCGAGTGCGGCAGGGCGAAATCCCGTTCCGCGGGGTCGAGTTGACGGGCGCGGTCCAGCAGCGCCGCGGCTCGGCTCCAGTCGTCGTGCGCCCGCGAGCGGCCCTGCGCCCGCCCCATCGCGGATCGCGCGGCCGCCCCCAGCAGCCGGGCGACGTCCCGCGCCGCCCCGCCCGACAACGCCGCCAGCACCCAACGGGCCTCCGCGTCCAGCGCACCGACCCGCTCCGCGGACCGTAAGTCGGCCAGCGCGTCCGCGGGCCGGCCGAGCCGCACCCGGACGTACGCACGCTGCACCAGACCCGGCCCGTCCCCGCCCCACCGCTCCACGACCTCCGTGAACCTCAACTCGGCCGTCTCGTAAGCCTCTTGGCGGTGCACCCCCTGATGCGCGGCGGAACACCCCAGCCAGTACAACGGATCCCGGTCCACCGGACGCAGCCGCACGG
This sequence comes from Streptomyces sp. NPDC001663, assembly GCF_042893105.1. Taxonomy (NCBI): domain Bacteria; kingdom Bacillati; phylum Actinomycetota; class Actinomycetes; order Kitasatosporales; family Streptomycetaceae; genus Streptomyces; species Streptomyces sp. NPDC001663. Next base: position 213,598 of record NZ_JBIAUR010000004.1, on the reverse strand, counting down.
CCCGCCGGAACTCCTTCTCGGCCCGCCCGGGTTCCCCCGCCGCGAGCATCAACCGCCCCAGCCCGACATGCGCCCGCGCGGCAAGCCGATCGGCGGAGACGCCGGGTTCGGGGACGGACCGGGACACGGAGCCGCCCGGAGCCGGCGACCCATCGGCCACGACCGCGCCGACGGACTCGTCAGCTACGCCGTGATCCGCGCAGACAGCGGAAGGGCCCGCACCGCCTGCCGCCGCGCCACTCCGGGCAGGTTCCACATCGCCCACCGCGCGTCCACCCACGTGGGCCGCACTGCGATCCGCGTCCGGACCGGTTGCCGTCTCGCCATCCGCGTCTGCATTGGCTGTTGTCCCGCTGCTCGCATCAGGACCGGCCGTTGTCTCGCCGTCTGTGCCCGAACTGGCCGTCGTCGCGCCACTCGCGTCTGTACTGGCTGTTGTCCCGCTGTTCGTGTCCGCACCGGCCGCCGTCTTGCCATCCGTGTCCGCACCGGCCGTTGTCGCGGCCCCCGCACCCGCACCGGCCCCCGCACCGCTCCCCGCATCCGCACCGGCCGTCGTCCCGCCGCCCGCGTCCCCACCAGCCGCCGCCCCGTCACCCGCGCCGGGTCCGCCGTAGCCACCATCCGCGGGCTTGTCGTCCCCCTCGCTACCCTCCGCACTTCCGTCCTCCAGCGGCCCCACGCCCGCGAGCACCGCCCGAAACGCCCGCCCCGCTCCCTCCAAGTCCCCGGCGGCAAGAAGGGATTCGCCCTCCTCGCAGTTCCGTAAGGCCCGGTTCAGCTCGCTGGGCTGCATCAGGTCCCCGGCCCCCGATCCGTGGTGCGCGTCGCCGTACGACACTTCGTCGCCGCGCCTCAGACCGCCGCCTCGTCCAGCTCGGACCGCCACCGGCCGAGCGCTCGGTCGTAGTGCAGGGGGCCGACGGCGAACCGGGTCAGGTCGAGCACGACCAGCTGCTCGTACGCGCTCTGCGGCAGGTCCCCTTCCAGGACGATCTGCAGCTCGGTCCGCTCGTCGTGGAGCACCAGTGGGCGGGGGGCCGGTTCAGGTGCCGTGTTCCCGTCGCGCCGGGGCAGCCGCCCCACGAGGTCCTTGAGTGCGCGGTAGCCGTCCTTGACCGCCTCACCGCCCAGCCCGCTGAGGAACGCCTGCAGCGGCAGCGACGCCAGGACCAGCCACTGCAGCTCGGCCGGGCCGCGATGGTCGACGGCCCGCCGGACCCGGACCGCGGGAGCTCCCAACTCGCCGAACCCCGAGGCCAGTTCCCGCTCCAGCTCCTCGGACACGTCGTGGGCGAACAGCAGTTCCGCGCGCAGCGGTGTCTCGGTCATGACGGCCTACCTCCCCCGGGCCGTTACGGCCGGTCGGCTTCCATGTGGCGCCCGAGCCTAGGGCCCCCGGATCGTGGTCCGCCACCTGAACGCCTCTGCCTTCACCCCTACTTGGCAGTACAGGCACAGTGTCCGGTCAGCCCACCCGAACCTCCTGCCACACCATCCGGTGGTCCGAGGTCACCACGGTCTTGCCGTCGCCCACGAGGCGGTACGGCGGATCGTCGGACGTCGGCCAGAACAACCCGTTCGCGCCGGGCGTCAGCCCCTTGGACGGCAGGATGTGGTCGACCTGCAGGTTCCCGGCCGCCCGCGCTCGCCGGCGGCGTGACCGGCAGGCGCACCGCCGGGTGGTCGAGCAACTCCCGTACGGCATGGTCGTAGCTGTCGCCACAAGAGTCCGCGAGAACTCCCGGATTCACCCCTGATTCACGCGATGGTGTGATCATGTCCGGGCTCGCGGATGGTCCCGGAGGGCCGCGGGTAGGGCCCGGCCATGACGCAGCAGCCCTTCGAACTCCCGCACTTCTACATGCCGTATCAGGCGCGGCTGAACCCGCATGTCGACGAGGCGCGCGCCCACTCGACCGAGTGGGCGCGCGAGATGGGCATGCTGGAGGGGTCCGGGATCTGGGAGCAGTCCGACCTGGACGCGCACGACTACGGACTGCTCTGCGCCTACACCCACCCCGACTGTGACGGCCCCGCCCTGTCGCTGATCACCGACTGGTACGTGTGGGTCTTCTTCTTCGACGACCACTTCCTGGAGATCTTCAAGCGCACCCAGGACCGCGTCGGCGGCAAGGCCTACCTGGACCGCCTGCCCTTGTTCATGCCGCTCGACCTGTCAACTCCCGTACCGGAGCCGCAGAACCCGGTCGAAGCCGGACTCGCCGACCTGTGGGCGCGTACGGTGCCGTCGATGTCGGTGGACTGGCGCCGCCGTTTCGCCGTCGCGACCGAGCACCTCCTCAACGAGTCGCTGTGGGAGCTGTCCAACATCAACGAGGGGCGGATCGCCAACCCCGTCGAGTACATCGAGATGCGCCGCAAGGTGGGCGGCGCGCCCTGGTCGGCGGGGCTCGTGGAGTACGCGACGGCCGAAGTCCCGGACCCTGTGGCCGGGTCGAGGCCGCTCAGGGTGCTGATGGAGACGTTCTCCGACGCCGTGCACCTGCGCAACGACCTGTTCTCCTACCAGCGCGAGGTCGAGGACGAGGGCGAGAACAGCAACGGCGTGCTCGTCCTGGAGACCTTCTTCGGCTGCACCACCCAGGAGGCCGCCGACACGGTCAACGACATCCTGACCTCCCGCCTCCACCAGTTCGAGCACACCGCCCTCACCGAAGTGCCCGCGCTCGCCCTGGAGAAGGGCCTCACCCCGCCCGAGGTCTCCGCCGTCGCCAAGTACACGCAAGGACTTCAGGACTGGCAGTCCGGTGGCCACGAATGGCACATGCGCTCCAGCCGCTACATGAACGCCCGCGCGCAGTCCACCAACCCGTGGCACGGCCTGACCGGCCCCGGCACCTCGGCCGCCGACGTCGGCGCCCTGCTCGCGGCGGCCGGCGCCGAGCGTCTGCGCGCGTACACGCACGTGCCGTTCCAGAAGGTCGGCCCGTCCCGGCTCCCCGACTTCCACATGCCCTTCCAGGTCGGACTGAGCCCGCACCTGGAGTCCGCCCGCCCGCGCCTCACCGCCTGGATGCACGCCATGGGCATGCTCCAGGAGGGCGTCTGGGACGAGGACAAACTCGCCGCGTACGACCTCCCGTTGTGCTCGGCGGGCATCGACCCGGACGCGAGCCCCGAGGCGCTCGACCTCAGCGCCCAGTGGCTCGCCTGGGGCACGTACGGCGACGACTACTACCCGCTGGTCTTCGGCCACCGCCGCGACCTGGCGGCCGCCCGGCTCACCACGCAGCGCCTGTCGGACTGCATGCCCGTGGACGGCGATGAGTCCCTCGTCCCGGTCAACGGCATGGAGCGCGGCCTGCTCGACCTGTGGGCGCGCACGACGGCGGAGATGCCCCCCGACCAGCGGCGCACCCTCAAGGACTCGGTGAACGTGATGACCGAGAGCTGGGTGTGGGAGCTGTCCAACCAGCTGCAGAACCGCATCCCCGACCCGGTCGACTACCTGGAGATGCGCCGCGCCACCTTCGGCTCCGACCTCACCATGAGCCTGTGCCGCATGGGCCACGGCCCCGCCGTCCCGCCCGAGGTCTATCGCAGCGGCCCCGTCCGCTCCCTGGAGAACGCCGCCGTCGACTACGCATGCCTCATCAACGACGTCTTCTCGTACCAGAAGGAGATCGAGTACGAGGGCGAGATCCACAACGCGATCCTCGTCGTGCAGAACTTCTTCGGCATCGACTACCCGACCGCACTGGGTGTCGTCCACGACCTGATGACCCAGCGCATGCAGCAGTTCGAACACGTCGCGGCGCACGAACTCCCCGTCGTCTACGACGACTTCGCCCTGTCGGACGAGGCGCGCGAGGTCATGCGGGGCTATGTGAAGGACCTGGAGAACTGGCTGGCGGGCATCCTCCACTGGCACCGGAAGGTGGACCGCTACAAGGCCGACTACCTGGCCCGCCGCACCCACACCTTCCTCCCGGACCACCCTCCCGCGGCGGTGCCGATCAGCTGAGGACCGCGGCTCGTTCCACCGCGGCTCGCGCCAGCGCCCGGACCATCGGGTGCGGGTGCGAGCCGTCGCCGGCCAGCTCCGGCTGGAAGAGCGAGGCGAGGAAGAAGGGATGGCCCGGGAGTTCGGCGATCCGGATGTGGCCGTCCTGGTCGTGCCCGGAGAAGCGCAGACCGTGCGCGCGCAGGGTGTCGAGGTGACGGGAGGGGCCGTAGGCGCAGTGGTACCGCTCGACCGTGCGCTGTGAGCCGATGACCGTGTGGGCGAGCGAGCCCGGTTCGATCGTGATCTCGGCCTCGTGGCCGACGAGCGAGCAGGCCAGCGGCTCGATGAGCGGGTCGTCGGCGTCGGGGTCGTTCTCGGCGTGCGCGGCCCGGTCGAGTCCGCAGACGTTGCGGGCGTACTCCAGGAGCGCGTGCTGCAGCCCGGCGCATGTGCCGAGGAAGGGGATGCCTTCCACGCGCGCGGTGCGGATCGCCGTCAGTGCCCCCGCCTCGCTGCGGTACGGGCTGCCCGGCAGCACCCACACGGCGTCGAACCCGCGCACCGCGTCCCCGGCCTCGGCGTCCTCGGTCGGGATCCAGTACGCGTCGAGGCCGATGCGGTCGCGCTCGGCGAGGGCGTCGAGCAGCAGCGGGACGCGGGTGTGCGAGACGACGTGCGGGGAGCGGTCCCCGACCAGGGCGATCCTCGCGATTCGGGCTGCGGTGCGTGTCATGACCTCATCCTGGGTGCGGAGCGAGATTCACGTCCAACGATGATTTCTGCACCCTCGATAAGCAGAGCTGATGAGGCCGGTGCATCCTGGCCGACATGGACCCGCACCTCCTGCGCACCTACGTCACCGTCGCCCGCCTCGCCTCCTTCTCCGAGGCCGCGCGCGAACTCGGCTACACCCAGTCGGCGGTGTCCCAGCACATCGCCGCGCTCGAACAGGACCTCGGCGCGCCCCTCCTCACCCGCCGCCCCGTCGCGCCCACCCCCGCCGGCGAGCGGCTGCTCGAGCACGCGGGCCCGCTGCTGCTGCGCCTGGACGCGGCCCGCGCCGACGTCGTACGGATGGCGGCCGCGCCCGAACACGGCCTGACGCTCGCCACGACCCCCATCGCACTCACCGCGCGCACCGTCGCCGCACTCCCGGCCGCGGGCGTGACCCTGCGGGTGCTGCCCCGCGACGAGATCCCGGCCGCCGTCGCCACCGCCGCGGCGGACCTCGGTCTCGTCGACGGCCTGGCCGCCCCCAGCGATCCGCTCCGACTGCCCGACGTGGCACCGCTGACCATGCACGGCGTGGGGGAGGAGCCCGTCCGCGTCCTCCTCCCCGCCGCTCACCCCCTGGCCCGCCGCCCCGGCCTCCGCCTCGGCGACCTCGCCGACGCGCGCTGGCTGGACGCCCCCGACGCGGGCCTCCCGCTCGCCCAGCTCCGCGCCGCGAACGGCGGCCACGGCTTCCGCCCCGCCCTGCGCTACGACGGCACCGACGTGCGCACCCTCACCGCCCTCGCCGCCGCGGGCCACGGCCTGACCCTGCTGCCCGACTCGGCGGCGACGGACGTGCCGGGCACGATGGCCGTCCCGCTCACCCACCCGCGCCTCGTGCACCGGACGGAACTGGTGTACGCAGGCTCACTCGGCGGGGCTGCGACGACGCTGGCGGAGGCGCTGGGTGCACACGCCTGACCTCCCGTTCCGCCCCAAGTGGACGAAGGATTCCCGCCCTTGACGGTGAGTCAGTCTCACTCGTTCGTGGCTCGTCGTGCACCGGGGCTCCGGGTAGAGCTTCACCCGGAGGAGATCATGGAACACACTGCGTTGCGCCCCAAGCCGATGCCCGGCCAGGACCCCGGCGGCGGCACCGGACCCGGCGTCCCCGCCCGGCGCCCGCACGCCGCACGACGGCGGGCCCGACGGCTGAGGGCCGTGCTGTTCGCCCTGTTCGTCGGCACGGTCCTGGTGCTGTCCGGGGTCGGCATCGGCACCGTTGGTGCCACGGTGATCGGCATGAGCAAGCTCGCCGACCTGCAACGACACGCACAGGTCCCGACGCCTCCGACGCCCCCGGCCCCGCACACCCCCACGCCCTCGCTCGCGACGCCGACCGCGTCGGCGGTGTCCCCTGCCGCGACCCTCGGTCTGGAGGCCGTCGACGCGGACAAGGCGGGAGCCCTGGTCGTCGGCGTGCACGTCCCCGGCCCCGCCTTCACGGCGGGCCTGGTCCGCGGCGACGTACTCCTCGCGTTCGGCAGAACCCGCATCGACTCGGCCACCGACCTCGCCCACGCCGTCGCCCACGCCCGACCCGGTGTCGGGATTGTTCTGACGGTCCGTCATCAGAGCGGCGGCTACCAGCAGTTGACGGCGATCCCCGGTGTCGTCACGTGACCACCCGGAAGTGAGTCGTGAGCCGCCCGTCGTCGTCCAGCACATGAAAGGCCAGCCCGACCGGAGCCTCCCGGTCGGCCACCTGCTCGCCCTCCCAGGGCAGCCGCAGCGTCCACGTCACCCCGGGGCCGACGACCAGCGGCCGCCCCGCGAACACGCTCGCGGCAGGCGTGTGCGCATGGCCGGTGATCAGCCCCGAGACTTCCGGCCGCCGCTCCAACAGCGCGGCCAGCCGGCCGGGCTCGCCCAACTGGTGGCGGTCGGGCAGCGGATGGTGCAGTGCGACCGGCGGATGGTGGAAGGCGAGCAGCACCGGCAGGCTCGCGTCCAGCTCGTCGAGCGTCGCCTCGATCCAGTCGTACGTCTCCTCGTCCAGCGCCCCTGCGTCGCTCCCGGGGATGCTGGAGTCGCACATGAGGACCGCGCCGTCGTCGAAGACGTGCGCGCTGTTGACCGGCCCGTCGCTCGCGGGACGCCCGAGCAGGGCCTTGCGGTAGGGCGCCCGGCTGTCGTGGTTGCCCGGGCAGGTCAGCACCGGGAACGGCGCCTCACCCTCGCGCAACCCCAGGATGCGGGCGGCCTCCTCGTACTCCGCCTCCGCGCCGTGGTCCGCGATGTCGCCGGTCACCAACAGCGCGTCCACCCGCCCCGGCAACTCCCACAGGCGGTCGCGCACCCGCTCGGCGCGCTCCGTGGCCCGGGCGGTCCCGTCGAGATGCAGATCGCTGATGTGCGCGAGTACGAGCACGTTCGTACGCCTCCCCGAAAATCCACTAACGGTATGGCTGCATCTAAGCATTAGCTCTAATGGTTTGGTATCACGCATCCATTAACTCGTCGGGAAATGACTGGTCCGCTCCCATGGCGTGGGCCACGATGACCCCCATGCTGAGCTCCCTCCTCGCCTTCCTCGGTGCCTGCACGCTCATCGCCGCCTCGCCCGGCCCCAGCACGGTGCTGATCATCAAGCAGTCGCTGCGCAGCAGACGCTCCGGCTTCCTGACCGTGCTCGGCAACGAGACGGGTGTCTTCGTCTGGGGCGTCGTCGCCGCGTTCGGCCTGACCGCGCTGCTGGCCGCCTCCGAGGTGGCGTACGACGCGATGCGGATCGTCGGCGCGGTCGTCCTGGTCGGCTTCGGCATCCAGGCGCTGCGGCAGGCGCGCCGCGGCAAGGAAGCCGCGGAAGGCTGGGAGGGCGCCGAGAAGAGCGGCTGGGCCGCCTACCGCGGCGGGCTGCTGCTCAACCTCGCCAACCCCAAGGCGGCGATCTTCGCCATGTCCTTCCTGCCGCAGTTCGTGCCCGAGGGTGCCCCGCACCTGCCGGCCATGGTCGGGCTGGCCGCGCTCTGGGCGGTCTACGAGGTCGGCTTCTACGGCCTGTACGTGTGGTTCGTGGGCCGGATGCGGGCCGTGCTGTCCCGCGCCGGGGTGCGCCGGCGCCTGGAACAGGTCTCCGGGGGCGTGCTGCTGCTCCTCGGCGTCCGGCTCGCCCTGGAGAGCTGACGGCATGGCCCGCACAGCGTGCGAAAGACCCGCAGACCGGTCGCGCCGCCCTCTCCGTACGGGCAGGATGCTGCCCGTAGTCCCTTGTGGTCCCTTCACCCGCCCCGGGAGGCCCGGATGACCGGCAGCACGCGCGCGCCCTTCACCGCCGACGACTACCGGGCCCGTATGGACCGGGCCGCGCGGGTGGCCGCCGACGCCGGTCTCGCCGGGCTCCTGGTGGCACCGGGGCCCGACCTGGTGTGGCTCACCGGATACGCGCCCACCGCGGTCACCGAACGGCTCACCCTGCTCGTCCTCGCCCATGGACGGGCCCCCGTCCTGGTCGTCCCCACGCTGGAGGCCCCGGACGCCGCAGAGGCCCCCGGCGCACCCGCCCTCGCCCTGCGCGACTGGACCGACGGCAAGGATCCCTACGCCGCCACCGCCGCCCTCCTCGCCAGCACCGGCCGCTTCGGCATCAGCGACAACGCCTGGGCGATGCACCTGCTCGGCCTGCAGCGGGCGCTGCCCGACACCGACTACGCCTCCCTCACCGAGGCCCTGCCGATGCTCCGCGCCGTCAAGGACGCGGCGGAACTGGACCTGATGGCGGCCGCGGGCGCGGCCGCGGACCGGGCGTTCGAGGAGATCCGGAAAGTTCCCTTCGCAGGCCGCAAGGAGTCCGACGTCGGTGCCGATCTCGCCGATCTGCTACGGCAGTTCGGCCACTCCCAGGTCGACTTCACCATCGTCGCCTCGGGACCGAACGGCGCCAACCCGCACCACGAGGTCGGCGACCGCGTCATCGAACACGGTGACATGGTCGTCCTCGACTTCGGCGGCCTCAAGGACGGCTACGGCTCCGACACCTCCCGCACCGTCCACGTCGGCGAGCCCACCGACGAGGAACGCCGGGTGCACGACCTCGTGCGCGAGGCCCAGGAGGCGGGCTTCCGGGCGGTGCGGCCCGGTGTCGCCTGCCAGGAGGTCGACCGGGCCGCCCGCGCGGTCATCGCGGACGCCGGGTACGGCGAGAACTTCATCCACCGCACCGGGCACGGCATCGGCGTCACCACGCACGAGCCGCCGTACATGATCGAGGGTGAACGGCAGCCACTCGTCCCCGGCATGTGCTTCTCCGTGGAGCCCGGGATCTATCTGCCCGGCCGGTTCGGTGTGCGTATCGAGGACATCGTCACGGTCACCGAGAACGGCGGCCGCCGTCTCAACAACACCGACCGCGAAATGGTCATAGTGGACTGAGCGAGCACCAGGAGCCCCAGCACACCCCCGAGTGACTACGGCGCGACCATGACCCAGGCACCGACACCCACCGCGGACACCGTCCGCCGGCTGGTCAGTTCCCTGCTCAAGGACGGCGCGGGCGCCGCCGGACTGGACGTGCGGCCCGTCGCCGAGGGCGGCGAGCACTCCACCTGGTGGGTCGGCAGCCGCCACGTCCTGCGCCTCGCCCCGGACCGTGAGGCCGCCGTCCGCCAGCGCCGCGAACTGCGCCTGCGCGACCTCGTACGGCCGCACCTCCCGGTCGCCGTGCCGACCAGCCTCGCGCACGGCGAGTGGGCGCCCGGCCTGACGTACACGCTCGACACCAAGGTGCCCGGCGGCACGGCCGAGGAGCACGACGTGTCCGCCGTCGGCGAGGCCGACCTTGCGGGGCTGCTCACCGGGCTGCGCGAGGTGCCCGTCCGGCAGGCCGAGACGCTCGGCGTCCCGCGCGCCGCGCCGCGCTCCCTGGAGGCCCTGCGCCGGGCCGCCGAGCGCGCCGCCCGAAGGCTCGCCGCAGCCGACGAGTTCGACCCCGCCCGCCTCCACCAGCTGACCCTGCCGGCCGCCGTCCAGCTCGCCGCCCAGCCCGGCACCGCGGTCCTCGTCCACCACGCCCTCAGGGGCGAGCACCTCGTCGTCAGCGCCGACGGCCGGGTGCGCGGCGTCCTCGACTGGACCGACGCGGCCCTGGGCGACCCCGCCGAGGACATCGCCGGCCTCGCGACCGCCGTCGGCTCCCCGGCCGCCGTCCGCGCCGCCACCCTCGCCGGCTACGGCGCCCGCCCCTGCCTGCGCGGCCTCTGGCTCGCCCGCTGCGACACCGTCGTCCGCCTCGCCGAACACCTGGCCGGCCACGCCACCGATCCCCTGCCCCTGCTCGCCCTCCGACTCCGCCGCGCCTGGGAGGCGATCCTGCTGGAGCGGGTGACGGAGTTCAGGGAGGACGACCCGGGCGACGAGCTATAGAGCCGTTCACCCCTGCAGCAGCACCACACTCGATTCACCCGGCACGTGCAGCACCCCGTCCGCGCCCGGCGCCTCCACCGGCTCCCACGCGGCCAGTACGCGCGCGTGCCGCGGGCCGAGCGGAATCGCCGCCGGTTCCTTCGCGAGGTTGACGGCGACCCGGACGTCCCCGCGGCGGAAGGCCAGCCAGCGCTCCTGCTCGTCGTACGCCACCTTGATGTCGGCGAGGTCCGGGTCGGTGAGGTCGGCCTGCTCGTGCCGCAGGGCGATGAGGCGGCGGTACCAGGCGAGCACGCGCGCGTGCGGCTCGCTCTCCGGCTCTGCCCAGTCCAGGCAGGAGCGCTCCCGGGTCGCCGGGTCCTGCGGATCCGGCACGTCCTCCTCGGCCCACCCGTGCGCCGCGAACTCCCGCCGCCTGCCCCGTCGTACGGCCTCGGCGAGCTCCGGGTCGGTGTGGTCGGTGAAGAACTGCCAGGGCGTGCCCGCCGCCCACTCCTCGCCCATGAACAGCATCGGCGTGAAGGGCGCGGTGAGCGTAAGGGCGGCAGCGCAGGCGAGCAGACCGGGGGAGAGGGTCGCCGAAAGCCGGTCGCCCTGCGCGCGGTTGCCCACCTGGTCGTGCGTCTGGCTGTACCCCAGGAGCCGGTGCGCGGCCACGCGCGTACGGTCCAGAGGGCGCCCGTGGTGGCGGCCCCGGAAGCTCGAGTACGTGCCGTCGTGGAAGTAGCCGTCGGTGAGCGTCTTGGCGACCGCTGCCAGGGGGGCGCGCCCGAAGTCCGCGTAGTAGCCCTGGGACTCGCCGGTCAGCGCGGTGTGCAGGGCGTGATGGAAGTCGTCGTTCCACTGCGCGTCCAGGCCGAACCCGCCCTCCGCGCGCGGGGTGATGAGCCGCGGGTCGTTCAGATCGGACTCGGCGATCAGGAACAACGGCCGCCCCAGGTCGGCGGCGAGACCGTCCACCGCGGTCGAGAGCTCCTCCAGGAAGTGGCACGCGCGCGTGTCCGCCAGCGCGTGCACCGCGTCCAGCCGCAGCCCGTCGATCCGGTAGTCCCGCAGCCAGGCCAGAGCACTGTCCAGCAGATACCGCCGGACCTCGTCCGAACCCGGCGCGTCCAGATTGACCGCCGAGCCCCACGGCGTGTGATGCGTGTCCGTGAAGTACGGCCCGAACGCCGGCAGGTAGTTGCCCGACGGCCCCAGATGGTTGTGTACGACGTCCAGGACCACGCCCAGGCCCAGTTCGTGTGCCCGGTCGACGAACCGTTTCAGCCCCTCGGGTCCGCCGTACGGCTCGTGCACGGCCCACAGCGACACGCCCTCGTAGCCCCAGCCGTGCCGCCCCGGGAAGGGGCACAGGGGCATCAACTCGACGTGTGTGACGCCCAGTTCGACGAGATGCCCGAGCCGCTCGGCGGCCGCGTCCAGGGTGCCCTCACGGGTGTACGTGCCCACGTGCAGCTCGTACAGCACCGCGCCCGGCAGCGGACGTCCGGCCCACTCGCTGCGCCACGCGTACCGCCCGTGGTCGACGACCGCACTGAGCCCGTCCGGGCCGTCCGGCTGCCGACGCGAACGCGGGTCCGGCAGCACCGTGCCGTCGTCCACCGCGAACCCGTACCGCGAGCCGTCCCGCGCCTCGGCCTCGCCACGCCACCAACCCTCCCGCTCCGGATCGCGCTCCAACGCGCGCGTGGCGCCCTCGCACTGGAGCGTCACACGGCCGGCCTGCGGTGCCCACACCTCGAACTGCACGGACGGTTCCCCTTCGTCTGCTCACCGGGATGTAGCCCGTCCATGGTGCTTCAAACGAGATCAATCCGCTTTTGAATCACCCCTTTTACGGCGGGTGTCGTCAGGTACGCACGCGTGGCGGCCGTTTTCTCGTTTTCTGGACACCCGGGGTTCACTGACCGACAATCACGAACGTGACGTCGTCCTTCGAGTTCAACACGTACCCCGCGCGGCTGTCCGACGCGGAGCGCGACAAGGCGCTGCAGGTGCTGCGTGACGGCGTCGCCATGGGACGGCTGTCGCACGACACGTTCATCCGCCGCATGGAGCTGGCCCTCGCCGCCCGTCGCTCCGACGAACTCGCCGCCCTCACCGCCGACCTGCCGCAGGAGAGCCGCTTCTCGCGCATGGTGTTCGGCACCGTGGAGGCGGTCTCCGGCTTCACCGTACGGCTGCGCCGGGCCTGGCAGGCCGAGCGCCTCCCCAAGCTGCTGCTGCCGCACCCCGCGGGCGGCCACCCGCTGCGGATCGGTCGCGATCCGGCCAACGGACTGCGCCTCACACACGAAACGGTGTCCCGCGTGCACGCCGAACTCAGCCGCCAGGGCGGCATGTGGGTGCTGAGGGATCTGGGCTCCACCAACGGCACGACGGTGAACGGCCGGCGCGTGATCGGAGCCGCCGTCGTCCGCGAGGGCGACCAGATCGGCTTCGGACGCATGTCCTTCCGGCTCGCCGCCGACTGAACCATGACTTAGCTTTGGCCTGAGCATGACACGGCGTTGACCTGCTCGGATGGCTCAAACCCCTTTCTCTTCCGTGGTGTTGACGTAGTCCGCAAGTCGTGACTGACTGTGCGTACGCCATGTACATCAGGTGAACCGACGGCGCCACATTGTGGAGGTGTGCCCTGCCGCCCCACCTCCGCTACCCGACCGTCGACGAGCTGGGCGCGCGGGCGGCAGCACTCGTTGCGCGGCGTCCCCGGGACGCCCGTCTGCGCCGCGTCGGCACCTCGCGCGCGGGCACCCCCATGTGGCTGCTTTCCATCGGTCACGGCAGCCGCCAGGCCCTCGTCGTCGCCGGACCGCACGCCAACGAACCCGTCGGCGGCGGCACCGTGCTGCGCCTGGCCGAACGCGCCCTGGCCGACCCGCGGTTCACCGAGGGCGCCGACGCCACCTGGAACCTGCTGCTGTGCCTCGACCCGGACGGGCTGCGCCGCAACGAGGGCTGGCTGCAGGGCCCGTACACGATGGGCCGGTACTTCCGGAACTTCTTCCGGCCGGGCTTCCTGGAGCAGCCCGAGTGGCTGCCCGACGGCGCCGCGGCGGCCGCCCTGCCGGAGACCCGCACCCTCCTCGACCTCCAGGACGAGCTGCGGCCCTTCCTGCAGTGCTCGCTGCACGGCGTCGACGTCGGCGGCGCCTTCGTCGAGCTCACCCACGACTTGCCCGGCCTCTCGGGGCGCGTCGCGAACACCGCGGCCCGCCTCGGCATCCCGCGCGAACTGGGCCCGTACGACACCCTGTACTGGCCGTGTCTGGGCCCCGCCGTCTACCGGATCCCGCCGCCCCGGCTCGGCGACCTGGCCGCGGCCATCACCGAGGCCGCCGTCGAGTCGACCTGGTTCCACCCGCACCGGCACGGCACCGTGACGGCGGTCGTCGAGGCGCCCATGTGGGGCGTGGCCGCCGTGGAGGACGGCTCCGCGCCCGCCGACGCGGCCGCCGTGCTCCGGACCGTCAGCCACACGCTGCGCCGTGACGCGCGGCTGCTGGAGGTGCTCCTCGCGCGGCTGCGGCCCCATCTGGCGGGCGCGCCGGACGCGGCCCGTCTGCTCGCCCCGGTGGACGACTATTTACTGGTCTGCCCCGGCCTCGCCGACACCTGGGACCCGGACATCGCCGACGGAGCGCGCCCGCTCCCGCCGCTCAGCACCGCCCATCTGGCCGCCCTGCGCATCGCCGGACGGCGGCTGGCCCTGCGCACCGCGGGACTGCTGCACCAGCTCGTGACGGCCGCCGGCCGCGACCCGTCCGGTGTGCTCCCCGACCTGGACCGGCTGATCGAGGAGTGGTGCGCCGACTACCGCGAGGGCTGCGGGGCGCGCTGGGTACCGGTCGCGCGCCAGGTCGAGTACCAGTCCCGGGTGGTGCTCGCCGCGTTCGAACTCGCCGGGCAGTACGCGCCCGCGTGCTCCCGTTCGGGTGAGTCGGGCTGGGGTTCCGAGGCCGCCGTGCCGATGCATCGGGAATGACGATCAGCACCACAGCGAAAGCGTTTCGGGGCGGTCTGCTGGCCGCCGCAGTACTCCTCGCCGGCGCGGTCCCGGCACAGGCGGCGTCCCAGCAGCCCTTCCGGGACAGCGACTACCTCTATCTGACGGTCACCAAGGGCGGCATCCACTCCGACAGCACCCTGCTGCTGTGCGACCCGCCCCTCGGGCACAAGCGAGCGGTCGAGGCGTGTGCGCAGCTGGCGGCCGTCGAAGGCGACATCTCCCGCCTCCCGCAGAAGAAGGACGTCTTCTGCCCGATGATCTACGCACCCGTGGTCGTCCAGGCGCGCGGGGAGTGGGGCGGTCACCGGGTCGACTACACCCAGACCTTCTCCAGCGGGTGTGTCATGGCCGCGCGTACGGGATCGGTGTTCGCACTGGAGGGCTGACGCCGGTATCGCCGCAACCTGCACGCGCGCGTGCCCGCCTCGGACCGGGCCCTCACGACGCCCGTTCGCGCGCGTGCAGTGCCGCCGCGACGACCGTCCGGGACTGGTGCTCGACCTGGTGCTCCAGCGGGACCCAGCGGGCGCGGAAGCGCGCCGCGAAGGCGTCGCTCCAGGTCGCCACGAGCCGCTCCAGACGCGGCGCCGCACGGTCGTCGCCCTCCTGGAGGACCCGCAGCAGCATCGCCGCCGCCCGCAGCGGCAATCGGCGGCCGAACGCGTCCACGCTGCCCACGTACGCCATCGTGTCGTCGGCCGGCGGCGTGTGCATCCAGTCCGCGGCCAGGCCCGGAACCAGTTCCAGCGCCCACTTCGCGGCCCGCAGCAGCGGCCCCTCGACGCCCTCCAGACGCGGCAGCGCCTCGGTGAGGACCCGCTCCACCTCCAGCCCGTCCCGCAGCAGGCGACGCCCGAGTCGGCGTATCGCCGCGGCCGGCGCCGGGTGCGGAGCCGGCTCGTCCACCAGGTCGCTCGCCCACATCGGTACCTCGACCACCGCGGTCAGGCCGCCGTACCGGTGGGTGTGGTACCAGGTGCTGTGCCGTGCGTCGTCCGGCATGCTCGGGTACGCGGCGCCCGCGCCGGGCGAGGGCATCACATGCACCCCGGGTCCGGACGCGGCCCAGCCCGCGGCGTCCGAGGCACCCGTCTCCACGGGGATGTGCAGCTCGGCCGCGGACTTGGCGAACGGCTCGGCGAGGCCCGGTATGTCCTTGGTCAACTGCACCCAGCTGCCGCCCAGATCGGTGCCGTGCAGGGTCACCTGGAGGTAGGGGCGCAGCTCGTCGATGACCCGGGTCAGGGCGCGCGTCTCCGGCGGCAGCCGGTGCGGTGGCAGCACCGACGGCGACCACTCCGGCTGTTCCTCGGCCGCGGGCCGGAAGAACCCGAGGTGGTAGTCGAACAGGCTGCGCGGTGCCGGGGTGCGGTGCAGGCTCGCCCCGTCGGGGTCCGCGCACAGCAGAAAGTGCCAGGACGTGCCGGATCTCAACTCCCGCTCATGCAGCACCCGTTCGGCGAGCGCGAGAAGTGTGGGGCCGCCGGTCGGCTCGTTGGCGTGGGCACCTGCGACGACGAGTACGGCACGCCGGGCATCACCCACGGACAGCAGGTGCAGGGGCCTGCCCGCCCGGGAGACGCCCACTTGTCTCAGTACACACAGGCCCGCTCGCTGGGCAGCCAACGCCTGCGCGGACGAAACGAGTTGGGTCACGGTGGGGTAGCGCAGCTGCGGCAGGAGACTCACCCCCGACACGTCCGCCCGGCTTCGCAATCCGCAGTACCCCACGGTGGCCTTTGACTGTCAAGGTCGGCGCGGGGGAGGCTCCAGGGGGCGCCCAGATGCATTTACCGTCAGCCGCAAGGGCGATTGCTGCCGGCCGGGACGCGGAAGCCGTGCGCTCGGGGGCGTAGGCGTGCTGTTGGCGTCTGCTTGAGGGGTGAGTCGTCGCTCATCACCACGCGCCGCCAGGTCGGCACATGCCCCGGGAGCGCACGCGGGTGCGCGCCTGCGCCCGGGACGATCCAGCAGCGTGCGACGAACGCGCGTGCCCCCACAGTGAGTTGGCCGCCGGCCAACCGCGCCGGTGCGGGGTCGCCTACGCCCCGGCATCGACCCGCTCCAGCAACACCACCGGCAGCCGCCCGAAAAGCTCCTCCACGCGCGCGTGCCCCGTGAACTCCCGCTCCGCGGCCAGTACGTCGGACCACCGCCCCGGCGGCAGCTCCAGCCGTGTGTCCCGCCAGCCGCCCGCCTCCGCCAGCCGCAGCGACAGCCGGGTCACGGCCGTGACGACCTCCCCGGACCGCGCGAACGCCACACAGTGGCCCGCCGCCGGCCCCTCGGCGGTCAGCGGGGCGTACGTCGCCGCGTCGCCGAAGGCCTCGGGCCGGCGCGCGCGAAGCCGCAGTGCCGCCGCGGTCACCGCGCCCTTGTCGCCGGCGTCCTCGGGCGGGAACCGCACCGGCCGTCGGTTGTCCGGGTCCACCAGCGCCAGGTACTCGCCCTCCGTGCCCTGGTAGACGTCCGGCACGCCCGGCATCGTCAGGTGGAGCAGGGCCGTGCCCAGCACGTTGGCCCGGATGTACGGCTCCAGCGCGGCCCGGAGGGCGACGACGTGCTCGCCCGGCGCCCCGCACGGCCCCGCCGCCACGAACGCCGCCACCGCCTCCTCGTAGGCCGGCTCCTGCTCCGTCCAGCTCGTGAACAGCCCCGCCTCCCGCACATGCTTCAACAGGGCCTGCTGCACGCGCTCTTCGCCCGCCGCGCCGAGCCCGAACACCGTCTGCCAGGCCGCCCACGCCGCCTGCGCGTCCGGCACGCCCTCCCCGGTGCGCGTCACCTCGGCCAGCACGTCCGCCCAGCGCCCGGGGCACTCGGTGAGCACGGCCAGCGCCGCCCGTACGTCGGCACTGCGCTTGGTGTCGTGCGTCGACGCGACCGTCCCGGTCGCCGGCCAGTCGCGCTGCACGCGCGCGCAGTAGGCGTGGAAGTCCTCCGGGGACACCGCAGGACTCCCCGGATTGCCGCCCACCTCGGTCGCCGACAGCAGCGGCACATAGCGGTAGAACGCCGTGTCCTCCACGGACTTGGCACGCAGCGCGGAGGCGGTCTGCGCGAACCGCGCCCGGAACTCCACGTGTTCGGGCCCGTCGCCGTGCCGCCCGAGCACCAGATTCCGTACGACGTCGACCGCGCCCGCCTCCTCCGGTACGACGAAGGCGAGCCGGGCCTCGGCCGCGGCCTCCTCGGTGACCACAGCTGCGGCGTCCCCGGAGGTGTACGGCCGGTAGACCTCCAGCCGGACGAGAAGCTCCTGCAGCGCCGTGCGCAGCGCCCAGGGAGCGCGGTCGCGCAGCGCGGGATCCGGCGCGGTGGCGCACAGCCGGCTCGCCACCCGGGTCAGCCGGTCCACCTCGGCGGCCAGCTCGTGCGTGATCACCTTGTACGCCGCCCGTCGCACCGTCGCCGCCCAGTCGCCGCCCCGGTCGGTCTGCGGGGCCGCGAACCGCCGGTACTGGCCGAGGAGTTCGCCGAACCCGGCCGGGTCCGTGAAGACGCCGTCGACGTGCCGCAGGGCGTCGTAGCCGGTGGTGCCCGCGACGGGCCAGGAGGCCGGCAGCGGCTCCCCGTCGGCGAGGATCTTCTCCACGACCGTCCAGCGGCCGCCGGTCGCCTCGTGCAGCCGCCGCAGATACCCGTCGGGGTCGGCGAGCCCGTCGGGATGGTCGATCCGCAGCCCGTCGACCACGCCCTCGTGCAGCAGCTGCAGCACCTTCGCGTGCGTGGCCTCGAACACCTCCGGGTCCTCGACCCGCACCCCGATCAGCTCCGAGATGCTGAAGAAGCGCCGGTAGTTGAGCTCGGTGCGGGCCAGCCGCCACCACACCGGGCGGTACCACTGTGCGTCCAGGAGCTGCGGCAGCGGCAGTTCCTCGGTGCCCTCGCGGAGCGGGAACGCGTGGTCGTAGTAGCGCAGCAGGTCACCGTCGACCTGCAGCTCACCGATGACCGAGCCGAGCGGGCCTCCCAGTACCGGCAGCAGCATCTGGCCGCCCTGCGCCTCCCAGTCGATGTCGAACCAGCGCGCGTACGGCGACTTCGGGCCCTCGCGCAGTACCTCCCACAGGGCGCGGTTGTGGCGCGGGGCCATGGCCATGTGGTTCGGCACGATGTCCAGGACGAGACCGAGGCCGTGTTCCCGCGCCGTGCCCGACAGCGCGCGCAGGCCCTCCTCGCCGCCCAGTTCCTCGCGCACGCGCGCGTGGTCCACGACGTCGTAGCCGTGCCCCGAGCCCGGCACGGCCTCCAGCACGGGCGACAGGTGCAGGTGCGAGACGCCGAGCGAGGCCAGGTACGGTACGACGGCCGCCGCGGCCGCGAACGGGAACTCGGGCTGCAGCTGCAGCCGGTAGGTGGCCGTGGGCACCGTGGGGTCGGGTCGCTCAGGTGTCATGCAAACCTACGTACCCGCCCTGCCGCCCTTCGTGTCATCGTCCCCTCCACGGGTGCACGCGCGCGTGGCTAGCTTCGAGCGATGGGGACCACGAGGCGAACGTACAAAAACGTCATCGGTCTGACCGGGCCGCTGCTGCCGGTCGTGTCCTTCCTCGGGCGGCTGCCGACGGCCACGATCCAGTTCGGCAGTGTGCTGCTCGTCGCCCGCACCAGCGGGTCGCTGACCGCCGCGGGACTGACCGGCGGGGCGCTCGCGCTCGGGCAGGTGGCCTGCGGCCCGCTGGTGGGCCGGCTCGCCGACCGGCACGGCCAGCGGACGGTCGTACTCGCCTTCTCCGTCACCAACGCGCTCGCGATCACCGCGCTGACCTGCGGTGCGCTGGCCAAGCTACCGGCACCGTGGCTTGCTCTCCTCGGTGCGGTGGCGGGCGCGACGGTGCCGCTGATCGGCCCCTTGGGCCGCACTCGGCTCGTGGCGCTGGCCCGCCGAGCCGGAGCCTCTGACACGACGATCGGTACCGCGCTCTCCTTCGAGAGCACCCTCGACGAGATCTCCTTCGTCCTGGGCCCGGCGCTGGTCGGCCTGGCAGCGGTCCTGGCGGATCCCGCGTTCGCCATGGCGGCGGCGGCCGTCCTGGTGGCCGTGTGCGGCACGGGCTTCGCGCTGCATCCGACGGCGGGGTCGACGCCCCCACCCACACCCGTCTCCACCCCCCGCTCCCGCATCCCCCGCTCGATCCACCCCCTGCGTGCCGCCCTCGCCCTCCAGGGCGCGATGTTCGGGGCATGCCAATCCGGCATCACCGCGCTCACCGAGCAGCTGAACCACTCCGACCAGGCCGGACTCGTCTACGCCGCGATGGGTGTCATGAGCGCTGTCGCGGGGCTCTCCATGGCTGCCGTGCCCGCGCAAGTCGCTCTCGCCACCCGATGGCGGCTGGCGACCGCTGCAGCTCTCGCCCTGTCTCTGCCTCTCTTGTGGGCGGACAGCATGGTCGGCCTGTACGCGGTCGTCACCCTCCTCGGCGTCGCTTACGCCCCGCACCTGATCACGGTGTTCGGGCTCACCGAGCGGGCGGTACCGCCCGGACGGCTGGCCGAGGCGATGGCCGTCGCGACGAGTGCGATCGTCGGCGGCCAGGCCCTCGCGGTCGCCGTCACCGGCCGCCTCGCCGAGTCCCACGGCCCCGCGGCCGCCTTCGGGGTGGCGAGCCTGGCCGCCGCACTCGCGTCCGCGATCGCGCTGACGGCCCGCCCGAAGCCGTACACCGATCGGACCACCGAACCGACCCCTAGACCGGCCGCTGCAGCACCGTAAGGCTTCGGTCCACCAGCGTCAGCCGGTCCCCGGCCTGCACCTTCGGGCCGGTGCCCGGCGGTACCCCGTCCGCCCGGGCGGTGTCGACCACGACCTGCCACTGGCGGCCGTGGTTGACCGGCACCACGAAGTCCAGCGTCTTGGGTGAGGCGTTGAACATCAGCAGGAACGAGTCGTCGGTGATCCGTTCCCCGCGCTGGCCCGGCTCGGAGATCGCGTTGCCGTTGAGGAACACGGTCAGCGCCGAGGCCGGCGCCGAGTCCCAGTCGCGCTGGGTCATCTCTTTGCCCTCGGGAGTGAACCAGGCGATGTCCGACAGCTCGTCGTGGGTGCCCTCCACAGGCCGTCCGTGGAAGAAGCGGCGCCTGCGGAAGACCGGGTGGTCCTTGCGCAGCCACACCATCGCGCGGGTGAACTTCAGCAGCTCGCCGACGCCCGGGTCCTCCTCCTCGGCGTCGGGGTCCAGCCACTTCACCCAGGCCAGCTCGTTGTCCTGGCAGTACGCGTTGTTGTTGCCGCGCTGGGTGCGCGCGAACTCGTCGCCGTGGCTGATCATCGGCACGCCCTGGGACAGCATCAGGGTGGCGACGAAGTTCCGCATCTGGCGGGCCCGCAGCTTCAGCACCTCGGAGTCGTCGGTCTCGCCCTCCGCGCCGCAGTTCCACGACCGGTTGTGGCTCTCACCGTCCCGGTTGTCCTCGCCGTTGGCCTTGTTGCGTTTGTTGTTGTACGAGACCAGGTCGTGCAGGGTGAAGCCGTCGTGGCAGGTCACGAAGTTGATCGAGGCCAGCGGGCGGCGGCCGTCGTCCTGGTAGAGGTCCGAGGAGCCGGTCAGCCGGGACGCGAACTCCGCGAGCGCGCGCTGCTCGCCGCGCCACATGTCGCGCACCGTGTCGCGGTACTTGCCGTTCCACTCGGTCCACAGGGGCGGGAAGTTGCCCACCTGGTAGCCGCCCTCGCCGACGTCCCAGGGCTCGGCGATCAGCTTCACCTGGGAGACCACCGGGTCCTGCTGCACCAGGTCGAAGAACGACGACAGCCGGTCCACCTCGTGGAACTGCCGGGCCAGGGTGGCCGCAAGGTCGAAGCGGAAGCCGTCGACGTGCATCTCGGTGACCCAGTAGCGCAGCGAGTCCATGATCAGCTGCAGGACGTGCGGGGACCGCATCAGCAGGGAGTTCCCGGTACCCGTGGTGTCCATGTAGTAGCAGGGGTCGTCCGTGAGGCGGTAGTAGGAGGGGTTGTCGATGCCCCGGAAGGACAACGTCGGACCCAGGTGGTTGCCCTCGGCCGTGTGGTTGTAGACCACGTCGAGGATGACCTCTATGCCGGCCTCGTGCAGCGCCTTGATCGCCGACTTGAACTCCAGGACCTGCTGGCCGCGGTCGCCCCAGGAGGCGTAGGCGTTGTGCGGGGCGAAGAAGCCGATCGTGTTGTAGCCCCAGTAGTTGTTGAGGCCCATGTCGACCAGCCGGTGATCATTGACGAACTGGTGCACCGGCATGAGCTCCAGCGTCGTCACGCCCAGCTCCACCAGATGCTCGATGATCACCGGGTGCGCGAGGGCCGCGTAGGTGCCGCGCAGCTCTTCCGGCAGCCCCGGGTGGCGCATGGTGAGGCCCTTCACATGGGCCTCGTAGATCACCGTTTCGTGGTAGCCGCGCCGCGGGCGCCGGTCGTCGCCCCAGTCGAAGTACGGGTTGACCACGACCGACGTCATCGTGTGCGGCGCCGAGTCCAGGTCGTTGCGCTTGTCGGGGGCGTCGAAGTGGTAGCCGTACACCTCCTCGCCCCAGCGGATGGAGCCGCTGATCGCCTTGGCGTACGGGTCGAGCAGCAGCTTCGCCGAGTTGCAGCGCTGACCGCGCTCGGGGGCGTACGGGCCGTGCACGCGGAAGCCGTAGCGCTGTCCCGGCATGATGCCGGGCACGTACGCGTGCCGTACGAACGCGTCGCTCTCGCGGAGTTCCACCGCCGTCTCCGAGCCGTCGTCGTGCAGCAGACACAGCTCTACTCGGTCCGCGGTCTCGGTGAAGACCGCGAAATTGGTGCCGGCGCCGTCGTACGTGGCACCGAGCGGATATGCCTCGCCAGGCCAGACCTGCATGGATACGACTCTTTCAGGTGGAGCGCGCCCTCGGGGGTGCCTTGGCGTCGAGTGTCCCCGAAAGTGATGGAACCACCTATGACTTACGTCCCTCTTACCGATCGACCAGTGCATACGCAGTATGCCGAACCAGTGGGGCAAACACGTACTCCCGGGGATGAAGGGGGAGTAGGGGGAAGATGTGCGCAAGATAGTGCACCGCCATCTGGGCAAGGTGGTGGCCGGTGCGGCCATAGCGGTGGCCGGAACCGCCGTGATGGTCGGAATCACACTGCCGGGGACGGCGGGGGCCGACGAATCCGGGGGCGCAAAGGCCGGCTCCCAGGCGGCACAGCAGGCGGGACAGGGGCAGGACGGGGCGGTCAGGCCCGGCGTCGTGCAGCAGGCGCCCGCCGAGGGTGACAAGGGCAAGGGCAACGACCCGCTGACCGACGACGAGACGAAGCGGGCCGAGCAGATCGCCGCGAACCGGCAGCTGCTGAACTCCGCGGAGAACGTGGACGGCAAGCGCGGCCCGCAGCGCCTCACCGTCGACCTCGCCGACCCCGAGAACGACGAGACGGACGACCCGAACGCGCCGCGGCGCGCCGACGTGACGTTCTACGACTACAAGAACGACACCCTCGTCACCAAGACCGTCAACCTCGACACCGGCAAGGTCGAGGAGACCGGCACCCAGCACGGCGTGCAGCCGCCGATGAGCCGTGCCGAGAACGCCGAGGCCGCAAGTCTCCTGATCGCCGACCCGCTCGGCGCGGGCCTGAAGGCGGACTACAAGGACGCCACCGGCAAGGAGCTCACCTCGCCGGACCAGCTGCTGCTCAACGGCGCCGTGTACCGGGCCACGCCGGGCGCGCAGCCCGCCGTGCTCGACAAGTGCGGCGAACACCGCTGCGTGCGGCTGTTCCCGAAGGTCGTCAACGGGCCCTGGATCGACGCCAGGAACCTGGTCATCGACCTCAGTGCCCGCAAGGTCGCCGAGCTCCACCGCGGCTGAGCCGCTTTCCGTTCACTTTTCCAACTTGCTCCTCCTGTAAGGGAGTCACCTCTCCATGCGCGTCAACAGAATCAGCCGCGCCCGCACGCGGGCGGCCGTGGGTCTGTCCGTGGCCGCACTGGCCGCCGGCGCGACCACCGGGGCGGGGCCGGCCGCCGCCCAGCCGAAGACCGCCGGCGCGGCGGCCGCCGACTGCAGCACCGCGTACAAGATCGAGCAGAAACTCTCCAGCGGTACGACCTGGCGGATGTGCTGGCGCTACGACAGCAAGGCCGGCCTCGTCCTCGACAACGTTTCCTACCAGCCCAAGGGCGAGAGCGCCCCGATCAAGGTCCTCAACAGCGCCCGGCTCGCCCAGATCGACGTCCCCTACGACGACGGCAGCGTCGAGTATGACGACCTGACGGGCTTCGGCTTCGCCCAGGGGCTGGTGAACCTGGCGCCGGGCGAGTGCCCCGGCGGCACCATCAAGTCCGTCAAGGTCCCGGACGCCATCGACCCGGCGCACCCGAACGTCAACGGCCTGTGCACCACGACCCGTTCACGCGGCCACGCCTACCGCATGCAGGGCGACACTGCGAACAAGGTCTACCAGGCGCAGGGCAAGGACCTCCTCGTGTACACGGTCAACCAGGTGGGCTGGTACGAGTACATGACCGAGTGGCGCTTCCAGGACGACGGCACGATCAACATGAACGTCGGCGCCACCGGAAGCCTCTCCTGGGAGGACTACGACGCCGGCGACGGCCGCGGCTGGCCCATCGGCAAGGGCGCCAAGGCCTCCGCCACCAGCCACAGCCACAACGTCTTCTGGCGGCTGGACTTCGGCCTCGACGGCTCCTCCAAGACCAAGGTCGAGCAGTACGACTCGGCGGTCAGCGCGCCCGCGCACGGCCAGGAGGCGCCGACCAACAAGACCACCCGCACCAAGGTCACCAAGGAACTCGCCGGCGACGCCAAGACCTACCGCTGGTGGCGGGTGGTCAGCGCGACCGGCAAGAACAAGGACGACCACGCGCGCTCGTACGAGATAGTCCCCGGACCCACCACCAGGTACCCGGGGCGCAGCTTCACCAAGCACGACGTCTACTTCACCGAGTACAACAAGTGCGAGCAGTTCGCCAGCAACAACCCCGGCAACTGCCCCGCCGGAGCGGGCAAGTCGGTCGACAAGTGGGTGAACGGCCAGACCCTCACGCACCCGATCGTCTGGATGAACGTGGGCTTCCACCACATCGCCCGGGACGAGGACCAGCAGCCCATGCCGGTCCACTGGCAGGGCTTCGCGATCGCCCCGCGGGACGTCACCGCTATGAATCCGCTCACTCCGGACGAGCTCTCCTGGCAGAACGGCCACTGGGAAGCACATAGTTGAGAAACGGACCCGTCCATCCGGCTGCACCGCCGACCGCTCCCGGAGTACCCTTCCTTGATCGTTGACACGGGGAGTGCTCGGGGGAGCGGAAGGCGGTGCGCGGGTGGGGTCGGGAGGGCTGGAGTTGCCCCCTGGTGACGAGGGTCACGAGGGGAACTCCGCAGACGTCCCGCCCGGCACGGTATCCCTGGCCAGGCCCATGGCGACGAGTTCCATAGGGCCGGAGCTGGACTGGGATGCCGACGCCTGGCGCGAGGTGCGTACGCGCGCGCAGCGAGCCGGCCGGGCCTACATCTGGCTGAACCTGGTCGAACAGCGGCTGCGCGCGGTCGTGGCCGCCGTTCTGCGACCCATCTACGAACCCGTCCACGGCGACGACTGGGTGGTCGCCGCGGCCGGTCCGGCCGGCCAGGAATGGGTGCAGCGGGCGGTCGCCGTACGCGAAGTGAGCCGCCGCAAGGGCTACTTGCTCGACCCGGCCGACGACAACGTCCTCAGCTTCCTCACGCTCCCGCAGCTGCGCGAGCTGATGGTGCAGCACTGGCCGTGCTTCGAGCCGTACGTAGACGACCGCCGCGACGTCGAACTGGCCCTGGACGAGCTCGAGGTGACCCGCAACGTCGTCTCCCGCAACCGGGCCCTGTCCGAGGCCGTCCTGGGCCAGGCCGAGCGGGCCTCGGCGAAGCTGCTCGACATCCTCGGCGCGGGCGGCGACGTGCCGTCCGCACGCCGACTGCCCGTCGACGCGGTCGAGGACCTGGTCGGCGACCGCTACGCCGACGTGGTCGCCGTACACCCCGACCGGGTCCGGCTGCTGCGCCAGTTCCCCGCCGAGGACATCTTCGGCGGTGCCCGCCGCCTCGACGCCGTGGGCATCGGCCTCAACCTGCTCGTGCAGAACTTCTCCGGACGCCGGCTGCTGCGACTGGCCGAGGCGGGCTGCCGGGTGCGGCTGCTGTTCCTCAACCCGGCCTCCAGCGCGGTCAAGCGGCGCGAGCGTGAACTCGGCATGAAACGCGGCGAGTTGAGCCGCTCCGTCGAGATGAACATCCTGCACATGCGCCGCGTGCGGTCCCGGCTGCGCGACCCGGGCGCCTTCGAGATCCAGGTCTACGACGACACCCCGCGCTTCACCGCCTACCTGGTCGACGGGGACGGCTCGGACGGCGTCGCCGTCGTGCAGTCCTATCTGCGCCGCTCGCGCGGCATGGAGGCGCCGGTGCTCGTCCTGCGCAACGGGAGCCGGGTGGTCAAGTCGGACGACATGGACCCGGGGGTCGACAGTGGACTCTTCCCCACATACCGCGAGGAGTTCGAAACGTCTTGGGCGGATTCGCGCCCGGTGTCCTGAACCGTCCCCGCCGTAAGCGGAACGCGGTCCTCGGATTGTCAGTGGCACATGGGAAGGTGGAGACCACTGGGGGAAAGCACCACCAAGAAGGGGGGCCGCCCATGGGCTGGCACCAGGAGCTGCTGATCGGCTTCGACCTGGAGACGACCGGGACCGATCCGCGCGAGGCGCGCATCGTCACGGGGGCCGTGATCGAGGTCAGGGGCGGGCAGCCCATAGGGCGCCGGGAGTGGCTGGCGGATCCGGGAGTGGAGATTCCGGCGGACGCGGTGGCGGTGCACGGGATCAGCAGCGAGCGGGCGGCCGCGGAGGGCCGCCCCGCCGACGAGGTGGCGAACGCCATCGCGGACGTCCTGGTGACGTACTGGAAGACGGGCGTCCCGGTCGTCGCCTACAACGCGGCCTTCGACCTGAGCCTGCTCTCCGCCGAACTGCGCAGGTACGGACTGCCGTCCCTGCGTGAGCGACTGGGCGGCATCGACCCCGCTCCGGTCATCGACCCGTACACCATCGACCGCTGGGTCGACCGCTACCGCCGCGGCAAGCGCAACCTCGAAGCGGTCTGCACGGAGTACGGGGTCGCGCTCGAAGCCGCCCACGACGCCTCCGCCGACGCCCTCGCGGCGGCCGGCCTGGCCTGCGCGATAGCCGCCCGCCACCCCAAGATCGCGGCCCTCGGCCCGGCGGAGCTGCACCGCCGCCAGATCGAGTGGTACGCCGAGTGGGCGGCGGACTTCCAGAAGTTCCTGCGCGGCAAGGGGGACACGACCGCGGTCATCGACGGCACGTGGCCGCTGCGCGAGCCGGCGGACGAACCGGTGATCTGACACCGGTACCTGCAACGGCCTCAGAACGGATACCACCGCACCGACTCGTCCCCGTCCCGCAGTGACGCCACCCGGCGTTCGAACTCGGCCAGGGCCTTGGGGTTGGTCGGTGCGTGCTGGGCGACCCACGCGCAGCTCGCCGTCTCGCGGGCCCCGCGCAGCACCGAACAGCCCTCCCACTCGCGCACGTCCCAGCCGTAGGACTCGGTGAAGGCGTCGTAGGCCTCGGCCGGCAGGCCGTAGCGGTCGCGGGAGAGGGCCATGACCACCAGGTCGTGCTCGCGCAGGTCGGCGGAGAAGGTCTCCAGATCGACCAGGACCGGACCGTCCGGGCCGACGTGCACATTGCGGGGCAGCGCGTCGCCGTGGATGGGACCGGGCGGCAGATGCGGGGTGAGCGCGGCGGCGGCCGCCGAGAAGCCGTCGCGCCGCTCGCGCAGATACGCCGCGTCCGCGGGAGCGATCGCGTCGCCCGCGAGCCGCAGCCAGCGCTCCACCCCGCCCAGCAGCTCGCGGGGCGGCAGTTCGAAGGCGTCGACAGGGGGAGTGGGCAGTGCGTGGACGACCCGTAGCAGTTCGGCCAAATCCCGGGGCTCGGCCGGTCGTACGGCATCCGGCATCCGGTGCCACACCGTCACCGGGTGACCCTCGACCAGCAGCGGCTTGGGCTCCGCCGCCCGCACCGCGGGCACGCCCGCCTCGGCGAGCCACAGCGCGATGTCCAGCTCGCGGCGTGCCCGGTCCAGGAGTTCGGCGTCGCGGCCCACCTTGACGACCAGGTCACCGGCGGCGAACACCGCGTTCTCGCCCAGGGCGAGGAGCCGCGCGTCCCGTGCCGGGCCGGGCAGTACTCCCGCCGCGGCCAGTACGTCCCGCGCCCGTGCCTCGTCCATCGCCGTCCTCCCATGTCCGCGTATGCACCGGTGAACGGCGTCGAGATCGCGCCACCCACCGGCCCAGTCTCGCATTCGCACAGGTCGGACCGTGTGCGCACGGTCTTGACGGTGCACACCCCCTTCACGACCATGACGGAGGCCCGCCGGGTCCGGACGTCACGAGCCGCGCAAAGGAGCCGATACGTGACCTTGGTGACCGCGACGAGGCGGTCCGCACAGCGCGTGCCACGCGCCGCCGGTGACCGGCGGTTGCCCGACCGCGGGGCCTGGTTCCTGGTGCTGCCCGCGCTGATCCCGATCCTCCTGCTGAGCGTCGGACCGCTGCTCTACGGCATCCTGCTCGCCTTCACCGACGCCCAGTCGGGGCGCACCCAGGCCACCCGGTGGATCGGCGGTCTCAACTTCCAGGACCTGCTGCACGATTCGCTGTTCTGGGAGTCGTTCCGGATCGGGCTGGTGTGGGCGGTCGGTGTGACCGTGCCGCAGTTCCTGCTCGCGCTGGGCCTGGCGCTGCTGCTCAACGAGGACCTGCGGCTGAGATGGCTGACCCGCGCCCTGGCGATCATCCCCTGGGCCATGCCCGAGGTCGTCGTCGGCATCATGTGGCGGCTCGTCTACAACCCGGACGCCGGCGTCCTCAACGAGACCCTGCACGACCTCGGCCTCGGCGACGGCCGGGACTGGCTCAGCGGCCTGGGGACCGCCCTGCCCGCCGTGATCGTCGTCGGCGTCTGGGCCGGCATGCCGCAGACCACGGTCGCCCTGCTCGCCGGACTGCAGAACACCCCGCGCGAACTGCACGAGGCGGCCGCGGTCGACGGGGCGGGCGCCTGGCGCCGCTTCCGCACGGTCACCTGGCCCGCCCTCAGACCGGTCGCCCTCGCCATCACCGCGCTCAACCTGATCTGGAACTTCAACTCCTTCGCCCTGGTCTACGTGCTGACCAGCGGCGGCCCCGGCGGCCGCACCCGCCTGCCCATGCTGTTCGCCTACGAAGAGGCCTTCCGGTACGGGCAGTTCGGGTACGCGGCGGCGATGGGCTGCGTGATGGTCGCGGTGATCTCGGTGCTCCTCGCCGTCTTCCTCGTCGGCCGGCTGAGGGGAGGTGACGAGGCATGAGGGCAAAGACCGGAACCCGGGTCGGCCAGTACGCGGCCCTGCTCGCGTATCTCGTCTTTCTCGCATTTCCCTTCCTCTGGCTGCTGTCCACCGCGTTCAAGTCGCCGCGGGAGCTGGGCAGTCTGCACCCCACCTGGATCCCCCGGCACCCCACCCTGGACAACTTCCGGCAGGCCTTCGACGAGCAGCCGCTGCTGCACGCCGCGGGCAACTCCCTGCTGGCCGCGGCCGGGGCGGCCGTCGTCGCCGTGGTGATCGCGACCCCGCTCGCCTACGTCATGGCCCGCCGCCGCACGCCACTGACGCGGGCGGCGACCGGGTGGGTGGTCGTCAGCCAGGCGTTCCCGCTGGTCCTGGTGATCATCCCGCTGTTCCTGGTGCTGAAGAACCTGCGGCTGATCAACTCGCTGTTCGGGCTGATGCTGGTGTACGTGGTGTGGGCGCTGCCGTTCGCGCTGTGGATGCTGGCCGGTTACGTGCGGGCGGTGCCGGCCGAGGTCGAGGAGGCGGCGGCGGTCGACGGGGCCGGCCGGGCCCGCACGCTCGTCTCGGTGGTGGCGCCGCTGCTCGCGCCGGGGATCGCGGCGACCGGGCTGTTCGCGTTCGTCACCGCGTGGAACGAGTTCTTCTTCGCGCTCGTCCTGCTGAAGACGCCGGAGAAACAGACCCTGCCGGTCGTGCTCACCCATTTCATCGGCGCGGAGGGCGTCGCGGACCTGGGCCCGCTGGCGGCGGCCGCGTTCCTCGCGACGCTGCCCTCGCTGGTCGTCTTCGCGGTCATCCAGCGACGCATCACGGGCGGCATGCTCACCGGGGCGGTGAAGAACTGATGCGCACCAGAGCCACCGTGGTCCTCGCGGCCGTCCTGCTCCTGCTGCTGGCCGGCTGCACGAGCGGCGGCAGCGGCTCGGCGAGCGGGCGGATCACCCTGCGCTTCCAGTCCCTGGCCTGGCAGCAGGAGTCCGTCGAGGCCAACAAGGAGCTGGTGAAGGAGTGGAACGCGAGTCATCCGGACGTCAAGGTCGAGTATGTCCAGGGGAGTTGGGACAGCGTCCACGACCAGCTGCTCACCTCCTTCGAGGGCGGTGAGGCCCCCGACATCATCCACGACGCCTCCGACGACCTCGCGGACTTCGCCTACGGCGGCTACCTCGCCGACCTGCGTGACCTGCTGCCCGACCGCCTCAAGTCCGACATCCCGCAACGGAGTTGGGAGACGGCGACCTTCGGCGACGGGATCTACGGCGTGCCCTTTCTCCAGGAACCGCGCGTGCTCATCGCCAACGCCACCTGGCTGAAGAAGTCCGGCGTACGGATCCCGACGCCCGAACGGCCCTGGACCTGGGCGGAGTTCCGGCGTGTGACCAGGCAGCTGAGCGGCAAGGGGAAGTACGGCGTCGCCTGGCCGCTGAAAGAGCCCGTCTCCGCCACGCTCAACCTCTCCCTCTCGGCGGGCGGCCGGCTCTTCCACCGGGGCGCGGACGGCAAGGTGACGATCCGTTTCGAGGCCGCCGACCAGGTGGTCCCGCGCACGATCCACGACCAGGCGAACACCGACCACAGCGCCTCGCCCACCACCCTGGGCAGCGGCGGTTCCGACACGCTGCCCGGCTTCTTCGGCGGCAAGTACGCGATGGTGCCGCTCGGGTTCTCGTACCGCCAGCAGATAGTGCAGCAGGCGCCGAAGGGCTTCGACTGGCAGGTGCTGCCCGCCCCGGCCGGCGCCGACGGGCTCACCCAGGGCGTCAGCCCGCAGACCCTGTCCATCGCCGAGGACAGCCCGCACAAGAAGGAGGCCGCCGAGTTCGTCGACTTCCTGCTCCGGCCGAAGAACATGGTCCGGCTGGCGCTGGGCGACTGGATGCTGCCGACCGGCACCCAGGCGCTGAAGGACCCTGCCCTGCACACGGCCAAGAACGGCTGGGCGACCGGCACGGCCCTGGCACAGCACCTGCGGTCGGCGCCCGCGCAGTCCGTCCGCGGCTACCCCGAGTGGAAGGACAAGGTGGCGACCCCCGCGTTCCAGGAGTGCTACAGCGGGGCGATCGGCCTCGTCGAGCTGCAGAGGCGGCTGGAGAAGGACGGCAACCTGGTGCTCGCCCGCTATCAGCGCTGACCGGCGGTTCCCGATATTCCGTTGCCCGGCGAGCTGCCGCCCGCCTAGCGTGCCGTCCGTGGCAGCTTTCAACGCGATCATCATCTCCGGTCACGGCCGGGGCACCACGCACTCCATCCGGATGCGGCGTGGCCCCGGTGCCCTGACCGGTCCGGGAAGCCGCATCCGCTGAGCCGCGCCTGCTGAGCGCCGCACAGCGCCACCGTTTTCCTCCTGCTTCCTCCTGTCTTCCGGTCGGGGCCTTCGGCTGCCCTTTCCCTCTTCACGGAAGACAAGGACCGCAGGCCATGGCCCGCCCCACCCACACCACCCGTGCGCTCTCGCAGAACTTCCTCGCCGACCGCACCACCGCCGAACATCTCGCCCGCCTCGCCGTCCCGCACGGCGGAAGGGCACCCTTGCTGCTCGAAGTCGGCGCAGGAAAGGGCGCGTTGACCGAACGGCTCGCGCCCCGCTGCCGGGAGCTGCGCGCGTACGAGATCGACGGACAGCTCGTCCCCGTCCTGCGCAGCCGCTTCTCCGGCACCGCCCATGTGCGCGTCATCGGCGGGGACTTCCTCGCCGTACACCCACCCCGCACACCCTTCTCCGTCGCCGGGAACGTGCCCTTCTCCCGTACCGCCGCCATCGTCGACTGGTGTCTGCGGGCGCCCGCCCTCACCGACGCCACCCTGCTCACCCAGCTCGAGTACGCCCGCAAACGCACGGGGGACTACGGGAGTTGGACCCTGGTCACCGTGCGCAGCTGGCCCCGGCACGAGTGGCGGCTGGTCGGGCGGGTGGCGCGGACGCGGTTCAGGCCGATGCCGCGCGTCGACGCCGGGATCGTACGCATCGAGCGGCGTCGCACACCGCTGCTCGCACCGGCGGCGTATGAGAGCTGGCGGCACCTGGTCGAGCTGGGCTTCTCGGGTGTCGGCGGTTCGCTGCACGCGTCGTTGCGGCGTGCCCATCCCAGGCGCCGGGTGGACGCGGCGTTCCGGGCGGCGGATCTGAACCCGCGGGTGCTCGTGGGGGAGGTGCCGCCGGGGAAGTGGCTGCGGCTGCACGCGGCGCTGATGGCGTGACGTAATCAAGTTGCACGAGACGTATCGTCTCGCCTAGCGTCGAAGGCATGACCAGTCGTGCACACATCGCCATGTTCTCCATCGCCGCCCACGGCCATGTGAACCCCAGCCTCGAGGTGATCCGCGAGCTCGTCGCGCGCGGACACCGGGTCACGTACGCGATTCCGCCGGTGTTCGAGCAGAAGGTCGCCGAGACCGGCGCCGAGCCCAGGCTGTGGAACTCCACGCTGCCCGGGCCCGGCGCCGACCCGGGGGCCTGGGGCGGCACGCTCCTCGATCACGTCGAGGTGTTCCTCGCCGACGCGATGCAGGCGCTGCCGCAACTCGCCGAGGCCTACGAGGGGGACGTACCGGACCTCGTCCTGCACGACATCACCGCGTACCCGGCGCGGGTCCTCGCCCACCGCTGGGGCGTACCCGCGATCTCGCTGTCGCCGAACCTTGTCGCCTGGGAGGGGTATGAGGAGGAAGTCGCCGAGCCGATGTGGGCGGAGCCGAAGAGCACCGAGCGCGGAAAGGCCTACTACGCCCGTTTCCAGGCCTGGTTGGAGGAGAACGGGGTCAACCTGCATCCGGATCCGTTCGCGGGACGGCCGGACCGGTCGATCGTCCTGATTCCGAGGGCGCTGCAGCCGAACGCCGACCGGGTCGACGAGAGCGTGTACAGCTTCGTCGGCGCCTGTCAGGGCGACCGTACGGCGCAGGGTGACTGGGAGCGGCCGGTCGGGGCCGAGAAGGTGGCGCTCGTGTCGCTGGGCTCGACCTTCACCGATCAGCCCGGTTTCTACCGGGAGTGCGTCAAGGCCTTCGGGGACCTGCCGGGCTGGCACCTCGTGCTGCAGATCGGCGAGCGTGTGGACCCGGCCGAGCTCGGGGACGTACCGGCGAACGTCGAAGTGCGTTCCTGGGTCCCGCAGTTGGCGGTCCTCAAGCAGGCCGACCTGTTCGTCACCCATGCGGGAGCGGGCGGCAGTCAGGAGGGCCTGGCCACCGCCACTCCGATGATCGCCGTACCGCAGGCAGTCGATCAGTTCGGCAACGCGGACATGCTCCAGGGGCTCGGTGTCGCGCGCCGTCTCGCCATGGACGAGGCCACCGCAGAGACCCTGCGGGCGACCGCCCTCGCCCTGGTCGATGATCCTGAAGTCGCGCGCCGGCTCAAGGAGATCCAGGCCGAGATGGCCCAGGAGGGCGGTACGCAAAGGGCGGCCGACCTCATCGAGGCCGAACTCGACCGGAAGCGCCCATGACCGAGGGCCCGTTGGTTCCCCCGGGAGACCAACGGGCCCTCGTCACAGGAGGGTTCGGACCCTCCGTCGAAGGAGGGTTCAGACCCTCAGCCGCTCACCATGCTCAGGCACTGAGTGGGTGATGACCTCCGCCGACTCGTCGTGTGTGAGGTCCGGCAGCCGGTTCAGCCACTTCGGCAGGTACCAGTTGCGCTCGCCGAGCAGTGCCATGACCGCCGGGAGCAGCACGCCCCGGATGATCGTCGCGTCGATGAGCACCGCGGCCGCGAGGCCGACGCCCATCTGCTTCATGGACTGCATGGACAGCGTGCCGAAGATCGCGAACACGGCGACCATGATGACCGCGGCGCTGGTGACGACACCCGCCGTGGTGACCACACCGTGCTGGATCGCGTCCTTGGTCGTACGGCCCCTGAGGCGCGCCTCGCGGATCCGGGAGACCACGAACACGTGGTAGTCCATGCTCAGCCCGAACAGGATCACGAACAGGAACAGCGGCAGCCAGGTGATGATCGCGCCGACGCCCTCCGCGCCCACCAGCGAGGCGCCCCAGCCGTGCTGGAAGACGGCGACGAGGATGCCGTAGGCCGCGCCCACCGACAGCAGGTTGAGCACGATCGACGTGATGGCGACCGTCAGCGAGCGGAACGACAGGAGCATCAGCAGGAAGGCGAAGACCACGACGAACGCGAAGACCGGGACGACGGCGCCGCCGAGCTGGTCGTTGAAGTCCTTCGAGCCGGCGACCTGTCCGGTGATGGGCGCCTGCAGGCCGTCCACCTTGCCGAGCGTGGCGGGGCGTACGTCGTCGCGCAGCTTCTCCAGGCTGGCGCCCGCCTTGTCCAGGTCGGAGCCGCCGACCAGCGGGACGTAGACGTAGGCGATGTTCTGCGCGTCGTGCAGTTTGATCTCGACCGGGCCGCGCGAGGCGCCCGAACTGATCGCCCGCTCCTTGAAGTCGGCGAGTGCGGACTTCACCTCGGGGGCGTTGATGTCCTTCGCCTTGACGACCACCTCGGCCGGCTCGGAGCCGCCCGGGAAGGCGTCGTTGACGCGGTTGTACGTCTGCACGATCGGCAGCGAGTCGCCGAACTCCTGGTCCAGCGTGAGGTTCTGGGTCTTCATGCTTACCGCGGGAGCCGCGATCGCGAGCAGTACACCGGCCGCGACGAGGACCGAGACGAGAGGCTTGGCGAGCACGCCGCGCAGGACCGCGGTCCAGAACCGGCTCTCCCCGCCCGTGCGGGCGGCGCGGCGGTCCATGGCCTTGCGCAGGAACGGAATCCGTCCCTTCTCCACCCGCTCGCCCAGCAGCGACAGCAGCGCGGGCAGTACCGTCACCGACCCGATCATGGCGACCGCCACGACCATCAGCGAGGCCAGGCCCATCCCCTCGAACGTGGCGAGCCCGGTGAACAGCATGCCTGCCATTGCCACGCACACCGTGATACCCGAGACGATGATCGCGCGGCCACTGGTCGCGGCGGCGACCCGGAGGGCCGTCTGGGCGTCCCGTCCGGCGGCGCGCTCCTCGCGCTCGCGGCGCAGGTAGAAGAGGCAGTAGTCGACGCCGACGGCCAGACCGACCAGCAGCATCACGGAGTTGGCGGTGTCGGTCATCGGCTGTACATGGCTGACGATGCCGATCAGACCCATCGTCGCCATGATCGCGGTGATCGCCAGCGCCACCGGCAGCAGCGCCGCCACCAGCGCGCCGAAGGCGATGAGCAGAATGCCGAGGGCCACCGGCACCGCGGAGAGCTCGGCCTTCTTGAAGTCGTCCCCGAACGCGTCGTCGAACGTCTTCTGCATGCTGGCGCTGCCGATCTCCTCGATCCGCAGCGTCCCGTGGTCCTTCTGCACCCCGTCGACGGCCTTCAGCACGGGCTCCACGCGGTCGCCCGCGGTCTCCGCGTCGCCGCGCATGTCGAACTGCACCAGCGCGCTGCGCCCGTCCTTGGAGATGGTGTCCGTGGCGTACGGCGACTTCACGTCGGTGACCTTGCCGGTCCCGTCGACGGCCTTGACGACCGCGCCGACGGCGGCCTTGAACTCGGCGTCCGTGGCCTTCAGGCTGCCGTCCTTCGCCTGGATCAGGACCGTCTCGCCCGCCGGTTCCTCGATCCCGGCGTCCTCGATGATCTTGGCGGCGGTGTGCGTCTCGCCCTTGAGCTGGTCGCTGTCCTTGAGGTCGACCCGGCCGGCGGCCGAACCGAGCCCCATCGCCAGGACGACGAACAGCACCCAGATGCCGACGGCAGCCCATCGGTGCCGGGCGCTCCAGCCGCCGGCCCGGGCGGCTATGCCCCGCACCCGCGAATCTCCGTTCCCCATGATGGGCTTGCCCCCTTGAGTCCGGTGACAGCCCCCTGCCGCCACCTTTCGCTTCGACGGTATGGGCGGCATAAGGCCATCTCGTCGTGCTGCCCGGTGAGGTGCGGTGGCTCGGACTCATCCCGTTGGACCCGGCCGTCTCACCGCTGGGGAGGACGACGGCCCCTTACATCTATCCGGGCTACCGGGCGGTAGTGATCAGGGTGGCCGACCCTGCGCCAGGTCGTGTCCGGGCCGTGTCCGGTCCGTCGGCATCGCTCCGGCTTTGTTATTACGAAACCTTGTTGAACAAGTCACAGGTGCGTGTAGGTGTTGATCCGGGCCCGTGGTTCGACGAGAGTTTCGCGCAGTCCGCCCGCGCGGACACGGCCGTCGTGCCCACCCCCACGGGGCACGACGGCCGCCTTAGGGTGTGCGCCATGACGACGACGTATGCGGCACTGCTGCGCGGGATCAACGTGGGCGGCAGGAAGAAGGTCCCGATGGCCGAGCTGCGGCAGCTCATGGAGGGCCTCGGCCACGACGGCGTACGCACCCATCTGCAGAGCGGTCA
Organism: Streptomyces sp. NPDC001663; assembly: GCF_042893105.1. Lineage (NCBI taxonomy): Bacteria > Bacillati > Actinomycetota > Actinomycetes > Kitasatosporales > Streptomycetaceae > Streptomyces > Streptomyces sp. NPDC001663. The sequence continues at coordinate 177,767 of NZ_JBIAUR010000004.1, read as the reverse complement.
GGCCGTCTTCGCGTCCGGCCACGGCGACGAGGAGTCCCTGGCCGCCGAGCTCGCGCAGGCGATCCAGGAGCACTTCGGCTTCGCCGTCGACGTGATCGTGCGCGACCACGCGTATCTGGCGGCGATCGTGGAGGCGTGCCCTTTCCCGGCCGTCGACCTCGAGGCCAAGCAGCTCCACGTCACGTACTTCTCCGCACCGGTCGACGCGGATCGCTTCGCCGAGATCGACCGGAAGGCCTACCTCCCCGAGGAGTTCCGCCTCGGCGACCGCGCGCTCTACCTGTACGCCCCGGACGGCCTGGGCCGCTCCAAGCTCGCCGAGCATCTCGCCAAGCCCCGCATCAACAAGGGACTGCTCGCCACGACCCGCAACTGGAACACCGTGGTGAAGCTGGTGGAGCTCACGGCAGAGTGACCGTGCGGAGGCCGAGGTACGGCGCCAGGGAGACGATCTCACGGGGCGGGGCCAGCCGGGGGTCCTCGGACAGGAGGTGGGCCTCCTCCTCGGTGGCGGCGGCGAGGGCGTCGAGGAGGCCGAGGTCGTCGGCGGACACGGTGTCGTCCTTCTCGACACCGGCCAGCGGAGGCCAGCCGTCCCACGGCAGTGTCTCGACGCCGTTCCGGCAGGCCAGGTCGAGCACGAGACTGTGCCGGACGAACCAGGTTCCCCGCAGGCTCTCGTCCCACGGCAGCCCGAACGTCTCCGGATCGGCCGCCCCGCTCCGCACGGCCCGCCAGGCGTCACCGGACACCACGAACCGGTCTCGCGGCACGTCCAGCGGATCGAAGTCCAGGCCGTAGCCGGGGTGCAGCACCTGCGGGTCTGCCAGCCGCCAACTCCCGTCCGGCAGCCGGTACTCGGTGACCCAGTGGTCCTCGTGGAAGCCGTCGACGAAGTACGTCGCGAACCCGCCGCGCACCCGGGCCGGCGTGCCCGTCGCCCGCAACAGCGAGACGTGCAGCAGCGCGAAGTCCCGGCAGGTGCCCACGAAACGGTCCTGGTACGCGCGGGGTTCGGTCAGCGGCCGGTCCGAGCGCTCGCGCAGGATCCGCAGGATCTCGCTGACATACCGCGACTCGGCGTCGTGGTGCAGCCGTTCTGGCGGGATCTCGTGTCCGAGGCGTTCCCCCTCGCCCCGATGAATGATCAAGTGTCGTACCAGAACGGCGAGTTCGCCGGGATCGCGTGGCAATTCCCCGATGTCCAGGACCCCCGGCTCGCTGTACGGCGTCTGCTTCAGGTAACTGATGCTGTCCATGCCGGGACCCTCGACCCTGCCCCAGGGGCAAGGTCAACCCGGTGCTTCATGCAACGTACACACGCCTGTGCGAGGCTCCTCCCATGCGCTACATCATCATCGGAGCAGGAGCCGTCGGCGGTTCGATCGGCGGGCGGCTCGCGGGGGCGGGGCACGACGTGGTTCTGGTTGCGCGGGGTGCGCACCACGCGGCGCTGCGGGACGGCGGGCTGCGGCTCAGGGTGCCGGACGGCGAGTACACGTATCGGCTGCCCACGGTCGACGGACCCGAGGAACTCGGCGAGCTCAGGGCCGACGACGTGCTCGTCCTCGCCGTCAAGACGCAGGACACGGTGACCGCCCTGCAGGCCTGGGGCCCGGCGCCGGTCGCGGGCGGCGGCACCGCGGCCGAGCGGCTGCCGCTGTTCTGCGCCCAGAACGGCGTGGAGGGCCAGCGCCTGGCCCTGCGTGTCTTCCGGCATGTGTACGGCGTCTGCGTCTGGCTGCCCTCGACCTTCGTCGAACCCGGCTCCATCTCAGCGTGCGGCGCCCCCCTCACCGGCATGCTCCACCTCGGCCGCCATCCCCGCGGCACCGACGAGACCGCCCGGCTGGTCTCGGCCGACCTGGAGAAGTCGCACTTCGAGGCGCCGGTCGTGCCCGACGTGGCGCGCTGGCAGTACGCCAAACTGCTGTCCAACCTCGGCAACGCGCTGGAGGCCGTCTCCGGGCCGATCGCCGGCGACAAGGCCGGGGAGCTGTACCGGAGGGTGCGCGCCGAGGGCGAGGCCGTGCTCGACGCCGCCGGCATCGCGTACGCGAGCGTCGACGAGCAGCGGGCGCTGCGCGGCCACAAGGTCGACCTCGTCCCCCTCGACGGCGCCCCGCGCGGCGGCGGCTCCTCCTGGCAGTCCCTCACCCGCGGCACCGGCAACATCGAGGCCGACTACCTCAACGGCGAGATCGCCCTGCTGGGCCGCCTGCACGGTGTACCGACCCCGCTGAACGCCCTGCTCCAGCACCTCGCCAACACCTTCGCGCGGGAGCGCCGGGCCCCGGGCTCGATGCCGGTCGAGGACCTCGTCCGCCTCGCCGACGAGGCTGTCGCGTTTGTTCAAGAGTCCTGAGCGGGCTCTTCCTAGCGTGGGGTGCATGACGTACGACGACCCGAAGCACCTGCACACGTACATGACCGAGTGTGCCGCCGAGGCGGCCCGCGTGGCGCGCGGCGTCCCGGCGGACCGGCTCGGCGACTCCACCCACTGCACCGACTGGGACGTCCGCGCCCTGGTCAACCACTGGGTCCTCTACACCTCCCACGGTCTGGAGCACCGCGCCCTGCGCAAGCAGCTCCCCGAGGAGCTCACCGCCCGCGACTTCACCGCCGACCCCGACTGGCCCGCGGACTACGCCGCCCAGCTGGACCGCGCCGTCGCGGCCTGGGCCGATCCCGCGGCGTGGGAGGGCGAGGTGGACCTCGGCATGGCGAAGATGCCCGCCGCCCAGATCGCCTCGATGGTCATCAAGGAGATGGCCGTGCACGGCTGGGACGTCGCCACCGCCACCGGCCAGAAGTTCCGCATCTCGGACGACGCGGCCCGCTTCGTCCTCCACGTGGTCGACGAGCACGGCGACCTCTACCGCCAGTACGACGGCTTCGCCGACCCGGTGCCGGTGCCGGACGATGCGCCCGTGTTCGACCGCGCGCTCGCCTCCAGCGGACGGGACCCGAAATTGGGCCACTAGAAGGGTCACATATTGGGCCGGGACACTGAACCACCCGGTCACTAGCGTCGACGCCATGACGAACACCGCACCCACCCGCGTCGACTTCTGGTTCGACCCCGCCTGCCCCTTCGCCTGGATCACCTCCCGCTGGCTCCTGGAGGTCGAACGCGAACGCCCGCTCGACCTCCGCTTCCACGCGATGAGCCTCTACCTGCACAACGTCGGCAACGAACTCCCCGACTGGTACCGGGAGTTGGTCGACAAGTCGGTCGGCCCCGTGCGGGTCGCCGTGGCCGCCGCCGAGCGGCACGGCGAGAAGGTCCTGCGCGACCTGTACACCGCGTTCGGCACCCGCATCCACGAACGCAAGGCGGACTCCGCCGACAACTTCGCCGCCGTGATCGCCGAGTCCCTGGCCGAAGTGGGCCTCCCGGCCGACCTCGCGGCCGCAGCGCACGACTCTTCGTACGACGAGGCGGTGCGACGTAGCCACGATGCGGGCGTCGAGCCGGAATCCGGCGGCTATGTGGGCACGCCCACCATCCATGTCGACGGAACGGTGTGGTTCGGCCCTGTGCTGCGGGCGATCCCACGGGGCGCCCGGGCAGCCGAACTCTTCGACAGTTTCCGGGTGTTGGCGACGTACCCGGACTTCTTCGAGCTGAAGCGCACCCGCACGGGAACTCTTCGCTTCGACTGATCCGATGAATCCATACGAGAGGGAGGCGACTTCCGTCATTTTCTGTCCCGTTCATTGACTGGGGCTCCTAAATGCTCCTACCTTTCCCGGCGTTGGGTACAGGCTGATCCCACGGGAGGGGTACATGCCCACGCACCGAAGAGCCGCCCTCGTCACCCTTGTCACCGCCGTGCTGGCCCTCGGGGTCCCGGGCCTCGCGGCCCCCGCTCAGGCAGCGACCTCCGACCTCTACGTCTCACCCGCCGGAAACGACCACGCCGACGGCAGCGCACGACATCCCGTCCGCACCCTGCAACGGGCCCGCGACCTGGTCCGCGCACGGGCCGCCGACCTGAAGTCCGACCTCACGGTCCACCTCGCCTCCGGCACCTACCGCCAATCGAGCCCGCTCGTCCTGGACGCCCGCGACTCCGGCACGAACGGCCACCGGGTGATCTGGCAGGGCACCGGCGCCACCGTCGTCAGCGGCGGTCGCCAGGTCGTCGGCTGGCACCAGGCCCCCGGCCGGAAGGGGCTGTGGTCCGCGCCCGCGCCCCAAGGGCTCAGCGACACACGGCAGTTGTACGTCGACGGAGTGCGCGCCCAGCGGGCCCGCGGGGCCGTGCCGGTCGAGCTGACCCAGACGGCGACGGGATACACCACCTCGTCCGACGCCATCGCCCACTGGAAGCACCCCTCCGACGCCGAGTTCGTCTACACCAGCGGCGAGGCCCTGTGGAACATCGAGCGCAACGGCCTCGGCCAGTGGACCGAGCCGCGCTGCCGCATCGCCTCGGCCGAGGGCACCACGATCACCATGGTCCAGCCCTGCTGGGACAACTCCAACAAGCGGGTCGAGTTCCCGGACATCCCCGGCCGCACGGTCAGCATGGTCGGCCCGGGGCACCTCACCAACAACGGCAGGGCGACGTACGTCGAAAACGCCTACGAACTCCTCGACCAGCCCGGTGAGTGGTACCTCGACAGGAGCGCGCGAACCGTTTACTACCTGCCCCGCAAGGGCGAGGACCTCGCCCGCGCCGACATCGAGGCCGCGGCGGCCGAGAAGCTGGTCGACGGCCGGGGCACGGCGGACGCGCCCGTGCACGACATCGCTTTCCGCGGCGTCCAGTTCAGCTACGCGACCTGGCTGACACCCTCGCAGCCCGAGGGCTTCTCCGAGATCCAGGCCGGCTACACCATCACCGGCGACAAGGGCTGGGCGACCCAGGGCCTGTGCCAGTACGTCGAGGGCGGGACGTGCCCGTTCGCATCCTGGACGAAGATGCCGGGCAACGTGTCCTTCGCGTACGGGCAGCGCATCGAGTTCGCCGACGACGTCTTTGCCCATCTCGGCGCCTCCGGCCTGGAGTTGGGCGCGGGGAGCAAGGATTCGTCCGTCCGCGGCAGCATCTTCACCGACATCTCCGGCAACGGTCTGGAGATCGGGGGAGTGGACGGCCGAACACCGGCCTCCGGCGTCCAGGTGACGAACAATCACCTCTACGGCCTGCCCCGCGAGTACCACGGCGGCGTTGCCGTCCTCAACGGTTACACCCAGGCCGGCACCATCGCCCACAACCAGATCGACCACGTCGGCTACTCCGCGATCTCGATGGGCTGGGGCGGCTGGCCCGACAAGATCGGCGATGCGGCCACCCCGAACCCGAGCCACGACAACACCGTGCGCGACAACCTGATCTTCGACTACATGCAGATGCTCGACGACGGCGGAGGCATCTACACCCAGGGGTTGACGGGGACGTCCATGGCCGACGGTGAGAAGGTCACCGGAAACGTCATCCACGACCAGTGGGGCCTCGGCAAGAACGTCTACACCGACAACGGCTGCACCTACGAGACCGTCGAGGGAAACGTCCTCTACAACGCTTCCTACGCCAACGTCGCCTCCCGCCACACCGACTACCGCGACGACCTCGGCAACAACGACCCGACCCTCGTCAAGGACAACTGGTGGGAGGAGGGCACGGCCGACGGCGACAACAAGGGGCTGGTGACGACCGGGAACCGGATCATGTCGGGGGTGTCCGACGTACCGTCGGCGATCCTGGACAACGCGGGACTTGAAGCCTCCTACAAGGGTCTGCTCAACCGCCGGATCGGCGCCCTGTCCGTACCCGAGGCGCCGTCCCGCGTCGGCACCAGCACCGCGGGCGCGGACGCGCTGTACGTGACCTTCAACCCGACCTTCGCGGACGGCGGTTCGCCGGTGACGTCGTACACGGCACGGGCGTACGACGCGACCGGCAAGCAGGTCGGCCAACAGGGCGTGTCCGCCGCCGAGTTCAGGCGCACGGCGCTGGTCCGGATGGGCGGACTGCCGGCGTCCGGCGGGCCGTTCACCGTGACGGTCACCGCGAGCAACGCGCACGGCAGCAGCGCCGCATCGCTCGCCTCGTTGCCGCTGACGCCCACCGCCGCGAGTGTCCTGCCGGCCGTACCCGCAAGCCCCAAGCTGCGCACGGCATCCACGGCGGCCACCCTCGCCTGGACCCCGCCGACCGCGACCGGCGATGCGAAGATCGTCGGCTACCGGGTGACCGTCTCCGACGGGCGCTCCCCGATCGATGTCACCGGCCGGGACGTCCTGGTCACCCAGCCCTCCGCCAAGGGCATGTTCCGGGTGATCGGCGGCCTGAAACCCAGCACCGCGTACACGGTGACCGTCGCCGCGGTCACGGCGGCGGGCACCGGACCGGCGGCCACGGTGACGGCCACGACCAGGGCCTGAGTACTCAGGCCGCCTCGCCCCGCCAGTCCCCGTCCCGCCGTGCCCACCGCACGGCGGGACGCACCGCGAGCCCCGCCGCCGCGAACAGCACGGCCAGCACCGCCCACCCCGCCCCGCCGTGCCGGATCGCCGTCACCGTGACCAGGGCCGGGCCCGCCATCATCCCGGCCGACATGCCCGCGCCGAACACGCCCTGGTAGACGCCGTGGGCGCGGGAGTCGGCGAGTTCGTAGCCGAGGGTCCAGCCGCCCGCCGCCATCAGCACCTCGGAGAAGACCTGGACCACCGCGCCGACGGTCAGCGCGAGCACGGCCCACACGGGGGAGAGGCCGGCCGAGACGGCGTACACCGCGCAGGCCGCGGCCAGCAGCAGTCCGGCCCGGCCCATAGCCCTTACGGCACCGGGGACTTGGGAGGCCCGGCGGGCGACCCGCACCTGGAGCAGGGCCACCAGCACGCAGTTCACGATCATCAGCAGAGCGGCGGTCCAGCGCGGCGCCTCGGTCCGCTCGACGATCCACAGGGGCAGACCGACCTCGGACAGGGTGTACTGCGCGACCAGCACGGCGTTCAGGGCGGTCACCGCGAGGTACGGCAGGTCCCGTACGGCACGCCAGCGGTCGACCACGGGAGCGTCGGCCGCGACCCGCTCACTCGCGTGCGGTGCGAGCGGCAGCCGGCGCACCATCAGCGCGGGCGCCACGAAAGACAGCGCGTTCACCAGAATCACCGTCACATACGCACCCCGCGTGTCGAGTTGGAGCGCGAAGGCCCCGAACGCGCCGCCCACGCCCATCGCGACGTTCGTGACCGTCCGCAGATACGCCCGCGCCTCCACCCGGGTCGCCGCCGGCAGCACATCGGCGTAGATCGCGCCCTGCACCCCGCGGCTGGCCATCTGCAGTCCGGTCGCGCAGACGACCGCCACGAGGAAACCGGCGTACGACTGCACCAGGACGTAGGCCGCCGTCGCCACCCCGGTCCCGGCCCACAGCAGCGCCCCCACCTGCCGGGCGCCCCACCGGTCCGCGGCCCGCCCGGCCGGTACGCCCGCCGCCACGCCGACCAGTCCGGCCACCGTCAGGCCGAGCCCGACCGCCGTCGCGTCGAGGCCGACGATGCGGGTGAAGTACAGGACGCCGAGGGGGAAGTAGAGCCCGTTTCCGAGGGAGTTGAAGAGCGTCAGCACGGTGGCGCGGCGCAGGGCCGGGTCGGCGGGGAGGAGACCGGCGGCCCGGGTGGCCCGGTCGGGGCGGGCAGCGATCGTACTGTCGCCGTCCTGTTCGGAGGCCGGTGAGGCGGGTGTCGTGGTCATGAGAACAGCGAAGCCGGTGGCGCATGTCCGCCGACAATGATTTAGCGTGGCGCTCAATGATCGAGTTCCGTTTCGATGTCGGTGACCTCGCGACCACCTCCTTCGCGTACTCCCCGCTGCAGGAGGCGGTGTTCTCGCTGCGCTGTCTGCACGACCCGGCCCGCTATCCGCACCACCGGCCCTGGCTGCGCCGTATCCGCCCTCGACTCGACGCGCTCGACGGCGAGTTGCTCGCCGCCCTCGCCGCTCCCTGGTTGTGGGTGCCGGACTTCCTGACCCCGCGCCCCGAACGCGCCCGTCCGGCCTTCCCCTACGAGCTCAACCGGCTCCGCGCCACACAACCGGACGTCGTCGTCGCCGACTTCCACGCCACGTACCGCACCGCGGACGCCCTCCCGCCCGTCGTGTCCCGGGGCCTGACCGACCCGGCCGCCTTCCTCGCGCGCATCACCGACGCCCTCGACGCCTACTGGCACACCTGCCTCGCCACGGACTGGTGGCCGCGCGCCCAGAGCATCCTGGAGTCCGACCTCGCCCACCGCAGCCGGGTACTCGCCGAACAGGGCGCCGGGGCGCTGTTCGCGGGACTCGACGACCGCCTCACCTGGTCCGAGGGTCAACTCCGCCTGTCCACAAGGGACTTCATGCTCCAGGCGCCATGGACCGACACGAGCATCGCAGGACGCGGCCTGGTGCTGCTGCCGACCCTGTTCGCGCGTGGCGCCCAGCCCCTGATCGACCCCCTGCGCCCGCCGACCCTGATCTATCCGGCATACGGCCGCGCGACGCTCTCCGAGACACCGCCGCCGCCCACCGACACGGCTCTGGTACGACTCCTCGGCCGCGCCCGGGCCCGACTGCTGCTGCTCCTCGCGGAACCCGCCTCCACCACGGAACTGGCCCACCGCCTGGACGTCACCGCGGGCGCCGTCAGTCAGCACCTCGCGGTCCTCTACGACGCGGGGCTGCTGAGCCGCACGCGCAGTGGCCGGGTCGTGCGGTATGCGCGCACTCCGCTCGGCGACGGCCTGTGCCGTGATCAGTAGGCGCGGGTTTGTGGGGGTGCGCGTCTGTGGGGGCTGCCGCCCCCAGACCCCCGCTTCGGCCCGAAGGGCCTCGTCCTCAAACGCCGGACGGGCTGAGTGCCCCCCCGAGATCACCATCGCCTGGGCCGACTCCGGCTATGCCGGACAATTCGTCGCGACGCTGACGCCGTCAGCCGGCCGACGAAGGGCTGCCGCGTCGGTCGGTTACGAGCCGGTCTTTGCCCCGATGCCGTTGGCGAGGAGGCTCTCGGCGGTCTCCGCAATGGTGTCCTCGATGGGGCGTGGACGCCACCCGAGAAGCTTCTCCGCCTTGGCGCTGGTGGCGTCGAGATCCCGGCCGAGCTGGTGCCTGAGCAGTCGCAGTTCCGGGTTCACGATGCCCAGTGCGCGTGCGAGCCACACGGGCAGTTCACGGGTCGGGGCCTTCGCCGCGCGCTCACCCAGGCGGTCATGCAGAATGCGCGCGATGTCGATGACGCGCAGGCTGTGCCCGGCGATTGCCAGGAAGCGTTCGCCGGCGGCTGCCGGATCGGTCATCGCGCGCAGGTGCAGATCCGCGACGTCGCGCACGTCGACGAAGCCCATCCCGAAGGGAGGGCACGCGGGAACCTGTCCCTCGAGCATTCTGCGGACCAGACGCAGGGATGGCGGGTCGTCCGGGCCGAGCAGTGGTCCAAGGACCCCCACGGGATGAACCGCTGCCAGTTCCAGACCACCACCTTCGTCTTGGACGAACTGCCAGGCGGCGCGTTCGGCGAGTGTCTTGGAGCGCTGGTAGGGCGGGATGTCGCTGTCGACGTTGGTCCAGTCCTCCTCGGTGAACGGGGTCGAGCGCGGGGGGTGCCCGATCCCGATGGCGCCGAAGGCGCTTGTCAGGACGACCCGGCGCACGCGGGCGTCGCGTGCTGCGCGCAGCACCCGCAGGACGCCCTCGCGTGCTGGGACCACCAGGTCGTCGTCGTTCGCCGGAGTATGGCGCAGGGTTGGCGAGGCGACGTGGAGGACGTAGTCGCAGTCGGCGACGGCAGCGTCCCAGCCGTCGGAGTGTTCGAGGTCGGCGCGTACGACCGTGAGCCGGTCGTCGTCGAACGGTGTGGCCGCGTGCAGCCAGGACCGCAGTGCCGGCTCGCGCCGCAGGTCGCGGACCGTGGTGCGGACGGTGTGCCCGGCGTCGAGCAGGGCCTGGATGCACCAGCTCCCGATGAATCCTGTTCCCCCTGTGACCAGTACTCGTGTCATCTGTCTCTCCTCAGCTCTCGATTCGTGCAGTAAGGGGTGCCGGCGGGTGCGTCGCACGATGCCGCTGGGCAGCGGCCACGCTGCTTCCGAGGAGGGCGTGGCCGATCATGATCGGGTAGATCACGGCACGCTCGAACAGGCCGACGTTCCACATCCAGCCGGTGAACACGTCGGCCATGAAGAGGGGGAACGAAATCAGCCCGACGGTGCCGAGGGTGATGCTCGCGATCGACCGGCCCCTGGTGAGACCTATGCGGGTTCCGCCGGCTCCGACGACGATCGCCATGATGTTGCCGGCGACCATGACGCCCTGCGCGCCGAAGGTGTGGAACGCGATCAGGCCGTTGTCGACGTTGGCGTTGGAGCCCTGGAAGATGCCGACGAGCGAGACCCCGACGCCGGCGAGGACGGCGAGGATCGTGATGAAGATCGGGCGCATGCCCTTGCGCGGGTCGAACACGAGGAACACGCCGATGATCAGGAGTGTGCCGTAGACCACCCAGCCGGTGTCCATGACGGTACCGAGGGGGGAATCGGCCACCTGTCCGAACGCGGTCTGCGGCGGTCCGGTCAGGCCGAGGTGGCTGACCCAGTTGTACAGGGGCGAGTACGGCGGGTCCTGCCATGCGGCGGCGGTGATGAACTCGGCGACCCAGGACACGAGCGGGCCGAGAAGGATGAGAAGGGCTCCGGCGCGGGCTCCGGCGCCGGAGCGGACGATGGGCGTCATGCGAGAGCCATTCCGGGGACGCGCCTGCGGATGGCCTCCAGCTCGGCTTCGTCCGAGACGCCCTGCCAGTCGTACCGGGGCGTGTACGGGGCTTCCAGGGCGCGCACCTCGTCGTCGGTGAGCTCGATGTCGAGAGAGGCCACGGCCTCGTCGATCTGCCGGATCGAGCCGGCGCCGACCAGCGGCGCGGTGACGACCGGCTGGCGTCGCAGCCAGGCGAGCGCGACCTGTGCACGGCTGACGCCGTGGGCGTCCGCGACCTGCCCGACCGCGTCGATGATCGCGCGGTTGGACGCCTCCTCGGCCGGCGAGTAGAGCAGGTCCGCGTAGGCGCCGTCCGTCTCGGAGCGCACCGTAGAGCGGGCGTCGTCCCACGCGCGGGTGAGGCGGCCCCGGGCCAACGGCGACCAGATGATCGTGCCCACGCCCTCGTCCAGACACAGCGGAATCATCTCCCGCTCCTCCTCGCGGGCGAGCAGGTTGTAGTGGTCCTGCATCGACACGAACCGCGCCCAGCCGTTCTCTTTCTGCAGGCGAAGCGCCTTCGCGAACTCCCACGCATGCATGGACGAGGCACCCAGGTAGCGGACCTTGCCGGCCTTCACGAGGTCGCCGAGTGCTTCGAGGGTCTCCTCCCAGGGGGTGGAGTGGTCGTTGCGGTGGATCTGGTAGAGGTCGATGTAGTCGGTGCCGAGGCGGCGCAGCGAATGGTCGACCTCGGTCATGATCGCCTTGCGCGACAGTCCCCGTCCGTTGGGTCCCAGCCGCATCGGATGCCGCAGCTTCGTGGCGATCACCACGGCATCACGGTCGGCGAAGTCCTTGAGCGCCCGGCCGAGGATCTCCTCACTGGAACCGTTGGAGTACATGTTCGCGGTGTCGAAGAAGTTGATCCCCGCTTCCAGCGCGTGCTTGATGAGCGGGCGCGCGTCCTGTTCGCCCTTCGACCAGACGGGGTGCCCGCGGTCGGGCTCGCCGTAGGTCATCGCGCCGATCGCGATCGGGGATACGTCGAGGCCGGTCATGCCGAGCTTGATGTAATGCATGACGCTCCTTAGAGTATGTGGAGAGCTCTCCGGATAACGTAGTGGAGAACTCTCCACTTAGCAAGGAGGGGTCCTATGGTCCGTTCAGACGCCCGTGAGAACAGGGCGCGCATCCTCGCCGCCGCACGCGAAGCGCTCGCGGCGGACGGCAGCACGTCGATGAACCAGATCGCCCAGCTCGCGGGAGTCGGCGCGGGCACCCTGTACCGCAACTTCCCCACCCGCGAGTTGCTGGTCCTGGCCGTCTACCAGGACGAAGTGGCACGCATCGTCGGCACCGTGCCCGACCTGCTGGCCCAGATGCCGCCGCTGGAAGCGCTCCGCCACTGGACGACCGACCTCGTCGAGGCCATGCGCAGAAAGCACGGCCTCGGCGACGCCCTCAGCCCGGGCGCGCACCAGGCGATCAGCGAGCAGAGCTACGGGCCGGTCATCGCCGCGATCACAGAGCTCCTCGACGCCGGCAAGAAGGACGGAAGCATCCGCCCGGACGCCGACCCGGGAGACTTCCTCCAGCTCACCGGCGCCTTGTGGCGCGCCGCGTCCAGGCCCGAGGACCGGGCACCCCACATGCTCGCGCTCATCCTCGACGGACTCCGCACGCACCGGTAGACGCCGCGCACGAGACAGGGCCTGTCAAGTGAACGATTCACAGTCCCGCTCGTGCTGATGACCGGCCGCGCCATTCGGCCGGGAGAACGGTGGCGTCGTCGTCACCGAGGTTCAGAAACAGGCAACTGGCGCTCCTCGACGAGGCGGGCTAGGCGCCGACAGCCGCCAGCACCGGCCTGCGCGCCGCGTCGTACCGCTCCAGCAGCAGCCGCGCCACCTCCGGTGCCGGGCCGAGCACGTCGGCGAGTACGTCCGCCTCGGCGCCGCCGCGTGCGATGCGGTCCGGCAGGAAGCCGGGGGCCAGGACGTACGGGGCGACCGCGACGCGTTCGCAGCCCAGTGCCCTGAGTTCGCGCACCGCGTCCTCGGTGCGCGGAAGGGATGCGGAGGCGAACGCAGGCCGCACGGCGCACCAACCGGTGTGCCGCCACTCCCGCGCGATTTCTGCGATCACTGCGATCGCCTCCGGGTCGGTGGACCCCGCCGAGGCCAGTACGACCCCGGTCGAGGACTTGTCGCCGGGGGTCAACCCGGCCTCGTACAGACGCCGTTCGAGCGCGGAAAGGAGCAGCGGCGACGGGCCGAGCACCTCCGCCTGGCGGATGCGGAGCTGCGGCGGCGCGTCCCGCAGGACGGCGGGGATGTCCGCCTTCGCATGGAACGCGCGGGTCAACAGAAGGGGGAGGGCTACGACTTCACGGATGCCCTCTGCTGCCAACGACTCCAACACCCCGTGCACGGACGGGATGTTGAAGTCCAGGAAGCCCGTCTCCACGCGCAGCCCCGGCCGCAGCGACCGTACGCGACGCACCAGGGCGTGCACCGTCGCGGCGTGCCGCGGGTCGCGGCTGCCGTGGGCGATGACGAGGAGAACGGGCTTCGTGTGCATGGGACTTCAGCTCTTCACCAGCAGGCCGCGGCTGCGCAGGACCCACCGCTCCAGCGGGCTGAAGATCAGCAGGTCGATCGCTATGCCGACGAACAGGATGAGCAGGATGGCCTCGAACACCATGGCCATGTCGCCGGCGGTGCGCCCGTTCTCCAGCAGCTGGCCGAGGCCCACGCCCAGGTCGGGGAACTGGGCGATGATCTCCGCGGCCATCAGCGAGCGCCACGAGAACGCCCAGCCCTGCTTCATGCCGGCCACATAGCCGGGCAGCGCGGCCGGCAGCGTGACGTGCCAGATGCCCTTCAGGCCCGTCGCCCCCATCGTGCGGCCCGCGCGCAGGAACAGCGGCGGCACCTGGTCGACGCCGGACACCAGACCGTTGGCGATGGACGGCACGGCGCCGAGCAGGATCACGGCGTACATCATCGAGTTGTTCAGACCCAGCCAGATCACGGCCGGGGGCACCCACGCCACCGACGGCAGCGACTGCAGGCCGGACAGGATCGGGCCGATGGCCGCCCGCACGAACTTCACTCGCGCCACCAGCAGACCCAGCGGGGTGCCGATGAGCAGCGCGAAGAAGAAGCCCAGCAGACCGCGCGAGACGCTGGTCCAGATGTAGCCGAGCAGGTCGCCCTGGAGCCACGCTTCCTTGAACGTACTCCCCACGGCACCCGGCGAGGGCAGCTTGGTCGGGTCGTCGACGATCGGGTAGAGGACGAACCAGGCCACGAGGACCACAGCGAGCGCGGTGATCGGCGGCAGGATCTTGTTGACGAAGGTCTGCCGGAGAGTCGGACGGCTGGTGGCAGTGGACTCCAGTGCGTCCAGGCCGGCCTCGACGCTCCCGGCGTCCTGAACCGAGGTCGTCTCAGTGCTGGCCATGACGGCGGATCTCCCCACGCAGTACATCGGTGATCTCAAGGGACAGTTCGGCCACGGGGGCGTCCTCGATACGGCGCGGCTGCGGAATTTCGACCGCCCACTCGCGCGCGATCCGGCCCGGACGCGACGACAGCAGGATGACCCGCTGGGCGAGCCGTACGGCCTCGCGCACGTTGTGGGTGACGAACAGGACGGAGAGTCCGGTCTCCTCCCAGATGCGGGTGAGCTCGTCGTGCAGCACGTCCCGGGTGATGGCGTCGAGCGCCGAGAACGGCTCGTCCATCAGCAGCAGGTTGCTCTCCTGCGCCAGCGCGCGGGCCAGCGCCGCGCGCTGGCGCATACCGCCGGACAGTTCGTGGACGCGCTTGCCGTGCGCGCCCTTCAGCCGGACCAGTTCGAGCAGCTGCTCGGCCTTTTCGCGCCGCTCCGGCTTGGGAACTCCCCTGAGCTTCAGGGCGAGTTCGATGTTCTTGCCCGCGGTCAGCCACGGGAACAGGGCGTGCTCCTGGAACATCAGGGCGGGGCGCCCGTCCGTCGTGATGGAGCCCGCGGTGGGCCGGTCGAGCCCCGCCACCAGGTTCAGCAGCGTGGACTTGCCGCAGCCCGAGGCTCCCAGGAGGGTGACGAACTCGCCCGGCGCGACATCGATGCTGATGTCGTCCAGGACGAGCTGCTGCCCACCCGGCGTCGAGAAGGATTTCGAGACGTGCTCAAGGCGTGCCGCGTATTCGACCGACTCGTCGGCCTTGGCGAGCGTCGTGGTCGTGGCCATGGTCGTCACCTCCTGGGAACTCGTCGGGATCTACGTCAGCTGGTGCCGAGACCGGCGGCGTCGACCGAGCTCTCGCCGTCGGCCTTGAGGACCTTGTTGAGGATCGAGAGGTCGTAGATGCCCTTCAGGTTCGGCTTCTCCAGCAGGCCGGCCTTGACCGCGTGCTCCGCCTCCGTGTTGAGGGTGGAGGCCAGCGGGTCGTTGGTGAACTGGATCGACTTCCACGCCGGGTCCAGGACGTTGGCCGGCAGCGCCTTACCGGAGTCCGCCTCCAGCTGCTTGTTCGCCGCGGCCTTCGCCTCGTCCGGGTTGGCGTTGATCCACTTGTTGGCCTCGACGGAGGCCTTCAGCACGGCCTCGACGGCCTTCGGGTGGTCCTTGAGGAAGCCGGCCCGCACGATGATGTTGGTGATCACGAACTTCTTGTCCGGCCACAGCGATGCCTCGTCGAGCAGCACCTTGCCGCCCTCGGCGACCAGCTTCGACGCGGTCGGCTCCGGCACCCAGGCGCCGTCGATGGAGCCGGACTTGTAGGCGTCCGGGGTGATCTTGTTGTCCGTACGGACGACCGTGACGTCACCCTTGCCGCTCTGCGCGTCGACCTTCCAGCCCTGGTCGGCGGCCCAGTTGAGGAACGCCACGTCCTGCGTGTTGCCGAGCTGCGGCGTCGCGATCTTCTTGCCCTTGACGTCCTTCAGGGACTTGATCTTCTTCGGGTTGACGACCAGCTTCACGCCGCCGGACGCCGAACCGCCGATGATCTTCAGGCTCTTGCCGTTGGACTTGACGTAGCCGTTGATCGCGGGGGAGGGGCCGATCCAGCCGATGTCGATGGAGCCCGAGTTGAGGGCCTCGATCTCGGACGGGCCCGCGTTGAAGGTGGCGTAGTCGGCCTTGGTGGCGCCGAGTTCCTTCTGGAAGAGGCCCTGCTCACGGCCGACCAGCGCGGTCGCGTGGGTCAGGTTGCCGAAATAGCCGATCTTGACGGAGGAGAGCCCGTCGATCTTCTTGGAGCCCGCGGCGACCTTCTCGTTCGAGTTGGTGTCCTTGGAGTCCGACCCGTAGCCGCAAGCGGCGAGCGTGAGGAGCGGAAGTGCGGCCACCACGGCGATGCCGCGGCGCAGGAACGTGGAGCGGTTGACAGGCACGGGAGGTGTTCCTCTCGGAGGCCCGGCGGTCACGGTCTCTCAGGTCGTGGCCGGGAGGTCGGCAGGTCTTCGTCGCTTCCGGGACGTCGGGTGGGGGGACGGGGCGCGCAGGCAGTGCGCGTACGTCAGCACGCACATCGCGCCACCCCGCCCTGCCCGCTCCCGAGGTCACCGCTGCCGACGCGGCCGCCCTCCTTCGCGAACGTGGAGTAGTAGTCCGTGGAGTTCATGTCAGAAGTCCCACCCGTCGTCCTCGGCCTCGTCCTTGACGGGCTCGGGGGACGCGAACGACTCGCCGACCATGCCCGCGGTGAGCGTGGTGCCGTCGCTGGGGTCGATCAGGATGAACGAGCCCGTGCGGCGCGAGTCGGCGTAGGAGTCCACCGGCAGCGGCTCCGCGGTGCGGATCTTCACGCGGCCGATGTCGTTGGCGACGAGCTGTCCCGGGTGCGGGTGCAGGGACAGGTCGTCGAGCGTGAGACGGGACGGGATGTCCTTGACGATCGCCTTGACCGTGCGGGTGCCGTGCTTGAGCAGCACCCGATGGCCGACGGTCAGCGGCTGGTCGGCGACATGGCAGACGGTCGCCTCGATGTCCTGGGTGGTCGGCGGGGCGTCCTTGCTGGGCACGATCAGGTCGCCGCGCGAGATGTCGATGTCGTCCTCGAGGAGGACCGTCACCGACTGCGTCGTCCAGGCGACCTCGACCGGCTCGCCCAGCAGGTCGATGCCGGAGATCTTCGTCGCACGACCGGACGGCAGGACGGTCACCGCCTCGCCGACGCGGAACGAACCTGCGGCGATCTGACCCGCGTAGCCCCGGTAGTCCGGGTGCTCGGCGGTCTGCGGCCGGATCACGTACTGCACGGGAAGGCGGGCGTGGCAGTGGCTCAGGTCGTGGGCGACCGGGACCGTCTCCAGGTGCTCCAGGAAGGTCGGGCCGCCGTACCAGTCCATGTTCGCGGACGGGTCCACCACGTTGTCGCCGGCCAGCGCCGAGATCGGGATCGCGGTGATCTCCGGGACGCCCAGTTCGAGCGCGTACGCCGTGAACTCCTCGGCGATCGCGGCGAAGACGGACTCCTGGTAGTCGACCAGGTCCATCTTGTTGACGGCGAGGACCACGTGCGGCACCCGGAGCAGGGCCGCGATCGCGGCGTGGCGACGCGTCTGCTCGACGACGCCGTTGCGCGCGTCGACCAGGATCACCGTCAGCTCGGCCGTGGAGGCACCCGTCACCATGTTGCGGGTGTACTGCACATGCCCGGGCGTGTCGGCGAGGATGAACCGGCGCTTGGGCGTGGCGAAGTAGCGGTACGCCACGTCGATCGTGATGCCCTGCTCGCGCTCGGCCCGCAGACCGTCCGTCAGCAGCGCGAGGTCCGGGGCCTCCTGGCCGCGGTTGCGGGAGGCGTGCTCGACGGCCTCCAGCTGGTCGGTGAGAACCGACTTGGAGTCGTGCAGCAGCCGCCCGACGAGGGTGGACTTGCCGTCGTCGACGGAGCCGGCGGTGGCGAACCGCAGGAGGGTCGTGTCCGAGAGGGCCTCGGTCGTGGTCGTGCTCATGCTTAGAAGTACCCCTCGCGCTTACGGTCTTCCATCGCGGCCTCGGACATCTTGTCGTCGGCGCGGGTCGCACCGCGCTCGGTCAGCCGGGACGCGGCGATCTCCGTGATGACCTGCTCCAACGTCACAGCGTCCGAATCGACGGCGCCCGTGCAGGACATGTCGCCGACGGTCCGGTAGCGGATGAGTCGCTTCTCGACGGTCTCGCCGGACTTGGGCCCGCCCCACTCGCCGGCGGTCAGCCACATCCCGCCCCGCGCGAACACCTCACGCTCGTGCGCGAAGTAGATCTCCGGCAGCTCGATGCCCTCGCGGGCGATGTACTGCCAGACGTCCAGCTCGGTCCAGTTGCTGAGCGGGAACACCCGGACGTGCTCACCGGGCGCGTGCCGGCCGTTGTACAGGTTCCACAGCTCCGGGCGCTGCCGGCGCGGGTCCCACTGCGAGAACTCGTCCCGCAGCGAGAACACCCGCTCCTTCGCCCGGGCCTTCTCCTCGTCGCGCCGTCCGCCGCCGAAGACCGCGTCGAACTTCTCCGCCTGGATCTTCTCCGTCAGCGGCAGCGTCTGCAGCGGGTTGCGCGTCCCGTCCGGACGCTCCTTCAGCACACCGCGGTCGATGTAGTCCTGCACCGACGCGACGTGCAGCCGCAGACCGTGCCGCGCCACCGTGCGGTCGCGGTACTCGATGACCTCGGGGAAGTTGTGGCCCGTGTCGACGTGCAGCAGCGAGAAGGGAACGGCCGCCGGCGCGAAGGCCTTCAGCGCCAGGTGCAGCATGACGATGGAGTCCTTGCCGCCGGAGAAGAGGATCACCGGCCGCTCGAACTCGCCCGCCACCTCGCGGAAGATGTGCACCGCCTCGGACTCCAGAGCGTCCAGGTGCGAGAGGGCGTACGGGGAGTGCGTGCCCTCCTCGACCTCGGCGACGGTCGTCGTCATGCCAGTCCCCTCTCGGTGAGCAGCGCGTGGAGCGCGGCCGCGGACTCCTGGACGGTCTGGTTCTGGGACTCGATGCGCAGGTCCGGGGACTCGGGCTCCTCGTACGGGTCGTCGACACCCGTCAGCCCGGACAGCTCGCCCGCCGCCTGCTTGGCGTACAGACCCTTCACATCACGTACGGAGCACACCTCGACCGGAGTCGCCACATGCACCTCGATGTACGGCGCCCCGCCCTCCTGATGGCGCTTGCGCACCGCCTCGCGGCTGTCCGCGTAGGGCGCGATCACCGGGACCAGCGCCTTGACGCCGTTGCGGGCGAGCAGCTCGGCGAGGAAGCCGATGCGCTGCACGTTGGTGTGCCGGTCCTCGCGGCTGAAGCCGAGGCCCGCCGAGATGAACTCGCGGATCTCGTCGCCGTCGAGCACCTCGACGAGGTGGCCCTCCTCGCGCAGCCGGCCGGCCAGCTCGTACGCGATGGTGGTCTTGCCGGCACTCGGCAGACCCGTGAGCCAGACGGTGGCTCCGGTCGTCACGTTCGTCTCCTGAATCGTCGTCGTCATCCGTGCAGCCCGCACTCGGTCTTGGCGCTGCCCGCCCAGCGGCCTGCGCGCGCGTCCTCGCCCTCCAGGACGCGGCGGGTGCAGGGGGCGCAGCCGACGGAGGCGTAGCCGTCCATCAGCAGCGGGTTGGTCAGTACGCCGTGTTCGGCGACGTAGGCGTCCACGTCGTCCTGACTCCAGCGGGCGATCGGGGAGATCTTGACCTTCTGGCGCTTCTCGTCCCAGCCGACGACCGGGGTGTTCGCCCGGGTCGGGGACTCGTCACGGCGCAGACCGGTCGCCCAGGCCACGTAGTTCTTCAGGCCCCGCTCCAGCGGCTCGACCTTGCGCAGCTTGCAGCACAGGTCGGGGTCGCGGTCGTGCAGCTTGGGGCCGTACTCCGCGTCCTGCTCGGCGACCGTCTGACGCGGGGTCAGCGTGATGACGTTGACGTCCATCACGGCCTCCACCGCGTCACGGGTGCCGATGGTCTCCGGGAAGTGGTAGCCGGTGTCGAGGAACACGACGTCCACGCCGGGCATGGCGCGCGAGGCGAGGTGGGCGACCACCGCGTCCTCCATCGACGAGGTCACGCAGAAGCGCTTGCCGAAGGTCTCGGCCGCCCACTGCAGGATCTCCAGCGCGGAGGCGTCCTCCAGGTCACGGCCCGCCTGCTCGGCGAGCGCCTTGAGATCCTCCGTCGTCCGCTCTTCCTTCACCGCGGTCATATCTCGTCTCCCCCTCCTTCGGAGTGTTGAAGGCCCCGGGCGAGCAGCCCGAGGAACTTCAACTGGAAGGCCCGGTTGCACGCCGCGCATTCCCACGCGCCGTGGCCCTGCTCGCTCGGACGGAGGTCCTCGTCGCCGCAGTAGGGGCAGTAGAAGGGGGCCGCCCGCTCGCTCATGAGAGGGCCTCCTCGGACGCACGGGAGGCCCAGGCGGCGAACCGCTCGCCTTCCTCGCGCTCGTCCTGGAACCGCTTGAGGACACGCTCGACGTAGTCGGGCAGCTCCTCGGAGGTGACCTTCAGGCCACGCACCTTGCGGCCGAACCCGGCCTCCAGGCCGAGCGCACCGCCCAGGTGCACCTGGAAGCCCTCGACCTGCTCGCCCTGGTCGTTGAGGACCAGCTGGCCCTTGAGACCGATGTCCGCGACCTGGATACGGGCGCAGGCGTTCGGGCAGCCGTTGATGTTGATGGTGATCGGCTCGTCGAACTCCGGGATCCGGCGCTCCAGTTCGTCGATCAGCTGGGAGCCGCGCGCCTTCGTCTCGACGATGGCGAGCTTGCAGTACTCGATGCCGGTGCAGGCCATGGTGCCGCGCCGGAACGGGGAGGGCTTGGCGGTGAGGTCGAGCGCCTCCAGGGCCTCGACCAGCGGCTCGACCTGCGCCTCCTCGACGTCGAGGACGATCATCTTCTGCTCGACCGTCGTACGGACCCGGCCCGAGCCGTGGGCCTCCGCGACCTCGGCGATCTTCGTGAGCGTGGCGCCGTCGACGCGGCCGACGCGCGGGGCGAAGCCGACGTAGAAACGACCGTCCTTCTGGCGGTGCACACCCACGTGGTCGCGCCAGCGCTCCACGGGCTGGGCGGGCGCGGGGCCGTCGACCAGCTTCCGCTCGAGGTAGTCGTCCTCCAGGACCTGGCGGAACTTCTCCGCACCCCAGTCGGCGACGAGGAACTTCAGACGGGCGCGGGTGCGCAGGCGGCGGTAACCCCAGTCGCGGAAGATGCCGATCACACCGGCCCAGACGTCCGGGACCTCGTCCAGCGGCACCCAGGCGCCGAGCCGGACGCCGATCTTCGGGTTGGTGGACAGGCCGCCGCCGACCCAGAGGTCGAAGCCGGGGCCGAACTCGGGGTGCTCGACACCGACGAACGCGATGTCGTTGATCTCGTGCGCGACGTCCAGGAGCGGGGAGCCGGAGATCGCCGTCTTGAACTTGCGGGGCAGGTTGGAGAATTCCTTGCTGCCGATGTAGCGCTCGTGGATCTCGTCGATGGCCGAGGTGCCGTCGATGATCTCGTCCTCGGCGATGCCGGCGACCGGCGAGCCGATGATGACGCGCGGCACGTCGCCGCAGGCCTCGGTGGTGGACAGCCCGACCGCCTCCAGGCGGTTCCAGATCTCCGGGACGTCCTCGATGCGGATCCAGTGCAGCTGGATGTTCTGCCGGTCGGTGATGTCCGCGCTGCCGCGCGCGAACTCCTGCGAGATCTCGCCGATCACGCGCAGCTGCTGGGTGGTGAGGCGTCCGCCGTCGATCCGCACCCGCAGCATGAAGTACTTGTCGTCCAGCTCCTCCGGCTCCAGGATGGCGGTCTTGCCGCCGTCGATCCCGGGCTTGCGCTGGGTGTACAGGCCCCACCAGCGCATACGGCCGCGCAGGTCGTTGGGGTCGATGGAGTCGAAGCCCCGCTTCGAGTAGATCGTCTCAATGCGTGTCCGTACATTGAGACCGTCGTCGTCCTTCTTGAACTGCTCGTTGCCGTTCAGCGGGGTGTGATGCCCCGCGGCCCACTGGCCCTCACCGCGGTGACGGCTCACCTTGCGGCGGGGAGTCGAAGCGGCAGGCTTCTGCGGGGTGGCGGCCATGGTTCTACGTCCTTCGGGACAGGCGGGAAATCGGCTCTGACCTGCGCGTACGGGCGCATGGGCATACGTGCGCGTCTTTGCGCAGGATGAGACAGAGTGTCAGGAGATGTCGGGTGTGCTGCGGCTCGTCAGCACGCCGGACAGATGGCGCTGGACATGCGGCCGAGGTCGACGTGCCGCCGACTCACCAAGGCAATTCCAGTTCCAGACATGACGGAAGCGTGTCACGGCAATCTGGACACAGTCCAGCTTCGTCCACCATGCGGACACCCTTGTCCCGGTATCCGAGACGAGGGTGTCTTCGATCACATGGTTCGCGCGGACCCTTGTCCGTGCAGGTCAGGCGCGGTATGCGCCGGGCCAGGGGCCGGGTGCGGCCACCTCCGCCTGCTCCTCGACCTTGGTGTCGAAGAGCTTGAAGCCACGCCGCAGATAGTTGTCCATCGCATGCTCGCCGTCGAGGCTGCATGTATGCAGCCACACCCGCTTCGTCTGCGCCAGTCCCGGCCGGCGGTCCGCGAGGTCCCAGGCGCGGGCGGCGCCGTACGAGAGCAGGTGCCCGCCGATCCGGCGTCCCCGGAAGGCGGGGATCAGCCCGAAGTAGGCGATCTCCACGACCCCGTCGTCCTGCGGGTCCAGCTCCACGTACCCCGCGGGCGTGCCCCGGTCGTACGCCACCCACGTCTCCACGCCCGGCCGGTCCAGATGCTCCTGCCACTGCGCGTAGGTCCAGCCGAGCCGGTCGATCCAGCGGATGTCGCCGCCGACGGACGCGTACAGGAAGCGGCTGAACTCGGGCGAGGGCACCTCGGAGCGCACGATCCGCACGTCCCCGTCGGGCGCGGCGGCCGGGAGGAGGTCGGTCGGAGCGGTCTGCTCCAGGGACCAGGTGGTCACGGGGATGTTGGTCATGCCCGTCAGGGAATCATCCGAGCCCGAGTCGTGTCGATCGGGATCTATCCCAGGGAGCGGTCGACCGAGTTCATCGGCAGCGCGTAGAGCATGCGGCCCGACTGGGACCAGAGCTCGCCGGTCTCCTCCCAGTAGGAGAGGGATCCGGCCTGTCCGCTCCAGCAGTGCTGCGACTCGTCCGACCCGCACCGGGTGGCCTCCGCGTCCTTCGCGGTCTGCCGCCAGAGGGTGCCGTGCCCGTCCGGGCTGTCGGCCGCGCGGGCCAGGTACCAGTGCGAGGCGTGCGACAGGACGCCGCCGACGCCGGTCGTCTTCGTCTCGTACGCCTCCGTCGCGACCGCGCGCCCGGCGAAGTCGGTGGACAGCAGCCCGGCGCGGGCCGGGTCGCTGCTGAACGCGTAGCGCCACAGGCGGGTGTGCCGGTCGCTGTCCGAGGGCACCCGCTCGCTCGCGACCAGGCTGTCGGGAGCCGTGCTGCGGTCCAGGGAGATCGCCGCCGGGTGCGGGGTGCCGCTCGCGAGCCGGTACGAGCCGACGGCCGGCAGTACGTACCGGGAGCCGTACGCCGCCCAGCCGCCGTGCACCTTGCCGACCGCGCGGCTGTCCACGTTGGCCCGCTGGACGCGGTGCATGTCGTACACGTACAGCCCGTCGGCGGCGCTGACCAGCAGCTTGCCCTGGTACCAGACCATGCCGGAGACGGGGGAGGCGAGCCCGCGGTAGTCACGGCCGCCGTCGACCGGGACGACCAGGGTCGCCCAGGTGTAGACGAGGTTGTCGGGGTCGTCGGCGTCGACGAAGGCGACCCGGGCGAGGCCGGTCTTCGCGGTGCCGGTGTCGTGGGTCCAACCGGAGAGGATCACACGGTCGGCGCCCCAGTGGCCGTCGTCGTCCGCGTCCCCGGAGGTGGTGACCGCACCGGCCCGCCAGCCGCGGGTGTCGGCGGCGTCCCAGCAGTACGCGCGCGTGGCCGCCGGCTGGATGGGCAGGGCGGTGCGCTCGGCGGTCGTACAGGTGCCCGCGTTGTGGAGGGAGCGGTCGGCGTCCTCGAGGACGGCGCTCACGCCGACGGGCCTGCCCATCGCGGAGGCGAGCCGGTCGAGTGTCGCCTGCGGAACGAGCTGCTCCTGGAGGCGGAGTCCCGCGGTCGCCCCGGTGAGGGTCTTCAGGCCCCCCGGATCCTTGCTCACCGTGGCCTGCGAGGCGCTGATCATGGTGGCGGCGGCGGTGAGTGCGAGGGCGGTGCCGGCCAGGAAGGCGCGCAGCGCACGGCCCCGCTTCTGCCTGCGGTGTCGGCCACGTTGCTTCATACGTCCTCCCGAGGCGGGCCAACTGCGTTTATTGGTCCGTGTGTTGACCAAAGGAGCAGGTGGGGTGGCCCGTAGAGGGATGCTACGGCAGTCAGGGGCCGCAGGGGACGAAGACCCTGCAAATATGCGGAAGATGCCATCGGCAGGGCCATACGGGGAACTTCGGCGTCACTCAGGGAAATGGGGCGGACACCCTCAGGTCGTCCCGGCGGACGAGCGCCCGTTGACCACCGCCGGTGCCGCCGACTGCGGCAGCAGATGGTGCGGGTCGGCCGGCAGCAGCACCTCGACCTCCGCGCCCTCGGCGAAGCGGTACGGCCGGTGTTCCAGCAACCCCCCGAGATAGCGCCGTACTCGGGACATCTCGGCGCGCACCGTCACCCTGCGGGCCGGGTCGCCGAACATCTCCTCGGCCAGGCCCGCCGCACTGCGCCCGCCCCGGTGCAGGGCCAGCAGGTAGAGCAACTCGGCGTGCCGGGGGCTCAGTTCGTGGCTCCAGGAGCCCGCGCCGCCCGATACCGTCACCGACGAGCGGCGCGGCTGCGTCAGGTCGAGGACGACGCGGGTCGTGCCGCGCGGTACCGGTTCGTCCGAGATCCGGATCAGCCAGCCCTCGGCCAGCGGCTCCACCCCGCACAGCCCGAGCGGCGGCAGCCACCGGCGGCCCGCCGCCAGGGACTTGGGCAAGGCGATCCGATTCGTGTACGGCATCCCGGTCACCGCCGCGGTCCAGCCGTCCCGGTCCACCGCCAGCGCCCGGCCGCCCAGCCGGGCCAGCACCGGGGCGGCCACCGAGCGCAGCCGCTCCAGCGAGGTCAGGTGCAGTTCGCGCAGCCGGGCCTCGGCGAGCTTGGCCACTGAGTCGACCCAGGCGAGCGTGGCCGGGTGCATCGTCTCGAGCGGTCCGCTGACGTCCACGACGCCGAGCAGCCGGCCGTCGCGCGGATCGGTGATGGGCGCGCCGGTACAGGTCCAGGTGGTCTGGGAGCGCACGAAGTGCTCCGAGGCGAAGACCTGCACGGGGCGGCGGACGACCGCCGGCGTGCCGATGCCGTTCGTCCCGACCACGTCCTCGCGCCAGTCCGCGCCGAGTTCGAAGCCGAGCCCGTCGGCCTTGCGCAGGACGGGCGCGCTGCCCTCGCGCCACAGCACCCGGCCGTCCTCGTCGGCGATCACCATGATGTGGTGGGCGACGTCCGCGACCGACAGCAGGCCCTCGCGCAGCACCGGCAGGACGTGCCGCAGCGCCGTGGACTCCCGGCGCCGCCGTACCTCCTCGACGGGCAGCAGCCCGGACCGGCGGTCGCGCTCGGGATCGATGCCGCTGCGCAGCATGCGCCCCCAGGACTGCTCGATGACCGGGCGCGGCGCGACGGGGGAGCGCTGGCCGGAGAGCGTGGCGGAGCGGACCTCGCTGAGTACCCGCGCCGCGCGCGCCGTGTCGACCACGGCGAGCTGCGTCACGTCCGTCGGCGAGAGCGCCACTGGTCCTCCCGAAGAAGCGGCTCGTGACAACCGGTTTCCCGTCGCGTTTCGGCCACGGACCCGGAGTCTGTCCCAACTGCTTGTCCCATAGTGCCGTTCGTCCCTGACGGACGGGCACAGTCCAGCCACAGACAGCAGCAAGTTGCAACCCCTTGCAACCCTGGTGGATCCTCCCCGGCTTGTTTGAATATTGAGCAACGCCGTCCCGAGCGGCGTTCGTGGCCTCGAACGGGCCAGGGGAGCGGGGGTGGTGCCGTGTCGGCGCAGCACCACCCCCTGCCTCCGGCGGTTCGGCCGAATTCACGGCCCGGGTTCCCCGCGCCCCTAGGACGGCCGGGCTCGCTCCACGATTGAAGCGTGAGCCAAGGTGTGCGGCAGGGTTCCGAAGGCCGAGCCTGCGTCCCCGCCGAGCCGCGAGGCGCAGAAGGCGTCGGCCACCTCCGGTGGGGCGAATCGGACCAGCAGTGAGCCCTGAAGCACCAGGGCCAGGCGCTCCGTCAGCCGCCGGGCACGGCCCTCGATGCCGTCCAGGTCGGCCAGTTCGGTCAGCAGGTCCTTGATCGCGCCGTCGAGACGGTGGTCGGCGCCGCGTGCCTTGCCGACCTCCTGGAGGTAGGCGTTCAGGGCCTGCGGCTCCCGCTGGAGCGCGCGCAGCACGTCCAGCGCCTGGACGTTGCCGGCCCCCTCCCAGATCGAGTTGAGCGGTGACTCGCGCACCAGCCGGGGCAGCCCGGACTCCTCCACATAGCCGTTCCCGCCCAGGCACTCGGCGGCCTCGACCGCCACCGGCGCGCACCGCTTGGTCACCCAGTACTTGGCGGCCGGCACCGCGATCCGCAGCAGCGCCCGCTCCTGCTCGCTCCCGTCGTCGTAGGCGGCGGCCAGGCGCAGCGCGAGGGTGGTCGCCGCCTCGGACTCCAGCGCGAGGTCCGCGAGGACGTTGCGCATGAGCGGCTTGTCGACGAGTTTGCCGCCGAACGCCTCCCGGTAGGTGCAGTGGTGCACGGCCTGCGCGACGGCCTGGCGCATCAGCCCCGCCGAACCGAGCACACAGTCGAGCCGGGTCGCCGCCACCATGTCGATGATGGTGCGCACCCCGCGCCCCTCGCCACCGACCCGGCGCGCCCACGTGCCGTCGAACTCGACCTCGCTCGAGGCGTTGGAACGGTTGCCCAGCTTGTCCTTGAGGCGCTGGATGAGGAAGACATTGCGGGAGCCGTCGTCGAGCACGCGCGGCACCAGGAAGCAGGTGAGGCCCTCGGGGGCCTGGGCGAGGACCAGGAACCCGTCCGACATCGGCGCGGAGCAGAACCACTTGTGCCCGGTCAGGGCGTACGTCCCGTCCTCGTCGAGGGGGCGCGCGGCTGTCGTGTTGGCGCGTACGTCGCTGCCGCCCTGCTTCTCGGTCATGCCCATCCCGAACAGGGCGCCGGCCTTGAGCCGGGCGGGGCGCAGCCCGCGGTCGTAGACCATGGACGTCAGCCGCGGTTCCCACTCGGCGGCGAGGTCCGGGTCGGTGCGCAGCGCGGGTACCGCCGCGTGGGTCATCGACAGGGGACAGCCGTTGCCGGCCTCGACCTGCGTCCACACCAGGAAGGCGGCCGCTCTGCGCACATGGCCGCCGGGGCGGACCCAGGCGGCGGTGAGCCCGGCCGCGACTCCTTTGCCGAGGAGCCGGTGCCAGGCGGGATGGAACTCGACCTCGTCGATACGGCGGCCGTGGCGGTCGTGGGTCCGCAGCCGGGGCGGGTTCTCGTTGGCCTGTACGCCCCATTCCTGTACCTGCGCGGATCCGGAGGCCCGGCCGAGGGCGGACAACTCGCCGTGCACCTCGTCCAGCAGGTCGGGGGTGAGGTGCCGGCCGACTGCGTCGCTGAGGGCGCGGTCGGCGGTGAAGACGTCGTAGTCGACCAGGGGCGGGGGCTGGTTGGTCACGGAGTGCGTACTGCCTGCCATGCCTGCGAAAGTACCCCGGGGTGGGGTGCCGGTCACGCCATGGACACGGCACTCGGCGTGGGCTGCCAGGGGGCTCCGCCCCCTGGACCCCCTGTCAGGCCAGCTGGGCCACGGCTGCCGGCGCCTCCTGCTCCATCACGTCCGCCGGCCAGCCCTCCCGGTACACCGTGTCCAGATAGCGTTCGCCGAGGTCCGGGGCGATCGCCACCGAGGTCAGGCCCTGGTGGCCGTGTTCCGCCAGCCACTGGCCGGCGCCGCTGATCACCGTGCCCGTGGAGCCGCCGAACATGAAGCCGCGGGCGGCCAGCCGACGGCACGCGAGGATGGCGTCGGTCTCCTCGACACGGACCAGGTCGTCCACGTACGACTCGTCCAGGAGCGGCGGAGGCACGCTCATGCCGAGCCCCGGGACCATCCGGCGCCCCGGCGTCCCGCCGAAGCTCACCGAGCCGACGGTGTCGACGGCCACGATGCGCACCGGGCGCCGCCACTGCCA
This sequence comes from Streptomyces sp. NPDC001663, assembly GCF_042893105.1. Taxonomy (NCBI): domain Bacteria; kingdom Bacillati; phylum Actinomycetota; class Actinomycetes; order Kitasatosporales; family Streptomycetaceae; genus Streptomyces; species Streptomyces sp. NPDC001663. Next base: position 149,885 of record NZ_JBIAUR010000004.1, on the reverse strand, counting down.
GAACCAGCGGGCGCAGCCCATCAGGGTCCCGGTCGTGCCGGCCCCGACGAACAGGACGTCCAGGTCCGGGAAACGGCGGGCGATCTCCGGGGCGGTCGTGCGGAAGTGCGCCCGCCAGTTGCTCTGGTTCTTGTACTGGTTGAGCCACACGTACCGGTCGTCCGACGCGCACAGGGCGCCCACGTACGACATCCGTGCGCCGAGGAAGCCGCCGCGCGCGTCCGGTTCCTCGATGACGTGGACCTGGCTGCCGAGCGATTCCATCAGCCGGATGGTCGGCTGGTTGCAGCGCGAGTCGGTCACGCACAGGAACCGGTAGCCGCGGCTCGCCGCGATGACGCTCAGCGCCACGCCCAGGTTCCCGGACGACGACTCGACCAGGACGGAGCCGGGCCGCAGCCGGCCCTCGCGCTCGGCGGCGTTCACCATCTCGGTGGCCGCCTTGATCTTGATCGAGCCGGCGAAGTTGAACCCCTCGCACTTCAGGTACAGCGGCAGCCCCAGTGCGGCCCGAAGGTCGACATAGAGCTCCTCCTCGTTGAATTGAACGGGATCGGAAATGACGGGCATGATGCCCCCCTCCTCATGCGCCACGATCAGCCGTGTCGGCGCAGCTCGTGGAAGAACCCGTCGACGACGTGCAGCCCGCCCCTACGGGCCACTTCGTCGTGGACGAACTTGCCGACCGCAAGGTCGAGCACCCCCAGTCCGAACGGGGAGAACACCACCGTCCGGTCACCCGGAACGGTCACCCGTCCGGTCATCACGTCGTTCAGCGTGCCGTCCAGGAACTCCCGGCTGCCCGTGAGCTGTTCGGCCAGGTGCGGCGAGGTCTGCGCCTTCAGGCAGTGCTCGACGTCGTCGACGTAGTTGGCGGACGCGAGCAGGATCCTCGGGTCCAGGTCGCGCAGCGACACGTGCAGCACCAGCGGGTGGTGTGCGAACCACGACGGATCGTGGATGTGCGGCTGTGCTGCGACCGTGGCGAAGACCAGCAGGTCCGAGCCGCGGACGAGGCTCTCGGCGTCCTCGTGCAGCGTCACGTGCCCCTTCGCACCCGAGCGTTCCAGATAGTCCCGGAACCCGGCCGCGCTGTCGGAGGACAGGTCGTGCACGCCCGTCTCCTCGAACTCCCAGCCCGTCGCCGTGAGATGGGTGTGGATGTAGCGGGCGATCAGACCCGTGCCGATGAACCCGACCCGGGTCGGACGGGTGCGGGTCCGGCTCAGCCGGTCCGCCGCCAGCGCCGCCGAGGACGCCGTACGCGTCGCGCTGATCACCGAACTCTCCAGACACGCGAACGGGTATCCGGTGTCCGGGTCGTTGAGGATCAGCACCGCGGAGGCCCGCGGCAGCCCCGACTTCGTGTTCTCCGGGAAACTGGAGATCCACTTCAGGCCGTCCACCCGCAGCGGTCCGCCGAGCGAGGCGGGCAGCGCGATGATCCGCGAGGACGGGCGGTCCGGGAAACGCAGGAAGTACGACGGCGGGTTCACCGAGTCGCCCGCCCCGTGCAGCCGGTACACGGCCTCGACGAGGTCGGCGATCTCCTGCTCCCGGCCGTTCAGCACCTGCTGGACCTGCTCGCCGGAGATCACCGCGAACGGCGGTGCGCCCAGGGCCGTTTCAGCGGCACCTTGAGTGGTTGTCATGCGGTCCTCACCTCGATGGTCGGTGCGCAGTCCGTCAGCCGCACCGGATCGCCGAGCGCGGCCAGCACCTCGCGCGGCCCCTCGAAGGGCTCCCTGCTGTGCGCGGTGCGGATGTTGTCGACGAGCAGCAGGTCGCCGGAGCGCCACGGCTCGCGCAGGGTGTGGGCCTCGTACACCTGGTTGATGGTCTGTACGACGTCCTCGCCGAGCGGATCGCCGTTCCCGAAGCGGGTGTTGAAGGGCAGTCCGTCCGAGCCGTACACATCGACCAGGTACTCGCGCACCTCGGGATCCATCGTCCACTCGTTGAGGAACGCGATCTGGTTGAACCAGCAGCGCCGGCCGCTGACCGGGTGGCGCACGACGGCGCTGCGGTGCTGCCGGGTGCGCAGCGAGCCGTCGTCCTGCCAGGCGAACTCGATGGCGTTCGCACGGCAGTAGCGCTCGACGGCGGTGCGGTCGTCGGTGCCGAAGGCCTCGGCGACCGAGGCGCCGATCTCGTCGTTGTACGTCCGGGTCAGCAGCCAGCCCTCCCGTTCGAACCGCTCGACGAGCTCAACGGGCAGTGCTTCCAGCACAGTCGGCCCGTCGGCAACGGCGGTCGCACCACCGGCTTCCGGAGCCTCCAGGCACGCGAACAGCAGCAGACCCGGGAACTCCGTGCCGTAGCTGAGCTCGTGATGCATGCACATCTGCTGGTTGGGCGGCCACTTGGAGGAGGAGTACACGCCGTCGCCGTAGGAGCGGCGGGGTGCGAAGGGCTCCCGGTCGGCCATCAGACCGTGGGTCAGCCGCTGGAACACGGACCCGGTGGCGGTGGGCTCGCTCAGGGCCAGCCCGCGGACCAGGAGGCTGCCGTGCTCGGCGACCGCGGCACGCAGCGCGTCGCGGTGCTCGGAGACCCAACTCACCGGGTCATCCTCGGACTTGGCGTGCACGAGCGGTGGACGGTCCGGGGACAGTTCGATGTCGGGCAGGAAGGTCGCGGACGAGTGCGACATTGCAGAGGTTCCTTTCCTTTGCACGGCTCAGTGGTGCTCGTCGAGCAGCCCCGCCAGATCGGCGAGGACCGGGTGGCTGGTGACGTCCTTGAGAGTGATCGCCCGGTCCAGGGCGATCGCCAGCTTCACGGCGGACAGCGAGGTGCCGCCGCGGTCGAAGAAGTGGTCCAGGCGGCCGATGCGGTCCGCGGGGATACCGAGCACATCGGCCCAGGCGGCGGCCATCCGCCGCTCGGCACGCGAGTCCGGCGCACCGGAGACATCGGCGTCGAGCTCCTCGGCGAGCGCGGTGAGCGTCTTGCGGTCGGTCTTGCCGTTGGCGGTCAGCGGCAGCCGCTCCCGCCAGTGCACGACCGCCGGGACCATGTACGGCGGCAGCGACGCGGCCAGCTTGTTGCGCACCTCGTCGGCGCCGACCGGATCGGGACCGGTGCAGAACGCCGCCAGCTGCGTACCCCGTACGACGACCACGGCGCCGTCGCGCACGCCGGGCACCCGCAGCAGCTGGTTCTCGATCTCGCCGATCTCGATACGGAACCCGCGGATCTTCACCTGGCTGTCCCGCCGGCCGAGGAACTCCAGCTTCCCGTCGGGCAGCCAGCGCCCGTGGTCGCCGCTGCGGTACAGCCGCTCACCGGGCCGGTACGGGTCGTCGGTGAAGGCGGCCCTGGTGCGCTCCGGGTCGTTGACGTAGCCGCGCCCGACGCACACCCCGGAGAAGACGATCTCGCCGGGCGCGCCCAGCGGTACGGGCACAAGGTCCTCGTCGACGACGTACACCCGCACGTTCGCCACCGGCCGCCCGAGCGGCACGCGCTCCCCGTCCGGGGCCCGCTCCATCACCTCGTGGTTGGTGTCGTCCGAAGTCTCCGTCAGGCCATAGGCGTTGACGAGCCGGATGCCGGGCTCGTTGTCGAACCAGCGCTGCACGAGCTCCTTCTTGACGGCCTCACCGGTGACCGACACACAGCGCAGGTCGGGCAGTTCGCGCGGCCGCTGCTCCAACTCGGCCAGCACCGCCTCGAGATACGACGGCACGACCTGCAGCACGTTCACCCGGCCCCGCACGATCGTGTCCACGAACCGCGGCACGTCCAGGATCGTCTCCTGCCCGACCACCAGGGTCCGTCCGCCGACCAGCAGCGCGGAGACCAGCTGCCACAGGGAGATGTCGAAGCACTGCGGCGCGGTCTGCGCGACCGTCCGCCCGGCGCCGATGCCCAGGTCGCCGATCTTGGCGAGGACGTGGTTGAGGAACCCGGCGTGCTCGCACATCGCGCCCTTGGGCTCACCGGTGGAACCGGACGTGAAGTAGATGTAGGCGAGTTGACCGGCCGCGACGGGCACGCCCAGGTCGTCGTCGGCGTGCGCCTCGGCGTAGGCGGCGTCCACGAACAGCTTGCGGGCCGCCTCGTCGACGTTCCCGGCGCTCCCGGGCTCGGTGAGGACGAGTTCGCAGCCGGCGCGGGCGAGTGTGGTCGTGATGCGGTCGGCCGGGAAGTGCGGCTCGACGGGCAGATACACCCCGCCCGCCTTGAGCACGGCGAGCACGGAGGCCAGCCAGTCGAGGTTGCGCTCCATCACCACGGCGACCACGCCCTCGCGCCGCAGCCCGCGGGCGAGCAGCGCCCGGCCGATGCGGTTCGCACGGGAGTTGAGCTCCCGGTACGTCCACTCCCGCCCGTCCTCCACGGCGGCCACCGCGTCCGGGTGCAGGATGACCCGCTCCTCGAACAGTTCGTGTACCCGCCGGTCGGGCAACTCCCTGTCCGGGCCCGCCAACTCGTCCAGCTGGAAGCGGAGTTCCTCCTCGGAGAGCAGGGTGGGCCGGTCGGGTTCGGCGAGCGCGGTCAGGTGGTAGCCGGCGATGCGCGCGGCGGCCTCGGCGTTCAGGACGTCGGTGCGGTAACGCAGCCGCAGAGTGCCGTCGGCGACGCTCACGTCCAGTGTGGTGTCGTACTCGGCCTGCTCGCCGGTGAGTGCGCCCAGCACCCTGGCATGCGCGGCCGCCAGGTCGGCCGGCTGCACCGCTGTGCCCTCCGGCAGCTGGACCTCGTACTGCGCGACGCCCGGTTTCGGGTCGAGCGTCCAACGCGGGATCGTTTCCATGAGTTCAGTTCCCCCTGTTGCTGTCATGCGTGCCGCGGTGCGACCGCCGGGTTCCCGCCCCAGTGCGCCCCCGGCGGCATCTCCTCGCCCTTCATCAGGAAGGAGTCGGGTGCGAGTACGGCGCCGTCCCCCATCGAGACGCCGTAGTGCACGAGCGCCCCGGTGCCGAGCGTGCAGCCCGCGCCGATGGTGATGTGGTCGGACTTGAAGGTGCCGTCCTCCTGCGAGTGGGCCTGCACCTTGGTGTGCGCGGCGAGCGTGCAGTCGTCGCCGATCGCGGCCAGCGTGCGGTCGGTGATGTAGCAGCCGTCGTCGAAGACCCGGCGCCCCATCCGGACGCCCAGCAGCCGCCAGACGAAGCTCTTGAACGGCGTGCCGTTGAACACCACGAGGTGGTTGTCGGGCACCTTCCACAGCCGTTCCACCCACCAGAAGTGCGGGTCGTAGATCGAGACCAGCCGTGGTTCGAGCGGCCGGAAGCGGGTGATCAGCCGCTCCACCAGCACGTAGTAGCCGGTGCTGAACGCCAGGCCCACGAGCAGGGACGCGCCGATCAGCAGACCGCCGACGGTGCCGCTCGCGCCGTACAGGTCGAAGGCGGCGAAGCCGAGCACGCTGAGTGCGAACCAGTGCAGCCAGCGCACGAACAGGAACAGGCCCATCGAGCGCAGGTTGTAACGGTTCTTCCGGGCCAGCCGGCGGTGCAGTTCGTCGCCCTCGCGCAGGTGGTCGAAGCGGCTGTCGCGCTCCACGGAGCGCGGGATCTCGAAGGCGGGTGAGCCCAGCAGGCCCACGCCCTCGCGGATCTCGCCGTCCAGCGGGACCATCACCTTGGTCGCCAGCAGGCAGTTGTCGCCGGTGCGGCCGCCGCTGGGGTAGGCGATGTTGTTGCCGAGGAAGTTGTGCGGCCCGATCGTCGCGCGCGAGACCCGGAAGGACGTACCGGAGAAGTCGGCGTTCACGATCGAAAGGCCGTCGGCGACCATCGTGCCGCTGCCCACGGTCACCAGGTACGGAGTCTCGTGCTGGACCTCCGTGCCGAAGTTGGAGCCGGTCTGCTCGACGTGTGAGAGGTCGTAGCCGATGGACTTGAGGTAGTGGACGATGTACGAGCTGTCGCCGCACAGCCACTTGAAGAACTTGACGTTGGTCATACGGGCGACGGCACGCTGCACCGAGTAGTGGAAGCCGTAGAGCGGGTAGACCCGGTCCGGGCGCAGCAGCAGGCTCAGCAGACGCGGCAGCAGGGACACGGCGGCGAGGCCGAGGACCAGGAAGCCCGCGTAGGCGGCCAGCGAGAAGCCCAGTGCCTCGCCGTAGAACTCGGCCGAGCCCAGGTCCTGGGTGGTCGGGTCGAGCAGGACGTCGAGGGTGGGAACCACCGTCAGCAGCAGGTACGTTCCGCCGACCGCCACGGGGACGTAGACGACCAGCATCTGCAGCAGTCCCCCGAGGCCGAACAGGACCCTGCGCAGGGTGGAGACGCGGGCCGGGGGGATGCGGACGTAGTCGACGTCCGTGCGCAGTGCGGGGGAGCCGTGCCAGCGCTCGCCCGCGGGGACCGACGCACCGCCGTACAGGGCGGAGGAGTGGCCCAGCTGCGCGCCGTCGCCCATCGTGGTGCCGATGTCGAGGACGGTCTTCTCACCGACGTACACGTCCCGGCCGAGCGTCACACGGCCGGTGCGGATGCGGCCGGCGTGCGCCTGGTAGCACTGGAAGAAGGAGTCCTTGCGGAGCACCGAGCCGGCGCCGACGGTCAGCAGGTCGGTGCAGACCGGCACCGTGTGGGACAGGATCGTGACGCCCTTGCCGATCCGGGCGCCCAGCGCGCGCAGGTACAGCACGTACAGCGGGCTGCCGGTGAACAGGATCAGCGGGTTGGCGTGCAGCAGCGCCTTGACGGTCCAGAAGCGGACGTAGGCGAGGCTCCAGACCGGGAACTCAGTCTCCTTCCAGCGGCCGATCAGCAGCCACTTGGCGGCGATCGGGACGAGACAGGCGCCCAGGAACACCGCGGCGCCGAAGACCAGCGACCGCAGGTAGATGTCGACGACCCCGTCCACGGCGGAGATCCACTCGTAGCCCTGGCCCATGACGATCCCGGCGAGCGCGCAGTAGACGGCGAAGACCAGGAACTGCAGCGCGCCGCACAGGAGATAGCGCGGGGTGCTGCCGGTCGGGGCGGGCGGCTCGGCCTTCACCGGCGCGGGGGCCGGGGCCGTGTCGAGGGCCGCCGCCAGGCTGCGGATCGTCGGATTGCCGTAGACGTCCTTCATCGACACCGACGGAAGATCCGGCCGCTTCCTGACCCGGGCGCAGAAATGGGCCATGACCAGGGAGTTGGCACCGAGATCATCGAAGAAGTGGCTGTCGACGGGTATGTGTTCCTTGCGTACGACACCGGCCAGCACCTCTGCGAGGACATTTTCGGTGACGGTGTCGATTTTTCCCACCACGGCCGCTCCTTACGGTTTTTACAGGTTTTCCACACTTACGGGTTTTTGGTGTCGCCCGGTTCTGCCGATGTCGGGTCGGTTACGGGCTCGTTGCATTCGGCCACCCGGCGTGACCCGCGTAGAGGTTGGGTCCAGATGTTCCGCGGGTGCGTGGACATGCCACAGGGGCGGACGCGTCGTACGCATGTGCGGGAAAACATCCCGATCGGAGCCGGCCCGCGTGCCCTGTCCACCCCGGCGATGCGCGGCGCAGCCGGGTCCGCGCCGCCTCGATGGGCCTGTGACGGCGGACGCGTCAACGGGTGTGGAGCTGGCATGAAAATTCCCCCGAGGAAAATACGGTGGAACCTCGCCCGCTGTTCACGGCGGCGCGGAATTCCATGAAATTGGGACTCGAGTTGATTCGAGTGAATTCGAGTTCGGAATGTTGCTCGAGTGTGTTGAAGTGGCCGCGTGAAAATGGCGCAGGGCAGCACGGTGCGACCCACATGGTTCCCATGCGGATCACGGGTAACGCGGCTGGATAGGGCCCTGGTCATGGACCCTCGATGTCCCCCGTGTCGTGTGCGCCTGAGTCGTCCTCAGCATGCACAACGAATGCAATGCGGATTCTTTCGGAGAGTTCATGAACGGTTCAAGGGCGTTTCGGCCATTGGCGCGTTCCAGCCGCTCCGGAGTTTATCGATCACATCGGCGGCAAAAGGCACTCGGGTGGGTGACCGGGGAACTCACCGAAGTGCCGGTGTATGTGTCGGAGGTGATTCCGGTTGTCGTGGCAGAAAAATCAGGCCAACGCGGACATGACAGAAAAATGGGTCGGAATCTTCGACGGTTACCGCCCTGTTGCTGCTTCGTTTCCCCGGGAACGCATCGACGGGCTACCGGGGCGGAGGGTGAGTGCACTCAGCCAGGACGGATACCTTTAGGTCGTGCAGCCAGCAAGTGAATCCCCTCAGGCCCCCTCCGGGCGTCTCCACCGGGCGCGTGCCCTCTACCGGAACGTCTCGAAGCGCAGGACCGCCTGGCTGCTGCTCAAGGACACCGTCAACTCGTGCATGGAGTACCGCATCCTGGGCCTGGCGGCCGAGGCCGCGTTCTTCACGCTGCTGTCCGTGCCGCCCCTGCTGCTGAGCCTGATCGGTCTGCTCGGCTACGTCGACGACTGGACCGGCACCGACAGCATCTCCAGTCTGGAGAGCAACATCCTGGAGGCGTCCCGCACCGTCCTGTCCGACAAGGGCGTCTCGGAGATCGCGAAGCCCATCCTGCACGACGTGATGAAGGGCGGCCGGCCCGACGTCATCTCCATCGGCTTCCTGTTCGCCCTGTGGTCGGGCTCCCGCGCGGTGAACGTCTTCATCGACACCATCACCGTGATGTACGGCCTCGACGGCGTGCGCGGCATCGTGAAGACCCGGGTGGTGGCGTTCCTGCTGTTCATCGCGGCGCTGCTGATCGGCTCGATCGCGCTGCCGCTGATGGTCGCGGGCCCGGACGCGGTGGTGCGGATCGTGCCGTGGTCGGAGACGCTGGTGCAGGTCCTGTACTGGCCCGTCGTGATCGTCCTGTCGATCGTCTTCCTCACCACGCTCTACCACGTGTCCGTGCCGGTGCGCTCCCCGTGGATCGAGGACGTGCCGGGCTCGCTCGTGGCCCTCGCGATGTGGGTGGTGTGCAGCTTCCTGCTGCGCATCTACCTCACGAACACCATCGAGGGCGCCTCGATCTACGGCTCACTGGCCGCAGCTGTCGCCGTGCTGCTGTGGATCGGGGTGGGCGCCTTCGCCGTCCTCGTCGGGGCCGCGGTCAACGCCGCGATCGACCGGGTCTGGCCGGCCGCCGCGACGGCCGCGGCCCGCGCCGCGAACGAGCGGATGCGCGAGGCCCAGCTCGCCGAGCACGTGGCCCGCACCGCCGCGAGCCACGAGACCGATCCCGAGGACCCGGACATGCCCTCGGAGTTCCCCGAACGCTGGACCCGCTTCCTTCCTCCGGAGGACGTGACGTCACGCCTGCGGACCCACGTGAAGAGCACGCACCCGCCGCACAAGCCGGATGGTGTGAAGAGCACGCACCCACCGCACAAGCCGGACGGTTCGTAGCGCCCTCAGGGCGCGATCACGCCTTCCAGGCACCCGCCGCGGCAGCCTCCCGCGCGAAGTCGGTGAAGTCCCGCGGCTCACGGCCCAGCACCTCGCGCACGTCGTCCGTGAGGTGGGCGTTGCGGCCGTCCATCAGTGTCTCGAAGACCTCCACCAGCAACTCCACCTCCTCCGGTGGCACCCCGAACCCGGCCAGCGCCTCGCCGTACGCCCGCGTCGGAACCGGCGTGTACGTCAGCGGCCTCCCCGCCGCCGCGGCGATCTCCGCGACCGCCTCACGCCACGACAGCAGCCGCGGCCCGGTCAGCTCCAGCGTCCGCTCCACGTAACGGTCCCCGGCGCTCAGCACGGCCACCACCACGTCCGCGATGTCGCGCACGTCGACGAACGGCTCCTTCACCTCACCGCCCGGGAACACCAGCTCCCCCTGGCGCAACCCCTCCACCAGCGGCCCCTCGCTGAAGTTCTGCGCGAACCAGCTCGCCCGTACGACCGTCCAGTCCGCGCCCGAGGACCTCAGCGCCTCCTCGGCCGGCAGTGCCTGGTCCTCGCCGCGCGCCGACAGCAGCACCAGCCGCCGTACGCCGAGTCCGACCGCCTCCCGGGCCAGCGCCCCGATCGCCTCGGCCGCCGCGGGGGAGCCGATGTCCGAGGGGTACATCAGGTACGCCGCGTCCGCGTCCCGCAGCGCCTGAGCCCACGTCGTCGGGTCCTCCCAGTCGAAGCCCTGCGCACGGGACGCGGCCCGCACGGTCAGCCCGGCCGCCCTTGCGGCCTCGGCCACCCGGCTCCCGGTACGGCCCGAGGCCCCGGTCACCACAACTGTCGTCGTCTGCTTGCTCGCTGTGTTGTCCGCCATGCCTCCAGCCAACGGCAGCGGGCCTCGAGAGCCCATCGCTGAACGGCTCATTCCCATGTGCGGGCGTCTACGCTGACGCCATGGACGCTCCCCCACGCTCGAATGCGCTCACGCGGGGGGACCCCCTTTCGGGCTTGCTGGAGGGTCCTCGCGCACGCGGCGCTTTCATGATCCGTGCGTGTTTCGAACCGCCGTGGTGCATACGTATCGAGGACCGCGCCCCGCTGACGGTGATGCTCATGGTTCGCGGCGACGCCTGGATCGTGCCGGACGCGGGGGAGCGGACGCATCTTCGGGCCGGCGACCTCGCCATCGCCCGCGGCCCCGATCCCTACACGTGCGCCGACGACCCGGTCACCCCACCGCAGGCGCTGATCCTGCCCGGCGCCGAGTGCCACTACCCCGACGGCCGCTCCCTGAACGGCGTCATGGACCTCGGTGTGCGCACCTGGGGCGACCGGCTGGACGGCTCGGCCGTGATGCTGATCGGCACGTATCTGTGGGAGGGCGAGATCAGCGGGCGGCTGCTGAAGGCGCTGCCGCCGCTGCTGTCCCTCACGACCGACGTCTGGGACTGCCCGCTCACCCCGCTCCTCATGGAGGAGATCGTCCGGGACGAGCCGGGCCAGGAGGTCGTCCTGGACCGCCTCCTCGACCTACTGGTGATCGCCGCGCTCAGGGCCTGGTTCTCCCGCCCGGAGGCGGCGGCACCGGCCTGGTACCGGGCGCTTGCGGACCCCGTGGTCGGCCGTGTGCTGCGGCTGCTGCAGGACGATCCGGCGCACCCCTGGACGGTGGCCACGCTGGCGGCCAAGGCGGGGGTGTCCCGTGCCGCGCTGGCTCGCCGCTTCACGGAACTGGTGGGTGAGCCGCCGATGACGTACCTGACCGAATGGCGGCTCGCCCTCGCGGCGGATGCGCTTCGCGACAGCGACGACACGTTGGAGGCGATTGCCCGGCGGGTCGGTTATGGGAGTGCGTTTGCGCTGTCCAGTGCGTTCAAGAGGGTCTACGGGGTCAGTCCGCAGGAGCACCGGGGACGGGTGGCGACGTAGCCTCTGGTACGTGTACACGGAGAGGGCGTCCCGCTTGGCAGGCGCCGTCGTATGGACGAATACGCCGTCCGAAGCCGGTGTCGGGCGGGTGCTGCCCGACGGGTGCATGGATCTGCTGTGGCACGACGGGCGCCTGCTGGTCGCCGGACCCGATACGCACGCGTACGTCACCGAGGGCGCGGGCGGTGTGTGGATGGGTGTCCGCTTCTATCCGGGGACCGCGCCGACGCTGCTGGGCGTGCCCGCGCACGAGCTGCGCGACCGGCGCGTCGAGCTCGCCGAACTGCGGCCCGCCGCGGAGGTCCGCCGGTTCACCGCGCAGGTGAACTCGGCCGCCGAAACGGCCGGTGGGCTGGAGGAGCTGGCGTTGCGGCTGGCCGCGGACACCGAACCCCCCGATCCTCTGCTGCGGCAGGTCGTCACTGCACTCGACGGAGGCCGCCCGGTTGCGGCCACCGCCGACGAACTCGGTCTGGGCGCCCGGCAGTTGCACCGCCGCTCGCTGGCCGCCTTCGGCTACGGCCCCAAGACACTGGCCCGGGTGCTGCGGCTGCAGCGGGCGCTGGGGCTGGCCCGGCGGGGGGTGCCGTTCGCGGAGACGGCGGCCCGGGCCGGGTTCGCGGACCAGGCCCATCTGGCGCGGGACGTACGGGAGTTGGCGGGCCTGCCGCTCGGCGAGCTACTCGGCCGAGGGTAGCGGCGCGAACAGGTCGACACCGTTGCCGTCCGGGTCGTGCACGGTCGCGTACCGCTGTCCCCAGAAGGCGTCCCACGGCTTGAGCTCGCCGTGGTACCCGGCGCCCACAAGGTCGTCGTAGACGGAGTCGACCTCGGCGGGCGACGCGCACTGGAAGGCGAGGCCGATCCGGCCGCCACCGGCCGGCGGCCGCCACGCGGAGTGGAAGGAACGGATGGTCGCCTCGGTGTCCAGGGCGAGGATCAGGCCGCCGGGCAGATCGGCGGTGACGTGCGGCTGGTCCTCGGAGCCCTCGGGGAAGACGAGCCCGAGGCGGCGGTAGAAGGCGAGCGATGCGGCCATGTCGGAGGAGACCAGGCCGATCACGGCGAATTGTGGAGTCATACGGTCACCGTAGGCAGGACGGCCGCCGCCGGTCTTGAAGGAATCGGACAGGGCGGAAACTGTCGGTGAGCGTCGCCGTGCGGGCGTGAATTGATGTTGCCGGGCCGCACACGCGCCTCCCATCATGACCGGATGGACGACACCCCGAGCCGCCTGCCGGCCGCCCTGCCCGCCCTGCGCGCGAAGGCGAGTGCCGCGGGCTTCACCATGTCCTGCGAAGAGCGCACGGGAAGCCTTATGGCGGCGCTCGCGGCGGCCCGTCCGGCGGGCAGGATCCTGGAACTCGGCACCGGAGTGGGCGAGGGCACGGCCTGGCTCCTCGCCGGGATGGACCGGTCCGCCCGGCTGATCACCGTCGAGCTCAACGCCGGCGTCCAGGCCGTGGCGCGGGAGCACCTGGGCGAGGACCCTCGCGTCACGTTCGTGACCGAGGACGCCGGCACCTGGCTGGAGAAGTACGACGGCGACCCCTTCGACCTGGTCTTCGCGGACACCTGGCCCGGCAAGTTCACGCACCTGGACCGGGCCCTGGACCTGGTGGCCCTCGGCGGCACCTACCTGATCGACGACCTCGCCCCGCAGCCCGGCTGGCCGGAGGGCCACGAGGCCTCCGTCGCACGCCTGTTGGCAGATCTGGAGGCACGGACGGACTTCCGAAGCGTCCGCCTGGCGTGGGCGAGCGGATTGCTGATGGCGGTGCGTGCCACGCCTTGAACCGGCCCGTCGTTCACTCGAACGTGACGGGTCCGCGCGGAGTGTCCAAGGTGAAGGTGAGGCCCAGCGGCCCTTCGGACAGGGCGAGTTCGACGTCGACCGCGGAGAGCAGCGGGCGGATCTCGTCCGGGGCGGGGGCGCTGGCGGACAGCTCCAGCAGGGGGGTTACGGGCAGTCCGGTCGAGGTCGGGTGGACGGACGCGCCCCAGTCGATGAGGAAGGGCACCAGACCGGAGGGGTGCTGGGTGTCGCCGTCGGTCAGCCGCCACTCGAGCAGGGTGCCGTCGGGGCGGCGGCGGCTCATCGGGCGGATGGAGCCGGGGTCGTAGCCCCGGGCACGGGCGGTCTCGACGGCCGCGTCGAGGTCGGGCGGGCTGATGGCCCAGGTCACCGTCCGCGCGGAGGCCAGGTCGTCGACCGCGAACGGGCGCGGGCCGTCCGGATCCGACTGCTCCGGGTCCGGCCCGATGATCTCCAGGTAGCTCGAACCACCCAGCGACACAAGGTAGTTGTGGGTACCGCGGCCGACGTGCGCGCCGCCGGGGGCGGGCTCCACACCGGTACGCCGGGCGAAGTCGGCGACCGTCGCGGCCAGATCGGGAGTCGCGAGGACGAGGTGGTCCAGATGCGCGGGGATGGCGTTCATCGCAGCCGAGGCTACGCGGCGCCGACCCTGCAATGGAACACCTGTGCGGCACCGGCTCCTGCGTCCGGAGCACGCGCTCCACCCGGCAGATCCGGAACAGACGGTCCTCGACGGGGAACAGCAGGAGTCGAGGGTGGCGGGCGACCGCCCGCTCCGAGTCCGTGCGCATGGCGGAGAGGAAGCGGGGGCCGGTGTACCCGAGGTCCCGCAGACCCAGTTTCAGCGCGCCCGCGGCCGGGCCGTCCGTGCGGTCCGCGTCGAGCACGAAGCCGAGGTCCCGGGGCGGGTGTCCCCCTCCTTCCGGTCCCACGACCGCTCCACCGACTCCGGGTCGGTGGGCCGGGGCGGCTCCAGTCCGTCGTCTCCCACCCGCGCGAACTCGTCCCCGCGCACGACGCGGTACCGCACCCCGCACGCCTCCACCTCGTCCACCGGCTCCCGCTCCAACACTGCGACGACGGCGAGCAGTTCACGTCGTGCGGCCCGGTCGTCCGTGTCGTCCTTCGCGGTGAAGAACAGATGCCACTGCAGCCCGTCCCGCCGGACCGCGCTCCCTTCAGCGGTCGAGAAGGCGCAGGCCCAGCGAGGTTGCCCAGTGCCGTACGTACTGGCCGTCCCGGTGGCTGGAGACCAGCCCTCCGTCGCGCAGGACGCCGAGCTGGTAGCTGGCGCTCGGCAGGGCGATGCCGGCGGCCGTCGCCACCTCGGACGTGGTGCGGGCGCCGTGACAGGCGAGGTCGGTCAGCACCGCGGTCCGGGTACGGCCCAGCAGCCGCTCCAGCCCGTCCCTGCTCGCGCGGACGATCTCCAGGGGCTGCTTGGCGACCGGATAGACCAGTACCGGCCCGAGACCGGGGTCGGCGAGGGCGGTGGGCCTGCGCCAGCAGAAGTAGGAAGGGATGAGCAGCAGACCGCGCCCTTCCAGGTGGAGGTCCCGATCGACGGGATAGTCCACCTCCAGGACGGGAGCGTTCCACCGGGCGAGCGGGCGCAGCCCGTCGAGAAGGGCGAAGGTGCCGCCGCCGAGGAGCGCGCGTGAGCGCAGCTCGACATCGTCGCCGACGGCCGTGCGGATGTGCGGCCAGTACGGGTCGAGCAGTGTCCTGCAGGAGAGTTCCAGGGCTCTCGTCAGCGATCGCAGGGCCCTGGTGCCCGGTCCGTCGAGGGCGGAGACCCAGGACGGGAGCGGGCGCGACTCGGCGAGCCGGGACAGCTCGTGTGTCAACCGGGTGCGGGAGGTGGCCCGCACCTCGTCGAGGCCGGCGGACAGGTCTCCGGACGCGACCGGCGGGGTGAGGAAGTCGGGAATGTAGCCGAGGGGAGGAATCAGCGTCTGTAAGGGCAGCAGCGCGCGCCTGGCACGCGTGTCCGTGACGAGCCTGTCCTGCACCGAACGGCGCCAGTGCCCGAATTCGAGCGGCCCCTGACGGGTCGTCAACCGGCAGACCCCGCAGATGAGTTCCCACAACGGATGGGGCCGGTTCGCGACCCGGATGTTCTGCATGTCCTGCGAGGTGAAATGGATGCGGAGCATACGGCCTCTTCCCTGCGCGATATCAGTGCGCAGTGTCAGTGGGGGGTACGGCCGCGCGGAAACCGGCGCGCCACTACTGGTGACGGTTGCCGCTGTCGCATGGTTGGGTCGCATCCCGGTCACCCCGACCGGGCTCGTCCACACCCCCTAGACGCGTGGGCCTGCCGTGCTCGCCCGTTCCACCAACCGCGTCGACAGCTCCGTGCGGGTGCCCTCCGGGCGGTTGCCGTCCATCATGCGGACCAGCAGGTGCAGGGCCGTTGCCGCCATTTCCGACAGGGGCTGGCGGACCGTCGTGAGGGCGGGGGTGATCCAGCGGGACTCGGGCAGGTCGTCGAAGCCGACCACGCTGATGTCGTCGGGCACCGTCACCCCCCGTTCCGCCAGCGCCGCGTACACACCCAGCGTCATACGGTCCGAGCAGACGAACACCGCGGTGGGAGGCTCGCGCAGATCGAGCAGGTCCAGCATGCGGCGCCGCGCGATCGACTCGTCGAAGCCGGCATGGCGGACGTACTCGGGACGGTGCCGCACCCCGGCCGACGCCAGCGCCGAACGGTAGCCGGCGACCCGCGCGCTGCTGCACATCTTGCGCTGATGACCGGCGATGACGGCGATGCGCTCATGGCCGAGAGACAGCAGGTGCTCGGTCGCCGTCACACCGCCCTGCCAGTTCGCCGCACCCACCGACACCACACCCGGCGGCGGTTCGAGGACCGGGTCGATCAGGACGTACGGAATGCGGTGCTGGTCCAGCCACGCGTACTGCGAAGGCGTCAGCTCGGCCAGGTTGAACAGCACCCCGGACGAGCCGCGCGCGATCAGCTTGTCCAGCCAGCCGCGCTCCGGCCGCCCGCACCGGGTCCTGGTCAGTCCCGCCGAGACCACGACCTCGAGACCGGCGTCGTGCGCCGCCGCCTCGACCCCGTGCAGCACCGCCCCCGACCAGGAGCTGGCCAACGAGTGCACGACCAGGTCGACCAGGCCCGGTACCTTCGCCGCGTCGAACCGGGGTCTGCGGACATAGCCGAGCCGGTCCAGCGCCTCCGTCACCCGGCGGCGCGTCTCCGGTGCCACGTCCTCCCTGCCGTTGACCACCTTGGACGCGGTCGGCACGGACACGCCCGCCTCCCGGGCCACGACCGCCAGCGTCGGCCCGGCCGCCACGCTCGCACTCCCCGTACGGACCATCGGGAACCACCTCTCCGGCCCGCCCGAGGGCCATGAAAAGTTTCGACCAGCGCGAAATAGTAAGCGCTTCCTACCCTAGGTTCGCCGATTGCGGTGCGGAAGAGGTCGGACTTCGCAGGTCTTCACGGTTCCGGACTTTCGAAACTTCGAACACAGCGGCCGCCATGGGCACGCGAGGGCCACTGCCGGGCGGGCTGCTACCAGCAGGTGAGCCGGAAGCCCGCGAAGTCCGCCGTGAACGCCGCGTCCACCAGGTCCACGGCGTGGATGCCGGCCATCGCGCCCGTGAACCGCAGCTTGGACCCGTGGTCGTCGGAGAGCTTGCCGAAGTCCAACGGTTCTCCGACCGGTGTTCGGACCCCGTCCCGCAGGTACCAGAACCGCGCCGCGGCGCCTTCGACCGTCACGCCCAGCGTCAGCGGTCCTTCCGCGTCGACCGCTACGACGGCTGCCTGTCGGGTGTCGGACTCCTCGCGCTCCACGAGGCTCAGCACCGTACGGCCCGTACCCCGCCACTGCTGCCCGTGCTGTTCCTCGCCCTCCGGTTCGGCCCACGTGACGTCGAGGCTGAGATAGGCCTCGGTGTTGTACCAGAGCGCCAGCCCGGCCGCCTGTGTGAAGGTGGACGGCCGCGCCTCGACGGTGACTTCGGCCTCCGCCCGGTGTTCGGTGATCCGCTGCGCGAGCAGGCTGTGCGCCCAACGGGACTCGGGACCGTGCCTGCCGCGCAGCCGGATCCAGCCCGGGCGGCTCGCGGTGTCGGCCCAGGACGGGTCCGGTGCCGTACGCAGGCTGCTCCACGGCCAGCCCAACGGGTCCTCGGACGAGGTGAGTCGGGGCGGCAGTGGCTCGGGGCGAGTCGGTACGTCGACCTCGACCGCCGGATGCGCACCCCCGTGTCGCAACCGCGGCCGGCCTTCCTCGTCCCAAGCCACCGCCTGGATCGCCGTCTCCCGGCCGAGCGTGCAGCGCGGTCCGTCGGGCGTGTGGACCGGACGGGCGGTCAGGTGGCTCAACACCCAGTCGCCGTCCGGAGTTTGCACGAGCTCGCCGTGCCCCGCCTTCTGCAGCGGCAGCGACGGGTCGTCCCGGCTCGTCAGCAGTGGCCGGTCGTCGAGCTCGTACGGCCCGGTGATCGCGCGCGAACGCGCCACCCGCACCCCGTGCTCGAAGCCCGTGCCACCCTCGGCCAGCACCAGGTGGTACCAGCCCTCCCGGCGCAGCAACTTCGGTCCCTCGATGAGCCGTTCGTGCTGCAGCAGCAGGTGGGTACCACCGACCGGGTTCAGCGTCTCCCGGTCCAGCTCGGTCAGGACGATCCCGGCGAACCGGCGTCCACCCGGTCGGTGGTCGTTCTGCAGGTTGAGCAGCCACAGCCGCCCCTCGTGATGGAACAGCGCGGGGTCGAAGCCGTGGCTCGCCACCCGGCGCGGCGGCGACCACTTCCCGTTCACCTCCGCGGCCGTACTGACGTATGCGTCGACGTCGAAGTACGGCGTCCCGACCGAGCGGACGACCGAGTAGACCACCCAGAACCGTTCGCCGTCCCAGCTCAGTGACGGCGCCCAGATGCCGCCGGAGTCGGGCACCCCGGCCAGCGAGTCGTCGGGAGCGGCCCCGCGCACATGGCCCGCGTACTCCCAGTGGGCCAGGTCGCGGGAGCGGTGGATCGGGATGGTCGGGAACCACTCGAAGGAGCTCGTCGCCACGTAGTACCAGTCGCCGACCCGGACCAGCGAGGGGTCGGGGGCGAAGCCGCGGATGACGGGGTTGTGCAGCAGCGTCACGTCAAAGCTCCTGGTGCGACGGTCACTTGAGGGCCCCCAGGGTGACGCCGGTGCGCCAGTAGCGGCGCATCGCGACCATCATGATCGCCATGGGGATGATGGACAGCAGCGCGCCGGTCAGGACCAGGCTGGTGACGTCGATGCCGGACTCCAGGCGCTTGCCGGACCAGTTGTAGAGGCCGATGTTGAGGGTCCAGTTCTTCTCGCCGCGCAGCACGGTGAGGGGGAGGAAGAAGGCGTTCCAGGTGTTGACGAAGGCCAGCAGGAACACCGTCGCGCCACCCGTCGTCATCATCCGCAGCACGATGCTGAAGAAGATGCGCAGCTCGCCGGCGCCGTCGATGCGGGCCGCCTCGAGGAGTTCGTACGGGATCGTGGCCTCGGTGTAGACCTTGGCGAGGTAGACGCTGAACGGGTTGATCAGGCAGGGGATCAGCATCGCCCAGGGGGTGTCGACCAGGCCGATCTTCGAGAAGAGCAGATAGAGCGGCATGGTCAGCAGGGCGATCGGGATCAGGAACGAGCCGACCACGCACGCGAACACCAGGTTGCGGCCCGGGAATTGGAAGCGGGCCAGGCCGTAGCCGGTGGCGAGCGCGAGCAGGGTGCCGCCGAGTGAGCCGACGCCTGCGTACAGGAAGGAGTTGGCGGTCCAGCGCAGGAAGATGCCGTCCTCGTAGGTGAACACCTGATGCAGGTTGTCCCAGAGGTGCCAGCCGGAGAACCACAGGCCGTTGCTCTGGTAGAGGCCCACGCGGTCCTTGGTGGCGGCGACCATCAGCCACCACACCGGGAACAGGCTGTACATGCTGGCGAGGATCAGGCCGAGCAGCAGGAAACGCTGGCCGCCGCGCGAACGGGCCGCCGGGTCCGGGCGGTTGAGGCGGCGGACCGTGCGGGTCGTGGCGCGTTCTTCGGTGAGCGTCATCAGTCCGCCTCCCTTGACGTCAGCCGGTAGAAGAGGAAGGAGGCGACGCCGAGGATCAGCGCGAGCAGCACCGAAAGGGCCGCGGCGTAGTGGTAGTTGCCGGCGTTGAACGCCTGGTTGTAGATGATCATGATCGGGGTGAAGCTGTCGCTGACCGTCTGCGGGGTGATGTTCCTGAACAGCGCGGGCTCGTTGAAGATCTGCAGCATCTGGATGATCGACAGCATGCCGGTCAGCACCAACGCGCCCCGGACGTAAGGGATTTTGATGCTCAGGGCGATGCGGCGCTCGGATGCTCCGTCGAGCCGCGCGGCCTCGAACAGCTCGCGCGGAACGCCTTGCAGCGCCGAGTAGATGATCACCATGTTGTAGCCGACCCCGTGCCAGGTGAGCAGATTGCCGATGGACGGCCAGACCATGGAAGGCGCGAAGAAGTTCCAGTCGAAGCCGAAGACCTTGCCCAGCGGAGTCAGCGGGCCGACGTCGGGGCTGTACAGGTTGATCCACACGATCGCTGCGACCACCCCGGGGATCATGTACGGCACCAGGAGGAGTATCCGGAAGCGGCCGGCCGTCTTCGAGGCCAACGTGTCGAGGAACAGGGCCAGTGCGAGGCTGATCAGGAGCATCAGCGGGATCTGCGCGCAGGCGAACAGCACCACCCGCAGCACCGAACCCATGAACGCCGAGTCGGTCAGGCCCTGTTGGTAGTTGTCCAGCCCGGAGAACTTCTCCGTCGAGCCGCCGAGCCCCAGCCCGGACTGCTGCTCGCGGTACAGCGACTGGTAGACCGCGTACCCGATCGGGAGCAGATAGAGGAAGACGAAGCCGAGCTGGAAGGGCACCGTGAAGGCGGCACCCTTCCAGCGCAGTGAACGGATCATCGGTTCTCGACCTCAGCCTCTAGCCCTTGACGCTGATGCCGCGGGACTTCAGGTCCTTGACCGTCCACTCCTGCATGTGCGCCAGTAGATCGGTGACCTTCTCCTGCTTGTTGACCACCTTCGCCCAACCGGCCTGCATCTCCGTGAACATGGCGGTCCAGTCCGGGC
The DNA here is from genome assembly GCF_042893105.1 of Streptomyces sp. NPDC001663. Taxonomy (NCBI): domain Bacteria; kingdom Bacillati; phylum Actinomycetota; class Actinomycetes; order Kitasatosporales; family Streptomycetaceae; genus Streptomyces; species Streptomyces sp. NPDC001663. Next base: position 129,715 of record NZ_JBIAUR010000004.1, on the reverse strand, counting down.
CGAAGGTCCAGTCGGTGGTGATGGTGTTCAGGCTGTCCGTCACGACCTTCTGGGCCGGCTCGTAGTTCTTGCCGAGGAGCTTGTCGGAGATCGCCTCACCGACGTAGGAGTTGCTGTCGGCCAGCGCCGGCATCACACCGTTGCCGGTGGTCGGGCTCGCCATCGTCTTGACCGCGCCGGTGTTGGTGGACATCCACAGCGCGGCCTCGGCGGCCTGCTGCACGTTCTTGCACTGCTTGGTCACCAGCGTCACGCTGCCGGTCAGGTTGGTGCCGGCCGGCGTCTTCGCCGCCTCGCCCTGGTAGGTCGGCCAGGGCGAGAGCGCCCACTTGCCGAAGGACTTGGTGAAGTTCTGCACCATGCCGGCCATCTGCCAGGTGGAGATCTGCCGGGTCGCGGTGCCGCCGTTGTCGTAGTTGCGCTGCACGGCCGCGTAGTCGGCGAAGGACAGCTTGGAGTTGAGGTCGTTGTCGATGATCTCCTGGATCACCTTGGCGGCCTTCAGGGTGCCCGCGTCCTGGAAGTCCACCTTCCAGGAGTTGCCGTCGATCGAGTACCAGTGCGCGCCGGCCTGCATGGCCAGGACCTCGAGGGTGCTCGGGTCCTCACCGGCGTAGTTGGTGATCTTGATGCCGTGCTTCTTCAGGACCTTGCCCGCGGCGATGAAGTCGTCCCAGGTGGCGGGGGGCTTGATGCCGTACTTGGTGAAGATGTCGGTGCGGTAGATCGTGAAGTTGGGCGCCGAGCTGGTCGGGACGCCGTAGAGCTTGCCCTGGACCTGCGCGCTCGCCCAGGAGCCGGAGTTGAACTTGTCCTTGTTCGACCCGACGTACTGGGTGATGTCGGCGAGTGCGCCCTGCGAGACCCAGCTGGTCACGTACTCGGCGGTGTTCTGCACCAGACAGGGCGCGTTGCCCGCCTTGACCGCGTTGGTCAGCTGCTTCTGCATGGTCAGCTGGTCGGTGACCTTGGTGTACTTGAGCTTGACGTCCTTGTGCGAGGCGTTGAACGCCTTGGCGACGGCCTCCTGACCGTTGGCCCAGCCCCAGAACGGGAGGGTGACCGGGCCCGACGACTTGGCGTCGTCCCCGGAGTCGGAGCCGCCGCAGGCGGAGAGCAGACCGGTGAGTGCGAGTCCCGCGACAGCGGCGTGGGCGAACCTTCTCCGGGGGTTGGTGAAGTTCATCTGACCGTGTTCCTTCGGAATGTAGGGCGTCTCTGAGAGGACGGCGGCTCGGTGAAGGCCGGGAACGGCGGCCGGGAATCCGTCGGCTCGCGGCTGCGGGGGGTCGGCCAAGCGGAAGCTGTAGTAAGCGGTTGCCGCGACGGTAGGCCGATCGGTCCGGCCGTAGCAAGAGGTGTGCCGGAATTTATTGGGTCACGCTGGCAAATTGGCTGGTGGGAGCGAGAAACCGGTTACGAAACGATCGCTTCTCGCGCCCTCCTCGGCTGTGTTCAGCCCCGCGGAGGCGGCTGAACGGAGTTGCGTACGACGACATGGGTGCCCAGCACCAGATGGTCGCCGTCGGCGCCCTTGCGGCGGCCCGCGCCGCCCTCGCGCCGGTCGGCCACCGCGCGCAGCGCGACGCGGCCCATCTCCTCGTACGGCACGTGCACGGTGGTCAGTTGGGGAGTCAGCTGGGAAGCAAGCGGGATGTCGTCGTAGCCGACGATGGAGACGTCCTCCGGCACTCGCAGCCCGGCCGCACGCAGCGCCTGCATGGCGCCCGCGGCGACCACGTCGGTCCCGGCGAGGACGGCGGTGAAGTCCGGCGTCTCGTGCAGGGCCGACTCGACGGCGCCGTACCCGTGCTCGTCGTCGTACGGACCGTGCCGCACCATGCCCGGGTCGAACGGCACCCCGTACGCCTCGAAGGCCCGCTGCGCACCTCTCAACCGGCCCTGGGCCGTGGTGAGTTCGGCGGGCCCGGGCAGCACCAGGACCCTGCGGTGGCCGGCCGACAGCAGATGGCTGGCCATCGCGTAGGCGCCGCCCTCGTTGTCGTAGTCGACCGTCGTGGCCGGGACGTCGCCCTCCAGGGGCGGCCTGCCGACCAGCACCAGGTGAGAGCCGGCCGCGTCGAGGGAGCGGGCGAAACGGGCCATGCGCAGCTGGTACTCGTCGTAGTCGTAGGCGCCGCCGAGCAGCACCACCGCGGCCACGCCCTGCTGACGCATCATGTTGACCAGCGCGAGCTCCCGCTCGGGGTCGTCGCCGGTGGTGCCGACCAGGGAGAGCCAGCCGCGCAGGGTGGCGGCGCCCTCGACTCCCTTGGCCACGTGGGCGAACGCGGCGCCGGTGATGTTGTTGATGAGGATGGCGACCGTCGGCGTACCGCCGCCGGCGAGGGAGCGGGCGTGCGCGTTGGTCACGTAGTCCAGGTCCCGGACGACCTTCATCACCCGGCGGCGCAGGTCCTCCGACACCGGGTAGTTGCCGGACAGGACGCGCGACACGCTCGCGACCGAGACCCCTGCTCGCTCCGCCACGTCGCGGATGGTGGCCCGTCCGGCGTCACCGGCCGCTTTGCGCTGACTCACCGTTGCGGCTCCTTCACCCTCACGACTGCTGCCCCGGCCGGCGGGGGATGCAGGCTCTTGCCGTACGGCAGATGACCGTGCCCCCGGCCGGTTCGGAAACCGTATCCCATTGTTTCTCCGGGGGGACGGGCTGTGGATAAGGGGGAGGAGCGGTACTCGTCGGAGGCGGGCGGAGGGCCGCTGTCCGAACCCCGGCCGGGATGCCGGCATCGGCCCTCACGCGACACGTGCCATGTCCGAGTGCCGCACCTCATGGACCGGTGGCAGGCCCGCGACCAGGCGTTCCAGTTCCTCCACGACGATACGGCCGAGGCGCTGCAGCTCGTTGCCGAGCGAGCCCGCGATGTGCGGGGTGAGGAAGACGTTGGGCAGGCGGTACAGCGGCGAACCGGCGGGCAGCGGTTCGGGTTCGGTGACGTCGAGGATCGCGTGCAGCCGGCCGGAGACCAGCTCGTCGATGAGCGCGTCGGGGTCGACCAGGGCGCCGCGCGAGGTGTTGATCAGGAAGCCGCCGTCCCGGATGAGTGCGAGCCGGGCGGCGTCGAGCATGCGGTAGGTCTCGGGGATGTCGGGGGCGTGCAGCGAGACGATGTCGCTGTGCTGCAACAGGTCGTCCAGCGGCAGGAGTTCGGCACCGAGGGCGGCGGCGTCGGCGGGGCTGACGTAGGGGTCGTGGAGCAGCACCGTGAAGTCGAACGGCCGTAGCAGTTCCAGCAGTCGACGGCCCACGCGCGAGGCGCCGATGATCCCGATCCGGCGGCCGACGTTGCCCGTGCGTGCGGTCTCGGCGTCGGTCGGGTAGGTGTGGGTGACGCGGAAGCGCTCGCGGTGGGTGAAGGTGTCCTTCCCGGCGAGCAGGATCATCGCCAGGGTGTACTCCGCGACGGGCAGGGCGTTGCCGGTCACCGCGCTGGAGACGGTGACCCCGCGCTCCCACACCGCATCGCCGACCAGCGAGCGGACCGAGCCCGCGGCGTGCAGGACGGTGCGCAGTTCGGGTGCGGCGGCGAGGACGCCGGCGTCGAGGTGGGGGCAGCCCCATCCGGTGATGAGCACCTCGGCCCGGGCGAGGGCCTTGGCGGCGGCCGGATCGGCGAAGTCCCGTACGACGAGCCCGGAGTCGAGGTCGGACGCCTGCCTGAGCCGGGCCATGAGCGGCGGAGGGAAGAGCAGGGGGAGATGCACCGGATCCATCGCGAACACGACCCTCGGTGGCTGGGGGTTGGGCATGGCTCTCCTGACACGCTGGATGACACGGGATGGAAACTGTTTCAGAAAGCGCCTTCTACCGTAGGTCTGCCGCGAAGCGATGGTCAATCGGTGGGAAGAGCGGCGCGATGGCGGGTTCGCTCCGATGGTCTACGGTCCTTGATCCCGCTCTGGGGCGAAATCGGTTACTGCGGTTTCCCAGGCCGGGTCGTGTCTCGGGGACGGCTTTGGCAACCGGTTGCCGCTCTGACCAGCACCGTAACCACTTCAGCCCCCCGTACCCAGCGAGACCACAGTTTTCGAAAACTCGTCAGGCCTCTTGACGTGCCGTGCTCCCGGACGGAAGCTCCCTGCACCGCATAGCAACCGGTTCCCGAAACATTCGCACGCCGCATCCATCCCTGCGCCGCGTGCGAGGGCCTGTCCCCTCATCCATCTCAGCGAAGAGAGTGGGTAGTTCATGCGCTCCCAGGCCGGTGCTCCCGTGAGCCGCCGCCGCTTTCTCGCCCTCTCGGCAGCCGGTGCCGCGGCCGGTGCGGCATCACTCAGTGGCTGCGCTCTGCAGGTTTCCACCGGGGTCAGCGGCTCGGGCGAGACCGTCACCATGATGGTCAAGGCCGACGACCTCTCGCCCGACCTGGTCAAGCAGGCCAAGAAGGACACGGGCATCACGATCAGGCGGGTCGACTACGACATCACCAAGCTGATCGCGATGCTCACGAGCGGCAACCCGCCGGACCTGGTTCGTGCCGTCGGCGCCACGGACGCGGCGTACTTCGCGGCCCGTGACGTGATGGAGGAGCTCGACCCCTACTTCGCCAAGAGCAGCGTCCTCGAGGTCGACGACCTGGACCCGGTCAACGACCTGTGGCGCTACGACGGCAGGACCCAGGGCAAGGGCGCCCGCTACGGCATGGCCAAGGACTTCTCCCAGGACTCCATGTACTGGTACAACACCGCGGCCTTCGACAAGAAGGGCGTCGACCACCCGTCCGAGAGCGAGCCCGCCACCTTCGAGGAGTGGCTGGAGAACGCCAAGCGTCTCGTCCAGCGTTCGAAGGGGCAGACGACCGTCTCGGGCGGCAGCTACAACGGACTGACCAAGCTCACGCTCATGGCGACCATGACCGCCTCGGCCGGCGGCAGCCTGTTCAGCGACGACTTCTCCCGCGTCGACTTCACCACCCCCGAGGCCCGCAAGGCGCTGGCCTGGTACATCGACTACTGCAGGCTCAAGGTCGGGCCGAGCGCCATCCAGCCCGATCCCAACGGCTGGGACGGGCCGACGTACCAGGCCGGACGGCTGGCCATGTCGAACACCGGCTACTGGATGGGTGGTCTGATCGGCGCCGACAAGAAGCTGGCGCAGGTCTCCCGTCTGGCTCCCGCACCGGTCTTCGCGGGCGGCCCGCGCATCAGCGCCTGCCAGGGCGGCACGGGCCTGTGGATGCCGCGCAAGGCGAAGAACAAGGACGCCGCGTGGCGGATCTTCGAGTGGTTCTTCGGTGAGGCACCGGCCAGGGCGCGCGCGTCCAGCGGCTGGGGCATCCCGAGCCTGAAGTCCCTCCGGTCGCTGATGCCCCATCAGACGGACTACCAGAAGCGGACGCTGACGGCGCAGCAGAACGAGCTGAAGCACTTCTCGGTGGTCTCCCTCACCCCCTACATCACGGGCGACGCCTTCGAGTCCCTCTACAACCAGGTCACCCCGGCCGCGATGAAGGGCGAGATGTCCGTCGACACCCTCGCGGGACGCCTGAACTCGGTCATCAACGAGCAGCTCAAGCGCGGTAAGGAGCAGGTGGGATGACGGTCGATCAGGTCACCTCGGTCGCGGGCCGCTCACGCGCGGCCGGGAGCGCGGGGCGGGCAGGGTCCGCCGACCGCACCGGGCCCTCGATGACGACGCGCAGGCACCGCGCCTTCTACATGTTCACCTCGCCGTGGATCATCGGCTTCGCGCTGCTGACCATCGCGCCCATGGCGTACGCGCTGTGGCTGAGCTTCACCACGTACGACGGCATCTCGCCGAACTGGCACTACGTGGGCCTCGGCAACTACCGCGAACTCATCGGCGATTCGCAGACCTGGGACTCCCTGGGCCGCGCGGGCCTGTTCGCGGTGATCTCGGTGCCGCTGTCGATCGTCGCGGGGCTCGGGCTCGCCGTTCTGATCAACCGTCCGGTCAAGGGGCGCGGGCTGTTCCGCACGCTGCTGTATCTGCCGGCCGTGGTGCCGCCGGTCGGCGCGGGCATCGCCTTCAAGAACCTCTTCGACCAGAACGCCGGTGCCGCGAACGGGGTGCTGACCTTCTTCGGCTTCGACGCCATCGGCTGGCTGGCCGACCCCTACGCCCGCTACGTGCTCATCATGACCGTGCTCTGGGCCGCCGGGAACGTCATGATCATCTCGCTGGCCGGGCTGCAGGACGTGCCTCGCGAACTCCATGAGGCCGCCCGGATCGACGGCGCGAGCGCCTGGCGGAGCTTCCGCAGCATCACCGTGCCACTGCTGTCGCCGGTACTGCTGTTCCAGACCGTGACCGGGGTGATCGCCTCGGTGCAGACCATCATGCCGATGCTGCTGGCGCCTCTCGGGACCCCGGCCGGACTCAGCGGCATCCCGCAGTCCAACTACACGTACATGATCCACGTGTTCTCGGAGTACTTCGCGCTCGGCCGCTACGGATACGCCTCCGCACTGCTGTGGGTGCTCTTCGTCCTGATCCTCATCGTGACCGGACTCATCTTCAAGTTCACGTCCGGCGTGGTGTTCTACAACGTCGACCAGGAGGCGAAGAAGTGACCGCCACCAGTCTCCACCCCAAGTCTCCGGCCCGCGCGCGGATACGCGTCAACCGGCTCGTCCTCTACACCGTCCTCGTCGCCGTCACCGGGCTGTTCCTCGGCCCGTTCGGCTGGCTGGTCCTCACCGGCCTGAAGGCCCCGTCCGAGCTGGCCGCCGCACCCGTGCACTGGCTGCCCGCGCACTTCCAGTGGCACAACTTCGCCGACGCCTACAAGCTCGTCGACTTCCTCGGCTACGCCCGCAACTCCCTGATCATCGCCACGATCTACGCCACCCTGGTCACCCTCAGCTCCGCCTGGGTCGGCTTCGGCTTCGCCCGCCTCACCGCCCCCGGCAAGAAGACCCTGTTCGGCATCCTCATCGGCTCGATGATGCTGCCGCAGATGATCACCCTGTTGCCGACCTACCTGATCTTCGCCAAGCTCGGCATGGTCGACACGTACTGGCCGTGGGTGCTGTGGGGCCTGTCGTCCGCGCCGTATCTGGTCTTCCTCTTCCGGCAGTTCTTCGCCGGACTGCCCCGTGAGCTGGAGGAGGCGGCGATCGTCGACGGCTGCGGGTACGGCGGGATCTTCTGGCGGATCTTCCTGCCGCAGTCCTGGCCGGTGCTGTCCGCGAGCTTTGTCATCGCCTTCACCTGGACCTGGGGCGACTACATCGCGCCCCAACTCCTGCTGTCCACCGACCGATCCACCCTCGCCGTGGCCGTGATGTCCACCTACGTGTCCTCGGCCGGCACGCCCGTCACCAACCTCCAGGCCGCCGCCTCCGTGATGTACGTCGTCCCGATCCTGCTGATCTTCCTCGTCGCTCAGCGCGGTTTCGTCTCCGGGATGTCCACCTCGGGCCTCAAGTAGCCCTGATTGCCGACCTGTTGCAAGGAGTCGCACATGAACACGCCCCTGTCCCGCCGCACCGCCCTCCAGGCCGCCGGTGCCACCGTGCTCGCCGCCGGTCTGTCCGGTGGTCTGACGGCCACGGAGGCCCACGCCGACGAGGACAACTCCGCGCCGAAGCTGGTCACGTACCCCCGTCCGTCCAGCGTGCCGACCAACACCAGCTTCAAGGTGCGGGTGCGCACGGCCCCCGACGGCGACTGGCAGACCCTCGACATCTACCGCCCGCAGCTGGAGGAGATCAACCCGAACACCGGCTCGGGCAAGGTCTACAACTCCTCGATGGTGTACTTCGACTTCCAGGGCTCCGTCGAGATCGAGGTGACCTACCTCAAGGGCGGCACCACCAAGGTGCGGGTGAGACCGGACTCGTACGGCATCAAGCCCGAACTCGGCGGCGACACCCTGGTGTTCACGCTCGACGAGCCGAAGGACCTCGTCGTCCAGATCAACGACGAGATCTTCGACTGTCTGCACATCATCACCAACCACGTCGACCACCACCCGTGCAGCGCCGACGACCCGGACGTCATCTACTTCGGCCCCGGCGTGCACACCGTCACCGGAAACGTCCTCAACGTCCCCAGCGGCAAGACGGTCTACCTGGCCGGCGGTGCCGTGCTGACCGCGAAGGTCTACTTCAAGGACGTGGAGAAGGCCGGCCTCACCGGGCACGGGGTGCTCTACAACAACCCAGGCGGCGCCATCCTCTGCGAGGGCAGCAAGAACATCCGCGTCGAGGACGTCATCATTCTCAACCCGGCCGGCTACGCGGGCACCTTCGCCGAGAGTGAGAACGTCCACGTCAAGAAGGCGCGTGCGTTCAGCTCGAAGGGCAATGGAGACGGTTTCGACGTCTTCTCCTCGACCGGGGTCGTCTTCGACGGCTGCTTCATGCGCAACTCCGACGACTGCATCGCCATCTACGCCCATCGCTGGGACTACTACGGCGACACCCGGAACATCACCGTGCAGAACTGCACCCTGTGGGCCGACGTCGCCCACCCCGTCAACGTCGGCACGCACGGCAACACCGACGCCCCAGAGACGATCGAGAACCTCGTCATCAAGAACATCGACATCCTCGACCACCGCGAACCGCAGATGAACTACCAGGGCTGCATCGCCCTCAACCCCGGCGACTCCAACCTCATCAAGAACGTGCGCATCGAGGACGTTCGGATCGAGGACTTCCGCTGGGGCCAGGTCATCTACATGAAGGTCATGTACAACACGAAGTACAACACCTCGGTCGGCCGCGGCATCGAGGACGTCTACGTCAAGAACCTCAGCTACACGGGCACCCACGCCAACCCGTCGATCTTCCTGGGCTACGACGCCGATCACGCGATCAAGAACGTCACCTTCGAGAACCTGGTGATCAACGGCGTCGTCATCGCCGACTCGATGAAGAAGCCCACCTGGTACTACACCACCGACGCCATCCAGTGGTTCTACAACGAGCACGTGACGAACCTGAAGTTCATCACGACCGCCGAGGCCGAGGCGGCCGCCGCGTCATGATCACCTCTGCTACCAGCCGCCGGGGCTTCCTCGGCGGCGCGGCTGCCCTGCTGCTGACGTCCGGTGCGAGCGGACTGCTCGTGCCGGGCGCCGCCCGGGCGGCCGAGAACGACACCGGCAGCCGGAGCTTCACACACCCCGGCCTGCTGCACACCGCCGACGACCTCGCCCGGATGAAGACCGCCGTCGCCGCCAGGCAATCGCCCGTCTTCGACGGCTACTTGGCGTTCGCCGCGCACGCCCGCTCGCAGTCGACGTACACGATCCAGAACACCGGGCAGATCACCACCTGGGGCCGCGGTCCCACCAACTTCCAGAACCAGGCCGTCGCCGACTCGGCCGCCGCCTACCAGAACGCGCTCATGTGGGCCGTCACCGGCAACCGGGCGAACGCCGACAAGGCCCGCGACATCCTGGGCGCCTGGTCGGCCTCGCTGACGGCGATCACCGGCGCCGACGGGCCGCTCGGCGCGGGGCTGCAGGCCTTCAAGTTCGTCAACGCCGCCGAACTGCTCCGCCACAGCGGCTACGACGGTTGGGCGGACGACGACATCGCGCGCTGCGAGGCGTCCTTCCTCGACGTCTGGTATCCCGCCGTCTCCGGCTACATGCTCTACGCCAACGGCAACTGGGACCTGACGGCCCTGCAGACCATCCTGGCCATCGGCGTGTTCTGCGAGGAGCCCGTGCTCTTCGAGGACGCCCTGCGCTTCGCCGCGGCCGGCGCTGGCAACGGCAGCATCCCGCACCGCATCGTCGCCGACGCGGGACAAGGCCAGGAGTCCGGCCGCGACCAGGGCCACGAGCAGCTCGCCGTCGGCCTGACCGGCGACATCGCCCAGGTCGCCTGGAACCAGGGCGTCGGCCTGTGGGGCTTCGACGGCAACCGCGTCCTGGCCAACTTCGAGTACGCCGCCCGCTACAACCTCGGCGGCGACGTCCCCTTCACCCCCGACCTCGACCGCACCGGCAAGTACATCAAGACGGCCGTTTCCGCCACCGGCCGCGGCACCCTCCCGCCCATCTACGAGATGGCCTACGCCCACTACGCCGGCGTCCGCGGCCTCGACGCCCCGTACACCAAGGCCGCCGTCTTCCGCGGCACCGGCGGTGCCCGCGTCGTCGAGGGCAGCAACGACGACCTGCCCAGCTGGGGCACCTTCGCCTACGCCGACGCGACAGCTCCCTCGTCCACCGTGCCGACGGCTCCCGCGGGCGTCACCGCGGTCGGCAACTCCGATGCGGTCGCCGTGAGTTGGCTGCCGTCCTCGTGGGCGAGCACGTACACGGTCCGCCGGGCCACCAAGCCCGAGGGCCCGTACGAGACGATCGCCACCGGCGTCGACAAGACCACCCACACCGACGATGCCGTACGGCCGGGCCGGACCTACTACTACACGGTCACCGCCACCAACTCCCAGGGCAGCAGCGGTGATTCGGGCCTCACGTCCGCCACCGCAGGACTCCCGACCCCCTGGTCCACCCAGGACCTCGGCAGCGTGCGGATCCCCGGCTCCGCCGCCTACGACGGCGAGCGCTTCGTCCTGGAGGCGAGCGGCACCGCCGACACCTACCGCCTCGTCCACCTGCCGCTGCCCGGCGACGGCTCGGTCACCGCGCGCATCGTGTGGCCGCTCAGCTCCCAGTACTCCAAGATCGGCGTCACCCTCCGCGCCTCCCTCGACGCGGACGCGGCGCACGCCGCCATGCTGATCCAGGGGCTGCCGCTGCACACCTGGAGCGGCGTGTGGAGCGTACGGCCGAGCGCCGGCGCCGACACCTCGGCGACCGGCAGCACACCCGTGCCGCCCGCCCAGCAGGCCGCGATCACCACCAACGCGGCCTTCCCGATCTCCAACCTCGGCACGCTCCCCGAGTCGGCCACCCCGCTCGAGGCCCCGTACGTCGAGGGCGCGGGCGACGGCTACCGGCTGCGGGCGCCGTACTGGGTCCGTCTCACCCGCAAGGGCCGCCGCTGCACGGGCGCGATCTCCCCGGACGGCATCCGCTGGACCCAAGTCGGCTCCACCGAGGTCGAGTTGGGGCACATCGCGTACGCCGGTCTCGTCCTCACCTCCTGCCTCGGCGTCGACCAGGACTACGCCGAGACCGGCACCGGCGCCTTCGACAACGTCACCGTGACCTCGGCGTCGGGCGAGGTGTGGTCCGTGCAGAAGCCGTCCCGGGCCGCCGGGAACCTCACGGCCGTGAGTGGTGCCGACGCCGTCGAGCTGGCCTGGACCGACCCGGACCTCTCCGCCCGCTACAAGGTGCTGCGCGCCACGGACGCCGACGGCCCGTACCACACCGTCGCGACCGGCATCGGGCCCGTCGGCTTCGGTACCCGTATCCAGTACACGGACGCCACGGGCGCGCCCGGCACCACGTACCACTACGTCGTCGCGAAGACGAACGCCGGCGGTCGCGGGCCCCTTTCGGAGCCGGCGTCTGCCCGGATGCCGACGCCCTCCGTGCCCCAACTCAACTCCGCGACAACGGCGTTCGCCAACAAGGGGGTCCCCTTCCGGCACCTCCTGCGGGCCTCGCACGAGCCGATCCGCTTCACTGCGGACGGCCTCCCCGACGGCCTGCGCGTCGACAGGCGCACCGGCCTGATCTGCGGAACCCCCAACGAGACCGGTGAGTTCCCCGTCGCCACCACCGCCGGCAACGCGGCCGGAGACGGGTCCGCCACCCTCACCCTCACCGTCGGCACACCCCCGCCCGCCCCCTGGACCTACAGCGACCTCGGCGACGTGATCCTCGACGACCGGGCGTACGGGACGCTCGGTGTGGTCGCGATCCGCACGCAGGGCTGCACGTCGTACGAGGACGGGACCTTCACGGTCCGCGGCGCGGGCGTCGACCTGACCGTCAACAACCAAGGAATGACAGGGCAGTTCGTACGGCAGCCCGTCACCGGCGACTGCACGGTCACCGCCCGGCTGGTCTCCCGCAGCGGAGCCACCGCCGACCGGGTGGGCCTGCTGATGGCCAAGTCCCTGTCACCGTTCGACCAGGCCGCCGGAGTGATCGTCACCGGCGGGACCTCCGCGCAGCTGATGCTGCGCAAGACCGTGGCCGGTGCCTCCGCGTTCTCCGGCACCGCCACCGTTCAACTGCCCCTGCTGCTGCGGCTGAAGCGCACCGGGACCGCCTTCGCCGCAGCGGTTTCCACCGATGACGGCGCCACCTGGACCGCCCTCGCCTCCGGCGAGATCCCCGGCTTCGGTGACGCCCCCTTCCACGTGGGCCTGGTGGTCTGCTCGCGCAGCCCCCTGGCCCTCGGCACCGCCCGGTTCGAAGAGGTGAGCATCACCCCCGACTGAATCCCCCCACGGATTGGAGTCGCACAACATGAGCCGCATATCCCCCCACCGAGCCCCTTCCCCCCACCAGTCCCCTGAGCAAGGCGAGTTGAGCCGCCGCGGTCTGCTGAGGACCGCCGGCGGTCTCACGGCCGCACTCGCCCTCGGGGGCTCGGCGGCCGCGCTGGCGGGCAACACCGCCGACGCGGCACCGTCGACCTGGACCCACCCCGGCATGCTGCACAATGCCGGCGACATCAACCGCGCCAAGGTCAAGGTCGCGGCGAAGACCGACCCCTGGCTGTCCGGCTGGAACAGGCTGACCGCCAACTCCCACTCGCAGTCCACCTGGACGCCCAACCCGCAGGCCACGATCATCCGAGGCGGCACGGGCGAGAACTACGGCATCCTCTACAACGACATCGCCGCCGCCTACCAGAACGCCCTGCGCTGGCAGGTCGGCGGCACGGCCGCCAACGGCGACACCGCGGTCAAGATCCTCAACGCCTGGTCGTCCAAGCTGACCAGCCTCACCGGGAACGCCGACCGGTTCCTCGCGGCCGGCATCTACGGCTGGGAGTTCTGCCAGGCCGCCGAACTCATGCGCGGCTACGCCGGGTTCGACCTCGCCGCGTTCCAGAAGATGATGGTCAACGTCTTCTATCCGCTCAACAACAGCTTCCTGACCAACCACAACGACGCCTGCATCACCAACTACTGGGCGAACTGGGACCTGTGCAACATGGCCTCGATCATGGCCATCGGGATCCTCACCGAGAACGCCGCCAAGTACGACCAGGCCGTCACCTACTTCAAGTCCGGCGCCGGCAACGGCTCCATCGCGCACGCGGTCCCGTACCTGTACACCGACTCCGACGGCTACGCCCTCGGCCAGTGGCAGGAGTCCGGCCGCGACCAGGGCCACACCGTCATGGGCATGGGCCAGATGGGCGCGATCTGCGAGATGGCCTGGAACCAGGGCGACGACCTGTACTCGTACGACAGTCGCCGTTTCATGAAGGCCGCCCAGTACGTCGCCAAGTACAACATCGGCCAGGACGTGCCGTACACCACCTACACCTGGGGCACCGGCCAGAGCTGCGCCCAGTCGTCCCAGACGGTGATCTCCTCCGGCTCCCGCGGCCAGGTCCGCCCGGTGTGGGCCATGCTCCACTTCCACTACAACCGGCGGCTGTACCTGGACGACAAGTACATCTCGGCCATGTACTACAACCTCGTCGCCCCCGAAGGCGGAGGAGGTGACTACGGCTCCACCAGCGGCGGCTACGACCAGCTGGGCTTCGGCACGCTGATGTACGCGAAGTAACCGTTTCCGGCCACCGGCCGTGTACGCCAAGTAGCGGTCAAACCGCGCTCTGTACCGGAATACCGAGGCACGATGGGGTGCTCTGGTGTTCACGGTGCAGTAGCGCGGTGAGGAGGCTGGTGGGCGTATGACGACAGCAGTCCAGGCAGACCCCGTGGTGAGCACGCCTTACGGGGCCGTACGCGGCCGGTACGAGCAGGGAATCGCGGTGTTCCGGGGCATCCCGTACGCCGCACCTCCCTTCGGCGCCCACCGGTTCCGGCCGCCCGTCCCGCCCGAGCCCTGGGAGGGCGTGCGCGACGCGGGCTCCTTCGGGCCGACACCGCCGAAGCCGCCGTACTCCGAAGCCTTCGAGAAGTACCTGTCCGACCCGGTCGTGCCCGGTGACGACTGCCTGAATCTGAACGTCTGGACGCCGGAGCCGGGCCCCGGGGCCCGGCTCCCGGTCCTGGTGTGGCTGCACGGCGGCGCTCTGACCAGGGGTTCCTCCGCCGTGCCGGTCTACGACGGGCGGAACTTCGCCCGGGACGGCGTCGTCTTCGTCTCGGTGAACTACCGGCTGGGAGTGGAGGGCTACGGACTGTTCCCGGACGCCCCCGCCAACCCCGGCCTGCGCGACCAGCTCGCCGCCCTCAAGTGGGTGCACGAGTCCATCGCGGCCTTCGGCGGCGACCCCGGCAAGGTCACCCTCGCGGGCCAGTCGGCGGGGGCGATCAGCATCGGCGCCCTGCTCGCCGCCCCGCAGGCGCAGGGGCTCATGCGACGGGCGGTCCTGCAGAGCGGGCCGCCCGAGGCATTCGAGCGGGACAAGGTACGGCGGATGGTGCGCCGCATGGCCACCCGGCTGAAGATCCCCGCCACCGCGGCTGCCTTCGCCGAGGTCGACCGTGACCTGCTGCTGCGCACCCAGACCGAGGTCGGCAAGCTCAGCAGCCCCGTGCTCGGCGGCCCCTCCTTCGGCATCGTCGTCGACGGCGACCTCGTCCCGCGCGACCCCCTGGAGGCCCTGCTCGACGGCGACGCGGCGAAGGACGTCGAGCTGATGCTGGGCTGGACCAGCGAGGAGTACCGCCTCTGGCTCGTCCCCGGCGGCCTCCTGGAGCGCGTCGACCGGCTCGGCGCGGTCGCCCTCGCCGGCGCGATGGCCCGCTGCCGCTGCGGCACCGAGGTGCCCCGCGGCTACCGCGCCCTGCACCCGGAGGCCGGCACCGCCGAGATCGTCGGCCAGATGGTCACCGACCACCTCCTGCGCGTCCCACTGCACCGCCTGGCCGACGCCCGCCCCGACACCTCGTACGTCTACGAGTTCGCCTGGCCCTCCAACCTCCCCGACCTGAGCTCCTGCCACGCCCTGGAACTCGGCTTCGTCTTCGACACCGGCGACGTACCGGAATCGCGCAAGCTGGCCGGCGAGGGCGCCCCGCAGGAGCTGGCCGACGCCATGCACTCGGCGTGGGTGCGGTTCGCGGCCGACGGGAACCCGGGCTGGGAGCGCTGGGACGAGACACACCCGGTGCGGATCTTCGACGCGGGCGAGCCGCACACCGTCCACGGCCCGCGGGACTTCGAGCTCGCCCTGTGGACCGCCGACGCCCTCAGGACTCCGGAATCCACACCCGCATCGGTCCCGGTCGACGGTTCGCCCATGCGCAGTACGGAACTGCGGTCAGTCGTACGGCGTCTGCGGATCCCCGGATCCGTCCGTCGGCACTGACCACGGTGACCCCGCCCAGCAGATCCGGCTCGTGGCGTACGGCCAGGTGGGCGCCGTAGGGCAGCGTCAGCTCGTCGAAGGGGACGCCGGGCCGCTGGTCGACGCCTTCCAGGCAGTGCACCAGCGGGCCGCGCTCGATCGCGACACAGCCGCGTACGGCGTCCACGCGCGGGTCGGGCCTGGTCAGCCGGGCGGTCAGGTCCAGGTCGACGGTGAGTGTGTCCCCCGGCTGCCAGCGGCGGCGCAGCCGCAGCCAGCCGGGGACCGTCTCGGCGGGCGCGCCCCCGTCCGGTGCCGTCGCGGTGAAGTCCTCGCACCAGGCCGGGATGCGCACCGACAGCGTCCATTCGGCACCGGGCGCCTCCTCGACGGTCACCGCGATCCGCCCGCCCCACGGGTAGTCGGTCGCCACCCGGACACGGCCGCCCCCGGCCTCGAAGACACCTGTCGCGAACTGGTGCAGCTGCAGCCCCTCCCCGTCGCCGCTCGCCATGTAGTGGGGGAGGGAGGCGAGCAGCCGCATGACGTTCGGCGGGCAGCAGGCGCAGCGGAACCACGGCGTGCGGCGGGCCGACTTGTCGCCGCCCGAGTCCTCGTAACTCTCCCTGATCTGAAGGGGATTGACGTACAGCCAGCTGTCGCCGTCCAGGCCGACGCCGGACAGGAAGCCGTTGAACAGGGTCCGCTCGACCAGGTCCGAGTACTTGGCCTCACCGGTCAGCAGCGCCATTCGCCACGACCACTGGACGGAGGCGATCGCCGCGCAGGTCTCCGCGTAGGCGCGGTCCGCAGGCAGTTCGTACGGCTCGCCGAACGCCTCCCCCTCGTACCGGGAGCCGACCCCGCCGGTGAGGTACGTCTTCGTGCCCGCCATCGCCGCCCAGAGCCGCTCCAGCGAGACCCGCAGGTCAGCGTCGCCGGTCTCCGCCGCGAGATCGGTGGCTCCGGCCAGCAGATACAGCTGCCGTACGGCGTGCCCGGCGACCGTGGTGGCCTCGCGCACCGGGACATGGTCCTGCCAGTACACGGCGCCCGGGCGCCGCTCGCCGTCGAGGAGGCCGTGGCCGCGCCGCTCGACGAAGTACCCGGCGAGGTCCAGCCACCGCCGCTCCCGCGTCTCCCGGTACAGCTCCACCAGCGCGGTCTCGATCTCGGGGTGCCCGCACACGCCGTCGACCGCCTTGTCCGGCCCGAACACCGAGTCGACGTGCACCGCGAACCGTACGGCGACGGCGAGCAGTTCGTCGCGGCCGGTCGCCCGGCGGTGCGCCACCGCGGCCTGGATGAGATGGCCCGCGCAGTACAACTCGTGTCCCCAGCGCAGGTCTTGCCACCGCTTCTCGGGATGGGCGACCTGGAAGTACGTCTGCAGATAGCCGTCGGGCTCCTGGGCGGAGGCCAGCAGAGCGATCAACTGGTCCACATGCGCGGCCAGTTCGGCGTTCTCCGGCTGGTCGGCGAGTTGCCAGGAGGCGGCCTCCAGCCACTTGTGCACGTCCGAGTCCTGGAACGGGTAGTCGCCCGTGAAGGTGTTGCCGCCGTCGGCGGCGGCCCGCAGGTTGGCCAGATTGCCCGCCGCCTCCAGCTTCGCCGGGCCCTGCGCGATGCTCACCTCGGCGTTCGTCCTGCGCCGGTCGGCCCAGAATCCGCCGGTGATGCAGGCGGCGCCGGCCGGCCGGAGCGTGGTGTACGCATGGCCGGTGAGGCGGATCGGACCGGGGCTCATGCCGACTCCTTCACCGCCGCCACCGAGTCCCGCACCACCACATGCGTCCCCAGCAGCAGATGCTCGTCCGGCGTCTCCGGGGTACGGCCCAGGGCGGTACGGACGGCGAGACGGCCGAGCTCCTCGTACGGCACGTGGACCGTGGTCAGGGCGGGGTGCAGATCGCGGGCGAACGGAATGTCGTCGTAACCGGCCAGCGAAACATCGCCCGGCACGTCCAGCCCTGCCTCGTGCAGCGCGGTCAGCGCGCCGGCCGCGACCATGTCGGTGGCGGCGACCACGGCCGTGAACTCCAGCCCCTCCTTGAGGGCTTGGCGCATCAGGCGGTGGCCGGAGTCGCGGGTGAAGTCGCCGTGCAGGAGCAGCGCCGGGTCGGGTTCGAGACCGCGGGCGCGATGGGCGGCGAGACAGCCGCGCTCGCGGCCCTGGGCCGTGGTGTGGTCGGACTTGCCGCCGAGGAAGAGGATGCGGCGATGGCCCTGGGAGAGGACGTGCGCGACCAGGGCGTAGGCGCCGCCCTCGTTGTCGTACTCGATGACCGTCACCGGAGCGCCCGGGCCGAGCGGCGGCCGCCCGCACAGCACCAGCCGCGAACCGGCCGAAGCGAGGGAGTCGGCGATACGGCGGGTACGCTCGCGGTACTCGGGGGTGTCGGCGGCGCCGCCCACCAGGATCACCGCAGCGGCGCGCTGGGCGCGCATCATCTCCACGAACTCCAGCTCGTGCTGCACGTCCCCCTCCGTGCTGCACACCAGACACAGATGACCGAGCCGCGTCGCCTCCCGCTCCACGCCGTACGCCATGTGCGCGAACGAGGGCCCGGTGATGTCCTCCAGCACGAAGGCAAGGGTGGGCGTCCCGACACCGGCGACCGCTTTGGCGCGAGCGTCGGCGACGTAGTCCATCTCGCGGACGGCCTGCATCACGCGGGTCCGGGTGGCCGCGCTCACCGGGTAGACCCCGCCGAGCACCCGGGACACGGTGGACGCGGACACGCCGGCGCGCGCCGCCACGTCCCTGATGGTGCTGCGGCCGGCGTCCTCACTCTTTCTGGTCATGCCTGCTTCGCCCCCCTCGAACTGCGGAAACACGGCAGCAACCGGTTCCCGTGCGGAGGCTAGCAGTGCGCTGCGGGAGCCGACAGGGTTCGGATGCGGACAGACCTCACGCCGCCAACGTCCGGGCGATTCCCGCGATCGCCTCCGGCCCCACCCGGCAGCACCCGCCGATCAGCCGGGCCCCGGCCGTACGCCAGCCCGTCACCTGCTCGGGGGTGAAGGAGGAGCGGCCGGTCCAGGCACGGGCCCCCGCGTCCCAAGCCTCCCCACTGTTGGGATAGACGACGACCGGCTTGCCGGTGACCCGCGCGGCGGTCTCGATCGCGCCGTCGACGTCCTCGGGGGCGCAGCAGTTGACGCCGACCGCGACGATCTCGTCCACGTCGGCGGCGAGGCCGAAAGCCTCCTCCAGGGGCTGGCCGGCGCGGGTGCGATCTCCCGCGACGGTGTACGACAGCCAGGCCGGGACGTCGAGCCCGCGCACCGCCCGCAGCAGCGCCTCGGCCTCGTCGGTGTCGGGGATCGTCTCCAGGGCCAGTACGTCGGGCCCGACGAACGCCAGCGCCTCCAGGCGGGGCCGGTGGAAGGCCGCCAGCTCGGCCACGCTCAGCCCGTACCGGCCCCGGTACTCGGAACCGTCCGCGAGCATCGCCCCGTACGGCCCGACCGAGGCCGCCACATACAGCGGGCGCCTGAAGCCCTTCGCCCACGCCTCCTGTGTCGCGTCCAGGGCCAACTCGACGCTCAGAGAGATGAGTTCCGTCGCCTTCGCGTGCTTGATCCCGCGCCGCGCGAAGCCCTCGAACGTGGCCTGGTAGCTGGCGGTGATCGCCACGTCCGCGCCCGCCTCGTAGTAGGCGAGATGGGCCTCGGTGATCGCCTCGGGCTGCTCCGCGAGCAGCCGCGCCGACCACAGCTCGTCGCTCAGGTCGTGCCCGGCGGACTCGAGCTGGTTGGACATGCCGCCGTCGAGCACGAGCGTGCCCGCGGCGAGGGCCTGCGTGAAGGGGAGAGCCAAGTCGCTGGTCATGTCACGACGCTAGTCGAATGGATGCCCGGCAGCCGACTGTGTCCAGTACATGAACAGATCGCCCAGCATGTGGGACGGCGGGTTACGATCACGCACCTCCCCATCCCCCTCCGCACGGGAACGACCATGACTGCCCCCAGCCCCACCGAGGCCACCGCACCGGAGCCGACCGCCGCCTCCGCTCCCCGCCGCACCTTCGGCCTCACCGCCGCCACCGCGCTGGTGATGGGCAACATCATCGGCGGCGGCATCTTCGCGCTGCCCGCCGCCGTCGCCCCGTACGGCACGGTCAGCCTGGTCGCCTTCGTCGTGCTGTCGGTCGCCGCGGTACTGCTCGCCCTGCTCTTCGGCAGGCTGGCCCGCCGCAGCCCGGTCACCGGCGGTCTGTACGTGTACCCGCGCGACGCGTTCGGCCCGTTCGCCGGCTTCCTGTCGGCGTGGTCGTACTGGACGATGTGCTGGGTCAGCATCGCCGCCCTCGCCACCGCGGTCGTCGGCTACGTCGACGTCCTGATCCCGCTGCACGGCAACCACGCCCTCGAAGCGGTCGTCGCCCTCGCCGCGCTGTGGCTGCCGGCCGCCGCGAACTTCGCCGGGACCCGGTGGGTCGGTGCGGTCCAAGTGGTCTCCACCGTCCTGAAGTTCGTGCCGCTGCTGCTCGTCGCGACGATCGGCCTCTTCTTCGTCGACGCGGACAACTTCGGGCCGTTCAACGCCTCCGGCGAGAGCACACCGGGCGCGGTGGCCGCCGCGGCCGCGCTGCTCCTCTACAGCTTCCTCGGCGTCGAGTCGGCCGCGGTCAGCGCGGGCGAGGTCGAGGACCCGGAGCGCAACGTCGGCCGTGCGAGCGTCCTCGGGACCCTCGCCTCCGCCCTGGTCTACCTCCTCGGCACGGTCGCCGTCTTCGGCCTGGTCCCGCACGACAAGCTGGTGGACTCCGGCGCCCCGTTCGCCGACGCCGTGAACGCGATCACCGGCGGCTCCTGGGGCGGCACCGCGATCGCCCTGGTCGCCGTCGCCTCGATCACCGGCTGCCTCAACGGCTGGATCCTCCTGGCCGCACAGATGCCGTACGCCGCCGCACGCGACGGACTGTTCCCGGCGCCGTTCGCGAAGGTCGGCAAGGGCGGGGTGCCGGGCTTCGGGGTCTGGGCGGTCGCCGTCCTCGGCACGCTGCTCATCGCTCTCAACTACACGGCGGGCCCTGACACCACGTTCCGTGTCCTGGTCCTGATCACCACCTTCACCGGTTGCGTCCCCTACCTCCTCTCGGCCGCCGCCCAACTGTTCTGGCTGGCCCAGGGCACCCGCGAACGCGTCCGCCCGGCAGGCCTCGTCCGCGACCTGATCGTCGCCGCCCTGTCGTTCGCGTTCTCCTTCTGGCTGATCGCGGGTGCCGGTTACGCGGCCGTGTACCAGGGCGTGCTGTTCCTGTTCGCGGGCATTCCGGTGTACGTGTGGCTGCGGGGCCGGCGGCGAGAGTCGGCGGAGGAGGCCACGCTGGCCGCGTGAGCTGAGGGCGGTCTACGCTCGCTCCCGTGAACGTCACGATCGTGCACGCGTGCCTGCGCGACGGCCGCGGGGGCAGCCCGACCGCGGTCCTGGACGACAAGCCGTCCCTGACCGACGGCGAACGCCGCCGCGTCCCCGCCCTGGCGGGCACCTCGCACGCGGTGTTCGTCACCGCCGAAGGCTCCGAGGCCTCACTGCGGTTCTTCACGGCGGAGGGCGAGCTGCCCGGTTGCGGCCACGGGACGGTCGCGGCGCTGGCGGTGCTGGCCGAGCGCCGCGACGGCGACGCGCATGACATCACGCTGCGCACGCCGGGAGGCACGCTGGACGGCCAAGTCGCCCGCCAGGAAGGCGAGTTCGAGGCGTACTTCACGCCGGGCCCGGTCACCCTTCGGAGGCCCGCAGACGGGGAACACAAGGCCGTCCTGCGGGCCTTGGGTGTAGCCGAAGACACCCCGGGCTGCATGGTCGCCGCACTGGGCCGCCCCCGCCTCCTGGTGCCGCTCCCCACCCGCAGCGCCGTATCCGCCCTGACCCCGAGCCTCGACGACCTCCGCGCCGCATGCGACGACCTCGGCCTGCTCGGCTGCTACGTCCACTCCGCGCCGACACCCGAACCCCGAGTCGCAGCCCGTATGTTCGCCCCGTCGATCGGCGTCCCCGAGGACATCGCCAACGCCAACAGCACCGCCTGCCTCGCCGCCCACCTGTCGCGCGAGGGCCTGCCCTCCGTGACCGTCGACATGGGCGACTCACTCGGCAGCCCGGCGACGATCAGGGCGGGCGTACGGCCGGGCGCAGACGGTCGGCGGATCCGCGTGGGCGGCATTGCGAGGATCGCCCGCGATCTATCGTTGGCGGATGCCTGAAACCGCCCTCCCGAACACCGAGGCACGCGAGGTCCTCGGCACGGACAAGGTCGCCGTCGAACCCCTGGTGCACAACCCCAAGAACGGCGTCACCGCGGGCGTATGGCGTGTGTCGGCGGGAGACGGAGACGGGGACCGCTCGGCCGTCCTGAAGGTGCTCACCCGCAACAAGGAGGCCACCGGACACTGGGCGGCCACGGACGACCCACGGCACTGGAACTACTGGCGGCGCGAGGCCGACGTCTACGAGTCCGGCCTCGCCCAGCTCTGGCGGCCGTACGGCATCCGCGCACCCCGTCTGCTCGGCTGCGTGGAGCGGCCCGACGGAGACGTGGCGCTGTGGCTGGAGGACGTGCGGGGCGAGCCGGCGACGTCCTGGCCGCAGGCCCGGCACATCGAACACGCCCGCCGCCTCGGCGCCGCGCAGGCGGCCGTGGGCGAAACGGCGGACCACCCCTGGCTCTCCCGCCGCTTCCTTCGGGAGTACGTCGGCAGCAACACCCTCGGCCAGGAACTCCTCGACGAGGACGAGGCCTGGCAACAGCCCCTGGTCCGCGACCACTTCCCGCCCGGCCTGCGCCACGACATGGTCCGACTGCACCACGACCGCGAGTGGTTCCTCCAGATCATGGAGACCCTTCCGCGCACCCTCAGCCACCTCGACCACTGGCCCGCGAACGCCTGCTCCCACGGCCCCGACAGCGTGCTCCTCGACTGGGCGTTCACCGGCGACGGCGCCCTCGGCGAGGACCTCGGCAACTACCTCCCCGACTCGGTCTTCGACCTGTTCGTCCCGGCCGCGCACCTTCCCGAGTACGCGGCGCGGGCGTACGAGGCGTACCTGCACGGCCTGCGGGAGAGCGGCTGGGGCGGCGACGAAGACCTCGTGCGGCTCGCGGTGTGCGCCTCGGCCGTCAAGTACGACTGGCTCACGGCCCTGTCGCTGTCCCGCGCGAGCGAGGAGCAACTGGACTACGGCGGCGCCCGCACCGTCTCCGGCGAACTCCGCTACCGGGAGCGGGGCTTGACGCTCGCCTTCCTCGCCGAATGGGCCGCGGAAGCGCGGGCACTGGCCCCGCGACTGGGCTTCCCGGAGGCACCGAGCGGACGCTGACCGGCGCGGATCACCTGCGGTCGGGGCCGGATGCGGCCTCTCGGATCATGTCCTGGCGGCTTCGGGCACCTCAACCGTGTGCGGCATGCCGGCCTCCACCCCGCCGTCGCCCACCCCGCCTCTTCACCGCCGGTACCACCAGGCCGAGCAGCAGCCCCACCGCCAGCACATACGGCCACCAACCCAGGCCGCTGCTCGCGGTGTTCGCGGTGCGGGGGCCGGCGGCCGCGGCCGCGCCCGAGGTCGCCGAGTCCGGGTGGGCGGCGGGGGAGTGGCCCGCGGTGGTCGCGGTCAGGGTGACGTCGTTGCCGTCGCCGCCCTTGTAGCTGATGCGGTACGTCGTGTCGGCGAGCTTCAGGCGTGCGCCTTCCTTGAGGCCCTTGAAGGTGCCGGTGGTCTTCGACTTGCCCGTGTGGGTGAGGACGGTGATCTTGCGGGCCGGCCTGGTTCCGGCGGCCGAGAGATCGAGGTCGCCCGCCAGGCGGACCGAGGAACCCGTCACCTTCAACGGCCTGGTGCCCAGGACGAGTTCGCCCTTCGCGGTCTGCGTGTACGCACCGGCGACGGTCACCCCGCCCGCGACCACGCCGTCGTTGGTCACCGCCCCCTTCACCGTCCCTGTGCCGGACAGTGAGGCCGTCACCCGCAGTCCGGCGGAGCCGACGTCCAGCCGAGCTCCCGCCGATGTCAGCCGAATCGCCTTGCTGCGTCCGAGAGTTGCCCCGTCGCGCAGCGCCAGCGTGCCCTTCTTGACGGTCGTCGTCCCGGTGTACGTCACCGCGCTCCCCGTCAGCGTCGCCGTCGCGGCGCCCGACTGGACGAAGGAGCCCGAGCCGCTGATCCGGGACAGCGACACGGCGGTCGAGGCGTTCTGCACGACGAGCGTGCCGTCGTTCACCACCCGGCGGCCCGACGTGCCGGTCATCAGGGAGCCGTCGCCGCTCCTGCCCGAGCCCAGGCCCAGCCGCAGCACCGCGCCCGTCCCGATCGTCGTGGAGCCGTCGTAGTACTGCTTCGCCGCGAACGTCACGTCGTTCCCGTGCGTCCCCGCGATGACGACGTCCCCGGCGCCGGGCGCGGCCAGGGTGTCGTGGTACATGCCGCCGCCGATCGGGGCGCCGAGGGTGACGGGGCCGTTGTAGTCGAGGGTCAGCTTCGAGCGGCGGCCGCTCTTCTCGTGCATGTTGATGTAGACGGTGTCCTTCGTGCCCGGCATGAAGATCTTGTGGGTCGTACCGTCGCCCCACTGCACGTCCGCGCCCTCGATGTTGGTGCCGCGCTTGTTCAACTGGTGAGCAATCGCCCGCCAGTTGATGTTGGGGTCGCTGAGCGAGGGGTTCGTGTCGCCGCCCCGGTCGCTGTAGCTGTACTGGCCGGTGAGCACGACCTTGCTGCCGGGCCGGGTGTGGACGTTGACGTCACTGCCGTACTCGCGCTGGTAGAAGTTCTGCCGCAGGGTGATCGTCTGGTACAGCGGGGTGTCGATGATCCAGGAGCCCTGGTTGAGGATCGCGCGGGCGTTGGGCAGCGCCACCGGGTACTCGGGGCGGCCGACCGCCATCCCGGTGCCGTTGTCGATGACACCCGAGAAGGGGTGGGTGCCGGCCAGGTCGAGCGTGCCCCACATGTTGCGGGGCTGGGTGACCAGGCCCGAGCCGCTGATCGTGCCGATGTTGAAGGTGCGGGTGAGCGACAGCCTCAACGTCCCGTCCACCCGGACGTTGAGCTGGTTCAGCTGGTAACCCGGCGTGTTGTACGGGAAGTGGCCGATCAGGCCGGTGCCGCCGCCCGTGCCGTACTGCAGGGTCGCCCCGCTCGCGACGGTGATCGCGGGCGGGTCGGGGTTGGTGACCGTGGTGTACGGGTGGTTGCCGCCCTGCGTCTTCACCACCTGCTGCTGACGGGACTTGGGCAGCGTGAAGTCGCTGTCCTTGCTGAGCACCAGCGTCCCGCTCCCGCGCACGGTGAGCGTGCCCTCACCGCGGAACACCCCGTCGTACGTCGTCGTCCCCGACGGCACGGTGACCACCGTGTCGCCGCTGAGCGTCACGTCCCGGTCGGCGAGCACATCGGCGGTGACGTCACGGGTGCCGGCGGCGGCCGCGGGGGGAGCGATGGCGAGCAGGGCGGCCACCGCCGCGAGGGCTCCGGCGGCGGCTGCTGTCTTGTGGGTATGGCTGCGCACGTGATCGGAGACGGGCGGGGCGAGCGCGGATAACAAAAAATCGCGACCGTAGAAAGCGCCTTCTCGTTCGCCTTCTCGTTTCGCGTCCCACCCGTTGACCTCCCCGTTCCCCAGCCTTACCTTTCGGCTGTTCGCAATAACAACAGATGTTCTCAATATCGAACATCACTCTCAGGACACCCCCATCCGAGAGGCAGTCCGCATGAGCCGCGCCCCCGAAGTCCCCCACCGACGACTGCTGCTGAAAGGCGCCCTGGCCGCGGGCGCCCTGGCCGCGACCCCCGCAGTCGCCGAAGCCGCCCCGAGTCCGAAAAGGGCCGCCCCGTACGTGAACCCGCTCGTCCGGCAGCGCGCCGACCCCTACATCCACCGTCACGCCGACGGCCACTACTACTTCACCGCCACCGCCCCCGAGTACGACCGCATCGTCCTGCGCCGTTCGCGCACCCTGAACGGCCTGGCGACCGCCACCGAGTCCGTCATCTGGACCAAGCACGCCACCGGCGTCATGGGCGCGCACATCTGGGCGCCGGAGATCCACCGCATCGGCGGCAAGTGGTACATCTACTTCGCCTCCGCGCCCGCCGAGAGCGTGTGGGACATCCGCATCTGGGTCCTCGAGAACGCGGGTCCCGATCCCTTCAAGGGCACTTGGGTGGAGAAGGGCCAGATCAGGACGGCCTGGGAGACCTTCTCCCTCGACGCCACCACCTTCACCCACCGCGGCACCCGCTACCTCGTCTGGGCCCAGCACGAGCCCGGCATGGACAACAACACCGGCCTCTTCCTGTCGAAGATGGCGAACCCCTGGACCCTGACGGGCCCTCAAGTACGCCTCTCCACACCGGAGTTCGACTGGGAGTGCATCGGCTACAAGGTCAACGAGGGCCCCGCGGTCCTCGCCCGCAACGGCCGTCTCTTCCTCTCCTACTCGGCCAGTGCCACCGACTACCACTACTGCATGGGCCTGCTGACCGTCGACGCGAACGCCGACCTGATGAACCCCGCCAACTGGTCCAAGTCGCCGACGCCCGTCTTCACCAGTAACGACACCACCAAGCAGTACGGCCCCGGCCACAACTGCTTCACGGTCGCCGAGGACGGCCGCAGCGACGTCCTCGTCTACCACGCCCGCCAGTACAAGGAGATCACCGGCGACCCCCTGAACGACCCCAACCGCCACACCCGGATCCAGAAGCTCGGCTGGAACCCGGACGGCACCCCGAACTTCGGCGTCCCCGTGGCCGACACGGCAGCCGACTCCGCGAAGGAGAGTGCGTGACATGAGACGTGTGTACGCAGTGCTGACGGCCCTCTGTCTGGCGCTGGCCGGCGCCCTCGTGACCGCGGGGCCGGCGCAGGCCGCCGCCCAGACGGTCACCAACGGCGTCCAGTTCACCGACACTTCGGGCAACGTCGTGCACGCCCACGGCGGCGGGGTCATCAAGGTCGGCTCGTACTACTACTGGTTCGGCGAGGACCGCAACTCCGACAACACCTTCAAGTACGTGGACGCCTACCGCTCCACCGACCTGAAGAACTGGGAGTTCAGGAACCACGTCCTGACCCAGTCGTCCGCCTCCGAGCTGGGCACCGCCTACATCGAGCGGCCCAAGGTCATCTACAACGCGTCCACCGGCAAGTTCGTGATGTGGATGCACAAGGAGAACGGCACCGACTACAGCGAGGCCCGCGCCGCCGTCGCCGTCTCCTCCACGATCGACGGCAACTACACCTACCAGGGCAGTTTCCGCCCGCTCGACGACTACATGTCCCGTGACATCACGACGTTCGTCGACACCGACGGCACCGGCTACATGGTCTCGGCCGCCAACGAGAACTACGACCTGCACATCTACAAGCTGACCGCCGACTACACCGGTATCGACAGCCTGGTCGCCAACCCCTGGCCGGGCGGTCACCGCGAGGCTCCGGCCCTGTTCAAGCGGGGCGGCGTCTACTTCATGCTGACTTCGGGAGCCACCGGCTGGAGCCCCAACCAGCAGCAGTACGCCACCGCGACCTCGCTGTCCGGCCCCTGGACGTCGTGGACGAACGTCGGCGACTCGACGGCGTACAACTCGCAGACCGCCTACGTCCTTCCGATCACCGGGACTTCGGGCACCTCGTACCTCTACACGGGCGATCGCTGGGGCAACTCCTTCGGCGGCACCGTCAACGACTCCCGCTACGTCTGGCTGCCGCTGACCTTCCCGAGCTCGACCTCGATGTCCATGTCCTGGTCCCCGGAGGTCACCGTCGACACGGCTGCCGGGACCGTCACCGGCACCAGCGCCACGTACAACACGCTGATCGCCCGGCACAGCAGCAAGTGCGCCGACGTGACCAGCCAGTCGCTGTGGCAGGGCGCCCAGATCAAGCAGTACGACTGCAACGGCGGCAACAACCAGAAGTACTGGTTCAAGTCCCTGGGCAGCGGCTACTACCAGCTGATGACCCGTCACAGCTCCCTGTGCGTGCAGGAGAACGCCGGCACCGTGACCCAGGAGAACTGCAGTAGCTCGGCCACCAACCAGCAGTGGTCGCTGACCACTTCGGGTTCCTACGTCAACGTCGTCTCCCGCGCGAGCGGCGAGTGCCTCGACGTGTCCGGCGCGTCCACCGCCAACTCCGCCGCGATCATCACCTACACCTGCAACGGCGGCACCAACCAGCAGTGGACGCGCGGAACCTGACGTCAGGTCAGCAGATCGATCGCGTCGATCGATGTGCCCGCACTGAGGAAGGACGTCGACCCCGAGCCGCTCGCCACGTAGATCTTCAGCGTGTTGTACGCGCTGGTGTCCGTCAGCCAGGCGGACGCCGGCACGCTGTAGGTGAACGTGTAGTTGTTGCCCCGGTACGAGCCCACGGTCAGCGACCGGGTGCTCGGCTGCGAGGGCGGCGAGGGGACGGCGGAGGTCCAGGTGTCGTTGACGACGACCTGCGGCCGGCCGTTCGCGTAGGCCGTCGTCACGCCGATGCGCAGGGTGTGCGCGGCGGCGGCCTGGGCGGCGGTCAGCTTGAAGTAGACGATGATGCCGCTGTTGACGTCCTTCCAGAGGTAGCAGGGGAAGGCGGACGTCTCGGTGCCGCTGCCGATGACGACGTTGCCGGTCCAGGACGCGGCCCGGCTGTCGGACGGATGCGCGTACGTCATCAGGTCCGCGTTCTTGAACCCGCTGGGCGAGCCGTTCCAGTCGCCGATGCGCCAGATCGCGCTCGCGTTGCTCGGGTCGTTCGAGGACGGGACGGCGATGGTGTTGAGGGTGGTCGTACCGCCCGCGGTGACCGTCACCGAGCTTGTGTAGACGGCGAGTTCACCCTTGAAGACGGTCAGGGTGTACGTCCCGGGCAGCACGCCCGCGATGGAGAAGTAGCCGTCCGAGGAGCGAGCCGAACCCCAGTACTGCGCCGCCGAGTTGGCGAGCCCCACGGTGTACGGGAACGCCGTGTTCCGGCCGCTGATGCCGACGCCGGCGACCTTGCCGCGACCGCTCGCCGCGACGTACCCGGAGATGCCGAGCGAGTCCGCCCACGAGGTCGTGAGGTTCCCGTGGTACAGCGCGGACGAGGGCGCGCCGCCGTCCGTGAAGGCGATGACGTACGGGCCCTGGAGGCCGAAGCGCTGGGACTCCGTCTGGTTCTCGCCGTAGTACAGGATCTCGTACAGACCGCCGCCGTCGGCGCTCTGGTGTCGCAGCAGCGAGCGGTAGAAGGGGCCGCCGGAGGCCTTCTCGTGGTTGGAGCGCACCACGTACAGGCCGACGCTGCCCGTGGTCCAGCCGATGTAGTCGTAGTCGATGACCCTCAGCTTCGAGTAGTGCTTCGAGCGGGTCTGGCCGTCGGACTTCTCGAACACGTCCGAGGCCTCGATGGCGGTCGGCGCGTAGGTGTAGGAGTCGGGCTCGTCATTGAGGAACAGGCCCGCCTTGACGCGCACGATGTAGCGCGTCGCGCTGACCGAGGTGTCCGCCTTGTTGGTCCACAGATAGACGTTGTTCTCGCCGCTGCGGGCCGCGTAGTAGTGCTTGAGCGTGCCGTAGGTGACGGAGATCAGGACGGTGGATCCCGACTGACTGATCGTCACCGTCGAGGCGCCGAGGCCTGATTCGATGTGCGAGTTCTTGCCGCCGTAGCCCTGGTACTCCGTGCCCTTGTAGACCAGCGAGGTCAAATCGCCGTTGGTCTTGCTGACCTTGAAGATGAGACTCGCGCCGGTGTCGACGACGTAGTTCGAACCGTCGTCGCTCCAGCCGAAGCCCGCCGCGGACGCCGACGTGGCGAGCGGCCCGGCGAGTGCGGCGGTGCCGGCGGCGGCCGCGCTGCCGAGGACGAAGGTACGGCGGCCGACCGGTCTGTTCACGGTGTCGGACATGGGGGTGCCTCCTTCGGTGCTGTGGGGGTGCAAGTGAGAGCGAGGGTGACAGTTGAATCGATTTCGCGAAAGGGCTTTCGCTTGCGCGAGGTTGGCAATCTTGTGAAATCGGTCCAAGGGCTAGAAAGCGCTTGCCAACAGCGGTACCGTCCTGCCGCCAGGCCCTGTCGTGCGCGTCGTTTCCTCGGAGGGATTCGCGAATGAGACGTTTCAACCTCGCCGTGCTGGCGGCGCTGACGCTCGGCGCCTGCCTGACGGCCGTACCGGCCCAGGCCCATGAGGGACACCGGCCCCTCGGCATGGAGAACTGCACCGCCGACGCCTGCCACTTCGACGTCCCGCCGGGCACGTACGACGTGCAGGTCCTCCTCGGCGGCGAGGCCGACTCCAGCACGAGCGTCAGCGGCGAGACCCGGCGCTCCCTGCTCCCGGAGACACCCGCGGCGGCCGGCGAGCGGGTCGCACGCAGCTTCACCGTCAACGTCCGCACGCCGGAGGGCGAACCGACGGGCGCGGACGGAACTCCCGGCCTGGACCTGGTACTTGGCGGCTCGGCTCCCGCACTCGCGGACATCCGTGTCACGCCCGCCCGGCACGCCCGCCGGATCTTCCTCGTCGGCGACTCCACGGTATGCGACCAGCCCGCCGACCCGTACTCCGGCTGGGGCCAGCAGCTGCCCCGGTATCTCCGCAAGGGTCTGTCCGTCGCCAACTACGCGGATTCCGGCGAGAGTACGGTGACCTATCTGCAGAACCCGCAGCTGTGGGCCACCGTCCAGCCGCTGATCCGCCCCGGTGACCTGGTCCTGATCCAGCTCGCGCACAACGACAAGACCACGGACGAGGCGACGTATCGCACCAATTTGGAGACGCTGGTGGCGGGTGTACGGGAGAAAGACGGGGACCCGGTCCTGGTGACTCCGATCGTGCGGCGCTGGTTCAATGCCGACGGCACTTTGAACAACAACACCGCGCTGCTGGTCAATGGCCTCGGTGTGGACCATCCTGCTGTCATCCGTTCGGTCGCCGCCGCCGAGGACGTACCGTTGATCGACCTGACGGCGAAGACGAAGGCGCTGGTGGAGTCCCTGGGCGTCGAGGGCTCCAAGGCGATCTACCTCTACAACGAGAAGAAGGACAACACCCACACCTCCGTCCACGGCGCCACGGTGTACGCAGGACTCGTCCGCGACGCGCTTGTCGACCGGCATCTGGTGCCCAGGGGCCTGGTGCGGGTGGGATGAACCCCTGGGGCGTCTCGACCGGAACCGGGGCGCCCCAGGTCTCACCTTTCGTCCGTTGCCGCGAGTCCTGAAAGAGAGCCGATGCACCTGCCCCCCGACGACCGCACCCTCAGCCCGCACACCGGCTACAGCCGCGCCCACTGGGAGGCCGCGGCCGACGCCCTGCTCGCCGCGGTCGAGCCGTACGCGGCGGAGGGCGGCGCGCTCTACCACCTGCCCGGCGAGCGGACGAGCTGGTCCGGCCGGCTCTCCGACGGCCTGGAGGGATACGCCCGCACGCTGCTCGCCGCGGCCTTCCGCCGCGACGAGGCTGTGCTGCAGCGGTACGCCGAGGGGCTCGCGGCCGGCGTCGCGGGCGTCTGGCCCCGGATCGAGGAACGCGGCCAGCCCCTGGTCGAGGCGGCATCCATCGCCCTCGCGCTGCGCCTGACCCGCCCGCTGCTGTGGGACCGGCTGGACGAGGGCGTACGACAGCGGGCAGCCGACTGGCTCGGGGACGCGCTGACCGCCGAAGCCTGGCCCTGCAACTGGGAGTTGTTCCCGGTGACGGTGGGCGGCTTCCTCCAGGAGATCGGCTACGAGCCCGAGGCGTCACGCAAGGCCATCGGCCGCGGCCTGGAGCGCATCGAGAAGTGGTACGTCGGCGAGGGCTGGTACACCGACGGCGACGGCCGCAAGTTCGACTACTACAACGGCTGGGCGATGCACCTCTACCCGGTGCTGCACGCCTGGCTGGCGGACGACGCTGAGCTGCTCGACCTGTACGGGGGGAGGCTCGAGCGCCATCTCGCCGACTACGCCCGCCTGTTCGGCGGCGACGGCGCCCCGATGCACCAGGGCCGCTCCCTCACCTACCGGTTCGCGACGACCGTCCCGCTCTGGCTGGGCGCGCTGACGGGCCGTACGCCGCTGCCGCCGGGTGAGACACGGCGGCTGGCGTCGGGAGCGCTGAAGTACTTCCTGGAACGGGGTGCACTGGACTCCCGCGACCTGCTGACCCTCGGCTGGCACGGCCCCAACTCCGCTGTTCTGCAAGGCTATTCGGGCCCCGCCTCCCCGTACTGGGCCAGCAAGGGCTTCCTCGGCCTGCTCCTGCCGCCGGACCACCCGGTGTGGACGGCGACCGAGGAGCCGGGCCCGGCGGAGCGCTCCGACGCGCTCACGGCGATCGCCCCGCCCAACTGGCTGCTGCAGTCGACCAGTTCGGACGGTGTGGTCCGCCTCCACAACCACGGCAGCGAGGACGTCCGCTACGACCCGTACTACACGCGCCTGGCCTACTCGACGGTGACGGAGCCCTCTTCGTCGCCTTCCTCGTACGACAACAGTGTGATCGTCGGGGACGATCCGAGCCGCACGGAGATCGAGCCGTTGGGCGTGGGCGACGGCTGGGTGGCCTCCCGGCACACGGCGGGCGGAGGAGCGAGGGTGACGAGTGTGGTGCTGGCGCGCGGGGCCGTGGAGGTTCGCGCGCATCTGGTGGCGGGGGCGGACCCCGGGACAGCGGTGCGGGTGACCGGGTGGACGGCGGGTGAGGACCTGCGGGCCGAGCTGTCGCCGGCCGTGGGGCTCTCCGACGCGCTCACCGGGGTCACCGGCGAAGGGGACAGCCTGTTCGTCGCGCTGGTCCGGCTGACCGGGGAGAAGGATCCCGTGCCGCTGGGGGAGACGGTGACCGTACGGGCGGATGGGGCACGGGAGTTGACCGTGCGCTGGAGCGGTGGGCCCGAGGTGCGGGTCCGGCTCGGCGGATCCCGGGACGAGATCGTCGTGGAGGAGTCCCGTCCCGCAGGGTGAGGCCCCATGACGAGGGGGAGGGACCAGCTCACGGAGCGGTGGCGGCGCGCAGGGCTGAACCCCGCGCGCCGCCCGGCCGCGTCCACGCACCCCTTCGTGCGCAGGAGCGCAGCCCCGGCCCGCCGGCTGCCGTCGGACGTCGTCCAGCGTCTGGTCAGGGACGAGAGCCGTGTCCTGCCTCGTCCTCACCAAGTCCTGCGACGACGCGCCGGCCGGCCTGCCACTGGGCGTGTGGCACTGGTGGCCTGGCAGCCTCACCTGCCCGGACCACTCCGGCGGACACCTGTTCCTCCCCTTCACCGGGCTCGGTCCATCAGGGAGTGAGCCGGGCGATCCTCAGCGTCTTCGAGGTCGGGGAGGCCCCGTTCAGAGGCGACGCGTACGACGGGGTCATCGGCACGTACGCCCAGGTCAGCGTGCCGTTCGCGGAGACCGCGAGGTCACCCGTGATGCGCGCGCTCACCACCTTGTCCGCGCTCTGGAACTTGCCGTTCCAGTCGATGAGCCGCAGATGCGTCCCCGTGAACGTGCCGGTGCAGGTGCCGTCCTTGCACTTGGCGTTCTTCAGGGACTCCCAGGACAGCAGGAGCCGGTCCTTGCCGTACGGGGCCAGGTGGACGTTCACGTGCTCCGTGCCCTTGGCGCTGGAGAGGTAGATCGCCTTGCCGGGGCCGGAGTTGCGGTTCTTCATGAAGGCGACCGCGACCTGGTGTGTGCTCGTCTTCGGGGTGACCGTCCAGCCGCGGCCGGAGGAGTCGGCGGGGTTCTTCTTGGCCGAGGCCGCGCCGCGGGAGGCGAAGGCTGTGGCGTAGCGGCCGGTCGACGACTTCACCAGGTCGCCGGTGCGGCTCGGGAACGTACCGCCGCAGTAGCCCGCCCAGCACTGCTCGCGCTGCACGACCGGGGCCACGTCCGGGGCGGCGATGCCCGTCGAGACGAACAGGCCCGAGCGCCAGTCGTCGAAGCAGAGGGAGGTGAAGGCGCCGGACTTCTCGGCGTGCAGGGCGATGCCCTCGTTGTGGCTGCAGCCCCAGCCCCAACCGCCGCTCAGCTTCGCGCCCTTGGCGCTGACGTACGACAGCTTGTCGCCGTAGTGCCCGTCGGCGAAGCCGCCCGCGCCGTGCACGACGAAGTAGGCGCCGTACTTGGAGCCGTTCCAGGTCAGCTGGCCGTCGAGCGTCGGGGACGTGTCGTGCGAGGAGGTGCCGGTGAGCTTGGTGCGGAAGGTCTGCTTGCCGTTCGTGTAGCGGACCAGCGCGGCCGCCGTGTCGTGCCACTTGTTGGTGTCGGCGACCCGGGTGAGCAGCGCGAAGCCGTTGTTGTGCGCGACCAGACCGCCGACCTCCTTGGTGCCCTTGACGACGGTGTCCGCGCCCGAGCGCTTCCCGGCGGAGGTCAGCGGGGTGACGTGGACGCCGTCGGAGGCCGGCCAGGCCACGCGCAGAGTGCCGTTGGGGGCGACGGCGGTCGCCGTCCGCGTCCACTCGCGCGTGTTGTTGTAACCGGCTGACAGATAAGGGAACTTGGCCGACAGACTCACCGAGGTGGTGCCGACCGTGAGTCCGGAGGCGGCGGTCGTCGCGGCACCGGCGGTTGCGTACCAGGCACCGACGAGCGCGGCCGTCGCGGCCAGTCCGGCGATCACGGGCTTACGCGCAGCCCGGACCCGGCGGTGAGTGGTCGTGCGTCTCGCTGAAGTCATGCCCCCTGGTCGCCGCCGGTCGATCAAAAGGTTGCCGCCCCGGTTTCCCGGGGCTGCGGGCGTCACATCGTGGTCGGTGTCAGCCGCCGAGCACGGGCAGGGTGAGGCTGCAGTCGACGGGCTTCGCGTGGGCGGGGTCGAGGGCGTTGCGCACCAGTTGGGCGGCGTTGGAGTCGTAGGCGATCGAGAGGTGTTCGGAGAGGTCCTGGCGGCAGATGTCCTGGACCGTGATGTTCTTGACGGTCGCGCCCGGTCCCGCGGTCAGGAACTGGTTCGTGTACGGGGTGACGACCTCGTCGAGCTTGGTGGCGATGACGGTGTAGGAGACCCCCGGCTGTGTGTCCCCGTCCCGGTCCAGCGTCCTGTTCACCGCGGAGCCGACCATCTGGTCCGCGTACGCCTGGCCGACGAGGAGGGACACGGGCTGGTTGAGGCCCAGCTCGGTGGTCAGCGTGCCGAGGCCGGAAGCGGTCGTGCCGTGGTTGGAGGGCGCCAGACCGATGAGGCTGTGCACCTTGTTCCGCTTGGGGTGCGCGGAGTCCGTGCCGCCCGCGAACCGCAGGTACCAGCGGGGAGTGAGACCGCCGCCCTGGGAGTGGCCGACGAGGTCGACCTGACGGGCACCGGTGGCCTTGAGCACACGGTCGACGTAGGCGGCGATCTGCCGGGCGGAGTCCGGCACATGGCCGGTGGCCTGGATCGGAGAGCCTGGCGCGCCCCCGTAGCTGGGGGCGAAGACGCAGTAGCCGGCCTGCTTCAGCCACGGGGACAGCATGCTCCAGCTGTCGTAGGCATTCGCCCAGGTCCCGTGCAGCAGGACGACTGGGCGCGGATGCTCACGCGTGGGCTTGCAGTTCCAGTCGTCGGCCCCGGCCGGCGGCGCACTCGGGTTGGCGAGACTGCCGGCCACAGCCGCGGGGAAGGCGAGGAGGTTCCGCGGCGGCTTCGGAGGCGCGATGCTGTCGGACGCGACCGCAGCGCCCTGCTGCCCCACGCCCAGCGTGAGGACGAGCCCCGCACAGACCGCGGCCCACTTGGCGCGCCGCCGCTGCCCTGACCGCCTCCGCGAAACCTTCAGATCCGCCATCGCGCCACTCCTCGTCTCAGGGCCGGCCGAGCGCCGACGCGGAGATGATCGAGGAGCGGATTCGGTGCACTGCCCGACGACCGCGCCCAACACCACGCATGGAGCAGCGCAATTTCACCCGTACGGCCCGTGTCCAGTTGCAACTCGACGGAGGCGAGGGGGATTGGGCGTGCAGGGTTCGGCACGCGGTGGAGATGAGCGGGTGGGCGGGGGCAGGTCGGCACCCGGCGGAAGGCGTGAGGGTTGGCCGTGGAGAGTTCGGTAGTCGGCCGGGGTGGGCGTGGGCGGTTGGGTACGCGACGGAGGCGGAGGGGTGTGGTGTGGGTGGTTCGGCGTCCGCGAGGACGGGTGGGTGGGGTGCGGTGGGTTCGGGGTCAGGTGGGGACGAGGGCGGGTGTGAAACGTTCGGCACCCGCCGGAGACGAGCAGATGGGACGTGTCAGTTCGGCATCCGGCGGAGACGAGCAGATGGGACGTGGTCAGTTCGGCATCCGGCGGAGACGAGCGGATCCGGCATGGACAGTTCGGTCGGCGCCGAAGCGACCCGCTTCTAGCCTGCCGGTATGACCGAGACCCCGCAGGAAACACCCGCCCGGGCCGTCACTGGCATGGTGGAGCATGTCCTCGAGCTGGCTGCCACCTGGACGGACTGGGACGGCAAGCCCGCCCACGTCGACGACCGCGTCTACACCCCGCACAAGGCCATCCGCCGAGTCGCCGATCACCTGGTCGACCACCTCGCCGAGTTGGAGGCCAGGTTGGCGGGTGAGGAGCCGCTGCCGGACCAGTGGCACGCGTCCGCGACCACGACCGACGCGGACCTCGCCCCGTTCACCCAAGAGGACCTCGACGAGGCCCGCAGCCGTCTCACCCGCCTGGCCCGTATCTGGGCCAACCGACTCGACGCCCTCACCGACGCCCAACTCGACCACTCGCCCGGCGAAGGGTGGAGTTTCCGTGAGCTGGCGCTGCATCTGAAGGGCTCTGCCTACTACGCGGACGCGGTGGGTGATCTCTCGTGACCGAGTTCGCCGCGCTTCACCACGCCGAGGAGCCCTTGTTCCTGCCCAACGCCTGGGACCACGCCTCGGCCGCGGCGTTGGCCGCGAAGGGCTTCCGTGCCGTCGGGACGACGAGTCTGGGTGTCGCCGCGGCCGCCGGACTGCCCGACGGCGCGTCCGCGACCCGCGACGAAACGCTGCGGCTCGCCCTCGCGCTCGGCACGGGGTCCTTCCTGCTCTCCGTCGACGCGGAGGGCGGCTTCAGCGAAGACCCCGACGAGGTGGGGGAGTTCGCGCGCCAACTCGCCGCCGTAGGAGCCGTCGGCATCAACCTGGAGGACGGCCTCGGGCCCGCGCAACGGCACGCCGCGAAGATCGCCGCCGTGAAGACCGCGGCCCCGGACCTCTTCGTGAACGCCCGCACCGACACGTACTGGCTGGGTGACGGTGAGGGTACGCGCGACCGTCTCGACGCCTACCAACAGGCGGGCGCCGACGGGCTGTTCGTCCCCGGGCTGACGGACCCCGCCGAGATCGCCTCCCTGGTACGGCACTTGGGCGACCTCCCCCTCAACATCCTCTACTCACCCACCGGCCCCACCGTCCCCCACCTCACCGACCTCGGCGTACGACGCATCAGTCTCGGTTCGCTGCTGTACCGGACGGCGCTGGGAGCGGCCCTGGAGGCGGCTACGGACATCCGCGCAGGTCGGGCACCGCACGGCACGGCGCCGTCGTACGCGGACGTCGAGGTGTTGAGCCGTAGGAGCGATCCGGCTCACAGCGCCGGGGGGTGAGTGCTTGGTACGGTGGAGACTTTCGTGGGTATCAGACCCTTTGGACTCATCTCCGGCGAGGGACCGAGGAACCATGGACATGGACATCCCCGGCGACAAGCGACTGGCGGCCGCCGTCGTGATGGACGACCAGGGCCGCGTGCTGCTGGTCCGCCGCAGCGCGACGGAGAAGTTCCTGCCCGGAGTGTGGGGCGTCCCCTGCGGAAAGCTCGATCCGGACGAGAGCGGCCCGGACGGCGCCTTGCGCGAGTTGAAGGAGGAGACCGGGCTCCTCGGTGAGGTCGTCCGCAAGGTCGGCGAGTCGTCCTTCGTCAGCGAGTACCGCGGGCAAGAGATCAAGAACTGGCAGGAGAACTTCCTCGTCAGGCCGCTGAGTTCGCAGATCACCCTGCCCGAGCCCGACCAGGCCCATGTCTGGCTCGCGCGCTCCGGGCTGACCACGGTCGACATCGACGCCTACAACCTCGACATCATCGACCAGGCCTTCACGAACTCCTGAGCGGCTAAGTCCTGAGCAGCTCCGCCAGACCGCTCAACGCCGCCAAGTAGTCATCCGTGCTCAGCGGCACCTTCGCCACCGTGCCCGGATGGGGACCCGCCGCCGTGAACACATCGGTGTGCGGGCGCCGTTCGCTGCCCGTCTCCAGGAACAGGGTCACCGTCGGCACGTCCGTGTCGCACCAGGCGCGGTGCAGGGTGTGCGCCGGCAGGGCGTACGCGCTGCCCGCCGCGTACTGCCCCACGTGAGTCAGCCGCAGTCGCGCGGGACCGGTCGGCTCCAGCAGCCAGTCCGCCGAACCCTCCCGAAGGGACTCCTCGTACCGGGCGGCCGCGATCCCGTCCCCGCCGCCCTCGACGTCGTACAACTCCATGGCGAGCCGCCCGCGTACGACATAAGAGGCAAGCGGGGAACGGTGGTTGTGGATGTCCTCCTTGCCGACCGCGCCCGCGCCGGGATGCCACAGGTGCGCGCGCAGCATGTGCCGCGGACCGCCGTCGATCAGCAGCAGCTTGTCGAAACCGAGGACGTGCCGATACGACAGCCGGGCGCATCCCTCGGGGTCGCCCGCGCCGGAGGCGAGCTCGGAAATCAGCTCCAACAGGCGGTCGGGGGAGCCCAGTTCGGCGACGACGAAGCGGGCCGCGGCGACCAGTTCGTGCTCGGGCAGATCACCGTCCAGCGTCCCGGACAGTAGCCGTCGCGCCGCGAGGACCTGCCGACCGCCCATGCATCCATCCCCCAACTCAGGCCCCTGTCAATGGTGTTCACTGCTCCGGGCTCATTGTTCCGGCTGATACATCCATACGGCATGGGCGCGCAGCGCCGAAAGACCTTGATAGGTCATCCACATGGGATGCCGCAGCTCACCACTGTCGGTGAACCCCCAGGACCAGATGCCGTCCGTCTGCCCGGACCACACCGCGGCGGCCGCACCGTCCAGCCGCTCCCGCCAGGCCTCCTCCAGCCCGTCCTGCGCCGCGACCTCGCGGGCGCCCGGGGTCATCAGGGCGCGCAGCACCCAGGAAGCGGTGAAGTGCCGTACGTTCAGGACCTCGTGGCGCGAGGGGTCGTCCGTGCGCGGGCGGCGCACCTCCTCGCGCAGGTTCCGCAGGTCCGGGCAGCGGTGGTGGGACGCGCTCGTGCAGGCCAGCAGCCAGCGCACACCGTCCTCCCGCGCCGAGCGCACGGCCGCGTTCTCGCGCTCGTCCAGTACCCGGGCGGCCCGGTCGAGGGCCACGACCGCCTGCGCGGTGTGCAGCGCGGAGGGCATTCCGTATGGCGGGTCGAGGCGGTAGCTCCAGCAGCGCAGATGGTCGCGGCGCGGGTCGCTGATCGCGCCGTCGGACAGGGCCTCGCGCAGCTGCGGCAGGACGCCGGAGTCGGGCGCGGCGCGCAGCAGCCCGCGCAGCACGGTCGTCACGACGTGGGTCGACTCCCGCCCCGCACGGTCGAGTTCGTGCGTGAAACCGGTCGCGCACCGGTCCACCTCCTCCGCCAGCCGCTCCCCGGACGCCCCCGCCCGGGCCAGCGCGCCCAGCACCAGGGCGGTGACCTCGGGCCGGGCCTCCGCGCCCTGCGACCGCGCGGACCAGCCGCCGCCCGGCAGCCGCAGCCGCCACAGCGTGTCCACGAGATCGCCGGTGCGCAGCCGTCCGTCGGGCACACCGAAGTCGAGCATGATGTGCAGGCCGTACGCGGTGCCGACGGAGGTGGGGCGGGGCGGACTGGTCTCGCCGAGGGAGTGCGACCAGCCGGTGAGCCGTCCGCGGGTCGGGTCCTCGACCACGCACACCTTCTCGGCGAGCGTGCCGTACGCGGCGGCGAAGACCTCGGGCAGCGGGCCGGGCGCGGGACGCCGCGAGACGGCGGATCCCTCGGCCGGGCGGCCGCCGGGGCCGGCCGCCGCCCGGGCCCGCACCAGCGCCGCCGCCAGCCAGGCGGCCGCGGCCGTCCCGATCCCGCTGACACCGGCGACCAGATATCTGGCGGCGTCCCCGCCGAGGGAGTCCGGCAGCACCCCGAACAGGAACTGGAACACGGCGTACCCGGCGGCCGCACACCCGAGGCTCCCCAGCCAGCCGACGAACCTCGCGGCCTCGCTCGGCCCACCGGGTTCCGGTGCCGCACTGTCGGATCTCAGGGGACCGCGTCCCAGCTGCTGTTGAGACAAGGCACGCTCCTTCCCCCGAAGCTTCCAGTCTAGGCGGCCGGGCGCCCGAGTGGTCAGCGGGGCGCGTGGGCCTCCCCTGCAACCAGCGTCTCGGCGAGCAACTCGGCGAACGCGACGGGATGTTCGGCCACACCGACATGCCCACCGGGGAACTCGACGAAGCCGCCGCCGGTGTGCTCGGCGAGGAACTGAGCGGTGCGGTGCAGGAGTTGACCGCGGGAGTCGGAACCGGCGGCGAGGGTGAGACGGGCGGAAGCCGAGGTGAGTGCGGTGAGGTCGGGCGCGTAGGAGGTGAACTGCCGCAGGACGTGGGCGAGGAAGAGGGCCATGGGGATGGCCAACTCCTCCTCCCGCGAAAGGGGTCGGCCCTCCGCCGGCTCCGCCTCCTGCCCGGTCAGGACGGCACCCAGACGGACGGCGGCCGCCTGCAACCCGGCGGTGCGATAAGTGTCGTACACCTCCCGGAACCTGGCCCGCTGCACGGCCCCGTCCGGCAGCACCCCCATGCACGGCGGCTCGTGCGCGACGACGTGGCTCAGCCGCTCGGGATGCCGGGCCAGCAGGTCAAGTGCGGCGATACCGCCGGAACTCGTCCCGAGGACGTAAGCGGATTCGCCCTCGGGCAGCACCTCCTGGAGCACCCGCCGGGCCCCGTCGCTCCACGCCTCCACCTGCTGGTCCCCGACGGGCTCGCCGAGCCGCCCGTGTGCGAGCCCGAGGGGGTCGTACGTCACGACGGTGAACCGGTCGGCGAGCACCCCGGTCACCTTGTCGAACCCCATGGGGTGCCCGGCACCACCGGGAATGATCAGCAGGACGGGCCCGTGACCCTCGATGTCGTAGTGCAGTGGCTCAGTCATGCTTCTTCCTCTCCCCGTTCTCCCCTTCGCGGGGCAGTGTTCGAGCGTGATGTGCGGGGCGTCGCCCGTTCGGTCATCGCTTCAGCGCGTCCAGTTCGCCCACCGCCGCCCGTACATGCTGCGGGTCCCGGCCGTCGCGGCTGCCTGCGCAGCGCCACACCGGGCGGCCGTCCGCCTCGGCCAGGTGCATGCCGAGGTCGTGTTCGGTGCAGATCGGCCAGGCCCGCCACAGGCACTCGGTGACGGTGTCCTGCACGGCCTCGGCCACGGCGGCGAGGGCGTTGAGCGGGGTGCCGGCGGACGCGGGCTCGACCGGCTGGCCCCACCACTCGCCATTGTCCAAGGCCACGTACACGTGCTCCGGCCCCCCTTCCTCCGACCGCTGGGCCACCAGCCGCAGCGGCTTCTGTTCCGGCAGGGCCGTGGCCACGTCCCGGTTGAGCAGGGCCAGGGCCTCGTCCCAGGCGGGGTGCTCGCCGGGCCGGACCCGGCGTGGGGCGGGGAAGTCGAAGGGTGAGCGCATGACCGTCA
This sequence comes from Streptomyces sp. NPDC001663, assembly GCF_042893105.1. Taxonomy (NCBI): domain Bacteria; kingdom Bacillati; phylum Actinomycetota; class Actinomycetes; order Kitasatosporales; family Streptomycetaceae; genus Streptomyces; species Streptomyces sp. NPDC001663. The sequence continues at coordinate 88,825 of NZ_JBIAUR010000004.1, read as the reverse complement.
TCCTCCATCAACTGCCCTTGCCGGGCGGGGCATTTGTTTCCAGACGTGAGAGTTGACTCTCATACTTTGTGAGAGGACACTCTCACATCATGCATCCCGATGATTCCGGCAACCGCTGGGGCGACCTGGAGATCACCGACCCCAAGGCCATGCGCGCCCTCGCGCACCCTGTGCGTCTCGCCGTTCTGGAGCGGCTGCAGCGCTACGGGCCCGCCACCGCCACACAGCTCTCGCCGCACGTCGGTGCCACGCCATCCGTCACCAGCTGGCATCTGCGCCATCTTTCGGGGTTCGGGCTGGTGAGGGACGCCGAAGGCTCGGCCGACCGGCGGGAGCGGCGCTGGGAGGCGGTGGCCCGCGGCTTCCGGTTCGAGGTGCCGGAGGACGAGGACGGGCGGTCGGCGGCGCGCGTGCTGGCGGGGGAGATGTTCGCGCGGGCCGCGGAGCTGCCGCTGCGCTGGCTGACCGAGACCGAGCCCCGGTTGGAGCCGGAGTGGATCCGGCGCGCGTGGGCGGCCAACACGCGGATCGTGGTGACCGCGGAGGAACTGGCCGGCCTCCGCGCTGCCTGGGAGGAACTCCTCGAGCCGTACGTCAACCGCGACGCGCCCGAACAGCCGTCCGGGAGTCGGGGCGTGCGCATGCTGCTGCACACATTGCCGGAAGCGGCCGACGACGACCCGGGCGCCCCGGAGTGAGCGGGTTACTGCTGCGCGACCGCCGCTTCCTCCGGTTCTGGACCGGCCAGACCCTCTCTCAGGCCGGCGACCGTGTCTCCGAACTCGCCCTGCCGCTCATCGCGGTCGGCACACTGCACGCCTCCGCCGGACAGGTCGCCCTGCTCAGCGCGCTCACCTGGACCCCGAACCTGCTCGCACTGCTCCTCGGCGCCTGGGTCGACCACCGCCCGAGCAAGCGCCGGCTCATGATCGCCGCCGACCTGGTGCGCACGGGCGTGCTGCTCACCCTGCCGGTCGCCGCGCTGCTCGACGTGATCACGATGGGTCAGCTGTACGTGGTGGTGCTGGTGACCGGCCTTGCAGGGGTGGTGTTCGGTACGGCGTGCCAGTCCTTCTTCGCCCATCTCGTGCCGCCGTCCTCGTACGTCGACGCCAACAGCAGCCTCAGCGCGAGCCGTTCGGTCTCCTTCGTCGCCGGGCCCGCTCTCGGCGGCGGGTTGGTCCAGCTGCTGACCGCGCCCGTCGCCGTGGTCGCCGACGCGCTGTCCTTCCTGGCGTCGGCGCTGCTGCTCGGTCCGGTCCGCGTCGACGAACCGCCGCCCGCCGACGACTCCGGCCGGTTCTCCCTGCTGCGGCGCGCGGGCGACGGCCTGGCCTTCGTCGTACGTCAGCCCGTGCTGCGGGCCGGCCTCGGCTGCGCCACGACGGTCAACTTCTTCACCTTCCTGTCGGGCACCGGCCTCCTCGTGCTGTTCGCCGAACGGGAACTCGGCCTGTCCGCGGGCGCGATCGGACTGGCTCTGGGCGCCGGGGCATCAGGGGGCCTGCTCGGTGCGCTGGCCGCGCCCGCGATCTCCCGTCGGATCGGCATGGGCCGTAGCGTCGCGGTGGGCGCTGTACTCTTCCCGGCGCCCTTCGCTCTCCTCGCGGTGGCCGCGGGTCCCCTCTGGGCGCGGGCCGGCGTGCTGGGCGCCGCCTGGTTCCTCGCCTCCTTCGGCGTCATGCTCTTCGACGTCAACCTCAACTCGCTGCAGATGGCCGTCGTCCCGGCCTCTCTGCGCAGCCGCGTGACCGGCGCATACAGCACGGTCAACTACGGCGTACGGCCGCTGGGCGCGCTGTGCGGCGGCGTGCTCGCCGACCTCGTGGGGCTGCGGCCGACGTTCGTCGTGGTGGCCGTCGGCGGGGCGCTGTCCCTGCTGTGGCTGCTTCCGTCGCCGATACCGGGCACCCGCACTCTGGCGGATGCCCAGGCATCATCACCGGTCCCTGTCACGCCTTCGGATTGACCCCGTTGGACAGCCCCGTACAGGCGGGCTTCGCCGCGTAACTCTCGTTGTACGGCAGCGCCGCCCCGTACCCGCTGAACGTCCCCGGCACCCATGAGTACTTGTCGGTGATGCCCCACACCGTGACCCCGGCGCAGCGCGGCACGCCCAGGCAGTTCTCGCTCGCCGTCTTGTAGTCGGTGGACTGCTGGGCGAGTTCGGCGGAGGAGGCCGGCAGCGGGATGCGGATGTCGAGTTCGGTGACCGAGACCTCGAGGCCCAGGTCGGAGAAGCGCTTGAGGTTCGCCTTCATCGAGGAGGGGACTCCTCCCACGACGAAGTGGGACTGGAAGCCGATGCCGTTCAACGGGACGCCGTCGGCGAGGAGTTGCTTCGCGAGGGCGTACAGGGCGTCGCTCTTCGCGTTGTCCGCCTCGATGTTGTAGTCGTTGATGTAGAGCTTGGCGGAGGGGTCTGCCGCGTGGGCCCACTTCAGCGCGTTCGCGATGTAGCCGGTGCCGAGCTTGGTCTGCCACAGCGAACTGCGCATCGAACCGTCCTCGTTGAACGCCTCGTTGACCACGTCCCAGGCGTACACCTTGCCCTTGTAGCGGCCCACCTCGGTGCCGATGTGGCTCTTGAGGACCGAGTTCAGCTCGGACGCCGAGAAGTTGCCGTTCTTCAGCCAGGACGGCAACTGCGAGTACCAGACCAGGGTGTGGCCCCGTACGCCCTGGTTGTGCGCCCGGGCGTGCGCCACCAGACGGTCCGCGGCGGCCCAGTTGAAGCTGCCGCGGGTCGGCTCCACCGCGTCCCACTTCATCGCGTTCTCCGCCGTCACCGAGTTGAACTCCCGGTCCAGGACGGTGGTGTACGACGAGTCCGAGGTCAGCGGGGTGTCGCCGACAGCCGCGCCGATCTTCACGGCGCGGCCGTCGGCGTAGCCGCGCAGGGTGGTCGCGGCCGAGGCGTGCGGGGTGAGTTGCGGGAGGGCCACGGCCGCGGCGGCGACCAGCGCGCCGGCGGCGGCGAGCGGGAGGGGGCGGAAGACGCGACGGCGGCGGTGGGTCCGGGGGGTGTCCGGCACGGCTGCTCCTCGGGGCGGGAAAGATGTGGGGTGCGGGGTGCGGGGTGCGTGGATATCTCAGTCGCCAGTTGCCACCGGGAGCCGTAAGGTTGCCGGGGATTCGGGGGAGGTGCAGGTGTCGTACGAAGCGCAGAAGGACAGCGGGCGCGCTCACGACACCACTCGCACCACCGGCCAACCCCTTTGGCGACAGCGGGACTTCGGTGTCTTCTGGGCCGCCCAGACCCTCTCCGTCCTCGGTGACTCCTTCGCTCTGATCGCACTGCCCCTGCTGGTCCTTCAGGCCACGGGCTCGGTCGCGCGCATGGGCCTGCTGACGGCGGTGGGCGGTACCGCGGCGGTGGCGGCGGGGGTGTTCGCCGGGGTGCTGGTGGACCGGGTCGACCGCCGCCGGCTGCTGATCACCTGCGACCTCGTACGCATGGTGCTGTACGGGTCGATCCCGCTGGTGTGGCTGTTCGGCCCGCAGATCTGGCTGCTGTACCTGGTGCTGCCGCTGTGCGAGGCCGTCGGCACGTTCTTCGCCGTCGGCTATGTGACCGTCGTGCGCAGCCTGGTCGGCACCGAGCAACTGACGGAGGCCAACGGGCGGTTGAACGCCACGGCCGCCGCGGCCGGGGTGCTGGGTCCGCTGTGCGCGGGACTGGTCGCCGGCTGGGCGGGCCCGGCAGCCGCCGTCGGTGTGGACGCGGCCAGCTTCGGGGTCTCGGCGGCCTGTCTGCTCCTCGTGCGCTTCCGTGCCCGTCCCGCGGACGACGACGGCGGCGGCACGTCGCGGCGCACCGGCCTCTGGTGGGACCTGCGCACCGGGGTGTCCTTCCTCTACGGCCACCCCGTCCTGCGCTCCCTCACCGCTCTCCTCTTCGTCTTCAGCTTCCTCACCTTCGGCCTGAACGACCTGGTCATCTACCACCTCAAGCACGACCTCGGCCACGACGACCGCACGGTCGGCACGGTCATGGGGCTGGGTGCGCTCGGCACGATCACCGGAGCGCTGCTCGTGGCGCGCATCCGCCGCCGGCTCGGCTTCGGCTGGACCTGGCCGGGCGCGGTCGCGATGTGCGGCGTCGCCTTCGCGGGGCTCGGCTGGGCACGGGACGTGCCCGTGGTGGCTGCCCTGAGCGCGGCCTTCCTGGCCTGCGTCGGCATCGCGGGCACCTGCTCCATGTCCCTGCGTCAGGAGGTGACGCCGGAACCCCTGCTCGGCCGCGTCACCTCGGCCTTCTGGACCCTCCACTACTCCGCGGCTCCCGCCGGCGCGGCGGTCCTCACCTGGGCGGCGGAGCACCGGGGCACGGCGCCGGTCGGCCTGGTGGCGGGCGGCTGCTGCGTACTGATCGCGGTGGCGGCCCTCTTCACTCCGATACGAGGCTCAGGCCGCCGCCCCTGACGTCCTCACCGGCACGCACAACCGCCCCGCACCGCGTCCATGGCCGGCTCGGCCGTCACCGCGATCTCGACCCGCTCCAACTGGCCAACGGGCAGGCCGAGTTCGAGCAGCCTGCCCAGCAGCACACCGACTCCGCCCTCCTGATCAGCCGCCGTCGGGCACCTGCACCCACCTGACCAACGCCGCCGCGCCGACCCCCGCCACCACCAGCGCCCCCAGTGCCACCCGCAGGCTCGTCGCCCCCGCGAGGAGGCCCACTGCCGGGCCCGCCAGGAGGAAGCCGGGCCACTGGCCGATGGTGATGACCGAGACGCCCTCGCCGGGTGGGACGCCCGGCTGGCGGCCGGCCAGGGCGATCGCCGACGGGAGTACGCAGGCGATGCCCAGGCCGACGACCGTGAAGCCGGCAAAGGCCGACCAGAGGGTTGGTTGCGCGACGGCCGCGGTCACTCCCAGCGCCACCGTCAGCAGCGACGCGCGCAGGAACACCCGCCGTCCCAGCCGGGCCACGAACCGGTCGCCCAGCAGCCGCCCCACGAGGATCGCCACCGAGAAGCAGGTGTACGTCGCCGCGCCGAGCGCCGCTCCCTCGTCGAGGAAGTCGGCCGTGTACACCGAACTCCACTGGGACGCCGCCCCCTCGACGAAGGAGCCCAGGAACGCGATGCCGGCAAGCAGGACCAGTTGGGGAGTGAAGCGCTGACGTAGCGGCCGGCGGTGGTCCCTGTGGACCGCCTCCTCCTCCGGCAGCCGCGCGCCCAGCCCGAGCAGCAGTGCCCCGAGGACACCGCTGCTGATCGCCATCTGGATGCCCGGTGAGACGTCCGTCGCCGCCGCGAGCGTACCCAGGGCGCCGCCCGCCAGTACGCCGACGCTGTAGCAGGCGTGGAAACCGGACATGAGAGGGCGGCCGTGGGCGCGTTCGGCCGCGACCGCGAGCGCGTTGACCGGTGTGGCCAGGAAGGTCGCGCCGACGCCCCACATCGTCAGGCCCAGTACGAGGGCCGGGACGGACGAAGCCCCGGCCAGGACAGGCGCGTTGAGGAGTACGACGGTCGCGGCCGCGAGGGCGAGCAGGCGGCTGCTCACGCGGCCGATGAGGAGCGTGATGAGGACGATCGCGACGAGGTCACCAGCCGCCGAGGAGCTGCTCAGCAGTCCCCAGCGGGCCGTGTCCACGCCGACCTGGTCCCGGATCGCGGGGATCCGGGCCATCCAACCGCCTTGTGTGCCACCGAGGATGACGAACACGAGGCGTACCGCGAGGCGGGTGCGTAAGTCGGCGGATGCCGTCACGGTACCGGTCATCCGTTCACCCCCGTGTAGTGCCTCAGGCTCCAGCTCCAGAGCAGCCTCGCACCGAGGTACGCGAGTGCTCCGAGCAGCGGGGAGGAGGCCGCCAGCCAGTACGGGACGCCGGTGTCGTGGCCGTGTCCGGTGAGCACGGCGGCCGGGAAGTAGGCGACGAACGCGAGCGGGAGGCCGAAGGTCAGGAAGCCGCCCACCGCCCGGGGCAGCACGTTCAGCGGGTAGCTGCCGAAGGTGCCGAGCAGCTCCTCCAGCCAGCGGCCCCAGTAGCCGGCGGCCGGGAAGCGGAGGGATGCGCAGGCCACCGCGGTGAACAGGGCGGCCTCCAGCAGCATGCCGCCGATCAGGCAGGCGACCAGATACGTGACCCGCCCGGCCGTCCAGTCGAGTTGGCTGCGGGACAGGGCACCCACCATCAGGCCGACGGCCACCGTCAGGTCGCCGATCGCGTTGGTCGGGAAGTACTGCAGCTGTACCTGGCGGTGCACCGGCATGGGCCGGAGCAGGTAGATGTCGATCTGCCCTTCCTGGATGAACCGGCCGATGCCGTGCATGCGTCCGAGGAACAGCACGAACAGGCCATGGGCCAGCATCCGCATCGCCGGGATGAGCAGCACGTCGGAGCTGTCCCAGCCGCCCATCCCGGCGAACCGGGACAGCAGCACGGTCGCGAACACGATCACCGACACCTGCCAGATGGCGCCGATCGCGACCATCAGCAGAAACTCGGTGCGGTACTCCAGTTGGGAGCGGAAGTTGAGACGCGTGATGCGCCACGCGGTCCGGACGGCATTCAAGGGCATCAGCCTCCTTGGGAGATGACACGGCGGGCGGCCCGCCGCCACAGAAACCGGGTGAACAGGTGCAGCAGCACGACCCAGCCGGCCTGGATCGCCAGCTGCTCGCCCGCGTCGGACAGTCGGATGCGGCCCACGTACAGCGACAGCGGCACGTTGAGCGTCGCTTGGAACGGCAGGAAGTTGCTCAGCGTGCGGAACCACCCGGGGAAGAACCACAGCGGGGCGTACACCCCGGACATCAGGTTCTGCGCGAAGATCAGGATCAGCATCGCCGCGGTGTTGCGCACGGTCCAGAAACACATCTGATCCAGCAGGAGCATGACGTGGTACAGGACCAGCTGCCCGAGCAGCAGACTGACCACGAACACCCCGGCCACCGCCACCGACTCGGGCGGCTGAACCACGCCCGCCGCGAGACACACCACGTATCCGGCGAGCGCCCACGCGGCCCCGTAGATCTGCTCGCCCAGGGCCCGCAGGGCGTGGTAGCGGGCGGGCGGCAGCGGGCGCAGGTACCAGTAGACGATGGTGCCGAAGTGCATGTGCTGGATGACGGTGTCCCGGCCCGCGTACTGGTCCAACTCCCGCAGCCGGGAGGCCAGTACGGCCAGCACGGCGTACGAGATCGCCTGCTCGCGGCTGAGCCCGGCGGTGGGGCCGGAATGCGCGTACAGGCCGCTCCACAGGGAGGCGACCAGGACGATCTGGACGACCAGCCGGACCAGGACGGCGGTCATCCGGGGCGGTGCGTGCAGCTCGCCGAGCGGGGTGACGCGGGCGGCGCGCCACGCGTGCAGGACCGCCATCTCAGGCCCCTTCCGCGGCCGGCCCCGCGTGGACGTACGCGGCCCGCATCACGTCCTCCAGATCGGCCTCGTCGATGGCGATGCCCGTCACCTCGTACCGCTCTATGACCGCCTTGAGCGCCTGGTGGACCGTGGGCGCGTCGGGGCCGTCGGGCCCGAACACGACCTGCGGGCCCTCCTGTCGCAGCAGTGCGATGCCCGGCGGCGGTTCGACGTCGGTGTGCGCGTCGGCGAGGGTGGCCCGCACCTGCCAGGTCGAGCCGTACTTGCGGCGGATCTCGTCGAGCGTGCCGTCGAGCACCAGCCGCCCGTGGTTGATGAGGACGACCCGCTCGGCGAGCCGCTCGACCTCGGTCATGTCGTGGGTGGTCAACAGGACCGTACGGCCGCGCTGTTCGACCTGATGCCGCAGGAACTCCCGCACCTGCTCCTTGACCACCACGTCCATGCCGATGGTCGGCTCGTCGAGGAAGACGACCGGCGGATCGTGGAGCAGCGCGGCGGCCAGGTCGCAGCGCACGCGCTGGCCCAGGGAGAGGTGGCGGACGCGGGTGTCCCAGAAGGCGGACAGTTCGAGGATGCCGTCGAACTCCTTCAGACGGGCGGCGTGTTCGGCCTTCGGCACCTCGTAGATGTCCCGCAGGATCGAGAAGGACTCCTTCACCGGCAGGTCCCACCACAGCTGGGTGCGCTGCCCGAACACCGCGCCGATGTTGCGGGCATTGCGCTCCCGGTCCTCGTACGGCACCACGCCCGCGACCCGGGCGTCGCCGGACGTGGGTGTGAGGATGCCGGTGAGTATCTTGATGGTGGTGGACTTGCCGGCGCCGTTCGGGCCCAGCAGGGCGAGGAGTTCGCCGGGGGCCACGTCGAAGCTGATGTCGGAGACGGCGTGCTTGACGACTCGCTCCGGGTTGACCAGGGATCTGAGCGCGCCGGCGAAGCCGGGGCGGCGGACGGTGGTGTGGAAGGAGCGGGAGAGGGAGCGGACCTCGATGCTGCCGATCACTCGACGTACCTCCGGGTGAGCTGGATCAGCCATACGGTCGCCGCGAGCGAGGCGGCGGAGAGCGCGGTCAGCAGCCAGGGGACGGCATGGATGCCCGAGGCCTCGATGCCTGCCCCCAGCAGCGGGGGAGCCGCCACTCCGCCGATCATCGACGCGGCGATGACCCAGGCACCTGCGCGCCTCGCCTGGGGAAGCGCCCTGTTCAGCCAGGGCAGACCGGTCGGGAAGACCGGCGCGATGAACAAGCCAACACCGGCGTAGGCCACCGGCGCCACTCCTTTTACACGTGCCAGCAGCAGGCATGCGGTCATGCCTGCCGCGCAGATCGTGAGGATGCGTTCGGGCGAGTACTTCAGGGTGATCGGTACGACGAGGAAGCGGCCGGCGGTCATCATCAGCCAGTACACGGAGGTCGCCGAGGCGGCCACGGTCGCGCTGTAGCCGACGGTCTCCAGATGGGTGGGCTCCCAGCCGCCCACACCCGCTTCCACGCCTACGTTCAGGATGTAGAGGGCCAGGAAGCCGACGAGGATGCGGGGGAGGCCCAGTGAGCCGGCCGTCTTTTCGTCAGACGGTTCAACAGGTCTTGTCCGTACGCCACTTGAGCCCAGCAGGACCAGAACCGCAGCAAGCACGGCACACGTCCCGAAGGCGTACGCGTACTCGTCCGGGCCCAGCCACGCCACCACCGCCGGACCGAGCACCGCCCCGATGCCGAAGTGGGCGTTGAGGACGTTGAGCATGGCCGTGGAGCGGTCGCCGAAGCCGACGGCGAAGAGCTGGTTGAGGCCGTAGTCGATGCCGCCGAAACCGAGGCCCCCCAGGAACGCGGCAGCCAGTGCAAGGGGCCAGTTCGGGGCGAGTGCGAAGCCCGCGCCGCCGAGTGCCATCAGGCCGTAACTCGCCGCGAGGAGCGCCTTGTTGCTGATCCGGGAGTGGATGGTGTTGAAGGCGAGGACGCCCGCCACGCCACCCGTGAAGTGAAGGCTCAGGCCGAGGCCGGCGCCCGAGGGGGAGAGGCCGAACTCCTCGCGCAGGCCCGGTACCGCGGGGCCGTAGAGCGCCTGGAGCATGCCGATGAGGACGAAGCCGGCGCAGGACGCGACCGCGGCCGGCCGACTGAAGAGCCGGCCGGCCGCAGTGGACCGCGTGTCCGTGTCCGTCAACTGATCTCCGAGAACACGAAGGAGAACTCCGCCGGCTCGGCCCGCAGGCGGTACTGCGGCAGTACGCCCGGGCCGCAGGAGCCCGTGCCGATGCCGTGCAGGCCGTGGTCGAGGTTCACCCACACCGTCTCGCCCGGCGTGAGGTCGGTGAGGTGGGCGGCCGCGTCCAGTTGCTCGGTCGTCCAGCGGCGGGCGCTGAGGAAGAACTCCGGGTCGCCCTCGATGCGCAGCCCGCCGAGCTCCGCCCAGCGGACGTCGGCACGCGCGCCGTTCTCCTGCGGGCGGAGGTACGGCGTCTGCAGCCCGTCGACCGTGGACTCCCAACGACCGGTCCTGGACGCCGACTTGGTGTCCGGGTAGCCCTCGCCGGGACCGCCGCCGTACCACTTCACACCGTCGGTCTGCGCGAGCCCGAAGCGTACGCCGAGCCGCGGCAGCGGAACCGGCCACTCGCCCTGCGGTCCCACGGACACGGTGAGCTTGAGGCGGTTGCCGTCGGAGGTCCAGCGGTACACCGCGGCGAGCCCGAACTCCCAGGCGGCGGGCGCCACTCGGGTCCGCACGGTCAGCGCGTCGTCACCCAGCTCGACGGAGTCCAGGCGGTGCCGCATGCGGTGCAGGCCGTACTTCCGCCACAGCTCCGCGTACCGGATGCCGGTCTCCCACTCGGCGCCCTCGTCGTTGTCGGTGGTCGCCCGCCACACGTCCAGGCGCAGACCGCCGCTCACCTCGACACCGCCGATGGTCTTCAGCGCACCCGTGCGGGCGTCGAAGGAGGCGGGGCCGAGCGTGATCACACGGTCGCCGGCCACCGGACCGTCGGTCGGGGTGACCACCGGCAACGGCCGTGCGGAGACGGGGACCTGGCCCCACGCCACCTCATGGCCCGCCGGCCCCCATGCGGTGTCGGCCGCCAGCAGCGCCCGTACCGTCCACTGTGTCTCACCGCCACCGTGGTCGGCAGGCGGCTCGGGCAGTTTGACGTCCGCCGACTCGCCGGGGGCGAGCGCGGGCACGGTCAGGGAGCCCGACTCGACACTCTCGCCGTCCACTTGGTACGACCACTCGAAGGCGAATGCGGAGAGGCCGGCGAAGTCCTGCTTGTTCGTCACGCGCACGGTGCCGTCGGCGCCGTCGAGGGAGACCGGCTCGATGACCTTCTTGAACTCCAGGAGCCCCGGGGACGGAGTCCGGTCCGGGAAGATCAGGCCGTCGCAGACGAAGTTCCCGTCGTGCAGCTCCTCGCCGAAGTCGCCGCCGTAGGCGAAGCCCAGCTCGGGGTGGGTGATCCCGTGGTCGATCCACTCCCAGATGAAGCCGCCCTGGAGGCGGTCGTACTTCTCGAACAGCTCCTGGTAGTCGGCGATGCCGCCGGGGCCGTTGCCCATGGCGTGGCCGTACTCGCAGAGGATGAAGGGGAGTTCGCGGCGCTTGTGCGTGCCGCCGTCCAGCTCCTCGCCGATCTGCTCGACCTCGGCGTGGGAGGCGTACATCCGCGAGTACATGTCGGTGTCGCGGCAGTTCCAGTCGCCCTCGTAGTGCACGAGGCGCGAGGCGTCCCGGCCGTGGATCCACTCGGCCATGGCGGTCAGGCCACGGCCGGTGCCGGCCTCGTTGCCCAGCGACCAGATCACCACCGACGGGTGGTTCTTGTCGCGCTCGACCATGCGGGCGGCGCGGTCGAGGAGGGCCGGGGTCCAGCGGTCGTCGTCGACCGGGTTGTCGCGCCAGGCCTGCTCGGTGAAGCCGTGGGTCTCCAGGTCGCACTCGTCGACGACCCACAGGCCGTACTCGTCGCACAGGTCGAGGAAGGCCGGGTGCGGCGGGTAGTGCGAGGTGCGCACGGCGTTGAGGTTGTGCCGCTTCATCAGCAGCACGTCCTCGCGCATGGTCTCCAGGTCGAGCGCGCGGCCCTTCTCCGGGTGCCACTCGTGGCGGTTGACGCCCTTGAAGAGCACCGCCTTGCCGTTGACCTTGATGAGGCCGTCGGCCAGCTCCACGGTACGGAAGCCGATGCGCAGGGGAACGCGCTCGCCCTCGGTCACCAGCTCGCCGTCGTACAGCTTCGGCACCTCGGCCGACCACGGCTCGACCTGCACCGTCACCGACTCGCCCGTCGCGACATCGATGTCCAGGGCGGGCACGGACACCCGCCCGTCGACGTCGGAGTCGACGCGCAGGGTGCCCGCGCCCGTGACGTGGTCGTAGGAGGCGTGCACGAAGAAGTCGAGGGCGCTGCCCGCCGGTCGGTGCAGCAGCGTCACGTCACGGAAGATGCCGGGCAGCCACCACTGGTCCTGGTCCTCCAGGTACGAGCCCGCCGACCACTGGTGCACCCGGACGGCGAGCACGTTGCCGCTCGGCTTCAGCAGATGCCCGACCGCGAACTCGTGCGGCAGCCGCGAGCCCTTGAACTCGCCGATGTCCGTGCCGTTCAGCCAGACGCGGGCGCAGGACTCGACGCCGTCGAAGCGGATGACCGCACCGCCGTCGGAGGGCCAGTCCGCGGGCAGGTCGAAGACGCGCAGGTGGTCGCCGGTCGGGTTCTCCGTCGGGACGTGCGGCGGGTCGACCGGGAAGGGGTAGAGGTGGTTGGTGTAGATCGGCAGGCCGAACGCGCCGTCGCCCTGGAGCACCCAGTGGCCCGGGACCGCGACCTCGGCCCAGTCCCCGGCGTCGAATCCGGGCTCGGCGAACGAGTCGTCCTCGGCGTCGACGGTCGGCGACACGCGAAGGCGCCAACTGCCGTTCAGTGAAAGGGACTTCGCGTCGGAGGACGCGTACCAGGCGCGGGGCGGGAGGGCCCCGCTGCCGGGTGAGACGTCCTCGACGTAGTCAAAGGCCGTGGTCGTGCGGAAAGACATCGGTCTCCAGGTCGTGAGTGGCAGGCCTATGGGGAAGGGCGTCAGCCCTTGATGCCAGTCTGCGCGATTCCCTGCACCAGCCAGCGCTGGAGGAACAGGAACACGAAGATCAGGGGCAGGATCGATACGGCGGTGGCCATGAAGATCAGGTGGAAGTTGACGGTCTGGTTGGTCATGAAGGACGAGAGCGCGATCTGCACGGTCCAGGAGCTCGGATCCTGACCGATGACCAGCGGCCACAGGAAGGAGTTCCAGGCGCTGATGAAGGTGATCGTGGCGATCGCCGCGAAGAAGTTCAGCGAGTTGGGTACCACGATCCGCCAGTACGCGCCCCAATAGCCGAGCCCGTCAACACGCGCCGCCTCCTCCAGCTCCTTCGGGAATCCCAGGAAGTACTGCCGGAAAAGGAAGCAGGTGAAACCACTGAACAGGCCCGGGATGATCAGACCGCGGTAGGTGTCCACCCAGCCGAGGGACGACACCAGCACGAAGCTGGGCACGAAGGTGACGGCCGTGGGGACCATCAGGGTCGCCAGCACCGCGTAGAAGACCTTGTTGGCGTGCTTGTACGGGATGCGGGCGAGGCCGTAGCCGGCCAGGGAGCAGACCAGGAGGGTGCCGAGAGTCGTCGACACGGCGACGACCAGCGAGTTCACCATGGAGCGGCCGAACTCGACCGTGGGGTCGTCGAACAGTTCGGAGATGTTGCTCCACTGGAAGGACGGGAACAGCTTCCAGTTCTCGCCCGTGATCTCCGGGTCCGTGGAGAGGGCATTGCGGAAGATCAGGTAGAACGGGACCAGGAAGAGCAGGGCGGCGACGCCGACGGAGACGTACAGTCCCGTGTTGCCGAGGACGCCCCGGGCCTTCTTGCGCTGCTTGCCGAGCTGAGGTGCGGTGGTGGTCACTTGGACTCATCCCCCCTTCCGAAGCCCATGAACTTGCCCTGGACCAGGGTGACGAGGCAGATGAGCAGCGACAGGATGACCGCGCCCGCGCTGCCGGCTCCGTAGTCCTGGTTGGTGCCGAGGGCTGCCTTGTAGAGCTCCATGAGCGGTGTCTGTGCCCAGGTCGCCTTGGTTCCGATGATGTTGAAGAACTCGTCGAACGCCTGGTACGCGGCGATGAGCAGCAGCAGGATCACCGCGGTCGAGGTGGCCCGCAGCTGAGGCAGCGTGATGTACCGGAAGGTCTGCCAGCCCTTCTTGGCGCCGTCGATCGCGGCGGCCTCGTACAGCTCGGCCGGGATGTTCTGCAGCGCCGCCAGGAACAGGATCATGTAGAACCCGGACTGGATCCACAGGCGCAGGCTCACGATGACCAGCCAGTACCAGGGCGGGGTGGGGTCGGCCAGATAGGCGATGTTGTCGACGCCGAACCAGCCGAGGACGGTGTTCATCAGACCGAAGCGGACGCCGCTGAAGATGGACATCTTCCAGATCAGCGCGGCGGCGACGTAGGACACGGCGGTCGGCAGGAAGAACACCGACCGGAAGAACGCCCGCATGAACCGTAGCTGGTTCACCAGCAGCGCCAGACCCAGCGACAGGGCCCAGGTGGTCGGCACGATGAACGCGGCGAACACGCTGAACGTCCACAGCGATTCGGGGAAGTTGCTGTTGGTCAGGATCTGCTTGTAGTTGTCGAAGCCGATGAAGTTGCTCGGCGTGACGGTGTACCGCGCGTCGAAGAAGCTGAGCCAGATGCTCCAGCCGATCGGCACGAAGACGAAGATCACCAGGCCGATGAGGAAGGGCCCGGTGAAGAGCCAGAAGTTGAAGGTCGGGTTGCCCCGCAGGCCCCGCCGCGGCCGGGCCTTGGAGGCCTTGGCCGGGGCGGGGGACTGGGCGACCCCGAGCTTGGTGGTGGTCGACATGTCGTGGTCTTCCCGGCGGCCTATCCGAACAGCTTCTTGAGCTCGACATTGACCTTCTTGTCGCACGCGTCCAGCGCGGCCTCCGGGTTGCCGTTCTTGCGGACGGAGGACGCGATCACGTCGTTGAACGCGGTGATCATCACCTGGTCGAAGCCGATGTTGTCGAAGTGGCCGTAGTCGGTGAAGAGCTTGACGGCCTCGGCGGGCAGGCCCGACTTGAGCTTGGTGGCGGACTGGGCTATCGAGGTGCGCGGCGGGATGTGGAAGCCGTAGGACAGCGCCCAGTCCTCCTGGTACTTCTTCTGGTCGATCCACAGCCACTTGACGTATTCCTTGGCCGCGTCGACGTTCTTGCCCTTGGCGTTGACGTAGATCGACCAGCCGCCGTTGTAGACCGACAGCTTGCCGGCGCTGCCGATCTTCGGGAACGGGAAGATGCCGAGGTCGTCGCCGAGCGCCTTCTGCATGGCGGGCATGGACCACATGCCGCCCCACTGGATGGCGCACAGGCCCTGGTCGAGCGAGGACGGGTCCCAGAAGTCGGTCGGGGCGTCCAGCAGCACGTGACCGCTGGTGAACAGGGTCCGGAGCTTCTTCAGGCCCTCGACGACGCCGTCCGTGTGGTAGCCGATCTTGTTGTTCGCGTCGAGGGTCTCGGCGCCTGCCGAGAAGATCAGGTTGTTCTGGATCGCGGTGAAGTCGTTGCCGAGGAAGACGCCCTTGACCTTGTCGGTGGTGAGCTTGGCAGCGGCCTCCAGTAGCTCGTCCAGCGTGGTCGGGACGTCGACCTTGGCCTTCTCCAGCATCGACTTCCGGTAGTAGAAGAACTGCGGGTCGTCGATCATCCGGATGCCGTAGATCTTGCCGTCGACCGTGTGCGACTTGATGTCGGCCGGGTTGAAGTCGTCCTTGACCGGGTCGATGAGGTCGCTCAGGTCCGCCACCTGACCGCTCTTGACCAGCTGCAGCTGCGGGTGGAACTCGAAGACGTCCGGGGCCTGCTTGGTGAGCAGTGACGAGAAGAGCTTGGCCTCGAAGTTGTTGCCCGTGATCCAGTTGGTGGTCACGTTGGCCTTCTTGTACGCGGCTGCGTACCGCTTGATGGCCTGCTCCGTCCCCGCCTCGCCGTAGGCGTGGAAGTACTGGACGAGCTGCTTGCCCGAACCTCCGCTGCCTCCACGGCCGTTGTTGCCGCCGCACGCGGCCAGGGTGCCTGCGGCGGCCATGCCCGCAGCGGCCCGGAAGAGTGACCTGCGGGAGAAGTTGCTGTTGCTCATTGCCGACATGCTGACGTCCTTGTCTCGATTACGGCTGCGGCTCCACGGCTTCAGCGCGACGTGGCTCAAAATGCGTTGCGGTGCGGGACGTTAACCTTCGGCTAAGGCTTCGGCAAGGGGTTGGACGAAGTCTGTTCGAAGCGTTAAATCCGGTTCGGAATCCCGAACGTGGGGGTGGTGCAGGGGGGTTGAGGGCCGCCGGGTCAGGGTGTGGCCGGCGGCCCTCGGTTCAGTGGGTCAGGCCTTGTTCCAGGCCTCGTTGGACCCGCCGTTGCAGCTGTTGAGGATCACTTTGCTGCCGTCGGCGGTCGCCTGTCCGCTGACGTCCAGGCACTTGCCGGACGCCTCGCTGAGGATCTGCCCGTTGGCGTTGAGCAGCCAGCGTTGGCTTGTGTCACGGGTGAAGTCGGAGGTGGTCGTCAGGCCCGAACTCCCGGCCGTCAGATAGCCGTTCACGCCCTTCAGCGCGCCCTTCGCGTCGTACGACCACGACTGCTCGGTCCCGCCGGTGCAGGTGCTGATGGCGGCCCCGGAGGTGCTCGCGGTCAGGCACTTGCCGGACTGTTTGCCCTGCCAGGCGCCCGTGACGGCAGAACTGCCGTGGCCCTTCTGGTCGAAGACGTACGTCGTGACGGAGCGGGCGGCGAGCGTCGAGGTGGCCGTGCCGCCGCTCACCGACGGCTTGGCGACGTTCGCCCAGTCCTCGGTGGCCGAGGTGCGGACGGCCTTTGAGGCCCGTACCGGCGTCCTGCTGTTGAAGTGCAGACTCAGGGGTGTGTCGGTGGCGTTGTGGTTGTTGACCACGACCACCCACTTGCCGTCCTTGTCGTACGTCGACACCTCGACCCCGTCCGGTGCCCCGGTCACGTTGTGCGCGACCGAGCCCGGCCGGACGAACTTGCTGTACTGGCCGAGCGCGTAGTACCGCTTGGTGAAGTACAGCTTCTGGTTGCCGTTCGTCGCGTAGTCGGGGTCGTAGTAGATCAGGCCGTCGTTCCAGCCCACGTCGTTCTTCTCGGTGGGGGAGGTGCCGTAGCCGCTGGCCAAGGCCACCCACCACTGGAACGCCGAGTCGTGGGCGCTCGCGAAGTCCTTGTAGATGATCCGCGACATCAGCAGGGCGTTGTCGATGCTCGGGTCGTACTCCTGGTTCCAGCCGGTCGAGCCCTTGCCGAAGCAGCAGATCTCGGTGGCCCAGGACTTCTGGCCGACGGTCCTCGACGTCTCGTAGACGTTGGCGAGTTGGCCGTCGCCCGGGTTGTTGTAGGTGTGGTGGGCGAGCGCGGACACGTACTGCTGCGTGCCGGGCTGCGAGATCCACTGCGGCAGTTCGGAGGCGAACTGGGTCGTCTGGCTGGACTCGTCCGCGATGATCGACGTCTTCTGGTGCCGGGCCTGCTGCTCCGCGCCCAACGCCCGCACGATGTCGTCGCGTTGGTCGACCGTGACCTTCATGCCCTCCTGGCCGCACGAACCGAAGTCGTTGTCCGGCTCGTTGAAGGGGCTGATGTAGTCGAGCTTGACGCCCTGCTCGGCGAAGTGGTCGGTCACGTCGGCCACGTACTTGGCGTAGTCCGACTCGTTCTCCGGCTTCAACTGGCCGCCGCAGGACTGCCCGTTGGTCGTCCACTGGGCCGGCGCGCTGTTGACGAAGCCGATGAGGTCCTTCACGCCGTACTTCGCGGCGTACTCGAGGAACGTCCGGCCGCCCTTGTCCTTGCTCCAGTCGTAGGAGCCGTCGGAGTTCAGGAAGTCCTCGGCGGCGCGGGCCGGGGTGGTGACCGCGACGCCGCCACCGCCGATGTTGTAGCGGTACGAGCTCATGGCCAACCCCTGCTTGGAGAACAGCAGTTGGGCGACCCGGGCCTGTACCTCGGGCTTGAAGTGCTGCAGGTCGTTGACCCACCACGCGCCCGAGGCGCCGATGTCGTCGATGGTCTGGGCGGCATGGGGGGAGACCTCGGCCGCAGTGGGGGTGGCGGCCGAGGAGGGCGGGGCGGATATCAGGGGTCCCGCGACGGCGAGTGCGGCTGCGGCCGTCAGAAGGACCGATCTACTGCGATGGGAGTGTCTGCGTTGGGGGTGAGTCACGTGCATCCCTTCCGTCGTCGTGAAGGTGGTGCTCCGTCGTCATGAACGTGGTGCGGTACGGCTCCTTGCAGGGGTGGTGCGTTTTGCGGCCCTCTGCCCCACCGACTGCAGCGCGCCCTCCAGCGCGAAGGTCGCCGCGCCCAGGCACGCCGGGTCGGTGGGGATGGGGGAGAGGACGATCTCGGTGGCGGCCATCGGCCGCGGCAGCGCATGCCGTCCGACGGCCTCGCGCACTTCGTGCAGCAGCGGTTCGCCGAGCCTGCGGGCGACCCAGCTGCTGAGCACGACCACTTCGGGGTTGAGGACGTTGACCAGGTTGGCGATGCCCGCGCCGATGTAACGGGCCGTCTCCCGTACGACCTTGAGGGCCACGGGGTCGTTCGCGTCCACGCCGCGGGCCAGCGCGTCGATGGTGGCGGTCTGGTCGTCGGGGTGCAGCAGCGGGCTCTGCGGACTGAGCTCCCGCAGATTCAGCATGATGCCGGGGGCGCCGACATAGGCCTCCACGCAGCCGTGGTTGCCGCAGCGGCACAACCGGCCGTCCAGGACGAGCGTGGTGTGCCCCCACTCGCCGGCACTGTTGCTCACCCCCCGGTACAGCCCGCCGTGGAGGGCGAGCCCGGCGCCGACGCCGGTCCCGAGGTTGACCACCACCGCGTCCCCGCGCCCGCGCGCAGCCCCGAACCACATCTCGGCAACGGCGCCGGCGCGCAGCGGATTGTCCAGGTAGAGGGGGTAGGCGATGACCTCGGAGAGCAGGTCGAGCAGCGGCACGTCGTGCCAGTCCCAGTTGGGCGCGTACTCCGAGATGCCGGTGTCCCGGTCCACCTGGCCCGGCACGCTCACCCCGACGCCCAGCACCCGCGCGCCCTCGATGCCGGCCTGCGCGACCACGGAGCCGACGGCGGCGGCCACATGGCTGACCACCTGCTCCGGCAGGCTCTCGCCGGGGCGCATGTCCTCGTCGGCGCGGGCCAGCACGTTCAGCGCGAGGTCGAACAGCTCGACATGGACGTACGTCTCCGCGATGTCGACGCCGATCAACGCGCCCCCCGACGCGTTGACGGCCACGAGACCCCGGGGGCGGCCGCCCGCCGAGTCCTCGAAGCCGACCTCCGTGATCATCCGCAGCTCGAGCAGCTCGCCGACGAGCGTGGCGACCGTGGCCAGGCTCAGCCCGGTGGCGGCCGCCAGTTCCTGCCGGGAGGTCGGCGAGTGGGCGATGATCTGGCGCAGCACCTCGTAGCGGTTCGCCATGCGGATGTCACGTGATGTGCGCTTCACAGGGTTGCCCCCCGTCCCTTCGGCTCAGGCAGGCCGGGGCACGTCGGCACCGGCGCGGCGCAAGATTATGGGCTGCGGGGGACTTTCGACAAGGGGTTAGGAAAGGGGCTTTAAAAAGTCCTGTGAAGGCCCGTCCGAACTCAGCCGCCCAGCACAGCCTGCACGAACGGGTTGGCGAACTTGCCACCGGGGTCCAGCACCCCGGCCAGCGCCCCGAAGTCGTGCAGCCGCGGGTACCGGCCGTGCAGGACCGCCGGCGGCACGGTGAACACCTTGCCCCAGTGCGGCCGTGCCTCGAAGGCGTCCAGCGCCTCCTCCACCCGCCGCACCACCGGCAGCACCGCCGCCGTGTCCTCGATCCAGGTGAAGTGCAGCGCCACGGTGTCCCGCCCGTACGCCGGACTCAGCCACTGCGTGTCGGCGGCGACCGTGCGCACCTCGCAGGTCTGCAGCACGGGTGCGACCGTCGTACGGATCCCGTCGAGCGCGTGCAGCGCGTCGATGGCGTACCGCCTCGGCAGCAGATACTCCGACTGCAGCTCGGCCCCGCTGCTCGGGGTGAACTCGGCCCGGAAGTGCGGCAGCCGCTCGTGCCACGGCCCCGGCACCCCGAACTGCTCCGTGCAGTTCACGGCCGGCATGCCCGGCACCGGGTGCAGCTTCTCGGTCGCGGGCGCCGCCCACGGGAAGTCCGGCAGCGGCTGGTCACTGCGCCGCTTCAGCCACACCTGCCGGAAGCCGGGCTCCCGCCAGTCGGTGAACAGACTCACGCTGTACGCCGCCGACGCGATCGTCTCGTACGTCTCCAAGTCCAGCCCGGCGAGGGGCAGTTCGGTGAACAGATGCTGTTCGACGTCGAAGGACGGTTCCAGGTCGAGGGTCAGGGCGACCACGACACCCAGGGCGCCCAGCGAGGTCACGGCACCGTCGAAGCGCTCGTCGCCCCGCGCGATCGTTACCGTCGATCCGTCCGCCGTGACCAGCTCCACCTCCCGCACGGGCGAGGCGAGCGAGCCGTTGCCGACCCCCGAGCCGTGCGTGCCGGTCGCCACGGAACCGGCCACGGAGATGTGCGGCAGGGACGCCATGTTGGGCAGCGCCAGCCCCTGGGCGTCCACCGCGCGGGCCAGTTCCGCGTACCGGGCGCCGCCCGAGACCCGTACCGTACTGGCCGCGGTGTCCACGTCGATCACCGGCGGCAGCCCGGCGATCGAGAGCAGGACGCCCTCGGGGCCCGGCTCGGCGATCTCGTTGAAGGAGTGGCCGCTGCCCAGGACGCGCACCTTGGCGCTCCCGGCGACCAGGGCCCGCAGTGCGTCGAGCGAGTGCGGACGCTGCAGCTCCTTGGCCGTGTAGGTGATGTTGCCCGCCCAGTTGGTGACCGTCTCCGTCATCCCTGCCGTCCCTCCCGTGGAAGTGCATGTACGTTGACCCTCTCATTTGCCGCCGCCCACCGTGGAGAGCGGTTTCGATGCGGCCCAGCGGGAAGGTCACTTCGTTGCCCGAGCGTCCCCAGGCGCTGTTCGCCATGACCGCCGAGAACCTGCCGCTGGTCTTTCCCCCGGAGGTCCTTGCGCGACTGCGCGAGTCCGTGGACATCGATCCGGACCTGGTCGCCGAGGACTTCACCGACCCGCGTGTCCGGGAGGCGCTCGCCCGCACCGAGATCCTGGTCACCGGCTGGGGCTGCCCCCGCCTGGACGCGGCGGTCCTCGACGCGGCCCCCAAGCTGCGCGCGGTCCTGCACTCGGCCGGCTCGGTCAAGGGCTTCGCCGCGCCGGAGGTCTGGCGGCGCGGCATCGCGGTCTCCTCGGCGGCCGTGGCCAACGCGATCCCGGTGGCCGAGTACACCCTCGCGATGATCCTGCTCGCCGGGAAGGGCCTCCTCGGCGCCCGGGAACGCCTGCGCACCGAACGTGCCCACCCCGGCTGGGGCGTCGTCCCCGGCATCGGCAACCACGGCCGTCGCGTCGGCGTGATCGGCGCCTCCCGCATCGGCCGCCGCGTCATCGAACTGCTGGCCCCCTTCGACCTGCGCGTGAGCCTCACCGACCCGTACGTCGCCGAGCTCCGGGCGGCCGAACTCGGCGTATCGCTCCTGCCGTTGGACGACCTGCTGCGCACCTCGGACATCGTCACGGTCCACGCGCCCGAGACCCCTCGGACCCACCACCTGATCGGCCGCCGGGGACTCGCCCTGATGCCCGACGGGTCGACCCTGATCAACACCGCGCGCGGCGGCCTGGTCGACCACGACGCCCTGGTCGACGAGCTCCGCGCCGGCCGGCTGAACGCCGTCCTCGACGTCACCGACCCCGAGCCCCTCCCCGGGGACTCCCCCCTCTACGACCTCCCGAACGCCTTCGTCACCCCGCACCTCGCGGGCTCCCAGGGCAACGAGCTGTCGCGCCTCGGTATGACGGTCGCCGAGGAGGCCGCACGTCTGCGGGCGGGCGGGGATCTTGCCCATCCGGTGGATCCGGGGGCGCTGGAGCGGGAAGCCTGAACTGCGGATTTCGTAGGTATAGGCGTGGCTCACAGAGCTACTCGTAAAGCTCTGGCGCGACAGCTGCGATATCAGTAGCGTCCATCGGTATGACGCTCGAACCGCTTCCCGTGACCGACCGCACCCGGCACCGCCGTCTGCGCGAACAGGGCAGCCTCGACCGCGCGGATCTCAACGCCATCCTCGACGCGGGGTTCGTCTGTCATCTGGGCGTGGTGGTCGACGGGCGGCCGCTGGTCGTGCCGACGGTGTACGGGCGGGACGAGCGGCAGCTGTACCTCCACGGCTCGGTGGCCAGCCGCAGCCTCGCGGGTGGCACGCCGGTCTGTGTCACCGTCACACACGTCGACGGCCTGGTCCTCGCCCGCTCCGTCTTCGAGCACGGCGTGAACTACCGCAGTGCGATGATCCACGGCGAGGCCCGCAAGGTCACCGACCCGGAGGAGAAGCTGGAGGGCCTGCGCCGGCTCACCGAGCACGCGACGCCGGGCCAGTGGTCGTACGCCCGCGGCCCGAACCGCAGGGAACTCGCCGCCACCACCCTCCTCGCCCTCTCCCTCGAGGAGGCCTCGGTCAAGATCCGCACCGGCGCCCCCGACGACGGCGACGGACCCGACGCGGAGCTGGGCCTGTGGGCCGGAACCCTGCCCCTGACCTCGGCCTGGGGCGCGCCCGTGCCCGACCCGCTGCTGCCGCCGGAGATCCCCATACCAGGACACATTGCGCGCCGTGAGGGGACCCGGCAGGGCTGACGCCCGACCGGAGGCATACGGTGGGGAGTCGAACGCCTGAGCCGGGAGGAGAGTCGGGATGGGCAGCCGTACCGCACTGGTCGAGGATCTGATGGAGCGGTTCCCGCAGGTACCACGGGAAGCCGTCTTCAAAGAGGACCTGCTGCGAGGTGGCGTGGCCTTCGACCCGTCCGCCCTCAGCGACAACGAGTCCGGCGAGGTCAAGCCGAAGTCGTACTTCATCTTCTCCTTCGACCACGGCACCCTGCCGGAGCTCGGCGAGGCCGCGCTGCGGCGGCCCCCGGAGGAGATCATCCTCACCGGCGGGCCGTACGACCTGCGGCGGACCGTCGTGTCGGTGCGGGTGAACCCCTCCTCGCCGTACCGGGTCGCGGCCGACGACGAAGGGATGCTCGGCCTCTATCTCGACGGCAAGCGCATCGCCGACGTCGGTGTGCCGCCCATGCCCGAGTACTACCGGCACACCCTCTCCAACGGGAAGTCCGTCATGGAGGTCGCCCCCACCATCCAGTGGGGCTACCTGATCTATCTGACCGTCTTCCGCGTCTGCCAGTACTTCGGCGCCAAGGAGGAGTGCCAGTACTGCGACATCAACCACAACTGGCGCCAGCACAAGGCGGCCGGGCGCCCGTACACGGGAGTCAAGGACGTCGACGAGGTCCTGGAAGCCCTGGAGATCATCGACCGTTACGACACGGCGAAGGCCTCCACCGCCTACACCCTCACCGGCGGCGCCATCACCTCCAAGCTCCAGGGCCGTGACGAGGCCGACTTCTACGGCATGTACGCCAAGGCCATCGAGGAGCACTTCCCCGACCGCTGGATCGGCAAGGTCGTCGCGCAGGCGCTGCCGCGCGACGACGTGCAGCGGTTCAAGGACTACGGCGTGCAGATCTACCACCCCAACTACGAGGTGTGGGACCGCCGTCTGTTCGAGCTGTACTGCCCCGGCAAGGAGCGCTACGTCGGCCGCGACGAGTGGCACAAGCGCATCCTCGACTCCGCGGAGGTCTTCGGCGCGCGCAACGTGATCCCCAACTTCGTTGCCGGCGTGGAGATGGCCGAGCCCTTCGGCTTCACCACCGTCGACGAGGCCATCGAATCGACCACCGAAGGCCTGCGGTTCTTCATGTCGCACGGCATCACGCCCCGCTTCACCACCTGGTGCCCCGAGCCGACCACCCCGCTCGGCAAGGCCAACCCGCAGGGCGCGCCGCTGGAGTACCACATCCGCCTGCTGCAGGCCTACCGCCAGACGATGGACGACTTCGGTCTGTCCTCGCCCCCCGGCTACGGCCCGCCCGGACCCGGCCGCGCGGTCTTCTCCGTCAGCTCCTTCATGGACAGCCTTCCGGCACAGGAGCCCAGCGCGGTGTAACTCCCGCCCTGCCGCCGGACATAGAGGGATGTCATCGCAGCCGGCGGACGGAAGGGGGCAGGTGTGCCGGAGGACGGAACACCTGACGAGGAGCAGAGGCTTCGCGCGCTCTACGCGGCGCACTACGGACGGGTGCTGAACTTCGCCCGGCGCCGCGTGGAGGACGCGGAGAGTGCGCAGGACGTCGCCGCCGAGACGTTCCTGGTGGCCTGGCGACGTATCGACAAAGTGCCTCGCGCATCCGACGAGGCGCTGCCGTGGCTGTACGCCGTGGCCCGCAACGTCCTCGCCAACCAGCTACGCGGACAGCGCCGCGGCGGTCGGCTCGCCGCACGCCTCGGGAGTACGGCACCCGTGGCGCCGGCCGAGCCCGACCACGCCGGGGGAGTGGTCGAGGCACTGCATCTGCGCCAGGCCCTCGCCGCGCTGTCGGAACGCGATCAGGAGACGCTGCGGCTCATCGCGTGGGACGTCCTCGACACGGCCGCCGCCGCAACCGTCGTCGGCTGTTCGGCACGCACCTTCGCCGTCCGGCTGCATCGCGCACGACAGCGCCTGGAACGGGAGTTGGCGCGCCGGGAGGAACCGAAGGCCGCGCTGAAGGGGGAGTTGGCATGAGGGCCTCGACCGAGAACGAGGATCGGGTACGTCAACTGCTGGGCCCGGCGAACCCGGTGACCGCCGAGCCCCCGCCCGACCCGGTGGTGCTGGCCCGGATCCTCGCCGAGCCGCGCCCGCGGTCCTACCGTCGCCGCTGGGTCGTCGGCGTCGGAGCCGTCGCCGCACTCGGCGGTGGGGGACTGGTCGCCCAGGCCACCGGGATCATCCCGGACGACGTGCACTGGGGGCTCGACCGGGCGGGCCACGGCCCCGGTTCGGAGGGGATGGCGCCCGACACCGACCGGGCCGAGCTGCTGTTCTCCGGGACCACACCGGACGGCCTGCGTATGCAGTACTGGTCGGCGCCCAACCCGTCCGGCGGGACCTGCACGTACGTGCGCGTCCTCGGCAAGGACGGCAAGCCCGTCGAGGGCGGCTGGTCGGAGTGCAGCCGCGGCGGCGGGAACGCCGAGACGCCCGCGCTCTGGTGCAGCGTGGACACGAACGCCCTGGCCGACTGGGTCGCGGTCTACGGCCGTGCACCGAAGGGAGCCGTCGCCGTCCGGGTCGTGTGGAAGGGCGGCCGGACCGAGGGGCCGATCGATCTCGGCCGGGATCGATACTTCTCGACGTTCCTTCCGTATAACTCTCGTAGCAACGAGGAGTGGATGGAGGCGTACCGGACCGAAGCCCTGGATGCGCACGGACGGGTCGTGGCGGTCGTGCACTCCGACCGGTAGGCGGTGCCACCGGCGGTCGCCGTTGTGCGACCGCCGGTAACAGGATTTGAATAGAGCGCTTGTCAGTTGTGTGAAATCCGTGAAAGGCTCGGGCCCTGCCGCGAGGTTCCCCACAACTCCGTTGCCAATAAGGCGAGTTGACCTCGCATGTGGATGCAGGAGACTCATGCCCGACCTGCCGACCCCGAAGAACTCCGCCGAGGCCGCGCTGTTCTCCGAGTGCTGGGACGCGGTCCTTTCCTACGCGGACCTGTGCACCGCCGGCTCCGCCGCGGCCACCCAACTGGCCACCGAGGCGTTCGCGCTCGGTATGCGCGAGGTCCGCACCACCGGGTCCGACACCGCCAGGAACTCCGGCCGCCGCTCGGCCCGACTCCCCGTGATCCCGCTGCTGTTGACCGCCGTACGCACCACGGCGGTGGCCTGGGAGGCCGGCGGACAGGGCCACGACCTCGACCCCGACCTGCGGCTGTGGCTCCACTCGGACAAGGCCGCCCGCTACACCGGGCCGCCGCTGCAGCGCCCGCTCGCCCTGCGCGGCCTGCGCGACCTGCAGGAACCGGACGCCGCGCTGCTGTGGCTGGCCGAGGTGGAGGCGCTGCCGCTGCCCGTGGTGGCCCGCCGGCTGGGCCTCGACCCGGCCCTCGTCGAAGACGAACTCGACCAGGTGCGCGGCCTGTTCCGCGACCGCTGCCACCGCGCCCACCTCGACACACCGATGGCCGCGCAGTGCCGCAGCTACGCCCGGCTCCTCGACGCGATCACCCGCTCGCCCGCCGCCGACATCCCCCCGGACCTCTCGCGGCACCTCGCCACCTGCGTGGACTGCGCGGAGGCCGCCGCCTGTCTGCGCCCGCACGGCGGCGGTCTGCCCGCCGCCCTCGCCGGCGGCGTCACCGGCTGGGGCGGGCTCGCCTACCTGGAGCGCCGCCGCCGCGCCGCCGAGGTGCGCCTCGGCGCCGGGCGCCCCGAACGGGCCGACCGCGAGGGCGGCGAGGCGAGACCCGCCGCGAACCGTGCGCGCGTCGTGCGCAACGGGCTCCTCGTCGCCGCCGTCCTGGTGTCGTTGCTGGCACTGGCCGTGTCGATGATGCCGTTCGGTGACGGCGACAACGATGCAGCGGCCCGCGAGACCCCGAGCGACAGCTCACCGGTGGCCGCGCCCCGCCCGTCGCTGCCCTCCGCCACCTCGTCACCGAAGGCGTCCCCGACACCGTCCGCCACCGCCACCGCATCCAAGGCCGGCCACGGCAAGAACCCCGACCCGGAACCGCAGGGCACCTCCTCGTCCACGGCGGGCGGCGAGCCCGTTCCCGACAAGAGCGAACCGGCCGCCTGCACGGTCGAGTACGACCTGATCAACCAGTGGCCCGACGGCTTCCAGGCCACCGTCTCCGTCACCACGGACGACGCCCTCGACACCTGGCGCGTCGGCTGGTCCTTCGGGGACGGCCAGAAGGTCGGCCAGATGTGGGACGCGAGCTTCGCCCAGAGCGGCTCCCGCGTCACCGCCACCGCCGCCGACTACAACAAGTCCGTCGCCGCCCACTCCACCCTGAGCTTCGGCTTCCTCGCCTCCTGGTCGGGCAGGAACGCCCCGCCGTACGACTTCACGCTGAACGGGCAGGCCTGCAAGAAAACCGGTTGACGTGCCACCGCCGCGACGGGCTACTGTTGCGGCGGTTCCACCACGGATCGAGGAAAGAGGAGGTGTTGACCGATGGCTGTCTTTGCGACGAGCGCTGCCCGCATCCAGTTCATCAAGTCCACCTCCGTGGCCGCCGGCTGACCTCGCCTCACCTCTTGCCGGGGCCGCCCTTGTGAAGGGTCTCCCTTGACTTCCAGCTCCATTTTCATGGCCTTCTCCGCACTCGCTCCCTACGGCTGGGACGAGGCATGGGCGGACGAGTTCGCCCCGTACGACACCGAAGGACTCCTGCCCGGGCGGGTGATCCGCGTCGACCGCGGCCAGTGCGACGTCGCCACCGCCGACGGGGTCGTCCGGGCCGACACCGCGTTCGTCACCCCGCACGACCCGATGCGGGTCGTGTGCACCGGCGACTGGGTCGCCCTCGAACCCGGCGGGAACCCCCGCTACGTACGCGCGTATCTGCCGCGCCGTACCGCCTTCGTGCGCTCCACCTCCTCCAAGCGGTCCGAGGGGCAGATCCTCGCCGCCAACGTCGACCACGCGATCGTCGCCGTGTCGCTCGCCGTCGAACTCGACCTCGGCCGCATCGAACGGTTCCTGGCTCTGGCCTGGGAGTCGGGCGCGCAACCGCTGGTCGTGCTCACCAAGGCCGACCTGGTGCCGGACGCGGTGACGCGTGCGCACCTCGTCCAGGACGTCGAACTCTCGGCGCCGGGCGTGACCGTGCTGCCGGTCAGCGCGCTCGGCGGGGACGGGCTCGACGTCCTGGTCGCCCTCGTCTCGGGCGGTACGTCCGTGCTGCTCGGCCAGTCCGGCGCGGGCAAGTCGACCCTCGCGAACGCGCTCATCGGCGACGAGGTGATGGAGGTCCGGGCCGCACGCGACGTCGACGGCAAGGGCCGCCATACGACCACCACGCGCAACCTGCTCGCCCTGCCGGGCGGCGGCGTCCTCATCGACACACCCGGGCTGCGGGGTGTGGGGTTGTGGGACGCCGAGACCGGCGTCGGACAGGTCTTCTCCGAGATCGAGGACCTCGCGCAACGCTGCCGCTTCCACGACTGCGCGCACGAGGCGGAGCCGGGGTGTGCGGTACTGGGCGCGATCGCCTCCGGCGAGCTGGCCGAGCGGCGGTTGGACAGCTACCGGAAGCTGATCCGAGAGAACCAGTGGATCGTGGCCAAGACCGACGCGAGGGCCCGTGCGGAGCTTCGGCGGGACTGGAAGAGGAGGGGAGCGGAAGGGAAGGCGGCGATGGAGGCCAAGCGGGGCCGTTGGCGGTAAGGACCGCCCGCAGCTCCGCAGGTTGCAATGTCGTGTCCGATTTCCGCCAGCAGCACCCTCGCCGACGGCGGAAACTGGAACACGTGATGGACGAGGACACCAGGTACGAAGCCGTACGCAGCCGGGACGCCCGTTTCGACGGTGAGTTCTTCTTCGCCGTCGAGACGACCGGCATCTACTGCCGCCCCAGCTGCCCCGCGGTCACGCCGAAGCGCCGCAACGTGCGGTTCTTCGCGACGGCCGCCGCCGCGCAGGGCTCGGGCTTCCGGGCCTGCCGGCGGTGCCGGCCGGACGCCGTGCCGGGGTCGGCCGACTGGAACGTGCGTGCCGATGTCGTGGGGCGGGCCATGCGCCTGATCGGCGACGGGGTCGTCGACCGCGAGGGTGTGGCCGGCCTCGCGGACCGGCTCGGCTACAGCGCCCGGCAGGTGCAGCGGCAGCTCACCGCCGAGCTCGGCGCCGGGCCCGTCGCGCTCGCCCGGGCGCAGCGGGCGCACACCGCGCGGGTCCTGATGCAGACGACCGAACTGCCGATCACGGAGATCGCGTTCGCGTCCGGCTTCGCCAGCGTCCGGCAGTTCAACGACACGGTCCGGGAGATCTACGCGGCGACGCCGAGCGACCTGCGGGCCGCCGCACCGAAGGGCGGCCGGGCGGGCCGGCGGGCGGCCGCCCCGACGGCCGGGATACCGCTGCGCCTCGCCCACCGCGGGCCGTATCAGAGCGCTGCCGCCTTCGACCTGCTGGCGGACGAGGCCGTGGCCGGCGTCGAGGAGGTCAGCGGCGTGCGCGGACGGCGCACGTACCGCCGTACGCTCCGGCTGCCGCACGGCACGGGCATCGTCGCCGTCGACGAGCGGACCGGTGCGGTCAGGTCCGCGTCCGGTTCGCATCCCGGCGGCTGGCTGGACGCCCGGCTGCACCTCACCGACCCCCGTGACCTGACCACCGCCGTGGGGCGGCTGCGGCGGCTGTTCGACCTCGACGCCGACCCGTACGCCGTCGACGAGCGCCTCGGCGCCGACGAGCGGCTCGCCCCGCTGGTCGCCGCCCGGCCGGGGCTGCGCTCGCCCGGTGCCGCCGACCCCGAGGAACTGGCGGTGCGGGCACTGGTCGGCCGGAACGAGGCCGAGCGGCTCGTCCGGCGGTACGGCAAGGCGCTCGACGCGCCCTGCGACAGCCTCACCCACCTGTTCCCCGAACCCGCCGTCCTCGCGGAGGCCGAGCCCCGCGGCACCCTGGGCGCACTGACCGCCGCCCTCGCCGACGGCGCCGTACGACTCGATCCCGGGGCCGACCGCGACGAGGCCGAGGCGGCGCTGCTGGCCCTGCCCGGCATGGACGCCGGTACGGTCGCCGTCATTCGCACCCGTGCCCTCGGCGACCCCGACGTCGCGCCGCCCGGCATCGACGTTCCCGACAGCTGGCGACCCTGGCGGTCGTACGCCCTGCAACACCTGCGCGCAGCAGGAGAGTTGGACTGAACTGTGATGACCACCCTCTGGACGAGTGTCGACAGCCCCGTCGGGCTTCTCCTCCTCACCGCCGACGCGACCGGCGCGCTGACCTCCGTCTCCGTGCCCGGGCAGAAGAACGGCCGTACGGTGCAGGAGAGTTGGCGGCACGAACCCGCCGTCTTCCGTGCCGCCGAGGAGCAGATCGCCGCCTACTTCGCCGGTGAACTCAAGGAGTTCCGGCTGGAGTTCAGCACCACGGGCAGTGAGTTCCGGGAGCGCGTGTGGGGCGCCCTCGACTCCGTGCCGTACGGGGCCACGACGACGTACGGCGAGATCGCCGCGCGGATCGGGGCGTCACGGCCCGCGGTACGGGCCGTCGGCGGCGCGATCGGCGCCAACCCGCTGCTCATCGTCCGCCCCTGCCACCGGGTGATCGGCGCGGACGGCTCGCTGACGGGGTACGCGGGCGGCCTGGAGCGGAAGGTGCAGCTGCTCACGTTGGAGGGGAGCCTCTAGGCCTCCAGCCCCCAGCTGTGGATCCGCCGGGGATGGATGCGGATCACCTCCTCGCTGAAGTGCGGGCCCAACTCGTGCGGGCCGGTGAGGAGTTCGGCCTCGCCGCGGATGTCGATGCCGCGCACCCGCCACGGGCGTGTGCTGACGATGTCGTCGACGACCAGGGCGACCTTGGGGTTCTGCCGGAGGTTGCGCCACTTCTTGGTGCGGCCCATCGCCATGCCCCCGACCAGGATCGTGCCGTCGTCCTGCGGGAAGAAGCCGACCGGGTTGGCCTGCGGCTGCCCGTGCGGGTCGACGGTGGCCAGCCGCCCCAGCCGCTGCGACTTCAGATACGCGCGCTCGGCCTCGCTGAATTCGGTCATGGCAGCCAGCCAAACACGTCCGCCCCGCCCGCACATCCGATCCTCGGCCTAGGCCCCTGGCCCTACGTCAGCCCCAGAGCACGGCGCCCACCCACGCCCCCGCGATCAGCAGACAGGTGAACAGCTCCGCGAGCACACTGGAGCCGCCCGAGCGCATCACGTGCCGCAGCGCCGCCATCGCCTCGCGATGCCGGCCCAGGCGGCGGCGTTCGTACAGGTAGATGCCGCCCATGAAGCCGGGGATCGCGCCGAGCACGGGCACCAGGACGAAACCCAGGAACGCGCCCGCCCCCGCGTACACGCCCATCCGCGGAGTGGCGCCGCTCGCGCGCAGCCGTCTCGGCGGCAGCACCCAGCGCACCACCTGGGAACACAGCAGCGCGACCGTGGCACCCACCAGCACCCACCAGGAGACCGGCTGCGGATCCTTCAGCGCCCACCACGACACCGCGGCCCACACGAGCCACGACCCCGGCACCCCGGGCACCAGCACTCCGCACAGGCCGAGCAGGAGGACCAGACCGACCAGCAGGAGGTCCCACACTCCCATCTGTCCAGAGTGCCCGAGAGCAGGAGAAGACGCAGGTCAGCCCTGCTCGGACGGTACGTCCCGGGCCACCCAGCCCCGCTCGTGCGCATGCCACCCCAGCTGCAGCCGGGTCGTCACGCCGGTCAGCTCCATCAGCCGCTTCACCCGGCGCTGCACGGTCCGCAGGCCCAGGTCCAGCTGTTTGGCGACGCTCGCGTCCGTCAGCCCGGCGAGGAGGAGGGAGAGGATCTCCAGGTCCGTGCCGTCGGGGCCGTCAGGGGCCTGCTCGGTCACGCCGGACGCGCCGAGCCGGAGCGGCAGCGCGTCCCGCCACACGGACTCGAACAGCCCGGACAGCAGCTCCAGCAGACCGCTCGCGTGCACGACCAGCGCGGCGGGCTCCGCGGTGTGCGAGGTCAGCGGCACCAGGGCGAGCGACCGGTCGGCGACCACCAGCTTCGTCGGCACCCGGTCCACCACCCGCACCCGCTCGTCGCGGCCGAGCGCGGCGGACAGCTCGCCGATCCCGTGCGGCAGGTCCAGGACCGACCGCTCCACCACCACCCGGTAGCGGACCCCGCGCCCGGCCGCCTGCTCCTCCGCCTCGTTGTCCGGGCCGGAGACGACCACCGGATCGCCCGTGACCAGCGCGCACACCTCCTCGCTCGCCCCGAGCTGCAGCTGCAGGAAGCGCTGGGCGACCGCCGCCGCTCCGATCACCACCTCGACCAGGTCATGTACGGCGGGCTCGGCCGCCGCCGCCCGGTACTCCTCCGCGAGCAGCGCGGCCGCCAGCTCCGCCTTCTCCAGCTCGTGCCGCTGCTGGGTGAGCAGCGCGCCCAGGGCCACGCCCGGCGGGGCGGCCACCCAGCGGCCCGGACGCGCCGACGACTGTGCGGCGAGCCCGTGCCGCTCCAGGCGGCGCAGCGCACGCTCCGTGTCGTACTCGCCGAGCGTCAGCCGCCGGGCCAGATCCGGCACGTCGGCGGCGCCCAGGGTCACCAGTGCCCGGTACGCCGACTCGTGCGTCTCGTCCAGCCCCAGCACTCCCAGCATCAGGTGTCGCCCCTCCCCGAAGACCCGCTCCCCGAAAACCCGCGATGTCCGCCCTGGCGGAAAACAGCCACGGCGGAAACCCGCCTCGGCACATCATCGCCGCACCACCCGTCACTCTGCCAAGGTGGCGCCACCGCGGTGTCGACCACCGCCTGCCTGGGAGAGAACGCGGATCCGACTCACAGCTGATCTCCAGGCAAGCAGGTCACACTCGTGGCCGGTCCGTATGCATGCGGGGGCGTGATCCGGTCACCCAGAACGTGATCCGGGCCCGAAGCGTGCCGTCGACGCACCGACGGCGCGAAGGGGATCCGGGCCCGGGTCACTCCGGCGTCGCCGGGCGGTTCTCCCGTGGGGGGTGGAACCGCCCGGCGACTTTTCCGCATCGCCGTTCGACGACTCACTCGACACGCGGTCGAGGAGCGAGGCACCCGGCCGGTTTTTCCCGATGCCCCGTTTTCATACGGCCAGTGCGGTGGACAATTGGGGGCATGAGCCAGCAGGGGGGAAGGCCCACCGGTCATGAGGACGACTGGTGGGGGCAGCTGTACGACGACTCCACCGAGGACACGGGCCCAGCGCCCGCGCCCGACACCCTGGACGACCGCTTCGCGTCGGCGGCAGATGCGGTGCAGCCGGGAGTCCCCGCGCAGCGGCCCGGCGGCAGCGAGGTCGCCGACGCGCCGGTGCGGGCAGGGGTGACCACGACCGACGACCGTACGTCGACATCCGACGGCCGTACGGCGACCAGCGACGGCCGGACCTCCACGGAGACCCCCGGCACGACGGCCCCCGCCTCCCGCATGCCGCCCGAGGCCCCCGGTTCCGCGCCCCCGCCCGCGGTGGACGCGGTCACCATCCCGCCCGACACGGACGCCGCACCGGCCGACACCCCCGAGGGCGGCGAAACCGACTCCCTCCCGGACATCCGCACCGCCACCCACCTCGACCTCCCCACCCTCCCTCCGGCCCCCGTCGACTACGTCGGCTCCGGCCCGCCCACCTACGACGCCGAACCCACCGCCCTCCCGCCCGCGGACCCCGACGACCTGGACGACCTGGTCGCCGACACCGTCCTCGACGGCGCCCGCTACGGCGCCTGCACCCTCCGCGCGGTCTCCGTCCGCGGCGACTCCGCCCGCTACCGGGGCGAACCCCGACGCGACTCCCTCCTCACCGCCCGCTTCGGCACCGGCGAACACGCCCTGATCCTGGTCGCGATGGCGACCGGCGCCCGCGCCACCCCAGGTGCCCACCGTGCCGCCGCCGAGGCCTGTCACTGGATCGGGCGGGCCATCGGCCGCAGTCACGCCCGGCTCGCGGAGGACATAAACGCCGGCCGCCGCGGCGACCTCAAGTCCGGCCTGCACCGCCTGACCGACCGCAGCCTCGGCAAACTCCGCGCCAGCGCCGCCGAGCAGGGCATCGAGCCGGAGGAGTACTCCGCCACCCTGCGCTGTCTGCTGCTGCCCGCCGACCCCGAGTGCCGTACGCGCGTCTTCTTCGGCGTCGGAGCAGGCGGACTGTTCCGCCTGAGGGACGGCGCCTGGCAGGACATCGAGCCGCGGGTCACCGACACCACCGGCGAACCCGTCGTCGGCTTCGGCTCGCTGCCCGCCGAGACGCCCGAGGGCGACCGGCTCACCATGGACCTGGGCATCACCACACCCCCGAGCCCGTACGACCCGGCCCCCGAACCGCCCCGCGAACCCTTCCGCTTCCGCGCCTCGGTGGCCCACACGGGTGACACGCTGCTGATGTGCAGCGGTGGTCTCGCGGAGCCGCTGCGCGGCGAACCGGACCTGTGCAGGTACCTGACCACCCGGTGGTCCGGCCCCACCCCGCCCGGCCTCGCCGCGTTCCTCGCCGACACCCAGGTCAGGGTCAAGGGATACGCCGACGACCGTACGGCCGCCGCCGTTTGGGAGGCGTGAGCGGGGCGGCTGTGGATTGATGGAACCCGGAGGGAACCCACGGAACCGGAGACCGAAGGGGCACGACAGCCATGGCCAAGCAGAACGTCGCCGAACAGTTCGTCGACATCCTCGTCCGCGCCGGGGTCCGGCGCCTCTACGGAGTCGTAGGCGACAGCCTCAACCCGATCGTGGACGCCGTACGCCGCAACGCCGCCATCGACTGGGTGCACGTACGGCACGAGGAGACCGCCGCCTTCGCGGCCGGCGCGGAGGCCCAGATCACCGGGAAGCTCGCCGCCTGCGCGGGCTCCTGCGGCCCGGGCAACCTCCACCTCATCAACGGCCTGTACGACGCCCACCGCTCCATGGCCCCCGTCCTCGCCCTCGCCTCGCACATCCCGTCCAGCGAGATCGGCCTCGGCTACTTCCAGGAGACCCACCCCGACCAGCTGTTCCGCGAGTGCAGTCACTACAGCGAACTCATCTCCAGCCCGAAGCAGATGCCGCGGCTGCTGCAGACCGCGATCCAGCACGCCGTCGGGCAGTCGGGGGTCAGCGTGGTCTCCCTCCCGGGTGACATCGCCGACCAACCCGCCCCCGACAAGGCCGTGGAGACCGCCCTCGTCACCTCCCGGCCCACCGTCCGCCCCGGCGACACCGAGATCGACCGGCTTGTCGAGATGATCGACGAGGCCGAGAAGATCACCCTCTTCTGCGGCAGCGGCACGGCGGGCGCGCACGCCGAGGTCATGGAGTTCGCCGGCAAGGTCAAGTCACCGGTGGGGCACGCCCTTCGGGGCAAGGAGTGGATTCAGTACGACAACCCGTACGACGTCGGCATGAGCGGTCTGCTCGGGTACGGCGCCGCGTACGAGGCCACGCACGAGTGCGACCTGCTGATCCTGCTCGGCACCGACTTCCCGTACAACGCGTTCCTGCCCGACGACGTCAAGATCGCCCAAATCGACGTCCGGCCCGAGCACTTGGGCCGCCGCTCCAAGCTGGACCTGGCCGTGTGGGGCGACGTACGGGAGACGCTTCGCTGTCTGGTCCCGCGAGTGAAGGAGAAGCGGAACCGGCGCTTCCTCGACAAGATGCTGAAGAAGCACGCGGACGCGCTGGAGGGGGTGGTGAAGGCCTACACCCGCAAGGTGGAGAAGCACGTGCCCATCCATCCCGAGTACGTCGCCTCCGTCCTCGACGAACTCGCCGACGAGGACGCGGTGTTCACCGTCGACACCGGGATGTGCAACGTCTGGGCCGCCCGCTACATCTCGCCCAACGGCCGCCGTCGCGTCATCGGTTCCTTCTCCCACGGCTCGATGGCGAACGCGCTGCCGATGGCGATCGGCGCCCAGTTCACGGACCGCAGGCGGCAGGTCGTGTCGATGTCGGGGGACGGCGGGTTCTCCATGCTGATGGGCGACTTTCTGACCCTGGTCCAGTACGACCTCCCGGTGAAGGTCGTCCTCTTCAACAACTCCTCCCTCGGAATGGTCGAGTTGGAGATGCTGGTGGCCGGGCTGCCGTCCTACGGCACCACGAACAAGAACCCCGACTTCGCGGCCGTGGCCCGTGCCTGCGGTGCCCACGGCGTGCGCGTCGAGAAGCCCAAGGACCTCGCCGGCGCCCTGAAGGACGCCTTCAAGCACAAGGGCCCGGCCCTCGTCGACGTCGTCACCGACCCCAATGCACTGTCCATCCCGCCGCGGATCAGCGCCGAGATGGTCACCGGCTTCGCCCTGTCCGCGTCGAAGATCGTCCTGGACGGAGGGGTCGGGCGCATGCTCCAGATGGCCCGCTCCAACCTGCGGAACGTGCCGCGGCCCTAGCTTCCGTACGGGACCCACTGGCGTACGCCGTGGCCGTTCGTGCCGTAGCCGTAGTGGGGCAGGCCCTTGATGCTGCTCGTGCGGAACGGGCGGCCGTGGTCGTCGATGCGGATCGTGCCGGTGCGGCCCTGCGAGGACCAGTCGAGTTCCAGGTACCAGTTGCAGTCGTAGGTCTCGGTGGTCGCGGTGACCAGCAGCACCTCCGGGTCCTCGGCGGAGACGCGGTAGGGGAACTGAACGGCGGGGATCGTCTTTCCACTGTCGTTGCCGGAGACCGAGTGGGCGATGGGGCGGTCGATGTCGAGGTTCACGTCGAAGTAGCGGGGAGTGAGGCCGCCGCCGCAGCCCTGCTCCGTGGAGTACGCGTTGCCCGGGGCCGGGTCCGCCCGGCCGGCGATCCGGACCCGTAGCGCCTCCAGGACCACGGCCGTGGACGACCGTCCCTGCACCGAGATCTGCACCATCGTCTGCCGCCCGTGCACCGCGCCCTGCGTCGCCGCCCAGTTCCCGGCGTCCTGCGGCAACGGCGGCGGAGGGACCTGCGCGGGCGGCTTGTCGACGACGTAGTCGTGGCCGCAGCCGCCTTGCCAGATCTGGGAGTTCGCGCTCCAGGTGAGGGGCAGGGCGGTAGTGGTCTTTCCAGTGGCGGTGCCGGTGCCGGTGTCGTCGGCCGGAGCGGACGAGGCGGGGCCCTTGCTCCGGGCGTGCGGTGAGGACGACGTCCGGCCGGGTGTGGGGGAGGAGCTGGCCGACGGCTTCGACGAGCCGTGCGGTGCCGCCCGGGCCGTCGTCCCGGGGCGGCCGGAAGGGGATGCGGCCCGGTCAGAGGAACCGCGGTCGGCCGACAGCGCGGACAGACCGCCCAGCGTGGCGAGCAGCGCGCACGCGACGGCGGTCGACGCGAGGACCCGCCGACGCCGGTACCAGGGACGGGGAGCCGGGGCGGCGAAGGGCTCGGGCTCCCCGATGGCGTCCGCCTCGGCGTCGGCCACTTCCACGGCAGCCGGTTCCGGAACCGGCTCCTCCGCCGAGCCGGGCGCACGCACCCGCTGCCGAGCCGCCACCGCCGATAACCACAGCCGGTGCAGTTCGAGGCGCTCCTCCGGCGTCGCCTCGCAGAAGGCCGCGAGCCGTTCCACGGGCGCGAAGTCCTGCGGTACCGCCTCGCCCGCGCAGTACCGGTGCAGCGTGGAGGTGTTCATGTTGACGCGCCGGGCCAGGGAGCCGTAGCTCCGGTCCGTGCGGTCCTTCAGCCGGCGCAGCAGCGCCGCGAACTCCTCGACCTCGTCCCGAGTGGACACCGTTCCCCCGTCGTCCGCCCGCGATCCCGTATCCCAGGCACTCATATACCTGCACGTCAGATGGGCTGGGATGGTTCCACCGTCGCCAAAAGGGCGGCAGTCGTTGCGCCGGGCTGTTGTGACCGCCGATGCTCTTGGTGTCGCACCGACCAGGGCCGGACCGACCTTCCGGCGTCGGGCGACAACCGACACCCATGCACTCATTCACGGGGGACATCCATGCCCAAGCGCACCAGAGCCGGCGCGCTCATCGCCCTGACCGCCGCAGGTCTCGCCCTCGGCACCGCGCTCGCCGCACCGGCGAACGCCGCCACGAAGGCACCCGGCTTCCTCGCGGCCAAGGACCTCCCGCCGCACCCCTCCTCGTCCTGGACGGCCGGCAAGGTCACCGGCGGCGTACCGGAGGACACGGACTGGGACACCTGTCTGCGGGCACTGCCGGGCCACGAGTCCGCCTGGCACCGCGACTTCCGCACGGACCTCGACACGAACGCGCGGCAGATCACCGTGGTGCTGCCCGACACCCGTTCGGCCAAGCAGCTGACCTCGTGGCTGAACAAGGACATCAAGTCCTGCGCGGCCCGGATCGAGCAGCAGGACCCGGACACCGAGGCCACCGGCAAGGACTACGGGAAGCTCGCCGTCGAGGAGGGCGCCCACGTCTACGGCGTCCACACCGAGACCTCCGGGGGCGCGAGCGACGTCCGCCTCCTGTCGGTCGGCCGGGACGGCCGCACGGTCACGGTCGTGAACTGGGCGCAGCTGGGCGACTTCAAGGGCGCCCCGGTGAAGGCCTTCAAGAAGACGACCACCACGGCCGTGAACAAGCTCCACTGACCGCACGACCAGGGCCGCCCTCTCGCCACGGGGGTCGGGAGGGCGGCCCACAGCACAGCTCGACCACTCGACCACTCGAAAACGGGGAACCGAACATGAACAGCAAGACCCGCACCGCCCTCACCGCCGGCGTCCTCGCCGTCGCCCTCGGCCTCGGCGCCACCGCCCAGGCCACCGCCGGCACCCCGCGCAGCGTCAGCGGCAAGCCGTCCGACAACATCACCCGCATCGCCGACTTCTACGGCGCCTACATCGACGCGGTGACCGACGAGGACAGCGGCAACCTCGGCGAGGCCCTGCGCGCCCACTACCTCACCGCGGGCTTCCAGAAGGAACTGAACGCCTGGGAGGAGAAGAACCACGCCGACGGCGTCCTGCGCGCCCAGAACGTCCCGCTCGCCTGGAAGGTCACCGACAACGGCAGCACCGCCAAGTACACGGAGGCCGTCATCACCCTCACCTGGAGCAAGTCGAGCACCAGCAAGGTGGTCGTCGACATGACCCGCGACAGCCGCCAGATCTTCCGCATCGGGGAGAAGGGCATCGGCGGCAAGTAGCTCCTACGCCGGCCGCAGCCGCATGGTGAGGATCTGGAACGGTCGCAGCTCGAAGGCCAAGTCGCTTTCGTGCAGCGGCCGTTCCAGCAGGTCCGTCACCTCGGCCCGGCCGACCGGGAATCCGGGTGTCAGCGTGGCCCGCGCCCGCCCGCCGCGCGACTCGTAGAGCCGTACCACCACATCCCCGCTGCGGTCCTCCGCGAGCTTGACCGACTCGACGGTCACCCCGGGATGGTCCACGCGCACCAGCGGCTCCACGACCGGAGCCCCGGCCACCCGCAGCGGCAGGTTCAGCGCCAGCCCCTCGGCGACCGCGTGCCCGACGTCCGCGCCCGGCAGCAGCGCGTAGGTGAAGCGGTGCGCGCCCAGGTCCGTCTCCGGGTCGGGGCTGTGCGGGGCGCGCAGCAGGGTGAGACGTACGGTCGTGCCGAGGCCGTGCTCGTGCGGGGTACGGGTCACGTCGTGGCCGTACGTCGAGTCGTTGAGGACCGCTACGCCGTAGCCCTCCTCGGCGACCCGGAGCCAGCGGTGGGCGCAGATCTCGAAACGGGCCGCGTCCCAGGACGTGTTGGCGTGCGTGGGGCGGTGGACGTGCCCGAACTGGATCTCGGCGGTGGAGCGGTCGGCGTGCACGTCGAGCGGGAAGGCGGCCTTCAGGACCTTCTCGGACTCCTGCCAGTCGACGTCGGTGACGACGTCGAGGCGCCCGGACCCGGCCGCAAGGCGGATCTCCTGGGTGATCCGCGACTTCCCGAACGTCCGTGTCACCCGCACCGCCGCCCTGAGCGGCCCGTCCTCCACCAGCTCCACCGACTCGACGTCCGTCAGGTCCGTGTGCCGGCGCCGGTAGTGCCGGTCGATGTCCCAGGCGTCCCAGGCGTTGGGATGGTCGGGGTGCAGCTGGAGAAGGTTGCCCGGGCCGGACAGCACCTCGCGGTCGGCGGCGAGGTCGCGTACGGAGGAGATCAACCCCTGGGCGTCCACGGTGACTCGGAGCCGGGAGTTCTCCAGTACGTAGGTGCCGCCTTCCTCTTCCGCGCGGACGACCTCGCCCGCCGTGCTCGCGACCGGCGCACTGCCCAGCCCCGGCACGGTCACCAGCACGCCCCCGGCGACCTCCGTCCGCTCGTACGGCGACGCGTTGAACACCACGGGCCCGCCTGTCCCCAGCGCCGCTACGGCCGCCGCCGTGAGCTCCTCCACCTCCGCCAGCACCTGCGCATACGTGTCCCGGGCCTCCCGGTGCACCCAGGCGATCGACGAGCCGGGCAGGATGTCGTGGAACTGGTGCAGCAGCACCGTCTTCCACAGCCGGTCCAGGGCGTCGTGGGGGTAGCGATACGACGGATTGCGTACGGCAGCTGCCGTACACCACAACTCGGCCTCGCGCAGGGCGTGTTCGGAGCGCCGGTTGCCCTGCTTGGTCTTCGCCTGGGTGGTGTACGTGGCCCGGTGGAGCTCCAGGTACAGCTCGCCCGACCAGACGGGGGCCTGGGCGCCGTACTCCTCCTCGGCGGCCGCGAAGAACGCGGACGGCTTCTCGATCTCCACCCGGGGTGAGCCCTCCAGGGAGCGCAGCCGGCGGGCCTTCTCCAGCATTTCGCGGGTCGGGCCGCCACCGCCGTCACCCCAGCCGAAGGGGACGAGGGAGCGCGTCGCGCGGCCCTTGTCGGCGAAGTTGCGTTCCGCGTGGGCGAGTTCGCGGCCGTGGAACTGGGAGTTGTAGGTGTCGACGGGCGGGAAGTGGGTGAAGACGCGGGTGCCGTCGATGCCCTCCCACCAGAAGGTGTGGTGAGGCATCTTGTTGGACTGGTTCCAGCTGAGTTTCTGGGTGAGGAACCATCGGATTCCGGCCAGTTTCGCGAGCTGTGGGAAGGCGGCCGTGTAGCCGAAGGAGTCCGGCAGCCAGATCTCCTCCGTCTCTACGCCCAGCTCCTCGGCGAAGAAGCGTTTGCCGTGGACGATCTGCCTGGCCAGCGCCTCGCCGCCCGGCATGTTGGCGTCCGACTCCACCCACATCGAGCCCACCGGAGCCCAGTTGCCGTCCTGGACCGCCTTCTTGATCCGCTCCCAGATGTGCGGCTGGTGCTCCTTCACCCAGGCGTACTGCTGGGCCTGCGAGCAGGAGAACACCAGCTCGGGGTAGTCGGCGGCGAGCGCGGTGACGTTGGCGAAGGTGCGGGAGGCCTTGCGGACCGTCTCCCGCAGCGGCCACAGCCAGGCCGAGTCGATGTGCGCGTGCCCGGTCGCCGAGATCCGGTGCGCGCTGGCGGAGGCGGGGGCCGCGAGTACGTCCGACAGCGCGGCCCGGGCCGCGGCCGCCGTACCGGAGACGTCGTGCAGATCGAGCGTGTCGAGCATGTCCTCCAGGGCGCGCAGGATCTCGTGCCGCCGGGGCCGGTCCATGGCCAGCTCGTGCATCAGCTCCGACAGCACCTCGACGTCCAGGACCAACTGCCACACGGACTCGTCGAGTACGGCGAGGTCGGCAGAGCGGAATCGGTAGATGGGCCGACCCCCGGCGGTCAGGACGTCGCCCAGGTGCGTAGGTGTGAAGCCGTGCAGTACGGCCGGATTGGCCGCCGCCTCCAGGAGCAGATGCACCGGTTCGCCTCCGCTCGCCGGGGCGCCGACGGTCAGGTGGCGATTGCGGGGGTGAACGCCCTTCAGCGGGACGCCCGTTGCGTCGTACAGCAGTCCCTCGGCCTGGAAGCCGGGGCCGTCGCCCGTGAAACCGGGGTCGATCACCGCCTCCACACGGCGGCCCGCCCACTCCTCGGGCACCCGGCCGGTCAAGCGGAACCAACTCGTCGACCAGGGCTTTCCCCAGGACGTTCCGGTTGTGAAGGACTCGTAGGAGGCCTGCAGTGCCTGGTCCACCGGCACCGGCTCACCCGGCACATGCCACACGGACAGCACCAGCGGCACCCGCTGCGCGTACTGCGCGGGCCGTACGAACTGCCCCATGGCCCGCTCCAGGCGCGCCTCCACCAGCGTTCGGTCGTCGTGCACGGCGGCTCCCTCGGCGCTCGGTCGGCTCTGGCACCTCTTTCCAAGGGTCCCTCTACCCGTCGGGAGGGGGCACATCCGTGGCCGAACACCTGGTCGTTCAGTATTCGACATGACTGGCGCGTGCCCCATGGGGCATGGATCCCGTGAACGTGTTCGACAAGGAGGGGAACCGACATCGGCACGCGGGCGGGGGTCATGAAGAGGCAGGCACGAGGCGGCGGTCCCATGGCGGTAGGGGCCTCCTCGGCGAAGACAGTGGAGGACAGGACCGACGGCGCCGAGCAGGGGCAGCCGTCCCAGCTGCGGCGGAGACTCGGACGGGCGGACCTGAGGGCGGTGCCGGAGGCACGCAGGGCGCTGCGCGAGCTGCTACGGCAGTGGGGCCGGCCCGGGCGGTCGGAAATCGCGGAGTTGCTCACGAGCGAACTCGTCACGAACGCACTCATCCACACCGACAACGACGCAGTTCTCACGGCCACGATCTCGCCCCGCGGACTCAGGGTGGAGGTGAGGGACTTCGTGGCCCGCAGACCCAGACTGCGCGTACCGAACGCCGACGACGGTACGCACGGCAGAGGCCTGGTCCTGGTGCAGTCCCTCGCCGACGCGTGGGGCGTGCGGACGCACGGGGTGGGAAAGGTGGTGTGGTTCGAACTCGACGCCGGAATCGCGTGAACGGGAAGGGGCGTGACCGAATGGTCACGCCCCTTCCCGTTCCGGCCGTTCGCCGGGCTTCAGTCAGGCCTCAGCCGAACTGCTGCTCGAGGTCCTTGAG
Source organism: Streptomyces sp. NPDC001663 (assembly GCF_042893105.1). NCBI lineage: Bacteria > Bacillati > Actinomycetota > Actinomycetes > Kitasatosporales > Streptomycetaceae > Streptomyces > Streptomyces sp. NPDC001663. The sequence continues at coordinate 46,855 of NZ_JBIAUR010000004.1, read as the reverse complement.
CTTGCGCTCCAGGGAGTCCAGGCGCGGCAGGGCCATTGTGTCGTCCTCCGCGGTGAGGTCGACGGTGACCGAGTCAGAACCGCCCTTGCGGACGGGCTGCAGTGAGGGCCGGGATCGCACGGGCAGCGGTTCCGGGGTGGATATGGCAGGCTCCGTGGAGACCGAGGCGCGCTCCAGGGCCTGGGGCTCCGCCTGGCGTCCGCCGCCGCGGCCGATGAATCCGCGGTGGCCCCGGCTGATGGCCTTGAGCTGGGCGCGCTCCAGACGGTCCGCCTCGCGCCGGCGCAGGCGGTTCGTCTCCTTCTGCCGCTGGTCCTCGCGCACCTCTTCGACCGCCTCGTCCAGGCTGCGCACGTTCTCCAGCAGCATCAGCGACCAGGCCTTGTAGGTCTCGCGAGGGGCCCGCAGCCAGCGGACGATACGGATCTGCGGCAGCGGGCGGGGCACCAGGCCCTGCTCGCGCAGCGCGGCCCGGCGGGTCTGCTTCAGCGCGCGGTCGAACAGCACGGCCGCCGAGAGGGACATGCCGGCGAAGAACTGGGGGGCACCCGCGTGGGCCATGCCCCGAGGTGCGTGCACCCAGTTGAACCAGGCCGCGGCACCCGCGAACGTCCACACCAGTATCCGGGAGCCGAGGGCCGCGTCACCGTGGCTGGCCTCGCGCACCGCGAGCACGGAGCAGAACATGGCCGCACCGTCCAGGCCGAACGGCACCAGGTACTCCCAGCCGTCGGTCAGGCCGAGGTTCTGCTGGCCGAAGCCGACCAGGCCGTGGAAGGAGAGCGCGGCGGCCACCGCCGCACAGCAGAACAGCAGGACGTAGGAGGCGGTGCCGTATATGGCTTCCTTGCGCCGACGGCGCTCCTCACTGCGCTCCCACGAGTCGTCCTTCGCGTGCTCCCCGCTGGACCGCTTGCTGCGCGCGAGCACCGCCACCGCCGCCAGCATGCCCAGGAGCAGTACGGCGCCCGGAAGCAGCCAGTTCAGCGATATGTCGGTCAGTCTCATCTGGGGTCCCTTGCATTGGGATAGGGCGTAACGCCCGCCATAGTGGCCCAATCCCACCGGCCCTCAGGGGGTTTCGGGGCAAGAGGCCGCCAAGGAAGTGCAAGGGGATGCCCAGGGCGACGTTCTGCTCGAACTGCCGCTTGAGGGGCGGGAGTTGAGTTCGAATAAGACTACCCGTACGGATGGTTCCACGGAAAGTTCCTGCGGCAAGTGAGGAAGTTGTGAATTGCCTGTAACCGGGCGGGCGCCTTGTTCGCGGCTGATCTTACGGGACGGGTGGTGACCGGTGCGCCTGAGGGGGTCTCAACTCGCGGCGGCGGCCAGCAGCTTGGTGACCCGGTCCGCGTCGCAGGTGCGCGGGCAGGTGGCGCAGGTGTCCTCGGGGCGCACCGTGTAGAACATGCAGCAGCTCGCCCGGTCCCGGGTGGGCAGCGCCTCGCCGTCCGGTCCGGTCAGCTCCCGGAAGGCGGCCGAGCCGACGTAGGGCCGGGTCGCGCCCGGCAGTAGCGCCTCCAGTTCGCGCATCGCCCGCTGCTCCTCGCCGAGCAGATGGGCGACGTACCAGAGCCCCTCCACGACCTCGTCGGTCGCCATGCCCCACAGGGCCCGTCCGCGCCGCCGCATGCGCGGACCGAAGCCGGCGAGGACCGGCTCGAGGTGCTCGGCCACCGCGGCCCGCACCTCGGCCCGCAGTGCCTCCTCGTCGGCGACGACCCGCGTGCCGGGCAGTGCGGCGGCCGGATCGCCGGGCAGACAGGCGAAGCCGTCCGTCCGCACGGCCAGGCGGCCTATGGAGAGGCCGGGGACGCTGCGGTCGTACGAGACATGTGTCACGGGGAAGCGGGGCACGCGGCGGTGCAGGAACCACGGCACGGTGATCAGGAGGCACGCGGGCCAGGCGTAGCGGTGCAGGCCGAAGCTCGCGACGACGTCCGGCCGGGCGCGCCGGCCGTAGTCGCGCAGCACCTGTGCGTCGTCCCATGCCAGGAACGCCTCGAGGTCGGCCCCGCCCTCCGCGAGCGAGGCGGCGGAGACCCAGCCGCCGCCCTCGGGGGCCGGTTGCCCCGCGCCGAGCTCCGTGATCTCCAGCCCCGGGAAGGCCGCGGTCAGGCGGGCGTACGCGTCCGAGAGTGCCGGGCGGGGCACGGGCATGCGGGGACCACCGATCCGCGACGGGGGCATGACGATTTTGAAGGTAAGGCTAACCTTACCCAAGATCAATGGGATTTGAACTGGTGCCGAGTGCGCCTAAGGTGCTTGACGGACGAGTAACAACCCGCCGTAATGACCCCAAGTACCGACACGTCCGGAGGAGGACCCGTGAGGCAGAGCGCGCAGGGCTCCGCGGAGACGGGGAATCCGGAGATCCGTACGCAGCCGCCGCGGGTGCCGCCGCAGGCCAGGGTCGAGGACATGGACCGCCAGCGCGGTGTCGCCTCGGCGGGCACCCGCGGTGAGCACACGCACAGCGAGACGCCGATTCCGCGGCCCCGCCTGGTGCAGCGGGCCTCCGTCCGCGGCCAGATCCTCGAGGCCCTGCGCACCGCGCTGGTCGCCGGGGACCTGAGGCCGGGCGAGGTCTACTCGGCGCCGGCGCTCGGCGAGCGGTTCGGGGTGTCCGCGACGCCCGTACGGGAGGCGATGCAGCAGCTCGCGCTCGAGGGCGCCGTCGAGGTCGTGCCCAACCGGGGCTTCCGGGTGGTCGAGCGCGGGGCGCGGGAGCTGGCCGAACTGGCCGAGGTCCGAGCCCTGATCGAGCTCCCGGTGATGCTGCGGCTGGCCCGCACGGTCCCCGCCGAACGCTGGGCGGAACTCCGCCCCCTCGCCGAGGCCACGGTCCGTGCCGCGTCCTCCGGCTGCCGCGCGACGTACGCCGAGTCCGACCGCACCTTCCACCGCGCGCTGCTGGCCCTCTCCGGCAACGAGCAACTGGTCCAGATCGCGGACGACCTGCACCGCCGCTCCCAGTGGCCCCTGGTCGGCGCCCCCGCCTCCCGCGGCCACGCCGACCTCCTGGCGGACGCCGTGGAACACACGGCACTCCTGGACGCATTGATCGCCCGCGACCTGGACGTGGTGCGCTCGCTGGTGGGGGAGCACTTCACGGGGGCGTCCTGAACGTGTGACGGCCGTCGCAGAACGGTCGGCTCCGGCAACGGTTCGCGACACCCGGAACCCGGGCAGTCCGGCCCGCGTGGCCTTCCCTGCACGGCACGAGTGATGCCGGCACCGGAGGTGACACCGATGCCCGACCCGTCCTTCTTCGCGCAGCAAGCGGCACAGCAGGCCCAGCAACAGGCACAGCAGGCCCACCAGCAGGCGATGCGTGCCCACCAGCAGGCCCATCAGCACGCCGTGCGGCACGGCCATCGCCCGCCGCCCATGCCCCCTTCCGGCGCGTACCGGGGGCGCGGCGGAGGCCTCGTCTCTTTCCTGATCCTGGTCGCGGTGGTCGTCGTCCTCGCCCGCAACACCGAACTCCGCGAATCCGTACTGGGCTCGATACAGCACCTGCTCGCGCAGATCCAGGAGGGCTAGCGGTTCACGCCGTCGCCGCGCCCGCCGCCGGTGGGGTCAACTGCCGTGCCAGCCATGTCGGTACGCCGCCCAGGAGGCGGAACAGGCGGCCCGCTTCCTCTCGGAGGCGTGATGCCTCCGGTTCCGGTTCCGTGTCGGCCAGGGAGGCCAGTGCCGGGGCCGTGCCGACCAGGTAGCCCAACTCCTCCCGGATCCGCAGGGATTCGGCGAAGCCGTGCCGGGCCTCCGCCAACTCGCCCTCCCGCAGGGCGAGTCCGGCGAGGTGGCGCCAGGTGAACGACAGCAGCAGCGGATCGGCGTGCGCGGTCGCGCCCGCGTGCGCCCGCCGGTACGCCGCACGGGCGGCCTGCGGGGAGCGGGCCAGGTTCTCGGCGAGCAGCCCGCGCCGGAAGTCCAGCACCGCCCGCCCCGCCGCCCCCGGAGCGATCAGCGCCGCCGCCCGCCCGAGCGCCGCCCGCGCCTCGTCGGCCCGGTCGCGCACTGAGTGCAGCGTCGCCGCGTACGCAAGTTGCCCGCGTTCACAAGCGGCCGCGCCCCGCTCGTCGTCGGTGTGGGCCAGCGCCTCCGCCGTACGCAGCGCGTCCTCGGCCTCTTCCCAGCCCTGCTCGGTGTACAGACACCGCTCCACCAGCAGCGCGGCCCGCTGCAGCGCGGCCGCCGGGGTGTCGGGCCGGAGCAGGGCTGCCGCGTCGGCCCAGCAGGCGCGTGAGCGCAGCCGCCACACCGCGGTCTGGAGGGGATCGTCACCGGCGGTCGTTCCGTTACCAGACATGGCGGAATACGCCACGTTGCCCTCCCCGAGCACGCCATCGAGCTATGAGTGGTGGCGGCATCTCAGCACGAATCGCGGCGCCCGGCCAAGGGGGTGGGTGAAGGATTTCACAAAGTCGTGGGACGGCGACGGCACTTGGTGCCACCCCGGTGTCATCCCCCGGTGACCTCAGCTCATGCGCAACGCCAGGAAGAAATCGAGCTTGTCCTCCAGTCGCGACAGGTCACGGCTCGTCAACTGCTCGATACGCCCGACCCGATAGCGCAGCGTGTTGACGTGCAGGTGGAGCCGGGTGGCGCAGCGCGTCCAGGAGCCGTCGCAGTCGAGGAACGCCTCGAGGGTGGGGATCAGTTCGGCGCGGTGGCGGCGGTCGTAGTCCCGCAGCGGATCCAGCAGCCGCGCGGTGAACGCACGCCGCACGTCGTCCGGGACGAACGGCAGCAGCAGCACGTGCGAGGCCAGCTCCTGGTGGCCCGCCGCGCACACCCGCCCGGGCCGCGCGGCCGCCACCCGCCGTGCGTGCCGCGCCTCCTCCAGCGCCCCGCGCAGCCCCTCCGCCGAGTGCACGGCCGCGCTGACACCCAGCGTGACCTGCCCGTCGTCGTCCAGACCGGCCGACAGCGGAGCCCGTACGGACTCCAGGAGCGCGTCGGCGAGGATGCCGGACTCGGAGCCGTCGTGCTCGGCGGAGACCGCCGGCAGCGGTACGAGGGCGATCGCCTCGTCGCCGGTGTGCGCGACGGCGATGCGGTCGGAGGGCTCGGGACCCGTGGCGAGCGGGTCGACGAGGATCTCCTCCAGGAGCGACTGGGTGACCGGACCCGCCTCGATCTCGCCGCCCTGCCACTCGACACGGGCCACGACCACCTGCCAGTGCGGGGCGGCCCCGAGGCCCGGCAGCAGCACCGGGGCGGCCACCCGCAGCCGGGCGGCGATCTCGGCGGGCGCCGCACCCGTCTGCACCAGCTCCAGGACCTCCTGCGCGAGCCGGCGCCGCACGGTCCGCGCCGCGTCCCGGCGGTCCCGCTCGACCGAGATCAGCTGCGTGACCCCCTGGAGCAGGTCGAGCCGCTCGGCGGGCCAGTCCCCGGCGTCCGCCTCGACGGCCAGCAGCCAGTCCGACAGCACCGTCTCGCGCACGTCCCGGGAGGCCTGCGCGGACCGCCCGCTGCTACGGATCGGGAAGAGGCTGTACGTGCCCGGGCCGAGCGTCACCCGGTGCGGCCCGCGCCGGCCCGTGCGGACGGCGGCCAGGTGCTCGGCGGCCAGCCGGGCGCAGAGGTCCGCGGGCAGCCCGGGTCCCGCCACCTTCGGGCCCGCGATCAGCCGCCCGGTGGGGGACAGCACCCAGGCCCGCAGGTCCAGGTCGGAGCCGAGCAGGTCGAGCACCACGTCCGGGCCGCCGCCCGCCGGGCCGGAGGTCATCATCCGCCGGTGCCGGTCAACGACCGCCGCGAGGTCCCCGGCGCGCTCGCCGGAGACCTGCCGTACGACATGCTCGGTGATCGTCGCGAAGGCCACCGACTCGTGCACCGCGAACAGCGGCAGACGGTGCTGGGCGCAGGCCACGACCAGGTCGTCCGGGATGTCACCCAGCTCCGCCTCGCCGGCCGCCAGCGCGGCCACGCCGGCCTGCACCAGGATCCGCACGAACGGCTCTGAGTCGTCGGCGTCCCGGCGCCAGGCCAGACCCGTGAGCACCAGCTCCCCGCCCGAGAGGTACCGGCTGGGATCCCGGAGGTCGGTGGTCATCACACCGCGCACGGTGCGATCCAGCTCGTCCTCGCCGCCGAGCAGCCGCAGGCCCAGCGCGTCGGTGTCCAGCAGTGCGCGCAGCCGCATTCTCGTCGCCGCCGATCTTTGTCTCGAAATCTACGATGAACTATGAGGGCCTTGTGATGAGGGTGCCCGTCCGGTGAGGTGATGAGCGGTGCTCACCGTCTCCAGGGCCGTGTCCCAGGTCACGCGGGGTGTGTCTCGCGTTTCCACAGGAAAACGAGGCGGTTACTGATGACCTCCGTTCATACGAATCTACAAGATGCCCGCCCTGGCCAGCCAACTCCTTCATGGTTTCGGTGACTGACCGGGCCGCGGCACGTCGCTGTGTACTGACTCCACTCCGCGTAAACAGCACATGAACGAGCCGGTCCCGCCGCACCGGATGTGGCTCGATCCGTACGACCCACGAGACGAAGAAGAGAGCCGGTCATGGACTTCCTTCGCCCCGCCAGCTGGGAGGAGGCGCTCGCCGCCAAGGCTGAGCACCCCACCGCTGTGCCCATTGCGGGCGGCACCGATGTGATGGTCGAGATCAACTTCGACCACCGGCGGCCCGAGTACCTGCTCGACCTGAACCGCATCACCGACCTCACCGAGTGGGAGGTCGGCGAGGAGACGGTGCGGCTGGGTGCCTCCGTCCCGTACACCGGCATCATGGAGCACCTGCGCGCCGAGCTGCCGGGTCTCGCCCTCGCCTCGCACACGGTGGCCTCCCCGCAGATCCGCAACCGCGGCGGCGTCGGCGGCAACCTCGGCACCGCCTCCCCGGCCGGCGACGCCCACCCCGCGCTGCTCGCGGCGGGCGCCGAGGTCGAGGTCGAGTCGGTGCGCGGCTCCCGGCTGATCCCGATCGACGAGTTCTACACCGGCGTGAAGCGCAACGCGCTCGCCGCCGACGAGCTCATCAAGAGCGTGCACATCAAGAAGGCCGACGGCCCGCAGCAGTACTCGAAGGTCGGTACGCGGAACGCCATGGTGATCGCCGTGTGCGCCTTCGGGCTCGCGCTGCACCCCGAGACCCGCACGGTCCGTACGGGCATCGGTTCGGCCGCGCCCACCCCGGTCCGGGCGAAGGCCGCGGAGGAGTTCCTGAACGCGGCGCTCGAAGAGGGCGGCTTCTGGGACAACGGAAAGATCATCACCCCGTCGGTCGCCAAGCAGTTCGCCGAGCTGTGCTCCGGCGCCTGCAACCCGATCGACGACGTCCGGGGCACGGCGAGCTACCGCCGCCACGCGGTGGGCGTGATGGCCCGCCGCACGCTGACCTGGACCTGGGAGTCGTACCGCGGCGCCCGCCGCACCACCGAGGGAGCTGCGTAATGCGCGTCAACTTCACCGTCAACGGACGTCCCCAGGAAGCCGACGACGTCTGGGAGGGCGAGTCCCTGCTGTACGTGCTGAGGGAGCGCCTGGGCCTGCCCGGTTCCAAGAACGCCTGCGAGCAGGGCGAGTGCGGCTCCTGCACGGTCCGCCTGGACGGCGTGCCGGTGTGTTCGTGTCTGGTCGCGGCCGGCCAGGTCGAGGGCCGTGACGTCGTGACCGTCGAGGGCCTGGCGGACTTCGCCAAGCAGCGTGCCGAGCACGGCGGTTGTGCCTCCGGTGCCTGCGGTACGTCGCTGCAGGACGCCCAGCAGTGGGGGGCCAAGGGCCAGGACTCGCAGACCGGCGAGGGCACCGAACTCTCCCCGATCCAGCAGGCGTTCATCGACGCCGGTGCCGTCCAGTGCGGCTTCTGCACCCCGGGTCTGCTGGTCGCCGCCGACGAGATGCTCGAGCGCAACCCGAACCCGACCGACGCGGACATCCGCGAGGCCCTGTCGGGCAACCTGTGCCGCTGCACGGGCTACGAGAAGATCATGGACGCGGTCCGCCTGGCGGCCGCCCGGCAGGGAGAGGCGGTCTGACGATGCCCACCAACGGTGCTCCCATCGGCACTCCCACCAAGGTCACCCAGGGTTCCCAGACCAAGGGCGGCATCGGTGAGTCCACGCTCCGCCCGGACGGCACCCTCAAGGTCACCGGTGAGTTCGCGTACTCGTCCGACATGTGGCACGAGGACATGCTCTGGGGTCAGATCCTGCGCTCCACGGTCGCGCACGCCGAGATCGTCTCGATCGACACGAGCGAGGCGCTGAAGACCCCGGGCGTCTACGCCGTCCTGACGTACGACGACCTGCCGACCGAGGTGAAGAACTACGGCCTGGAGATCCAGGACACCCCGGTCCTCGCGCACGGCAAGGTCCGCCACCACGGCGAACCGGTCGCCATCGTCGCCGCCGACCACCCGGAGACCGCGCGCCGCGCGGCCGCCAAGATCAAGGTCGACTACCGCGAGCTGCCGGTCATCACGGACGAGGCCTCCGCGACCGCGCCGGACGCGATCCTCGTCCACGAGAACCGCGACGACCACCACATCGGGCACGTCCCGCACCCGAACATCGTCCACCGCCAGCCGATCGTGCGCGGCAACGCCGAAGAGGCCGCCAAGAAGGCCGACTTCATCGTCAAGGGCGAGTACACCTTCGGCATGCAGGACCAGGCCTTCCTCGGCCCCGAGTCCGGTCTCGCGGTCCCATCGGAGGACGGCGGCGTCGACCTGTACATCGCCACTCAGTGGCTGCACTCCGACCTGCGCCAGATCGCCCCGGTCCTGGGCCTGCCCGAGGACAAGGTCCGGATGACGCTCTCCGGCGTCGGCGGCGCCTTCGGCGGCCGCGAGGACCTGTCGATGCAGATCCACGCCTGCCTGCTGGCGCTGCGCACCGGCAAGCCCGTGAAGATCGTCTACAACCGCTTCGAGTCCTTCTTCGGGCACGTCCACCGCCACCCCGCGAAGCTCTACTACGAGCACGGGGCGACCAAGGACGGCAAGCTCACCCACATGAAGTGCCGGATCGTCCTGGACGGCGGCGCCTACGCCTCGGCCTCCCCGGCGGTCGTCGGCAACGCCTCCTCGCTGAGCGTCGGCCCGTACGTCGTCGACGACGTCGACATCGAGGCCATCGCCCTCTACACCAACAACCCGCCCTGCGGCGCGATGCGCGGCTTCGGTGCGGTCCAGGCGTGCTTCGCCTATGAGGCGCAGATGGACAGGCTCGCCGACAAGGTGGGCATGGACCGGGTCGAGTTCCGTCAGCTCAACGCGATGGAGCAGGGCACGATCATGCCGACCGGGCAGCCGGTCGACTCCCCGGCCCCGGTCGCCGAACTCCTGCGCCGCGTCAAGGCGATGCCCATGCCGCCGGAGCAGCAGTGGCTCTCGGCCGGCGAGGAGGCCGACGTACGTCAGCTGCCCGGCGGTCTGTCCAACACCACGCACGGCGAGGGTGTCGTACGCGGTGTCGGCTACGCGGTCGGCATCAAGAACGTCGGCTTCTCCGAGGGCTTCGACGACTACTCGACGGCCAAGGTCCGCATGGAGGTCGTGGGCGGCGAGCCGGTCGCCACGGTCCACACCGCGATGGCGGAGGTCGGCCAGGGCGGTGTCACCGTCCACGCGCAGATCGCCCGCACCGAGCTCGGCGTCGCGCAGGTGACCATCCATCCGGCCGACACGCAGGTGGGCAGCGCCGGTTCGACGTCCGCGTCGCGGCAGACGTACGTCACCGGTGGCGCCGTCAAGAACTCCTGCGAGTTGGTGCGCGAGAAGGTCCTGGAGATCGGGCGCCGCAAGTTCGGTACGTACCACCCGGCTTGGGCGACGGCGGAGTTGCTGCTCGAGGGCGGCAAGGTCGTCACCGACGGCGGCGAGGTCCTCGCCGACCTGGTCGACGTACTGGAAGGCGAGTCCGTCGAGGTCGAGGCCGAGTGGCGGCACCGCCCGACCGAGGCCTTCGACCTGCGCACCGGCCAGGGCAACGGCCATGTCCAGTACTCCTTCGCCGCGCACCGCGCCGTCGTCGAGGTCGACACCGAGCTCGGCCTGGTCAAGGTGATCGAGCTGGCCTGTGCCCAGGACGTCGGCAAGGCGCTCAACCCGCTGTCCGTCCTCGGCCAGATCCAGGGCGGCACGCTCCAGGGCATGGGCATCGCGGTGATGGAGGAGATCATCGTCGATCCCAAGACCGCGAAGGTCAGGAACCCGTCCTTCACGGACTACCTGCTCCCCACCATCCTCGACACGCCGATCATCCCTGTCGACGTGCTCGAACTCGCCGACGACCACGCCCCGTACGGGCTGCGGGGCGTCGGCGAGGCCCCCACCCTGTCGTCGACTCCGGCCGTCCTCGCGGCGATCCGGAACGCGACCGGGCTGGAGCTCAACCGCACGCCGGTGCGGCCCGAACACCTCACGGGCACGGCGTAGCAAGTCTCTCCGGGCGGCGCCGGGAACGTCACACTTCGCCGCGCCGCCCGGAGTACTCAAGCACCGCACCGCTCGCGGAACTTGAGAAAAACCCCGGCAGTACCAGCAAGTACCAGCAGTAGAAATCCTGTTCGTTCGTCTCGGGCCGTCCCCCGGGTCGTGCGGCCGAAGCACCTTCCCAAATCCCGTGGCCGCGAAGGCGGTTGATACGGGTGCCCCTGTGAACCTTGGGAGTAGGCCCACATGACCCAGCAGTCACTGGAGCCGACGACCGCCGCCGACGATGCGGGTGAAGGAACCCGTATCCCGGCCGGCAGGTCCTGGCTCGACCGGTACTTTCACATATCCCAGCGAGGATCCTCGGTCGCGCGCGAGGTGCGCGGCGGCGTCACCACCTTCATGGCGATGGCGTACATCCTCCTGCTCAACCCCCTGATCCTGTCCGGCAAGGACGCGGCGGGGGACACGCTCGGGCAGAAGGCCCTCATCACCGCGACCGCGTTCGCGGCGGCCTTCACCACGCTGCTGATGGGCTTCTTCGGCAAGGTGCCCCTCGCGCTCGCCGCCGGCCTCTCCGTGTCCGGCGTGCTCTCGTCGCAGGTCGCGCCCCAGATGACCTGGCCGCAGGCCATGGGCATGTGCGTGATGTACGGCGTGGTCATCATGCTGCTGGTCGTCACCGGCCTGCGCGAGATGATCATGAACGCGATCCCGCTCGCCCTCAAGCACGCGATCACCATGGGCATCGGCCTGTTCGTCGCCCTGATCGGCCTGGTGAAGGCCGGCTTCGTGCACCAGGGCAAGGCGACCCCGGTCACCCTCGGCCCGACCGGTGAACTCGCCGGCTGGCCCGTGCTGCTCTTCGCGGCCACCCTCCTCGCGATCTTCATGCTGCAGGCGCGCGGCATCCCCGGCGCGATCCTGATCGGCATCGTCGGCGGCACCGTACTCGCCGTGGTTCTCAACGGACTTGGCGTCATCGACCCCAAGCAGTGGGCGAGCGGCGCTCCCGAACTGCACGGCAGCGCGGTCTCCATGCCGGACTTCTCGATCTTCGGGCACGTCGAGTTCGGCGGCTGGGGCAGCGTCGGCGCGATGACGGTCGGCATGATCGTGTTCACGCTCGTGCTCGCCGGCTTCTTCGACGCCATGGCGACGATCATCGGCGTCGGTACCGAGGCCAAGCTGGCCGACGAGCAGGGCCGGATGCCGGGCCTGTCCAAGGCGCTGTTCATCGACGGCGCGGGCGGCGCGATCGGCGGCGTCGCGGGCGCCTCCGGCCAGACCGTGTTCGTCGAGTCCGCGACGGGCGTCGGCGAGGGGGCCCGTACCGGACTCTCCTCCGTGGTCACCGGCCTGTTCTTCGCGGCCTGTCTGTTCTTCACCCCGCTGACGGCGATCGTCCCCGGCGAGGTCGCGGCCGCGGCCCTGGTGGTCATCGGCGCCATGATGATGATGAACGCCCGCCATGTGGACTGGGCCGACCGCGCCACCGCGATCCCGGTCTTCCTGACCGTCGTGATCATGCCGTTCACGTACTCCATCACCGCGGGCGTCGCGGCCGGAGTCATCTCCTACGTCGCCATCAAGATCGCCCAGGGCAAGGTGCGGGAGATCGGGGCGTTCATGTGGGGTCTGACGGCCATTTTCCTGATCTACTTCGCCCTCAATCCGATCGAGAGCTGGATGGGCGTGCACTAGCCGCCTTCAACTGCCCTCCACACAAACCCCGTTAGGAGACCGACAGATGCTGGACATCGCCGAGGAGCTGAACCGGTGGGTCGAGCAGGGACGCGACTTCGCCGTGGCCACCGTGGTGGCCGTCGGCGGCAGCGCCCCGCGCCAGCCGGGCGCCGCCCTCGCGGTGGACGCCGACGGCACGGCGATCGGCTCGGTCTCCGGCGGCTGTGTGGAGGGCGCCGTGTACGACCTGTGCCAACAAGCCCTCGAGGACGGCGAAACCGTCCTGGAGAGGTTCGGGTACAGCGACGTGGACGCCTTCGCCGTCGGCCTGACCTGCGGCGGCATCATCGACATCCTCGTCACTCCGCTACGGGCCGGTGACCCCGCCCGCCCGGTGGTCGCGTCCGCGCTGGCCGCCGCCGCTCGCGGGGAGGCGGCGGCGGTGGCGCGGATCGTGTCGGGCCCGGCGGAGCTGCTGGGCCGCGCGCTGCTGGTGAGCCCCGAGGGCTCCTACGAGGGCGGCTTCGGCGCCCACCCCGAACTCGACCGCACGGTCGCCGCGGAGTCGTCCGCCTTCCTGGACGCCGGCCGCACCGGCACCCTGGAGATCGGCGAACAGGGCTCGCGCTGCGGAACCCCGCTCACGGTCCTGGTGGAGTCCTCGGTGCCGCCGCCCCGGATGATCGTGTTCGGGGCGATCGACTTCGCGTCGGCGCTGGTGCGGATCGGCAAGTTCCTGAACTACCACGTGACGGTGTGCGACGCGCGCCCCGTCTTCGCGACGAGGACCCGATTCCCGGACGCGGACGAGATCGTCGTCGAGTGGCCGCACAAGTACCTGGAGCGGACGCCGGTGGACGGCCGCACGGTCCTGTGCGTCCTGACCCACGACGCCAAGTTCGACGTGCCCCTGCTGCAGCTGGCGTTGCGCCTCCCGGTCGCGTACGTCGGCGCCATGGGCTCCCGCCGCACCCACCTGGACCGCAACGAACGCCTCCGCGAAATCGGTGTCACCGAGCTGGAGTTGGCTCGACTGCGCTCCCCGATCGGCCTCGACCTCGGTGCTCGTACGCCCGAGGAGACGGCCCTGTCGATCGCGTCGGAGATCGTCGCCAACCGGCGCGGTGGCAGCGGGGTTTCGCTGACCGGCGCGCACACGCCGATCCACCACGACGCCACGTCGGCGCCGGCGGGGCGGATCGGGTCGGTGGCCTGAGCCGTCCGGGAGCGCTCAGGCCGCAGGGCGCACCGTCGGCTGGTCCGGCCAGGTGAACGCGTACGCCGGGTCGCCCCCGCGGCTCAGCCGTACGAAGCGCAGCAGTTCCCGCACGATGCCCGCGTTCCCCTGCCCCCACCCGGTGTGGGGTTCGAGGTCGCCCGGGGTGGCCCGGTACTCGAAGTTCGACCAGCGGGTGCCGTCGCCGTCCCGGGTCGCGCGGGCGACGATGTCGGCGACGAGGACGTGGGCGAAGTCGGCGCCGTCGCCCTGCTCGGCCATCCGGTCGCAGGCCAGGGCGAGGACACCGGCCGTACCGCAGCAGCGGCCGTTGTTGTCCCAGAAACCGGGGCGCAGCCGCTCGGGGATCCCGGAGCGGACCACGGTGTGCCAGCAGCGGTCGGCGAGGGACGGCCATGCGGGATCGCCGGTGACGTCCCTGAGGAGCCGGAAGACCTGGGCGTCGCCCGCCGGGCCGTGGCACCACCCGTAACTGATGCGCTCCACCAGCTCGGGGCGGTACTGCGGGTCGGAGTGCGGGACCAGGAAGCCGTCCGGGCCGGCCTCGTCCCGGGACACGACGTCCGCGGCACCGGCCAGCGCCAACTCGACGAGGTCCGCGCGGCCGGTCGCCCGGCCCACCTCGGCAAGCCCGGCGACCATGCCGAGGGCGCCGTGCGAGAGGTGGTGCAGGCGCGACTCCGCACCCGGGCGGTGCGGCCAGTGCACGCCCACCGGGGTCTTCTCGGCGGTCCGCAGATACGGCTCCATGGCGAGTACGGCCAACTCGGCGTCGCCCAGTGCCGATGCGCCGAGCCCGATGCCCGCGTTGCCACCCATCAGCTCGAACAGCTCGCCCCAGCGCGTCCCGTCGAAGCGCGATCGCAGGATCTCGAGGGCCCGGTCCGCGGCGGCACCGGCATCTTTGTCGCCGAGCTCGTCGTGAACGGCCCGCAGGGCGACGGCGATTCCGGCGCGGCCGAAGTACAGGCCGTCCTGGTCGGCGTCGTCGACGGCCGCGGCCAGGCTGCGGGCCGCGCGCAGGGCCGTGTCGCCGTATGAGTCGTCGCCGAAGTGGCGTCGCGCCTCCAGGAGCACGGGCACCACTCCGGCCGTACCGCTGTAGAACGTCGGGTCGAGCTCGTCGTCGGAGGGCTTCTCCGCCCAGCCGAGCCCGCCGCCGTCCGTCTCCCGCGCCGTCGCGAGCAGCCATCGCAGCCCGTCCACCGCCAGCGCCTCGACCTCGTCCACCACCACGGTCGTACCGTCGACTGCCGTCATGACGCCCACTGTTGCATGCCCGGCACCACCCGCCCAGACGCCACCCGGTCACTCGGCCGGTGCGCGCAGCACGAAGACGCGCAGTCCGCCCGGCTCCAGGTCGTACCAGTGGCCCCGGCTCCAGTCGTCCAGGAGCGCGCCGACCTCGGCCGCCGTCAGCCCGATGTGGCGGCGCTCCTCGGGCAGCCGCTCCGCCAGCGGTGTCGTCACCACCCATGCCCCGCCGGGTGCCAGCAGTCCTCGTACACGCTCCGAGGCCGTCTCCTTGTCCGCCATGAACGCGAAGACGAGCCGCATGGTCACGAGGTGGAAGGCCGCCTGCGGCAGGCGCGCCGTCGCGTCCTCGAAGTCGAGCCCGGCCACCTCCAGCCGGGGCTCCAGGTCCGCGTACCGGTCCCGTGTCGCGGCCACCGCCGAGTCGGCCCAGTCGACCGCGAGCGTGCGGTGGCCGAGACCGGCCAGGGCCGCCGCGTACGTGCCGAGGCCGCAGCCGACGTCGAGGGCCCGGGTCCCGGTGCGTGGGCGTACGGCCTCGGCGAGCAGTCGTATCTCGCGGTCGTCCGCACGGTGGAAGCCGTTGCCCGCGGCGAAGATGTCCTCCCAGTGGGCCCGTGGGGCGGGCATCACGGCATCCTGAGGAGGCGGTTGGCCGCTCGGCCGAACACATAGCGGGCCGCCTGCCGGAGAACCGGATCGAAGAGGCCCGGCAGCCACCGGACCGCCAGCTCCTCGCGCCAGACCACGCGGCTGCGCCCGCCCGGCCCCGGCCGCACCTCCAGTTCGGCCCACCCCGTCACGACCCGCCCCCGCTTCTCCAGCCGGCACACACCGTGCGTGTCGTCCGTCGGCGGGCGCCACACCGTGACCTCCATCGGGTCGTCGAAGGCCAGCGGGCCGAGCCCCGAACGGGCCACGAAGACCGTGCCCTCGCGGGTCGGCGGGGGAGTGGTGACCGTGACGCGGGTCAGAGGGACCACCTCGCCATGACGGGTCCACTCGGTCAGGCGACGCCATGCCTCGTCGAGGGGGAGCGGTGCCGTGCGTTCGAGGAGGAAGTTGACCACGTAACGAATCGTAGGGAATCCGGGCTGCTCAGAGGGGTGTTCATCCACGCGTCACGCACTTGGCCCAGCGATGAAATAGCTGCGAACTCGGGGTCGCATAAGGGTCCATCCCTCTACCATTCCTCCCATGGGCGGGCAATCCGCCTGCCCCCGGGGGAAGTTGGTCGCCATGCCACTCAAGGCCTACGGCGTACTCATCGCGCAGGCGGTCGGCACCAGGCGCGAGGGCGCCGCCGACACACCGCACTACCAGATCCACCTCAAGGATGACGGCGGTACGCACTACCGTGCCGCCGTCAACGTGCTCTCCCAGGAGCGGCCCTCCGAACTGCTCTACCTCGTCGACGAGGACTTCCGGCACCCCGTCACCGCCCGCCTGAACGGCCTGCCGAGCGGCTGGAACACCCTGCCGCCCGGGCCCGGCGGCCCGAACCTCGACTTCGTGCGCGGCAACCTCTTCGACCCCGCGAAGATGCGGACCCTGCCCCCGGACGTCTCCGGCCCCGACAACGACCTGGCCGACGTCCTCGACCACTACGTACAGCGCGCGGTCGAGGACACCGAGGCCCGGCTGTACGTCTTCGGCGAGCGCTTCGGCCCCGAACCGGCCGTCAAGGACAAGGTGTTCGGCTTCCTGCCCGGCAACGGCGTCCACGACATCCACATGAACCAGGGCAACAGCCGGAAGTTCCAGCGCGACGACGGCGTCTGGCAGGACGGCGGGATGCTCATCCACTTCCCGGCGCAGGACCGCTGGGTCGGCATCTTCCTCGCCTTCCAGGGCCAGTCCTGGCACACGGACGACGTCACCGGCCATGCTCTCGACGACGTCGACGGCGACCGTCCCGAGCCGGGCACCCGGCCGGTTCGCATCGTCGCGGCGCTCGTCAACCCGCCCGGCCCGGCGCCCGAGGCGGAGACGGTGACCCTGATCAACGCCTCGCCCGCGCCCGTCGACCTGACCGGCTGGCACCTCGTCGACCGCATCGGCCAGAGTTCCGCCGTGCCGCCGGGCCCGCTCGCCGCCGGCGCCTGTCTGCTCGTCCGTCTCACCGGTGGCGCCCAACTCGGCAACCACGGCGGGGAGATCACCCTCCTGGACGCCGGCGGCCTCAAGGTGCACGGCGTCTCGTACACCGCCGAGCAGGCCGCCCGTGAGGGCTGGTCCGTCGTCTTCTGAACCGCGCCCCGACTCCCGTATACGGAGCCCGCAAGACACCTACCGCATCCGCACACCCGTACGGCACCATGAGCCCGACCCCGTACCACCGCCGGCCGGGAGGGCGTCTCGTGGATCGTGAACTGCACGGCAGACTGGACGAGTTGCAGCGCGACCCCTACCCGCACTACGAACAGGCGCGACGCGCGGACGGGCTGACCCACGTCGCCGAGCTCGACGCCTGGCTGGTCGCCCGCGACGCCGACGTACGCGAAGTCCTGCGCCGGCCGGAGGAGTTCTCGTCGGCGAACGCCCTCGTCCCCGACGTGCTGCCCGCTCCCGCCGCGCTCGCCGTCCTCGGCGGCGGGTTCGGCGGGCGGCCCGTCGTCGTCACCGCCGACGGCGCACTCCACCAGCAGTTACGCGCGCCGATCGTGCGCGGGCTGTCTCCGGCCCGGGTCGCGGCCGTACTGCCGTATGCCGCCGAGCGGGCGGCCGCCCTGGTCGACGGCTTCGTGAAGGACGGGCACGTCGAGCTGATGTCGGCGTACGCCGGGAAGCTCCCCGGCGACGTCATCGGCCGTGTCGTCGGCCTCGACCCCGCCGACGTGCCGGCCGTCGTGCACGGCGGGCACCGCGCCGAGGAACTGCTGTTCCGCCCGCTGGAGGAGGACGAGCAGGTCGCCGCGGCCGAGGACGTGGTCGCCATGCAGCACATCCTCGACCGGTACGCACGCGAGCGGCACGCAGAGCCGCGCGAGGACCTCTGCACGGAGCTCGTCGCGTCGGTCGTCGGCGAGGGTGAACTCACCCTGGAGCACCGGCACGAACTCGTCGCCCATCTCCAGAACCTGCTGATCGCCGGGCACCTGACCACGACCGCGCTCATCGGAACGACCGTCCTGCACCTGCTGCGGCACCCCCGCCAGTGGGAGCTGCTGTGCGCCGAACCCGAGCGGATCCCGGCCGCCGTCGAGGAGGCCGCCCGCTACGACGGCGCCCTGCAGGGCTTCCGCCGCGTGACCACCGGCCCGGTCATCCTCTCCGGCACCGAACTGCCCGCCGGGGCAACGCTGTTCGTCGCCTTCGGCGGCGCCAACCGGGACGCCGCCCGCCATCCGCGCCCCGACGAGTTCGACATCACCCGCACCGCCACACGCCACCTCGCCTTCGGCTTCGGCGTGCACGGCTGCCCCGGCTCCCAGCTGGCCCGCGAGCAACTCCGCCTCACACTCGAGGAGCTGACCCGCAGGCTGCCGGGACTGCGACTGGCGGACGACGGACCGGTCACCATGCGGCCGACGATGATCCACCGTTCACCGGAGGCCCTGCGCCTGACCTGGTGAGTCAGCGCTGTTCGCGGTCCGCAGGGTCACTGCCCGTAGAACGTGGCGTCCCCCTTGTCCGTCGCCGTGCTCGGAGTCTGCACGTACAGCAGGTAGTTGTAGTGCCGGACGTAGCGCCCGGCGTAGTTGTACGACTCGTAGGAGACGCCCGCGGAGTCGGACAGGCCTGCCCGCTTGTAGAACGTGGCGTCGGAGGCGAAGGCCGCCGTCCCGTCGTTCTTCTCCAGCCACACCTCGAAGTTCTTGTGACGGAGGTAGTAGCCGGGGTAGTTGGCCGACTCCAGCGAGACCGTGCCGCTGCCGGCCAGCCCGGTCACGACGCGGAACTGCGAGTCCGCGAGCGGGCTGACGCTCGCCTCGATCTTCGCGCGGTAGTCGTAGTGCCGGATGAAGCGGTCCGGGTAGTTGTACGACGAGAAGCGCTGCGGGGTGACGCCGTCGGCGACCGGGATGCCGAAGTCGGGGGTGCCGTCCGCCTTCCAGTAGATCTTCTGGACGCGGGTGCGGCGGTTGGGGTCGTTCAGTGGGTCGCCGGTGATGTCCTTGTAGCTGCGGTCGTGGTAGACGAGGATGTCCGACTTGCCGTCCTCGGAGACGGTGAAGGAGTTGTGGCCCGGGCCGTACTGCGAGGTCGAGTCGTTCGACTTGAAGACCGGCTGCGAACCCTTCGACCAGGACGCCGGGTCGGTGAGGTCCGCGGTCGCGGACGCGGTGAGCATCCCCAGGCAGTAGTTGGCGTCCGTGGCGCTCGCCGAGTAGGTCATGAAGACCTTGCCGCCGTGCTGGATCACCGCCGGGCCTTCGTTGACCTTGTAGCCGACGGTCTCCCAGGACAGCGTGGGCTGCGAGATCTCGGCCGGAGTCCCTTGAATCGTCCAGGGGTTGGCCAACTTGGCAATGAACAGGCTGGTGTTGTTGTCCTCGGACGGGTTGCGCTGGGCCCAGGCGAGATAGCGGACGCCGCTCACGACGAAGGTGGTGGAGTCGAGCGAGAAGCTCTCCCACGTCGTCTTGATCTGTCCCTTCTCGGTCCAAGTGGCGGTGAGCGGGTTGGCACCGGTGCCTTCGAGGACGTACATCCGGATCGCCCACTGGTCACTGGTCGACCCGGCGGCGAAGTACACGTACCACTTGCCGTCGATGTAGTGGATCTCCGGCGCCCAGATGTGCGCGCCCATGACCCCGCTGCTGTGCTTGGTCCAGATCGTGGTCTCGGCGGCGGTCGACAGGCCCTGGATGGTGGTGGCCCTGCGCAGCACGATGCGGTCGTACTCGGGGACGGTCGCGGTGAAGTAGTAGTAGCCGTCGGTGTGTTTGTAGATCTGCGGGTCGGCGCGCTTCTCCGCGATCGGGTTGGTGTATGTCACCGCAGGGGAGTCGGGTACGGCGGCGCGGGCGGCGGTGACCGGGCCGGTGATGCAGGCCGCCATGGCGACGAGCGCGGCCATGAGCAGCCGAACGACGTTGCGTCTCAAGGGAGTTCTCCGGGTTTCCGAGGCTGTGGTCAGGTGGTCGGAACGAGTCGCCACTGCTGGCAGTTGTTGTTCAGCCAGGTCCACTGCCGTACGTCCGTGCCGTTCGCGGTGCCGCAGTCGGCCACGTCGGCGACCTTGCCGCTGTTCTCGTTGACGATCCGCACGTAGTCGCCGGTGGCCGTGAACACGAGCCGGGAGCGCTGGCACTTGTTGTTCAGCCAGGACCACTGCCGGATGTCCGCCCCGTCGGCCGTGGAGCAGTCGGCGGTGTCCAGCACCTTGCCGGTGGCCACGTTCACCAGCCGGCTGGTGTCGTCGCCGAGGTCCTCGACCTTCCACTTCTGGTTGGTGCCGCCGTTGCAGGTCCACTGCTGGACGTTGGTGCCGTCGGCCGTGTTGCCGCCCGAGACGTCCAGGCACTTGCCGCTGTTGCGGTTCACGAGGGTGTACGACGTCGGGGTCGCCGCCGTCTCGCCGGACGGGCCGGGCAGCGTGGTGCCGAGCGCGACCGGGGTGCCGAAGTTCGGGGTGCCGTCGGAGTTCCAGGTGAACTTCTGCGCGCGGGTGGTGCGTCCGTTGCCGCAGCCGCCGGAGGACGAGGAGTTGGCGTGGTAGACGATCCAGTTCTCGGTGCCGTCGGGCGAGGTGAAGAAGCCGTTGTGCCCGGGCCCGTACACGCCGTTCGCGTCACTGCGCTGGAGAACCGGCGTCGACTTCTTCGTCCACGAGGAAGCGCTGAGCGGGTCCGAACCCGTCAACTCCAGCTGGCCCAACTTGTAGTCGGCGGTCTGGCAGTAGCTCGCCGAGTAGGTCAGGAAGGTGCGGCCGTTGTGATACAGCGGCTCCGGGCCCTCGTTGACCGCCGCGCCCGACTTCTCCCAGTCCAGCGTCGGACTGGAGATGACCGTGAAGGTGCTGCTGGAGAGCGTGTACGGGTTGCTCATCGGCGCGATGACCAGGCTCTGCGCACTGCCGTTCACGAAGCCGCTGCCCACCAGGTACAGCTTGTTGTTCGCCTGCAGCACGCTCGCGTCGATCAGCCAGCCGTTCGGCGAGAGGTTGGATCCGGTCAGCGTGTTCTTGTACGTGTACGGGCCCAGCGGGTCCGTGCCGGCGCTCTCCAGGACGTGCGTGCGCTGCGAGTCGCAGCACGCCACACCGCTCTGCCCGGCCGAGTAGTACAGGTACCAGTGCCCGTCGATGAAGTGGATCTCCGGCGCCCAGATGTTGGTGTTGCGCGTCGACGTGGTGTCCGACCACACCTGGATGTTGGGCGCGGTGGCGAGTCCCGCCAGGGTCGGCGACTTGCGCATGCCGAGGATGCCCGTGAACGTCGTGGTGATCAGGTAGTAGTTGCCGTCGTAGTACTCCAGCCAGGGGTCGGCGCCCTTCGCGGACTTGAGCGGGTTGGTGTACGGGCGGCCGTCCGCCGCGGACGCGGGCTGCGTCGCCGCCACCAGCGCGAGGAGTACGGCGAGCACGCAGAGGAGGAGCGGTCTGCGGCGCGTCCTGAAATCTGTCCGAGGCATACGAGACCGTCCCTTGTCCGTATCGCTCCACTAGTCATGTTCGTAATCTCGAACGGAGTTCGTGATTCCGGCCAGAACATAGAAGTGGGGGCATGCTCCCGTCAACGGTTTGGTCATCTGCGCTTTGCATGCGCTTGGTTGTCGCTCCTGCGGGCCGCCCGCCAAGGCTCCTGCGCCATCATGTGCGCATGCGCCGCCCGCCGCCCCGCCTCCACGTGCCCGACTGGTACACGGCCGACGACTCGGCCCTGAACGTCGCGCTCGTGTACCCGATGCAGGGACCCGCCGGCATCTTCGGCCCCACCTGCGAGGCGTGCGCGCGGCTCGCCGCCGAGGAGATCAACAAGGCGGGCGGGGTGCTGGGCCGGGAGTTGAGACTGCTCGAGGTGGACGGCGGAGCCGAGCCCGGGCAGGTGGCCGAGGAGGTCGAGGCCCTGGTGTCGACGGGGGCGGTGCAGGGCGTCACCGGCTGGCACATCTCATCCGTACGGCAGGCCGTCGCACCGCGGATCGCGCACCGGGTGCCGTACGTCTACACGGCCCTGTACGAGGGCGGCGAGCGCACCGAGGGCGTCTACATGACGAGCGAGACGCCCGCCTGGCAACTGCTGCCCGCCATGCGGATGCTGGCCGAGGCCCGGCAGGTGCGCCGCTGGTTCGTCGTCGGCAACAACTACGTCTGGCCGCGGCGCACCGCCCGCGCCGCCCGCCGCTATGCGCGCGAGGTCCGGGGCCGGGTCTGCGGCGAGGCCTATCTGCCCCTGGGCGCCGAGGAGTTCGGCGAGGTGCTGCGGCGGATCGAGCACTCGGACGCCGACGCCGTACTGATGCTGCTGGTGGGCAGCGACGCCGTGCGCTTCAACCGGGCCTTCGCCGCCGCCGGACTCGACCAGCGATGCCTCAGGCTGAGCACGCTGATGGACGAGAACATGCTGCTGGGCAGCGGGCCCGAGGCCACCGCCGACCTGTTCAGCACGGCCGGCTTCTTCGCTTCACTCGCGGACCGCAACAGCATGGATTTCCACGGCAGTTACGCCGAGCGCTTCGGCGCCGACGCGCCCGTCCCGGGCAGCCTCGGCGAGTCCTGCTACGAGGGCGTCCTGCTGCTCGCCGCGCTCGTCGAACGGGCCCGCACCCTCGACGTGTCCGCGATCGGAGCCACCGCCGAGGACGTCTCCTACGAGGGTCCGCGCGGACTCGTCGGCCTCGACGGGCGGCACGTCCGTCAGCGCATCTACCTCGCGCAGGCCGACGGACTCGACTTCAACGTGCTCGCCCAACTCCGGTCCCCGCACGACCTGTTGTGACCTCGCTGTCGCCGTCCAGTGTGTCGGCCAGCCGGGACAACAGCGTCCGCAGCCGTTCGTCGTCCTCCGGCCCGAGCAGCGGCGCCAGCTCCGCGCGGACATCGCGATCGACCCGCCGCCAGAACTCCGCTCCACGCGGGGTGAGCTGGGCGAGGATGCGGCGGCGGTCGGCCGGATCGGTGCGCCGGTACACCCAGTTCTGATCGACCAGGTGGTCCATCAGTTTGGTCAGGCTCGGCGGCGGCAGAAAGGCGCAGTCGGCTATGGCCGTCATGTTGTGCCCCTGGCCGTCGGCAAGCAGTGCGAGCACCCGCCACGCCTCCACCGAGCACCCCGACTCGTCCAGTACCTGCTGCAACCGGCGGGTGGAGAGACGCTCGGCCCGGGTCAGCAACTGGATCAGGTCCTGGGGCCGGGTCGCCATCGCACTCCTCGAAGTAACGGTTCCAAGGCGGGTGTTGAACAGCGTACCCGCGATCACCCCGACCCGTAATTAATGCTTCCTACGGGAAGTATTAGCAACTGTTCATCAATCGCCGTGAAACGCGACGGAAACAGCACCGGCGCAGTCTGTGGACCGCGCTTCCGCAGCTCAACCCCCAAGTGCGCTGCCGCATTTCCCTCCCGAATTTCACGATCTCTTTTCATTGCCTTCGGGCAAGGAGGTATTGCATGTCCGGGCTCAGCCTCAGCAGGCGCAATCTTCTGGCCGGCGCCTCCGCCCTAGGCGCGTCCGCGGCGCTCACCGCGTGCGGCGCCAAGACCGGCACCGACACCTCGTCCGACGCCGGTGCCAAGGCGGACACCTCCGGCAGCACCGTGAAGGTGGGTCTGCTGAACTCGCTCTCGGGCACCATGGCGATCAGCGAAGTCACCGTCCACAACTCCCTGTTGCTCGCCGTCAAGGAGATCAACGCGGCGGGCGGTGTGCTGGGCAAGAAGCTCAAGCCGATCAGCCAGGACGGCGCCTCCGACTGGCCGACCTTCGCCGAGAAGGCCGAGACCCTCATCAAGGACGACAAGGTCGTCGCCACCTTCGGCTGCTGGACCTCCGCCAGCCGCAAGGCCGTCAAGCCGGTCTTCGAGCGGTACAAGTCGCTGCTCTACTACCCCGTGCAGTACGAGGGCCTGGAGGAGTCGCCGTACATCTTCTACATCGGCGCCACCACCAACCAGCAGATCGTGCCCGCCCTCGACTACCTCAAGAAGCAGGGCCTGACCCGCCTTTACCTCGTCGGCAGCGACTACGTCTTCCCGCGCACCGCCAACAAGATCATCAAGGCGTACGCGAAGGCCAAGGGCATGAAGGTGGTCGGCGAGGACTACGCGCCGCTCGGCTCCACGGAGTTCAGCACCATCGTCAACAAGGTCAAGGGCGCCGGCGCGGACGCCGTGTTCAACACCCTCAACGGCGACAGCAACGTGGCCTTCTTCAAGGAGTACAAGTCCGCGGGCCTCACGGCCAAGAGCCTGCCGGTGCTCTCCGTCTCCATCGCCGAGGAGGAGGTCAAGAGCATCGGAACGCAGTACCTGGAAGGCCAGTTGACCGCCTGGAACTACTACGAGACCACCCCGGGCGCGGCGAACAAGAAGTTCGTGGCCGCCTACCAGGCCGCCTACGGCAAGGGGAAGCCGACGTCCGACCCGATGGAGGCCGCGTACATCTCGGTCTACCTCTGGAAGGAGATGGTCGAGAAGGCGGGCTCGTTCGACGTCGCCAAGGTCAAGGCGGCCAGCGACGGCATCATCTTCGATGCCCCCGAGGGCAAGGTCACCGTCGACGGCGCCACCCAGCACGTCTACAAGACGGCCCGCATCGGCAAGGTCGGTTCCGACGGCCTCATCGAGGAGGTCTGGAACTCCGGCAAGCCGATCAAGCCGGACCCGTACCTGAAGGGCTACGACTGGGCCTCCGGCCTGTCCTGAGCCCCCCGCACCAGTGCTGAACCCGGCGCCGCCCGCGCCGGGTTCAGCCCCGCGCCCGCACCCCGTCCCCGCCACACGGAGTCCTCCGGAGCCGCTTCATGACGGTCGTCCTCAACCAGTCCTTCACCGGCATCAGCATCGGTGCCGTCCTGCTCCTCATCGCGCTCGGCCTGACCCTGACGTTCGGTCAGATGGGCGTGATCAACATGGCGCACGGCGAGTTCATCATGGCCGGCGCCTACACGACGTACGTCCTGCAGAAGTCCATCAGCAGCGCCGGAGTCTCGCTCCTGGTCGCCCTGCCGCTCGCGTTCCTGGTCGCGGGAGCCATGGGCGCGCTGCTCGAATGGCTGCTGATCCGGCGCCTGTACACCCGCCCGCTCGACACCCTGCTGGTCACCTGGGGCGTCTCGCTGATGCTCCAGCAGCTGGCCCGTGACATCTTCGGCGCCCCCAACGTGCAGACGGCCGCGCCCGACATCCTGACCGGCAACATCTCGGCCGGCGGCGTCACCTTCGCCAACAACCGCCTGTTCATACTGGGGTTGGCACTCCTCTGCGTCCTCGGCCTCACGCTGGTCCTGCGCTTCACCCCGCTCGGCCGCCGCATCCGGGCCGTCGTGCAGAACCGTGACCTCGCGGAGGTCTCCGGCATCGCGACCGGCCAGGTCGACCGGATCACCTTCTTCATCGGCTCGGGCCTCGCGGGCGTGGCGGGCGTCGCGCTCACGCTCGTGGGCCCGATCGGCCCGACGATGGGCACCAACTACATCGTCGACGCCTTCCTGGTCGTGGTCGTCGGCGGCATCGGACAGCTCAGGGGCGCCGTCATCACGGCGTTCGCGCTGGGCGTGCTGCAGTCGGTCCTCGAGTACTCGACGACGGTCAGCGTCGCGAAGGTCGTCGTGCTGGTGGCGATCGTCGCCTTCCTCCAGTGGCGACCCCAGGGCCTGTACACACTGCGCACCCGGAGCCTGGCATGACGACGATCACCGAACGCCTCCGCGTCCCCGGAGCCTTCCTGCTGGGCGCCGTGCTCCTGCTGGGCATCGCCCCGCTCGCCCTCTCCGACTTCCGCCTCTCCCTGCTCGCCAAGTACCTCTGCTACGCGATCGTCGCCGTCGGCGTCAGCCTCGCCTGGGGCCGCGGCGGGCTCATGGTCCTCGGCCAGGGCGTCTTCTTCGGCCTCGGCGGCTACGCCATGGCCATGCACCTCAAGCTCGCGGACGCCGCCGACACCGGCGAGAAGCTCCCCGACTTCATGCAGCTGTACGGCACTTCGGACGCGCTGCCCTGGTGGTGGAAGCCGTTCGCCAACCCGGCGTTCGCGCTCGCCATGACCGTGCTGCTGCCGATGGCGGTCGCCGCGGTGCTCGGCTTCTTCGTGTTCCGGCGCCGGGTGAAGGGCGCGTACTTCGCGATCCTCAGCCAGGCGCTCGCGGCCGCCCTGTCCATCTGGCTGATCGGCCAGCAGGCCACCACCGGCGGCACCAACGGACTCACCGACATCCAGGGCTTCTTCGGCTACTCGCTGGACGACCCGGTCAACCAGCGGATGGTGTACTTCATCGTCGCCGCCGTCCTGCTCCTGCTGATGGCCCTGGCCCGCCAGCTGTTCGTCAGCCGCTACGGCGAACTCCTGGTCGCCGTACGGGACTCCGAGGAGCGGGTTCGCTTCCTCGGGTACGACCCGGCCAACGTCAAGCTCGTCGCGTACGTCGTCGCGGCCGGCATGGCGGGCCTGGCCGGCGCACTGTTCGTACCGGTCGTCGGGATCATCTCCCCGGCGCTGATCGGGATCGTGCCGTCCATCGGCTTCGTCATCGGCGCGGCCGTCGGCGGACGGGCCTCGCTGGTGGGCGCGGTGGTCGGTGCGATCGCCGTGGCCTGGGCGCAGAGCACGCTGTCCGACGAGTTCCCGGCCGCGTGGACGTACCTCCAGGGTCTGCTGTTCGTCCTGGCGGTCGGCTTCCTGCCGGGCGGTCTGGCCTCGCTGGGCGCGGTCCTGCGCAGGCGTCGTACGGCCGAGGCCCCTGTGCAAGAACCGGTTCCCGTGACGGTGGGAGAGACGGCATGAGCGGCGAGGGACTGACCATCCGCGACCTGAGGGTCACCTTCGACGGCTTCACCGCGGTCGACGGTGTGGACCTGGACATCAGCCCCGGCGACCTGCGGTTCCTCATCGGACCGAACGGCGCCGGAAAGACGACGCTCGTCGACGCGGTCACCGGCCTGGTGAAGGCCACCGGGTCGGTGCGCTTCGGCGGCGAGGAGCTCCTCGGCAAGGCGGTGCACCGGATCGCCCGGCTCGGGATCGGCCGTACGTTCCAGACAGCCACGGTCTTCGAGGAGTTGACGGTCCTTCAGAACCTGGACATCGCGGCCGGTGCCGGACGCGGACCGCTGACCATGCTCCGGCGCCGCAAGTCCGTACCGGAGCCGGTGACCAGGGCGCTGGAGACGACCGGCCTGACCGACCTGCGCGACCGTCCGGCCGGCGTCCTTGCGCACGGGCAGAAGCAGTGGCTGGAGATCGGCATGCTGCTCGTCCAGGACGTGCAACTCCTGCTGCTCGACGAGCCGGTGGCCGGTATGAGCCACGAGGAGCGCGAGGCCACCGGCGAGCTGCTGCAGCGCGTCAGCGCGGACCACACGGTCGTGGTCATCGAGCACGACATGGACTTCATGCGTTCCTTCGCCCGCAGCGTCAGCGTCCTGCACGCCGGAAAGGTCCTCAGCGAGGGCACGGTCGCCGAGGTCCAGGCCGACGCCAAGGTGCAGGAGGTCTACCTCGGGCGGGCCGCCGAAGTCGCTTCTGTTCCCGTCGCCGAGGAGGCGTGACGCCATGCTGGAGCTGAGCAACATCCGGGCGGGCTACGACCGTTCGCCCGTCCTGCACGGCGTGACCGTCTCGGTCCCGAAGGACGGCGTCGCGACCGTCCTCGGCCACAACGGCGCCGGCAAGTCCACCCTGCTGCGCACCGCGATGGGCCTCCTCAAACCGAAGGGCGGGACCATCCTGCTCGACGGCGAGGACATCACCCGCCTCTCCCCGCACCAGCGGGTGGCCCGCGGGATGGCGTACGTCCCGCAGGGCCAGCAGTCCTTCCCGCACCTGACCACGGCGGAGAACCTCCAACTCGTCGCCGACGGACGCCCGGACGGGAAGGAGGCGATCGCGGAGGCGCTGGACCTCTTCCCCGTGCTGCGCGAACTCTCCGGCCGCCGGGCCGGGTTGCTGTCCGGCGGCCAGCGTCAGCAACTCGCCATCGCCCGCGCCCTGGTGACCCGCCCGAGGCTGCTGCTGCTCGACGAACCGACCGAGGGCATCCAGCCCTCCGTCGTCGCCGAGATCGAGGAGACGATCCTCGCCCTGGCCCGGCGCGGCGGCCTGTCCGTCCTCCTCGTCGAGCAGCACGTCGGCTTCGCCATGCGCGCGGCCCAGCGGTACTACGTTCTGGAAGCGGGCCGGGTCACCTCCGACGGCGAAGGGGGCGCGGACTCGGAGCAGGCGGTTCGGGCGGCGCTCAGCGTGTGACAGGGCCCCCGGGAGGCGGCAGCGGCTCCAGCACGGAGTTCGTCAGATGCTGATAGATGATCATGGTGCGGAAGCTGAGGATCTCGCGACGGTTGGTGAACCGGTCCAGCAGGAACGCGTGCAGATGCTCGATGTCCTGGGCTGTGACGTGGACGAGGAAGTCGTCGCTGCCGGCCATGGTGTAGACGGAAAGGACTTCGGGCAGCCGGGACACCGACCGCTCGAAGTCCGCCACCACCTCCCGGCTGAGCGGTCGCACCTGCGCCGCCACCATCGCCTGCACACCGCGGTTCAGCGCGGGCAGCGACACCTGCGCGTGATAGCCCCGGATCACCCCGCGCTGCCGTAGCAGCCGGATGCGCTCCAGGCAGGTGGACGGCGCGATGCCGACCTTCTCCGCGACGGCTCGGTTGGACTGCCGCGCATCCTCCTGCAGATGCCGCAGGATCGCCGTATCAAGTTCGTCCACGATCGCTTCCTTCTGCCCGCTCCCGAATTTCCTTCGGGAGTTCGACCACGGCCCGGTACATCTCTCTAACCTCCCGGCCATGACGCAAACACTCGAGCACGAAGAGGTGACGGTCCACCGCGGCCCCCGCTCGGGGCTGCCCCTGATCATCGCGGTCCACTCCCGCGCCCTGGGCCCGGCGGTCGGCGGCTGCCGCCTGCACCGGTACGGGAGTTGGCGCGAGGGTCTCGCGGACGCGCTGCGCCTGTCCGAGGCCATGACCTACAAGTGCGCCGCGTCCGGCCTGGACTTCGGCGGCGGCAAGAGCGTGATCGCCCTCGACGAGCACACCGATCCCACCCCGGAGTTGCGCGCGGCGGCGCTGGCCGACATGGGCGAGTTCATCGCCTCCTTCGAGGGCTCCTATCTCGCGGGCCCGGACATCGGCACCGCCCCCGACGACATGGTGGTGCTGCGCCGCTTCTCCCCGTACGTGTTCTGCCTGCCCGAGGAGCACGGCGGCACGGGCACGTCCAGCACGCCGACGGCCACCGGCACCCTCGCCGCCCTGCGTGCCGGTGCGGACCATGTCTTCGGCACCGCCTCGCTCACCTGCCGCACCGTACTTGTCAGCGGCTTCGGCTCCGTCGGCAGCCGCATCGCGGCCGGCCTCTCGGCGGACGGCGCCCGGGTCCTGGTCTCCGACGTGGACCCGACGAAGCGGGTGGCCGCCGTGCGAGCCGGATTCGGCTGGGTCGAGCCCGACGAGGTGCCCGGCACACGGGCGGACGTCCTGGTGCCGGCCGCGGTCGGGGGAGTACTGAGCCCGCAGACGGTTCCGCGACTCGACGTACGGCTGGTGGTGGGCCCGGCGAACAACCAGCTCACCACCGACTCGGTGGCCGACCTGCTGATGAAACGGGACATCGTATGGGTCCCCGACTTCGTCGCGGGTGCGGGCGGTGTCGTCCACACCCTCGCCCGCGAGGTCGAACACCTCACCCGAGAGGCCGCCGCACGACGGGTGTCGGGCATCGGGGACACCGTACGGCTGCTGCTCGACAGGTCGCGCACGAACGGCACGACTCCGCTGCGGGAGGCGAAAGCCCTCGCGGCCGACAGGCTCGTGCCGCTGGCCGCCGGCTGAGCGCGGCGACGGGCAGGCCCGGGCCCGCCTCGCCGGAACGCAGGTCTGGGGCCTGTTCGGTGGATCAGGCCCTAGGCTGAGCCCGGAGGTGGTCAAGTGACCGTCGAAGCAGGGGAGTTGGGCGAGCCGTCGGAATCGACGACGGTCGTGGTGATCGGCGCGGGCCCGGCCGGGCTGACCGTCGCCAACCTGCTGCGGCGCAGCGGTGTCGACTGCGTGGTCCTGGAGCGCCGCAGCCGCGAGTACGTGGCGCAGCGCCAGCGGGCCGGCATCGTCGAGACCCGCGCCGTGCGGATGTTCGACTCCTGGGGGCTGGCCGACCGCGTCCTCGGCGGCATCCCGTACGACGGCATCCTGGAGATCCGGGTCGACGGCGAGACCCACCTGGTGACCGACAGCGACGGCTCCGAGGGACCGCAGGCCCGCCTCTGCCCCCAGCAGGTCCTGGTCCAGAAGCTCACCGCCGCGTACCTCGACGACGGCGGCGACGTGCGCTTCGAGGCCGCCGACGTCTCCCTGCACGACCTGACCGACGACCGCCCCACCGTCCGCTACCGCGCGGCCGACGGCACGCTCCGTACGATCGCCTGCACCTTCGTCGCCGGGTGCGACGGCGACCACGGCGTCAGCCGCACCGCCGTCCCCGACGACGTCCTCACCGCCCACGCCTTCGACCACGGCATCGGCTGGCTGACCGTCCTCGCCGACGCCCCGCCCCCGGCCCATCCCCTCCTCGCGGTCAGCCCGCAGGGCTTCGCCGCCCACTTCCCCCGCGGCCCGCACAGCAGCCGCTACTACCTCCAGTGCCCGCCCGACGACGACCCCGGCGCCTGGCCCGACCTTCGCGTCTGGGACGCACTGCGCACCCGGCTCGGCGACCCCGACCTCGCCTCCGGCCCGATCACCGACAGCGAGACCTTCCGACTCCGCAGCCTCGTCCACGACCCCATGCAGTACGGCCGCCTCTTCCTGGTCGGCGACGCGGCGCACATCGTCTCGCCCATGGGCGGCAAGGGCATGAACCTCGCCCTCTACGACGCCGACGTCTTCGCCCGCGCCGTCCGCGGCTTCGTCCACGACAACGACGACACCGGTCTGCGCACGTATTCACAGCGCTGCCTGCGCCGCGTCTGGAACGACCAGGAGTTCTCCCACTGGCTGACCCGGACTCTCCATGACGCCGGTGATGCCACCGATGCCGGTCCTTTCCACCGCAGCCTGGCGCGGGCCCGCCTGGACCGCCTTTTCACCTCTCCCGCTGCGGGCGGTGCTTTCGCGGAACTCATGACGGGACTGGATCCGGCCTGACGAGCCGACGGCGCGCAGTGCGGCCCGCTACAGCCAGTCCTTCCGTTTGAAGATCACGTACAGGCTCACACAGACGACACCCATCAGGCCGATGGCGAAGGGGTAGCCGAAGGTCCAGCCCAGCTCGGGCATGTGCTGGAAGTTCATGCCGTAGATGGTGCCCACGAGCGTGGGGGCGAAGAGGATCGCCGCCCAGCTGGAGATCTTCTTGACCTCCTCGTTCTGCTCGAACCCCGCCTCCGCCAGCGCCCGCATCTCCGCGTTCTGCTGCTGGGTGACCAGGGTCGCGTTCACCGTGAGGATGTCGGTGAGGGCCTGGCGGAAGCCGTCGACGCGCTCGCTGGTGTGGGTGACGTGGTCGGCGACGTCCCGCAGATAGCGCTGGAGTTCCTCGTCCGTGCCGTACTTGGAGAACCCGGCGATCAGGCCGTGCAGCATGCCGACCAGGGGGCGGGTAGCGCGCTGGAACTCGACCATTTCGCGGGAGAGTTCGTAGATACGGCGGGAGACCTCGGGGTCGCCGCGGAAGACCTCGGTCTCGATCTCGTCGATGTCGTTCTGGACGCCGGCGACCACCGGCGCGTAGCCGTCGACCACCGCGTCGAGGATGGCGTACAGGACCGCCTCCGGGCCCAGCTTCAGCAGGTCCGGCGTCTCCTCCATACGGCGGCGCACTGCGGAGAGGTCGGGGGCCGCGCCGTGGCGGACCGTGATGACGAAGTCGGGCCCGACGAACACGTGCAGCTCGCCGAAGTCGACCTCCTCGGGTGCGTCCAGGTAGCGGGCCGCGCTCAGGACGACGAACAGGGTGTCGCCGTAGCGCTCCAGTTTCGGGCGCTGGTGGGCCTCCATCGCGTCCTCGACGGCGAGCGGATGGAGATCGAACTCGCTGGCCAGGGAGAGGAGTTCGGCCTCCGTCGGACGGGCGAGCCCGATCCACGCCATGCCGGACGGCTGCTCGCGCAGCTCGCGGAACGTTTCGGCGAGAGTGGCGGGGGCGGAGACGCGGACCCCGTCCCGGTACAGGGCCGCCTGGACGACGCTCGCCACCTCCGACGGCTCCGGGGGCGCCGGGTCGGCGGGCGGTGGGTTCTTCGGCTCCGGCGGCTGCGGCGGGGTGAGCGCGCGGCGCCAGACGGACTTCCTCGCGTTCTTGGAGGCGGGACGGACGCGTCGCTCGGACATGCGGCTGCCTCCCGGGTCGAACCTGCGGCTGCGTGATCCCGGGCAGGATATACGGGGCAAACGACGCCGGGGTGGCGGGCGGTTCCGGGATTCGGTGAGAGTTGCGGACAGAAGGTGTCCGCAAGCGCCGTTAGCGTGCAGGCATGACGAAGCGGAGCAGTACGCAGCGCAGCACGACGAAGACCACCGCCACGGCTCCCGTGCTCGGCTCCCGTGCCCTCAACCGCGCCACCCTCGCCCGGCAGCTGCTCCTGCGCCGGTCGCCGCTCTCCGTCGAGGCCGCCGTCGAGCATCTCCTCGGGCTCCAGGCGCAGAACGTCAAGCCGCCGTACTACGCGCTCGCCGCCCGCCTCGACGGCTTCTCCCCGGAGCAGCTGTCGTCGCTGATGGCCGACCGCGAGGTCGTCCGCATCGTCACCATGCGCTCGACCATCCACACCCACACCGCCGACGACTGCCTCACCCTGCGCCCGCTGGTCCAGCCCGCCCGCGACCGCGAACTCACCAACTTCCGCAAGGGACTTGCCGGCGTCGACCTCGACCGGCTCGCCGCGCTCGCCCGCGAGCTCGTCGAGTCCGAGCCGCGCACCATGAAGCAGCTGCGCGAGGCCCTGCTCGCCGAGTGGCCCGACGCCGACCCGCAGGCCCTCGGCATCGCCGCCCGCTGCCGGCTCCCACTCGTCCAGGTCACCCCGCGCGGACTGTGGGGCAGGAGCGGCCAGGTCGCCCTGACCACCGCCGAGCACTGGCTCGGCCGTCCGGCGGGGGAAGCACCGGCCCCGGACGCCGTCGTCCTGCGCTACCTCGCCGCCTTCGGTCCCGCCTCCGTCAAGGACATGCAGACCTGGGCCGGCCTGACCCGCCTGCGCGAGGCCTTCGAACGCCTCCGCCCCCGACTCCTGACCTTCCGCGACGAGAACGGCGTCGAACTCTTCGACCTCCCCGACGCGCCCCGTCCCGACGCGGACCTCCCCGCCCCGCCCCGTTTCCTCCCCGAGTTCGACAACCTGCTCCTCTCCCACGCCGACCGCACCCGCGTCGTACCGCCCGAGTACTGGGGCCGCAGCTGGGTGGGGAACATGGTCTACTGCACGTTCCTCGTGGACGGCTTCCTGGCGGGGGTGTGGAAGCTGGCCGAGGACGCGCTCGTGGTCGAGCCCTTCGGGAAGCTCACCAAGGCCCAGCGGGAGGACGTGGTCCAGGAAGGCGAGCGGATGCTCGAGACCATGCATCCGGGAGCCTCGTACGACATCCGCTTCGGCACCGTGCTGCCGTAGGACCGCTGCCTGGACCCCTCAGTCCGCCCGTCCCGTCACCGCAACCGTCAGCCCCAGCCCGATCATCGTGAAGCCGCCCGCGCCGCCGATCAGCGACAAGCGTCGGTCCGAGCGGGCGAACCAGGCGCGGGCCGCGGACGCGGTCAGGCCCCACAGGGTGTCGGTGACCAGGCCGATCGAGATCGGGATCAGGCCCAACAGGAGCATCTGGGCGGTGACCTGGCCCGCCGAGTGGTCCACGAACTGGGGGAGTACGGCGGCGAAGAACACGATGCCCTTGGGGTTGGTCAGGCCGACGAGTGCGCCGTCCAGGACCGTACGGAGATCGCCGCGCGCCGGGGCCGCGGGTGTCGCCCTGATCGCGGAGGCCTTGAGCTCCTTGCGGTGCCGGAAGGCGTGCACGCCCAGGTAGACGAGGTAGGCGGCGCCCGCCAGCTTCACCGCCAGGTAGATCGCGACCGAGCGCTCCACCAGCGAGCCGATGCCTACGGCGACCGCAACCACCAGCAGATACGAGCCGAAGACATTGCCGAGCGCGGTCGCCACCGCGGTGCGGCGGCCGTGGGCGAGGGCCCGGCCGATGACGAACAGGACGCTGGGTCCCGGAATCACGATCACCAGCAGGGACATCGCGGCGAAGGCGAGGAAACGGTCCGTGGACACCATGCGTATCACTTCCCTGGAGCACTCTCGGGCGCGCTCATTGAAACAGCCATCTCGCGGCCCCCTCTAGAGTCGGGCCCATGGAACTGCGGCAGCTCACCTATTTCGTGACCGTCGCCGAGGAGCTGCACTTCGGGCGTGCGGCCGAGCGGCTGCATATCGTGCAGTCCGCGGTGAGCCAGCAAATACAGCGGCTGGAGCGGGAGTTGGGGGCCGAGCTGTTCGACCGGACGCCGCGCCGGGTGCGGCTCACCGCGGCGGGGGAGCGGCTGCTGCCGGAGGCGCGGGCCGTGCTGGCCGCCGCCGACCGGGCCCGCGCGGCCGTCGCCCCGCCGCCGGGGCTGAGGATCGGTACGAGCACGGGGTTGGGTGCGCATCTGGACCGGGTGCTCGTGGCGTTCGCGCGCCGTGCGCCCGAGGTTCCCGTCGAGCTCTTCTCGCTGCCGGCCGCCGAGCGGCTCGCCCGGGTCGCCGGAGGGCAGCTCGACGCCGCGTTCGTCCGCGCGGTCGAACCCGTGCCCGGCGTACGCGTGCTGCCCCTGTGGCCCGACCCTCTGGTCGCGGCCCTCCCCGCCACGCACCCCCTCGCCGGCCGGCCGGAGATCGGCGTCGGGGAACTGGCCGGGCTGCCCCTGACCCTGACCGAGCGCCGCAACAACCCCGCCCTCGTCGACCTGGTCGTCGGTGCCTGCCACGAGGCCGGGTTCGAACCGCCTCCCGGACCGGTGAGCGGCTCCCTGCAGGACACCCTCGCCACCATCGGTACCCGGCCGCTGTGGACGGTCGTCTACGCCTCCCACGCGCGCGTGCTGCACAGTCCCCGCGTGGCCTTCGTACCGTTCAAGGCCCCCGGCCTGGCCCTGTCGACGGGCCTCGCGGTGTCCGACTCGGCCGCCCCGCCGCACCTGGACACCCTGCTGCTGGCCTGCGGTGATCACGAGAACTGATCGCTGCGGTCGGGATCTGCTTCTTGGTCACGGACACCCGCCGCGATGAACTGGACTCACCCGAACGGAACATCACTCGAGGGAGTGCAGTCATGCCGATCGTCACCATCCAGCAGGGCCCCCGCGACACCGAGCTCAAGCGGGACCTCGTCAAGCGCGTCACCGACGCCTTCGTGGACGCGTACAAGATCCCGGCGGAGACCGTGCAGGTGTGGATCCACGAGGTGCCGGCGGACAGCTGGGGCGCGGCGGGCAGGCTCACCGCCGACAAGTAGCGCACACGTAGCGGGGCATGGATAGGGGGCGCTGCGAGCTGCTCGTGGTAGCTCGCAACGCCCCCTGGTATTTCCCCGAGGGGTGCTCGGGAGATCTCTCTTGTTACGAGTTGACCTGCGTGGTCACCAGGCTCGAGAAGGTCGTCAGCCGGGTGTACACACCCGGGTAACCGGCCTCCGCGCAGCCCTCGCCCCAAGAAGTGATCCCTGCCAGGACGCCCCCGATGAGCAGGGGACCGCCGCTGTCGCCCTGGCAGGTGTCTGTGCCGCCGGAGGTGTATCCGGCGCAAACCATGTCGGTCGCGACGTAGTCGGAACCGTAGGAGCTCTTGCAGCTGGAGTCGGACACGGTCGGGACGGTCGCGGTCCGCAGCTGGTTGGAGGAGCTGCCGTTCTCCGAGGTGGTGCCCCATCCGAGGATGCGGGCGGTGGTGCCTGCCGCGTACACCGAGGTGTCCGAGGACTTCACGTACGACGCCGTCGTGTACGGCATCGACGTCGAGAGCGTCAGGACGGCCACGTCGTCACCGTTGGTGGCGTCCGTGTAGTCCGGGTTGATCCAGATCTTGCTGACCTTGCTGACCGTGCCGTTCGTGCCGTTCAGATAGGTGCGGCCGCCGACGACCCGGACGCTGCTGGTGGTCTCGCCGACCATGCAGTGGGCGGCCGTGATCACCTTGGTGGCCGATACGAGGGTGCCGCCGCAGAACTGGTTCTGCGAGGCGTCCGTGATCTGCATGACGAAGGGGTAGGCCGTTGTGGTGGTCGTCGTGCCGCCCACGATGGGCTGAGGCGCGGCTGCCGCGGAAGGTGCGCCGAGCAGTGCGGTGGCGGCCGCGGCAGCGGTCGCCACGACTATGGCGGCGGTCTTTCTCGCACGGGTGAGCCCGAACATGAGTCTCCTCAGTGGGGTTGCCGGTGGGGGGTCGCGCGGGTGTGGGGGGTTGTGCACGGGGGTCGCGGGACCGACCCCCGTATGCCCGGGCGAGCGGCACGCCCTAACGCTAGGACCCGGAACGCCCTGCTCCCAATGAGGGAACCCCCTAAGGGAGTAGGGGAGGGAAAACCCTCGGTCCGGCTCAGTTAACCCGGGGTGCCGTCACTTCGCGCGGCGGCCTGCGGCCAAACGGACTATGTCCACCCGCGAACGGATCCCGAGCTTCCGGTACACCCTGGTGAGGGTCGCCTCGACCGTCTTCACGCTGATGAACAGGCGCGATGCGATCTCGCGGTTGGTCGCACCCTCCATGACGAGCGCGGCGACCTGTCGCTCCATCGAGGCAAGGCCTTCCAGGCCCTCTGACGCAGCAGGGGTGGCGATCGGTTCCACCGGATTCGCCACGGCCGCCTGCTCCACCTGGCGCACCCACGGCAGTGCCCGGCAGCGACGGAACAGCCGGGCCGCTTCGTCGTACGACGTCGGGCCCGGCCGGCCGGTGCGCAGCGAGGCCAGGGCGAACGCGGCGCGCGCCTCCTCCAGGCCGTAGCCCAGCTTGGCGAGCCGGTCCTGAACGGACGTCAGCTGGGCGATGGCGGCGTCGCGCTCCCCGCGCGCGGCCCGCACCAGCGCCTCGGCGCGGTCCAGGAGGGCCAGCACGCTCTCGCGCCCGAGCCGCAGCGCGTGTTCGCGCGCCACGTCGAGGAGTTGCTGCGCCTCGTCGACCTCGCCGATGCGGACGAGGGCCTCGGCGAGGTCGCCGTGCCAGCGGCCGCGCGCGGGGTCGGTGATGCCGAGGCCGTTCTCCAGCTCCCGGACCCGGCGCAGCGAGTGCACCGCCCCCTCGGCGTCGCCGGCCACCAGCTGGGCGTGCCCGAGCGCGGTCAGCCCCCGGGAGACGTACATCTGGTCGCCGACCTGCCCGGCCTGCTCCACGGCCTCGCGCGCCAGTGCCAGCGCCCGGTCCACGTCGCCGCCGGAGGCCTCGGCGAGGGAGTCGAGCACGGCGGAGGGAATCTCGCCGATGCCGGAGTCCCGGGCCAGGCGCATGCTCTCCCGGGCCAGGTCGAGGGCGCGTCCGCAGTGCCCGGAGCGCAGTTCGGTCTCGGCGAGCAGGCGCACGAAGTGCACCTCGCTCTCGACCATGCCGCGCCGCCGCACCTCACGCAGCAGCGCGCTGACCGTGGAGCGGGCCTCGGGCAGCTGGTCGCTCATGATCAGCCAGCGGTAGCGGGTCGCGCCCGCGCCGTTGTGGTGGCAGGCCACTTCGGGCAGCTGGGGTTCCTTCAGGGCGCGCTTGATGGTCGCGGGGGCGTCCGGGTGGCCCATCAGGGTCTCGGTCTGCGCCTGGAAGGCGAGCGCGAGGAGTTCCGTGCGCCGGTCGCCGGAGCGGGCCGCGAGCTCTGCGGCGTGCGCGGCCTCCTCCCGGCCGATGGCGAAGTCGCCCTCCACGACCAGTCCCCGCCAGGCCAGCTGGTAGTGGACCAGGGCGAGCAGGCCCGGGTCGTCGCCGGCGTCGGCCAGCACCTGCGGGTAGACGGTGTCGACCTCGCCGAGCGCCTGGCCCGCCGCCTCGATGACCACCATCCAGGCCCGCACCCGGTCCGCGGGTGCGGTGGCCCGGGTCAGCACCTCGCGCGCGATGTCCCGGGCGAGGTCCACCTCGCCGGCGGTGATCGCGTCCTCGGCAGCCTGCAGCCGGTGCTCGTCCGGGCCCGGGTCGCCGTCGGCCGGGGTGTGCCGGGCCGCGAGCAGCCCGAGCGAGGCGGCGACCGAGGGGGCCCCGCGGTCCCGGGCGAGGGCGGCGGCCTCGGCGAGACGGGCCGCGGCCTCCGGGTCGGTGCCGGTGGTCGCCAGGGCGAGGTGGCGGGCCCGCTCGATCGGGTCGGAGGCGGCGGTGGACAGCGCGGCGTGCGCGGCGCGCCGCTCCTGCGCGGGCGCCTCCGCGTACAGCGCGGCCGAGATCAGCGGATGCGCGAACCGTACGGCGGGGCCCTCGGGTTCCGTTGCCAGCAGCCCGAGTTCGGCCGCCCGGGCGGTCTCGGCCTCGGCGTTCTCCCGGCCGGCCGCGTGCAGCAGGGCCAGCGTGGGGCGGGCGCCCGCACTGGCCACGAGGAGGGTGCGCCGGGCCTCGTCGGAGAGCATCTCGAGGCGGTTCAGGACCAGGGCGCGCAGCGAGGTGGGCACCGGCAGCGGCTCACCGGGTCTCGGCGGGGTCGGGTTCTCGGCCAGGGCGCGGCCCAGTTCGAGTGCGAAGAACGGGTTGCCGCCGCTGGTGCGGTGAATGTCCCGGACGATGGAGCGCGGCAGGCCGGTGTAGCCGCGGTGGTCGAGCAGCGCGGAGACCTGGGTCCGGGAGAGCGCGCCGAGCCGAACGGCCAGGGTGTCGGGTGGCGACGCGCGTAGGTGACGGTCGTACTCCTGGCCCTCCGTGCGCACCGCGCACAACAGTTGGACGGGGGTGTCGCCCAGGCGGCGGGCGGCGAAGCCGAGGAGCTCCGCGCTCGCCGGGTCCAGCCACTGCAGGTCGTCGGCGACGACGAGGACGGGGCCCTTGGCGGCGAGCGCGCGCAGGGCGGAGAGCACGGCCAGGCGCAGCGCGAGCCCGTCGCGCTGGAGGGTGGACTCGCCGCGGCCGGTGAGCGCCGACTCCAGCGCGGTGCGCTGGGCGGCGGGCAGCTTGTCGGAGACCTCGTCGACGACCAGACCGAGGAGGTCGGCGAGGGCCAGGAAGGGGAGATGCGATTCGGACTCGGTCGCCGAGCAGCGCAACACGGTGCGGGCGGGTGTCCCATATTCGGATGCCAATGCCCGCAGTACGGTCGACTTTCCTATTCCGGCGGGACCGTGGAGCAGCACACTGCCGCCGCGGGCGAGCTGCTCACGCGCCGCGCCGAACGGCTCCTCCCGGCCGATGACCAGGTCGGGGCGGCATCTGGCAGGCTCCTTGAAGTCCCCTCGCACGGTCACCGCTCCCCTCCAAGTGTCGTGTCCGGACCAAATTCTAGGCAACGTCTCTTTGAAATTCGGACGGACGGCGTGGTGAGGGATATAACAATGGTGTTGCATGGGGAAATTCGAAGCTCGGCTGAATGAATAGACACTCCTCGGGGTGGTTGCCGAGAGCTACGGCAGCAACCCCGCCCGGCGCGCCGCGACCACCGCCTCCCCGCGGGTGTGCGCCCCGAGCCTGCGCATGGCGGAGCGCAGGTAGCCCTTGACCGTCTCGGCGCGCAGACCGAGCCGTTCCGCGGCCACCGCGTTCGTCGCCCCGGCGGCCACGCAGGCCAGTACGTCCAGCTCGCGCGGGGTCAGGCCGACCTCGTCGACCGGCGCCCTCGGGGCCAACAGCCCGCACACGCCGAGGAGTTCCGCCCGCAGTGCCGGGTCCGCGATCCGCGGTGCCAGCGCCCGCAGAGCTGCATGGGCCTCCCGCACCTGCTCCCGGGCGGCGCCCGCGGCGGGGTCCCGGGCGGGCTCGGTGCGGGCGGCCTCCGCCAGCAGACCGCGCGCCTCGTCCCGGACCGCCAGCGCCTGCTCCACGTCCCGCGCCGCCTCCATCGCCGCGCCCAGTGTGCGGTCACCGAGCGGCTGGGCCGTGCGCAGGGCGCCGTACAGGACACCGCGCACCCGGCGGCGTACGACCACCGGCACCGCGAGGATCGACCGCAGCCCCTCCGTGGCGACCGGGACGTCGTACTCGTGGCTGATCTGCTGGGAGGAGCTGTAGTCCGTCACGGCGCACGGGCGGGCGAGGGCGGCCGCGCGGCCGCCGAGGCCGTTGCCGGAGGTCACCGGGAGTCCGCTCAGGGCGGTTGTCGTGTTGCCGCTGAGTTCGCTGATGCGCACGTGCTGCCGCCCCGGCTCCACCAGCCCGCCGAAGGCCACCGGCAGCCCCGTCATGCGCCGCAGGCGCACCAGCGCGTTGCGTATCTCGACCGCCCCGGACGCGTCTGCTGTCACCTGCTCGCCCTTTCCCTGCAGCACACACCCCCGTTCGGGGGTAGTGAGACCTGCATCACGGATTACACGATGGCAGAGAGCCGCCCGGCAATGGTCCGGTACCGAGGAGGACGCAAGATGACGACGGCGACGGAGGCCTTCCGTAACGCGCGGGACTTCCTGCTGGAGCACCGCGAGGACTATGCGAAGGCATACGAGGGTTTCAGCTGGCCCCGCCCCGAGCGCTTCAACTGGGCGCTCGACTGGTTCGACGTCATCGCCGAAGGCAACGACCGGACCGCCCTGCACATCGTCGAGGAGGACGGCTCCGAGGTCCGGGTCTCCTTCGCGGAGATGGCCGAGCGTTCGGACCGGGTGGCGAACTGGTTGCAGGACCGGGGCGTCCGGGCCGAGGAGCGGATCCTCGTCATGCTGGGCAACCAGGTGGAGCTGTGGGAGACGGCCCTCGCGGCGATGAAGCTGCGCGCCGTGGTCATCCCGGCCACCCCGCTGCTGGGCCCCGCCGACCTGCGCGACCGCGTCGACCGGGGGCGCGTGAAGCACGTGATCGTACGGGCCGAGGACACCGCCAAGTTCGACGACGTCCCCGGCGCGTACACCCGTATCTCCGTCGGCGGTCTGCCGGAGGAGGGCTGGGAGCCGTACGAGGACGCGTACGCGGCGCCCGCCGAGTTCCTCCCGGACGGGCCCACCCTCGCCGACGACCCGCTGATGCTGTACTTCACCTCGGGCACGACCGCCCGTCCCAAGCTGGTCGAGCACACGCACACCTCGTACCCGATCGGCCATCTGGCGACCCTGTACTGGATCGGCCTCAAGCC
Organism: Streptomyces sp. NPDC001663; assembly: GCF_042893105.1. NCBI lineage: Bacteria > Bacillati > Actinomycetota > Actinomycetes > Kitasatosporales > Streptomycetaceae > Streptomyces > Streptomyces sp. NPDC001663. Next base: position 5,957 of record NZ_JBIAUR010000004.1, on the reverse strand, counting down.
CGGCGACGTGCACCTCAACATCTCCTCGCCCGGCTGGGCCAAGCACGCCTGGTCGAACCTCTTCGCGCCGTGGAACGCGGAGGCGACCGTCTTCCTTTACAACTACACACGCTTCGACGCGTCCCGGCTGATGGCGGAGATGGACCGGGCGGGGGTCACGACCTTCTGCGCGCCGCCGACCGTCTGGCGCATGCTCATCCAGGCCGACCTGACCCAGCTGCGTCGCAGGCCGCGCGAGGCCGTGGCCGCCGGGGAGCCCCTGAACCCCGAGGTCATCGAGCAGGTCCGACGGGCCTGGGGGGTGACCATCCGGGACGGCTTCGGGCAGACCGAGACGGCCGTGCAGGTCGCCAACAGCCCGGGACAGCCGCTCAAGACCGGCTCGATGGGGCGGCCGAGCCCGGGCTACAAGGTCGAGCTCCTCGACCCGGTGACGGGCGCGCCCGGTGCCGCCGAGGGCGAGATCGCCCTCGACCTGTCGGCGCGTCCGGTCGGCCTGATGACCGGCTACCACGGCGACCCGGACCGTACGGCGGAGGCGATGGCCGGCGGCCACTACCGCACCGGGGACGTCGCCTCGAGGGACGAGGACGGATATCTGACGTACATCGGACGCAGCGACGACGTCTTCAAGGCGAGCGACTACAAGATCTCCCCGTTCGAGCTGGAAAGCGCCCTGCTGGAGCACGAGGCGGTGGCCGAGGCGGCCGTCGTGCCCGCCCCGGACGAGCTGCGCCTCGCCGTGCCGAAGGCGTACATCGTGCTCGCCGAGGGCTGGCAGCCGGGCCCCGACACCGCGAAGGTGCTGTTCGAGCACTCCCGTGAGGTCCTCGCCCCGTACAAGCGCATCCGTCGCCTGGAGTTCGGTGCCCTGCCCAAGACCGTCTCCGGCAAGATCCGCCGCATCGAGCTGCGCGAGGCGACGGCCGCGGGTTCCGGGAACGAGTACCGCGAGGAGGACTTCCGGTGACCTCAAAATCGTCGTACACGCACGGCACGAGCGACACGACCCTGCTCGGCGACACGATCGGCGCCAACCTCGACCGGGCCGTCGCCGCCTGGCCGGACCGCGAGGCACTCGTCGACGTGCCCTCCGGACGGCGCTGGACCTACGCCGAATTCGCCGCGGACGTGGACGAGTTGGCGTACGCACTGCTCGCGAGCGGCGTCGTCAAGGGCGACCGGGTCGGGATCTGGGCGATCAACTGCCCCGAGTGGGTGCTGGTCCAGTACGCCACCGCCCGCATCGGCGCGATCATGGTGAACATCAACCCGGCCTACCGCACCCACGAGGTCGAGTACGTCCTCGGCCAGGCCGGGATCTCCCTGCTGTTCGCCTCCCTGAGCCACAAGACGAGCGACTACCGGGCGATGGTCGACCAAGTGCGCGGCAAGTGCCCGCAGTTGAGGGAGACCGTCTACATCGGCGACCCGAGCTGGGACGCGTTGATCGCCCGCGGGACCCCGGCGCCGTACCCGGACCTGTCCTGCGACGACCCGATCAACATCCAGTACACGTCGGGCACGACGGGCTTCCCCAAGGGGGCGACCCTCTCCCACCACAACATCCTCAACAACGGTTACTTCGTGGGCGAGTTGATCGCCTACACGGAGCAGGACCGGATCTGCATCCCGGTGCCCTTCTACCACTGCTTCGGCATGGTCATGGGCAACCTCGCGGCCACCTCGCACGGCGCCTGCATGGTCATCCCGGCCCCGTCCTTCGACCCCGAGGCCACCCTCGAAGCCGTCCAGCGGGAACGCTGCACCTCCCTGTACGGCGTCCCGACCATGTTCATCGCGGAGTTGAACCTCCCCGACTTCGCGACGTACGACCTCTCCTCCCTCCGCACCGGCATCATGGCGGGTTCGCCCTGCCCGGTGGAGGTCATGAAGCGGGTCGTCGGCGAGATGAACATGGCCGAGGTGTCGATCTGCTACGGCATGACGGAGACCTCGCCCGTCTCCACCCAGACCCGGCGCGACGACGACCTCGAACACCGCACCGGCACCGTCGGCCGCGTCCTGCCGCACATCGAGGTGAAGATCGTCGACCCGGCGACCGGAGTGACCCAACCCCGGGGCGAGGCAGGCGAGTTGTGCACCCGCGGCTACAGCGTGATGCTCGGCTACTGGAACGAGCCCGAGAAGACCGCCGAGGCCGTCGACCCCGGCCGCTGGATGCACACCGGCGACCTGGCGATGATGCGCGAGGACGGTTACGTCGAGATCGTCGGCCGCATCAAGGACATGATCATCCGCGGCGGCGAGAACATCTACCCGCGCGAGATCGAGGAGTTCCTCTACGGCCATCCGAAGATCCAGGACGTCCAGGTGGTCGGCGTACCCCACGAGAAGTACGGCGAGGAGGTCCTCGCCTGCGTCATCCCGCGCGACCCGGCCGACCCGCCGACCCTGGAGGACGTACGCGCCTTCTGCGAGGGACAGTTGGCGCACTACAAGGTGCCGAGCAGGGTGCGGATCCTGGAGGCCTTTCCGATGACGGTGTCGGGGAAGGTGCGGAAGATCGAACTGCGGGAGAAGTACGGCGTGTGAGCACGACTGCGGGTGACTCGGCCGGGGCTCAGGCCCCGGTCGAGTCGAGTTCGTCCGCCAGCTGGTTCACCGGCTGTGGCGTGCCCGTCAGGTCCAGGACGAAGAGGGGGACGCCCAGGGAGTCGGCGCGGGTGCGGGCGTCGGTGGCGTAGCCGGCCAGGGAGAAGTAGACGCAGCCCGACGACTCCGTCATGGCCGTCAGCCACAGGCACTCCACGTCCCGCAGTGAGGCAGGGCGCACGGTCGGGTCGACCTGGGCCAGCAGGCCGCGAGCGGCGATGCCGATGCCGGACGGCGGCCGCTGGTCGGCGCGGCGGATGTCCCGGTAGCCGAGCCAGCGCAGATATACGGCGGCGGCCGTCACCGCGTCCCTGGCGGTGCGGATGGTGACGGGCTGGAACGGCCGGCGGCGCTTCGCCGGACGGGCGGCGCCCTCCGCGTCGGTGTCCGTCCCGGCCACCGCGATCCGCAGCACCGTCCCGCACGGGCAGCCCAGCTCCGGGCGCGGCCACTGGTCCCGGCGGCCGCAGGAGCCGCACCGCAGCGTGACCCAGTCCTCCGCCCAGGCACGCTGTGTGACCGCCGTCGCGCTTCCGTGCCGGTCGAGCGGCGGGGCGACGGGTGCCCCGCACACGCACGGATACGACGGCGCCGCGTAGAGGTGCTCGCGCCGGCAGGCCGGACAGCGCACCGAGACGCTCTCGGACATGGCCCACATCGTCCTCCAGCGGACCCCCGCTTGTCCTTCTCTTGACGGCCTTCCCTCACCCACTTACATTGCTTCCAGATAGTAGAAAACAGTTTCCGCAATACGGAAGTCCAGCACGGAAGTGGCGCGGAAGCGATCAGGGAAGTCGACACGGAAGAGCTCACCGCGGGGCGCGACGGGAGTGCGAATCCGACAGCCGAAGCAGGAGTACTCGATGGCACGTATGACCGCTGCCCGCGCGGCAGTTGAGATCCTCAAGCGCGAGGGCGTCACCAACGCGTTCGGTGTGCCCGGCGCGGCGATCAACCCCTTCTACGCGGCGCTCAAGGCCTCCGGCGGCATCAACCACACCCTTGCCCGCCATGTCGAGGGCGCCTCGCACATGGCCGAGGGCTACACCCGCACCCACCCGGGCAACATCGGCGTCTGCATCGGTACGTCCGGCCCCGCCGGCACCGACATGATCACCGGTCTGTACTCCGCCATCGGCGACTCCATCCCGATCCTGTGCATCACGGGCCAGGCCCCGACCGCCGTGATCCACAAAGAGGACTTCCAGGCCGTCGACATCGCCTCGATCGCCAAGCCGGTGACGAAAATGGCGGTCACGGTGCTCGAGGCCGCCCAGGTTCCCGGCGTCTTCCAGCAGGCCTTCCACCTCATGCGCTCCGGGCGTCCCGGCCCGGTCCTGATCGACCTGCCGATCGACGTCCAGCTCACCGAGATCGAGTTCGACCCGGAGACGTACGAGCCGCTCCAGGCGTACAAGCCGGCCGCGACCCGCGCCCAGATCGAGAAGGCGATCGGGCTGCTGAACGAGTCCGAGCGTCCGCTGATCGTCGCCGGCGGCGGTGTCATCAACGCCGACGCGGCCGAACTCCTCGTCGAGTTCGCCGAGTTGACGGGCACTCCGGTCGTCCCGACCCTGATGGGCTGGGGCCTCCTGCCCGACGACCATGAGCTGAACGCCGGCATGGTCGGCCTGCAGACCTCGCACCGCTACGGCAACGCGACCTTCCTGGAGTCCGACTTCGTCCTCGGCATCGGCAACCGCTGGGCCAACCGCCACACCGGCAAGCTCGACGTCTACACGGCCGGCCGCAAGTTCGTCCACGTCGACATCGAGCCGACCCAGATCGGCAAGATCTTCGCCCCGGACTACGGCATCGCGTCCGACGCGAAGGCTGCCCTGGAGCTCTTCGTCGAGGTGGCAAGGGAGTCGAAGGCGGAAGGCAAGCTGCCCGACCGCTCGGCGTGGGCGGCCTCCGCGCAGGAGAAGAAGGCGACGCTCCAGCGCCGTACGCACTTCGACGACATCCCGATCAAGCCGCAGCGCGTCTATGAGGAGATGAACAAGGCCTTCGGCCCGGAGACCCGGTACGTCTCCACCATCGGCCTCTCGCAGATCGCCGGCGCCCAGATGCTGCACGTCTTCAAGCCGCGGCACTGGATCAACTGCGGCCAGGCGGGCCCCCTCGGCTGGACCATTCCGGCCGCGCTGGGCGTCGCCAAGGCCGACCCGGAGGCGCAGGTCGTCGCGCTGTCCGGCGACTACGACTTCCAGTTCATGATCGAGGAGTTGGCGGTCGGGGCGCAGCACAGGATCCCGTACGTCCACGTCCTGGTGAACAACTCCTACCTGGGCCTGATCCGCCAGGCGCAGCGGGCGTTCGACATCGACTTCCAGGTCAAGCTGGAGTTCGAGAACATCAACTCGCCGGAGCTGGGCGTCTACGGCGTCGACCACGTCAAGGTCGCCGAGGGCCTCGGCTGCAAGGCGATCCGGGTGACCGACCCGGCCGAGCTGGGCGCCGCCCTCGAGCAGGCCAAGAAGCTCGCGCAGGAGTACCAGGTCCCGGTCGTCGTCGAGGCCATCCTGGAGCGCGTCACCAACATCTCCATGTCGACCACCAACGACATCAGCAACGTGGTGGAGTTCGAGGAGATCGCGACCGAGCCGGGGCACGCCCCGACGTCGATCAGGACGCTGAAGGTCTGACCCGGCCGACAGCTGAGGGGCGGTCCAACCTGCTGGTTGGACCGCCCCTTTCGCGTGCCCGGCTCCCAGGAGCCGTCCCCCGTTTCCCCCGTTCCCCCGTCATGGGGCCCGCCGCCCCCGTGTCGGCGGGCCCCATGTGACGTGAATATGCCCGCGGGCGGGGGCGGCTGAAGCCTCTTGAACCATGTTCAGAGCTGGATTTGAGGTTTGCGTAGACGTCCTACGTCCCCGGGCGTACGTGCCGTTGGTCCACGCGCCAGGCGTACGTACGTGGTCACGACCCCTCGTGGTGTTCCGACAGCCCCGGCCAGTCGTCCGGGCCGCCGCCCTGCCACTCGATGAGGTCGCTCTCCTCCACGTCCGTGACGTACAGGTCGGCCAGGCGCAGGATCTCGCTGACGTCGTCGACGTGCGTGGCGATCCCCAGCGTCTCGTCGCCCTCCGTGACCCGCCGGGAGCCGTCCAGGGCCGGCGAGTGCACCACGATGTGCGGATGCTCCGTTGGATGTGCCATGCCTTCAGCGTCCTGCGGGCCGCGCCGATCCGCACCCCCACGAACGCCGAGAAGCGGGGGGGGGGGGGGCGGGCCCCCCCCCCCCCGCCCCCCCCGGGGGGGGGGGGGGGGGGGGCCGCCCGCGCGGGGGGGGGGGGGGCGCCCCGGCCGGGGCGCCCCCCCCCCGGGGCGGGCGAACC